>NZ_JBEXOM010000115.1:0-1013 GCF_040611555.1 Streptomyces sp. NPDC006624 | reverse complement strand
TTTGCTGCATTACCAATAGCCGAAACAATTGAAACAGGTGTTGAGATCACTAATGAACAAGGACATCCGACAACTAAAATGGATAACCCTTGGTAAAGCCATTTATTCCAGTCACCACCAAAGAATAGCGGAGGAACAACCACTATCAAAAGGGCCATAATAATTATGAATGGCGTATAGTATTTTGCAAATTTATCTACAAAGGCTTGTGCAGGAGCTCGTTCTCCTTGCGCTTCTTCAACTAAGTGAATGATTTTGGCAATCGTTGTATCCGTTACTTTTTTTGTTACTTTGACTTCAAGAACACCTTCTTCATTTAGTGTTCCTGCAAACACTTCATCATCTAACTGTTTTTCAACAGGAACCGATTCTCCTGTTATTGCTGCTTGATTTACTGAAGAATGACCGTTGATAACAAGCCCATCCATGGCTATTTTTTGTCCGGGTTTAATGATCATAATATCGTCGATATCGATTTTATCGACACTGACTAATTGCTCTACATTGTTTCTCCTGATAAGAGCTTCTTTGGGAGCTATATCCATAAGAGAACGAATCGACTGTCTTGCTTTATCCATTGAAAATCGTTCCAAAGCTTCGCTAATAGCAAATAGTATTACTACAATAGAACCTTCGGCCCATTCTCCAATAAATGCGGCCCCAATAATTGCAATAGTCATTAAAGATTCCATGGAGAAGTCCAATTTGATCAAATCAGAGAACCCTTCTTTAAATAAATCAAATCCACCAATTATTATTGCCAATATATAAAGAGCTTTCGTTAATAAATGATCTTCGCCCAATGATAGTTGGGAAATCACAGCAACAAGTATAAAACCAAGAGAGATGATTAAAGCGATATTCCGTTTAATAAAAGACTCTTTTGATCTAACTTGTTCATCATTTTCTTGATCATCACGAATGATAAGATTTTCGAAGGCTCCCGCTTCTTCGAGTTCTTCAATTGTTGTTTGGCCTTCTACTGAAATCTTACTTGCACCAAAGTTTACTGT
>NZ_JBEXOM010000114.1:0-1014 GCF_040611555.1 Streptomyces sp. NPDC006624 | reverse complement strand
TCTCTCGTTGCAACGAGTGACGACAAGCCAAGATCAACAGCTTCCGTCCGCAAGCGGCCGGGTCACTTTCTTTGTCTTGCCAAAGAAAGTAACCAAAGAAAGGCGCTTTCCTTGTTTTCGAATCAAGAGCCACTATGGTTCGGCGCTTGCGCAGGGATGCGCCACACAGGCCATCCATGGCCTGGGTGGCGCACGGCGCGCGTCCTGCGCGCCGCCCTTCGGGTCTCTATTTGCCTGTGGCGAGTTCGGGGCGGCGGGGGGAGCTAAGAGCGACGGCAACAGCAAGATCAACATGGATTCCGGCTTTCGCCGGAATGACGAACGGAAAGCTGCAGGGCTTCAGGTTGTAGTCGCGAAGCTGTGGCGCCTCTTAGTCGGCTCGGCTCAGCAACATAACGCTCGATGTCGGGGTAGTTATAACCGCCCGGATCGCACGCAACTCCATCGCCTCACCCCTGCGCCGGCCAATCGATGAACTCCGGCGCGACCGCGTCGGTGAGCCATACGCCGTTGTCGGCGCGGTAGAAGGCGAAGCCGCGTGCGTGCATTTCGCCGGCGCGCACGTGCAGCACCAGCGGTGCGCCGTGGCGGCTGCCGACCTTGAGCGCGGTGTCGCGGTCGAGCGAGAGGTGCACGTGCTGGCGGCTGCGCTTGTCCAGCCCGGTCTTGCGGATCGAGGCGGCGAAGTGGGTGGCGGTGCCGTGGTAGAGCGTGGGCGGCGGTTCGAGCGGCTGCAAGGCCAGGTCGATGTCGATCGAATGGCCCTGGTTGGCGCGGATGCGGCGGCCATCGTCGCTGAGCTTGAAGCGCTGCTTGTCGTTGTCGCGCACGATCGCTGCGATCAGCGTGCGGCTGTAGAGCCTGCCGTGCGCGCCGGCCTTGGCGATGAATTCGTCGACGTCGGCCCAGCCTTGGGCGTCCAGAGTCAGGCCGATGGCCTGCGGGTCGTGACGGAGGATGAGGCTGAGGAACTTGCTGAGTTTCTTGTGTTGTTGGTCGGTCATAAGCTTTCGG
>NZ_JBEXOM010000113.1:0-1016 GCF_040611555.1 Streptomyces sp. NPDC006624 | reverse complement strand
CATTATTCGCAGTCGCGTTACTAGCTTCTGGACAAAATTCAACGATTACCGGAACTTTAACTGGACAAGTAATTATGGAGGGATTCATTCATATGAGAATGCCAATTTGGCTAAGACGCTTAATTACGCGTTTGATTTCAGTTATCCCAGTGTTAATCTGTGTAATTATTACAAGCAGGCAAGGAACGATTCGGGAGCACACAGCGTTAAATACACTAATGAATAATTCACAAGTCTTCTTAGCTTTTGCGTTACCATTTTCGATGGTACCATTATTAATGATGACCAATAGTGAGGTGGAAATGGGAAGCCGGTTTAAAAATTCGATAGTTATTCGGATAATAGGATGGGGTTCAGTAATTGGATTGACATATTTAAATTTGATTGGATTGCCCGGCCAAATTGAAGGTTTTTTTGGTGAAAAGGTGACATCAAGCCAACTTGTACTAGCTGATTCTATTGCCTATGTCATTATCGTCGCAGTATTACTACTGTTAGCGTGAACAATTATTGAACTGTATAAAGGAAATAAAAAATATAATCAATTAATTAATGAAAGGTAAGAAGCACTATGGAAGGATTTGATGAATTTAAAAATATTTTAGTTGGGGTAGATGAATCAGAAGGAGCTCAAAAAGCCTTTCAATATGCTGTAAAGCAAGCGAGTAAAACTGGAGCCGCATTACTGATTGCCTCAATTTTAGAAATTGAAGAGCTGAATGTTTATGAAGCGTTAGACCCTGAGTACTTGAGGCAGAAACAAAGTCAATTGTCACTTAATTTGGAAAAGTACAAACAATATGCAGAAAATAGCGGTGTAAAAAACATTCAGCTGTACAGTGGAGAAGGTGATCCGGCCGAGGAAATTACTAAGACGATTTTGCCAGCAACATCTGCAGATATCTTAATCATTGGATCGCGATCAATGCATGGAATTAAAGGATATTTTGGTTCGCATGCTACTTATATGGTTAAAAATTCTCCAATCTCAATTACAGTTATTAAGTAAATATTGC
>NZ_JBEXOM010000112.1:0-1017 GCF_040611555.1 Streptomyces sp. NPDC006624 | reverse complement strand
CCTCGTACGTGAGATTGGCCAAACGATGCATTTCGTCGGCGGTCAGGCGCTCTTCAAGAGTGATTGGCTGTCCAAGGCATTGCGACCCTCTCATATGAGCCGCCTCGAAGAGGCACAACGGATTACAAGGCACACGAAAAGCACGGAGTCGGTCATCGGAGGACGGGTAGCTGATCCCTGGGTAACTGCAAACAGGCATGTCAAATCCATGGTCAGTAGTTTAGTACCTCCGATATCCGAAGGAAGGTTCTTCCTGCGCTATTCTGAGGGCGATAACACCGGTCGCCTCGAACTGGCTGAGTGGATTAGTCGTCTTCTGGCAAACCACAGAGGGGATCACGTTGCTTGGTTCGACCCATACATGGAGGATGTGGGCATCCACCTTCTGAACGCATACGGGTCGAACAGCGGAACTTACACAATATTCACGGGGACAGGGCGCAGTGAGTCGACTCCGTGGTGGAAACGCTTGTATGCCTGGGCGAAAGGGGGCGCGCCATCCGAGGGGCGTTCCGACCCGCGTATTCAGAATCTTCTGGCAGCATGCAAGGTCTGGGTAAAGCAATATGGGACGGTCCGCCTGAGGGTGTTTGGTCTTCCACAGAAGGACCTCCACGATCGCATGGTGCTTGTTCGAGACGCCCAGATGCGGCCGGTCGCGGGATACCACCTGTCAAACTCTTTGCAGAAGGCAAATGAGAACTACCCACTCCTGATAACACCAATTCCCACAGACGTTCTTCAGCGCGTGCTTGACTACTCCGATGGGCTTCTACGTTCCAGCGCGAGTCCAGCCGGTGGGCAAAGTGGCGGAGTCGTAAAGCTCAAGAGCCTATTCGACTCTGAGGCGCGAGAGAAAGAGCTTCATAGTCACATTCCGACTGATGTTTTTGGAACGGCTCGGGTTGGCGAGATCTTGGATTGGTGGCTTTCCTCGTCCGACCTTGCCGGGTTAGATGCTCTAACTCTAAAGGAGCAGCTCGATATCCGCGGCCTCCTGCGTGACGGTGAACTTCA
>NZ_JBEXOM010000111.1:0-1018 GCF_040611555.1 Streptomyces sp. NPDC006624 | reverse complement strand
ACCACCGCGCCGGGCGGGCCGAAGCGGCGCGTGGCCGGCAGCTCCAGCAATTCCACCACGCTCAACATCGGCGCCAGCTACGTGCTGCCCTCGGGCTGGACCTTCAACGGCCAACTCGCCGCGGGGCTGACCCCGGACGCGCCGAACTTCGTGTTCTCGCTGCGCGGCTCGCGTTCGTTCTGAGCGCGGGGCGCGGCACCGCTTGCGGGCGATAGCGTCGCGCTGTGCCCGGGGACGGGGTGGACGCAGTGTCCACCCCGGTTTTCTGCGCTCACAGCTTTTCCCAGCGATCCTTGATCTCTTCGCAAGCGGCGGCCAGATCGCCCAGCCGGCGCTTTCTGGCCTTGGGCGCGGTGTGGATCCTGCGGGTCGCGATGTCCACCACATAACAGCGCGAAGAAAGCACCAGGCCGGGCGCGGACAGGTTGCGTTCCAGATGGGTCTGCATCGCGGTGGCGACGTAGTTCCCGCCTTTCTCGTCCAGCGGCTGGCTCTTGGAAAAATGCAGCTTGACGCAGCCGACCACGGCGAGCGAGCGCGGATCCAGCAGCAGCGCATCCGGGCGCGCGACCACGCGCACGCCGGCCATCTCGACCGCATCGGAACACCGCGCATCGGCCGAGACCGCGATCAGATCGTCGATCTTCATCGCGCCGCGGATTTCGACGAAGGTGTCGATGGCCGCGGCGGAGTGGGCCCGGTCCTGCATCGCGAAATCCGACCCGCCCGGGTCTCGCCGCAGGCCCTCGGCGAAATCGCGCGCCCACGCTTCGCCGGCCGTGCCCGAAGCGATCAGGGACGAAATGGCGTCGCGCGCGTCCCGGTAGCGGGCGGCCTTGAACACGGGTCTGTTCTTCTGGTCCTTGACGATCTGCCGCCGCCGGGCCGGCGTGGCCGTCATGTATTCGCCGAGCTTGTTGACCGAAATGCGAGGATCCATCCTGTCTTGTCTCCCTGTATCGGTGACTGCACCGTGTCAGGTTACTCGTCAGGCGTCTCTGCGCTTGCGACTGGCGCT
>NZ_JBEXOM010000110.1:0-1021 GCF_040611555.1 Streptomyces sp. NPDC006624 | reverse complement strand
GCGTCGGCGCGGTCGCCCAGGCCGTCCTCCAGCAGCAGCGGCAGGTCGATCCAGAAATGGCTGCCGCCGCCGGGGTTGCTCTCCACCCCGATCTGCCCGCCGATCAGCTGGGTCAGGGTCTTGGCGATGGTGGTGCCCAGGCCGGTGCCGCCGAAACGCCGGGTCGGGCCGTTGTCGACCTGTTCGAAGGCCTGGAAGATCCGCTCTTGGTCCTGCTCGGGCACGCCGATGCCGGTGTCGCGCACCGAGAAGCGCAGCCGCACCTGGCGTTCGCCGTCCTTGCCGCGCCCGGCCTCGCCCGCCGGCGCCGAACTCAGCCGCACCTGCAGCGACACCTCGCCGCACTCGGTGAACTTGACCGCGTTGTGCAGCAGGTTCAGCAGCACCTGGGTCAGCAGCGCGCTGTCGCCGTGCAGGCGCACCGGCACGTCGGCGGCGACTTCGACCTTGAAGGTCAGGCCCTTGGCCGCGGCCAGCGGCTGCATCATCTTCTGCAGGCGCTTGGCCACTTCCTGCAGGTTGAAGTCGACGTCGCGGCGCTGCAGCTTGCCGGCCTCGATCGCGGAGATGTCGAGCACGTCGTTGACCAACAGCAGCAGCGACTGCGCCGAGGTGTGGATGACGTCGGCGTACTCGCGCTGCTCCGGCGCCAGGCGGGTGCCGTGCATCAGCTCGGCCATGCCGATGATGCCGTTGAGCGGCGTGCGCAGCTCGTGGCTCATGTTGGCCAGGAAGCGGCTCTTGGCCTCGTTGGCGCGGCGCGCGGCCAGGGTCGCGTTCTGCAGGCTGCGCAGCAGCGAGGACAGGTAGGCCGGAATCGCCACCAGGCCCAGCCACAGGCCCGCCGACAGATACGGCTGCCCGTTCCAGTACGGATTGCCGAGGATCACCGCCAGGAACGAAACCGCGGCCAGACCGGCGGCGGTGTACAGGTAGGTGGTGCCGTAGCGCAGGCCGTTGCCGATGGTCACCCACAGCACGATCACGTACAGCGGCGCCAGCGACGGCGCGTCCAGCGACA
>NZ_JBEXOM010000109.1:0-1023 GCF_040611555.1 Streptomyces sp. NPDC006624 | reverse complement strand
GTCGCACCGCTGAAACGGCCGTCGGTGATCAGCGCGACGTCGTTGCTCAGGCCCTGGCCGACCAGCGCCGCGGTCACCGCCAGCATCTCGCGCATGCCCGGGCCGCCGGTGGGGCCTTCGAAGCGGATCACCACCACGTCGCCGGCGTCGATCTGCCGCGCCTGCACCGCGGCGAACGCCGCTTCTTCCGAATCGAACACCCGCGCCGGGCCTTCGAAGTGCTCGCGGCCGTGGCCGGCCAGCTTCAGGATGCAGCCTTCCGGGGCCAGGTTGCCGTAGATGATCGAGTAGCCGCCGCGCGGCTTGAGCGGGTTGCTGATCGGGCGCACCACGTCCTGCTGCGCGGCCATCGTCGCCTCGCGCAGCTCCTGGAAAAAGGAACGGCCGGTGACCGTCGGAATATCCTCGATCAGACCGGCCGTCTCCAGCTCGCGCGCCACCAGCGCCGCGCCGCCGAATTCGAACATTTCCGCGGCGGTGTAGCGTCCGCCGGGTTTCAGGTCGGCGATCACCGGGGTGTGCGCGGCGGCTTCGAATTCTTCCAGGTCGAAGGCGACGCCGGCTTCGTGGGCGATCGCCAGCAGATGCAACGCGGCGTTGGTCGAACCGGCGGTGGCCGAGACCGCGCGCGCGGCGTTGCGCAAGGAGGCGGCGGTGATCAGTTCGCGCGGCGTCGGCGAACCGTCGCGCAGGCGCTGCATCACCAGTTCGCCGCACAGGCGCGCGGTTTCCGGCTTGTCCTCGTGGATCGCCGGAACATCGTTGTAGCCCAGCGGCGACAGGCCCAGGAAGGTCAGCACCATCGCCATGGTGTTGGCGGTGAACTGGCCGCCGCAGGCGCCGGCGCCGGGGCAGGCGTGCGATTCGATGCGATGCAGTTCGGCGTCGTCGATGCGCCCGGCCGAATGCGCGCCGACCGCTTCGAACACGTCCTGCACGGTCAGCGGCTTGTCCTGCGCGGTGCCTTTCTTCGACGGGCAATGGCCCGGCATGATCGTGCCGCCGTAGAGGATCACGGTCGGA
>NZ_JBEXOM010000108.1:0-1027 GCF_040611555.1 Streptomyces sp. NPDC006624 | reverse complement strand
CTCGGCAATCCGCTGGGCCTGCAGAACACCCAGTCGGTCGCGGTGGAAGGCGGCGGCGCTGCGCTGCGTTACTACGCGCAGTACGTGGCCACCGGCGCGGCGACGGCCGGCTCGGCCAACAGCAGCGTCACCTTCACCATGATCTACCAGTAAACCCATCCCCCAACGTGCGTGCGGCCCGCGACGGCCGGAGCGAGCGCTCCGGCCGCGTCGGGCGCGGCATGCCCGAAGAACTTCAGGAGTCGGCGGTATGCATCGACACATCGGCAAAAGGACGGTCCTCAGCGTGGCGACTCTGCTCGCCCTCGCGGCCGGCGCGGCGCAGGCGCAGCAGAACGACCCGCTGTATCGCTATCAGTGGCATCTGATGAACTACGGCCAGGCGGTGCTGGCCGACACGCGGCCCACCTTCGGCATCGACATGGGCATCGACGACCTGCACGACTACAACATCCGCGGCCGCGGCGTGGTGGTCGGCGTGGTCGACCAGGGCGTGCAGATCGCCCATCCGGATCTGGCCGCGAACGTCGTGCCCGACGGTTCGTGGAACTTCAACACCGGCGGCCCGATCCACGACCCGAGCCCGACCCAGGCCGGCGAAGGCCACGGCACCGCGGTCGGCGGCATCATCGCCGCAGTCGGCTGGAACGGCATCGGCGTGCGCGGCGTGGCGCCGAACGCGCGGCTGAAGAGCTTCAACTTCCTCGACGCCGGCGGCAGCTTCGCCCAGGTCCAGTACGCGTGGTGGAACGGCCCCGAGTCCAAGGACGTGGCCGTGTCCAACAACAGCTGGGGCGACACCACGCCGTTGTTCCTGACCACGGTTTCGGAAAACGAAATAGCGGCCTGGGAAAACCCGATGTCGGCCACCCGCGGCGGCTTGGGCACGGTCTACGTCAAGGCCGCCGGCAACGGCTTCAACAGCGTCGCCAGCTACTGCCCGGCGTCCAGCGCGCAGGTCGGCTGCAGCCAGTCGGTGTTCGTGCGCGAATCGAACTTCTTCAACATCGTCACCGACGCCGCGGTC
>NZ_JBEXOM010000107.1:0-1027 GCF_040611555.1 Streptomyces sp. NPDC006624 | reverse complement strand
CCAGTTGTTCGGCGCGCGAGCGCAGGTCGGCCAGGGTGTTGCGGTAGGCGATCTCGCAGATGCGCCGGCGCGCGGAGAAGCTGAAGGCGTTGGTGAAGAACAGTTCGCGGTCTTCGGCGTTGGGTTCGAACACCAGTTGGTCGATGTCCGGGTATTGCTGGGCGTAGCGGGCCAGGCCGACCTGCATGCGCGATTGCAACAGGGTGCGGAAGGTCTGCGACAGCACCGCCGGCAGGCCGCCGGCGGCGAGGCTGTTGTCTTCGGCCACCGCGGCGCCGTGGCTGTGGTTGAACGGCACCAGCGGGTTGAGCCCGATCAGCAGGTCGATGCCGCGTTCGAGCACGACGGAGGCGTGCATGGTCCGGCGCAGGGCGCCGTCGACGAAGTGGCGGCCGTCGATGTTGACCGGCGGGTACAGGCCGGGCAGGGCGGCGCTGGCTTGCACCGCCTTGGAGATCGGCACCTCGTCCCAGCCTTCGCCGCCGAAGCGCACGGCGTCGCCGCTGTCGATGTCGACGGCGACCACGTACAGCTCGGCGTCGAGTTCGCGGAAGTCGTTGCTGCGCCCGCGCCGGGTGAACACTTCGCGCAGGAAGCGTTCGACTTCGCTGTTGTCGAACAGGCCGTTGGGGATCAGGCCGCCGAAGCGGGTGATCAGGTCGGACCAGCGCGCTTCCAGCGGCGAGAACAGCAGTTCGCGCCACCATTCGGTGGCCAGGCGCGGAAAGCTGGCGGCGCGCTTGAGGTATTCGACGAAGGCCGGGCGCATGAAGGTTTCGGGCCGGAATTCGACGTCGGCGCTGTCGCCGGTGACGAAGATCCGGCACATCTCGGCGGTGTCCATGCGGTTGGCCAGGCCGGCGGCGAGGAAGGCGCCGCTGCTGACGCCGACGTAGCAGTCCAGCCGGGTCAGGTCGAGGCCTTCGATGGCTTCGTCGAGGGCGCGCAGGGCGCCGAGTTCGTACATGCCGCCGATCGGGCCGCCGCCGGCGATGGCCAGGCCGATGCGCGGGGCCGCGGACGGGTC
>NZ_JBEXOM010000106.1:0-1029 GCF_040611555.1 Streptomyces sp. NPDC006624 | reverse complement strand
TTGCCGCTGAAGCGGGTCGGGCCGATCGCGTCGCGCAGGCTGGCGTCGAGCTGCTTGCGCGCTTGCGCGACCTTGGCCTGGGTGCGGTCGGGATGGTTGCCGAGCTTGGCCGCGACCTCGCCCAGCGCGATCAAAGCGATGTCGGCGGCCTCGCGGGCGATGGCCTGGGTCTCGGGCATGGCCGCGCGCGCGCCGCGTTCGAACTCGGCCAGGCGGCGCGAGTCGTCGGCGCTGAGCGCGACCCAACGGTCGTCGACGAACAGCCGGCCCTGGCGCATCACCAGCGCCTTGGGCTCGCCGTCCTGGCGGGTCAGGATCAGGCTGCGTTCGTTGAGGGTGAGCTGATAGGGGCTGTCGATCTCGCAGTGGCCGTCGACCTTGACATCGGCGAAGGCGGCGCCGCAGGCGAGCATCGCGGCGGCCGCGGCGGCGAGGCGGTACGGCAGGCGGAAGGGCGGGCGAGACGGCATCGTCGTGTCCTGGACGGTGGAATGGCCCCAGCTTGCGGCCGGCGCCGTCGGCGCGGCGCGTGCCTTTGGGCGGCATGACCTTCGTCATGGCGGTTGGCCGTGCCGATCCTGGCGCCTGGATATTGCTTACGCGTTGCAAGCAATGCGTCGTCGCGCATGCATCGTCATGCGCATACGCGCGGCGAACGCGCGCGAAAACGGGTTTCGGCAACGCGCCGAACAGGCCGGAAAACGCGGCATTTCCGATCCGTTCAAACAATCATCGCGCGTTCGCGGCATCGCACGCGCGCCGCCGCGTGCGTTCGCGCTGCGCGCGATCGAGCCCGCGCGGGCGATGTTCATGCGCCGTCCATCTGCGACGAAACCCGTTTTTTCAAGCGGTTTTCTTGCGCCATAAGGGTTTCAGCGCGAACTCGAGCAACGTTCGCGCAGACTCGAACGTCGGCACGATAGCGACGTTATTGCGCGCTACTTGCTCGTTCATTTCATTCATTTTTGCCTTGAAAACAGGCCTCTAACACGGTTGTCGCGTGAAAAGTTCCTTCACGCGCATTCGCGC
>NZ_JBEXOM010000105.1:0-1035 GCF_040611555.1 Streptomyces sp. NPDC006624 | reverse complement strand
GGAGGAACGGAAAAGCGGACGAAGATATATCGCCGGGGAATCGCCGAGGCAGCCACCGAGCTTCACGCCCTGCGAGAAGACCCGTCGAATTTGGCCCGACTGCTGCAACTGCAGGCCTATCTTGTCGCTCGCCTACGGCAATCGCAGAGATTCATCGAAAAGCGCCGGGCCGATTTGGTTGCGTTGCGTCGTGCTCGATCATTGGGCCGGCCATCCAAGCAGGTCGCTGAGGCGCTTAAAATCCTAATTTCAGATTACGACGCTGACATCAAGTGTGAGCAGAGCCGCCAGCAAGCTTGGCGATGCTTCGGTGATGGGGTAGCGAACATCTACCAAAGTCAGCACTCACTTAAGCAGCTCTACTTCAATACAGAGGATGGAACGATTAAGCCGCATGCCGGCTCATTTCTGGGCAAGGATGGCTTCAAGCTTGAGTGGGAGGTGCTCAAGTCAGCGGTGGAGTCGAGTGTCCCATGTGTCCTCGCTGATTTGACAAATGTTATCCGTCACGGCGACGTGTGTCTGCTCGGACGTGCTGAGCCCTTTGTGCTGGAAGTAAAGTCAGGGACCAAGAGTGCTCGTGCATTTCGGCAAGTCGCAGACAATAAGAAAGTCCACGACTTTTTTGAAAACGACTTCGCGCCGGCACTTCGGGGAATGCGAAATGTCACCAGGGTGGCGCTGAAACATGAGGAACTGAAGCACCTTGCATCGCTAAATTCATGCATCGACAAAGCTCTAGCGGCAGGGTTTGCGATGATCGAGCCGGAGCCGGGGCTCAGATATATCGCTATCTGCCACGAAGCTCTTGAGGGCGGTTGGCACGAGCTTCTCCCGACTGGCTCGAGCAACATGGTGTATTCCCTCACCTGTGAAGAGCCGTGGCACACCTCATACCCATATACGCTTTCGCTTCGAACTGAGGATGTCGCGAAATTTGTCTGCGGTGAATTGCACCTAGTGGTCGTAGTATCCGCAGAGCGCATCAAGGAGAAGTTTGCTGAACTAGACTTGGTAGCTACGATGGTAATGGAT
>NZ_JBEXOM010000104.1:0-1035 GCF_040611555.1 Streptomyces sp. NPDC006624 | reverse complement strand
GTAAAAAGGCGGCCTACGGGCCGCCTTTTTCTTATTTGGGAGCATCGCTTGTGCTGAAGTTCCCCGTCGAAGTTCTTTCCGACTCCCTCGAAAATCTGCTCAGAGATATCAGACGAAACCCAACTGAGCCTCTATCTATGCCTACGAGGCTCGACTATGGCGGAGCGTATGGGAGCGCTGTCCATGCATTGCAAGTCATAGCCTCTTGGTCGCAGGGCGCGATGGTACAGAGGGTTCTAAAACTTCCTGGAGCTTACTTGGCTAATCAGGAAATACAGAATCGATTTGCGTCAACCCTGCCTGGTATGGCGGGGTTGTACTTTTCAGACATGGTGAAAAGTGCTGATGTAGAGGTCAGCCGCTACTCGTCCCTCAAACTGGTCGCTCCATACGTTAATGCAATGCAAGAAAGGTCTCTCGGACGAGCTCTGAGGGGGGCGGCTATCATTCTCTGCTGCTTTGCTGGGGCAAGGAATGAATATTTAAACGCGCTCTATGAAAAACCGATGCCGAAGGGTGTTAGGGAAGTTTCTGATTTTAGAGTGCTGATTTCCCAAATGCTTGGGCAGTTTGGTGATCGGGTGGTAAATTCAGTAGGTCAGCTTCAGTTGGATTATTTGAGTGGCCTCATATATCAATTATTTTTAAATGCCGACGAGCATGGTTCATATGACATAAGCGGTAATCGGTATGAAACGGCCATGCGTGGTCTTGCAGTTCGGCATACGATTGTGGATAAAAATGGGGTTTATGGTGCTGACAACCCGCTGCAGGCTTATCTAACTAAGTTACTCTTGACCGAAGATGTTTCGTCTAGAGAGCAGGATGGTAAAGTTCATCTAATAGAAATATCAGTGTTTGATACCGGTCCGGGGCTGGGGCTCAGATGGCTGGCTGCAAAAAAGGGGGCGCAGAGCTATCAAGACATCTCTCTTAAGGAGGAGGAGGAGGCGGTGCAGACCTGTTTTGAAAAGCACGCTTCAACAAAAGCCAGCCAACTTATGGGGCAGGGACTTTCTCAAGCTCTGTGGGCTA
>NZ_JBEXOM010000103.1:0-1037 GCF_040611555.1 Streptomyces sp. NPDC006624 | reverse complement strand
AAGGCGTCGTCGGCGTATGCGGCGAAGGCGTCGCGCAGCGCGGCGCCGGCGCGGTCGAGTTCGGCCAGCGGGTCGTCGCTCGTCGCCGGCGCGGCCGGCAGCAACAGCGGCGTGCGCAGCAGCGCGCCGAGGTCGGCCGCCAATGCGGCGGGGCCGCCCGGCCATTGCAGCGCCAGCAGTTCGGCATCGCCGGCGTCGTCGCCGAACGCGCGCCACAGGTCGACCGCGATTTCGTCGTGCAGCTCGCGCTCGCGGCCGATCAGCTCGGGCGCGGCGAACGGCTGGCCGGTTTCCAGCGCGTTCTCGGCCAGCACCCGCGCGCAGAAGCCGTGGATGGTGACCACCGCGGCCAGGTCGATCTCGCGCGTAGCGCGCTGCAGACGCGCGCGCAGCGCCGCCTCGCCTTCGGTCGCGGCTTGCGCGCGCACCAGCCTGCGGGTCAGCGCGCGCTCGGCATCGTCGTCGGCCTCGTCCAGCGAGGGATCGTCCGCGGCGATGCGCGCGGCCAGCAGCAGGCGCCGACGCAGGCGTTCGCGCAGTTCCTGGGTGGCCGCGTCGGTGAAGGTCACCGCGAGGATGCGGCTCACGCCGAGGCCGCGTTCGATCACCAAGCGCGCGACCAAGGTCGCCAGGGTGTAGGTCTTGCCGCTGCCGGCGCTCGCCTCGATCAGGCGCAGGCCGTCGAGCGGCAGGTCCAGGAAGGGATCCCTCGCCGCCGCATCGCTCGAAGCCGGATCGTGCGCGGCGCTCATGCGGCGTCCTCGTCGCGGCCGAGCACGACCGCATCGAACACCAGCCGGGCGATGCCGCGGAATTGCTCGCCGAGTTCCGCGTCGGCGAACGGATCGCGCCCGCGCAGCGCCAGGCGCACGCCGGGCTGGCCGCCTTCGCCCCAATGGCGCGGGCCGCCGTGCCATTGCGCTTCGGCGCGGCTCCAACCGTCCTTGTCCTGCATCGCCGCCTCGTACCACAGCCAGCCGGCGCGCGGCAGGAACGGCAGCGGCATGCGCAGGCCGTAGTCGCGCAGGCGCAGCAGC
>NZ_JBEXOM010000102.1:0-1042 GCF_040611555.1 Streptomyces sp. NPDC006624 | reverse complement strand
AGCCACGTTTATCCACAAATGCTGGTGGAAGCGTCGGCGCTGCGCGGACTGCACGGCCGCTCGACGCTTCCGCACCCTGCTCGAAATTTCGCGACACGATGGTGCGAGCGAGTTCGTCGTTGTCCACAGGGATGATTCGAGCGTCGTCGAAATCGTCTCCGGTGTGGGTTGTCCACAAGTGCGTCTTGGGTGTTCGGAGTGTGCGCATGCGACTCGCGACGATGTCGCTGCAGAGACTTGTCCACAAGCGAATCGATGCGACGCCCGCGCGAGCGAATCTTCTCGCCGTGGGCGCAATCGCCGAACTGAGCGCACGAGCGACGCGCGCAGTTTGTCCACAGATACGGCCTTACACGCGTATCACGTCGAAACGCTTGGTGCGCGCTGGTCGACGAATTCGACGCAGGTACTTGTCCACAAGACATTCGCATCGTCGCCATCGCGCTGTTTGCGATCTGCGTGCAAAGCGTTATCCACAAGCCGCGTCGCGACACGTGTTTGTCCACAGCCGTTGCGGCGTGTGCCGCGAGAGCGCTGCGGCATGTGCGTAGCGCGAATGACGAGCAATCGTTTATCCACAGCACGTCGGCGATGCATGCGTCGTCGGTCGTGGACATCGCACCGAAGCGCGTCCTACCGATCACGTGCGACTGGCTTATCCACACGTCTCGAATCGAATCGCCGGCCACTAGCGCGGATACGCGCGAAGCAGCGTTGTCGAAAATCCGCTTGTCCACAGGCGCGTTGGCGCAGACACGTCGACGCACACGGTTCCAGGCAGCGGCGAGTCGCCAAGCAGACTAGTTGTCCACAAGCGCAGCCGCCGTCGAAGCGAACATCGCGGCATCTCATCGACGCACAACGCCGCAGCGGCAGTGGATAACTCAGCGTCCATCGCCCCGCCGACGCGAGGCCTGCATGCTTCGAACGCAGCCGCCTTGCCTCAGCGACTGGCCGCCATCACCGCCAGATAGCCGCGCACCGTCGCATCGAGGCCGTCATACAGCGCCTCGCCGATCAGCGCATGGCCGATCGACACCTC
>NZ_JBEXOM010000101.1:0-1054 GCF_040611555.1 Streptomyces sp. NPDC006624 | reverse complement strand
GATGGCTTGCTTGCCGATTACCGCGGCCGCGTGCCCGGCGCCAGCGTGCTGGTGCTGCGCGACGGCCGCCCGCTGCTGCGCCGCGGCTACGGGCTGGCGGTGCTCGAAGACGGCATCAAAGCTACGCCGCAGACCAATTACCGGCTGGCCTCGGTCAGCAAGCAGTTCACCGCCGCCGCTGTGCTGCTGCTGGCGCAGGACGGCAAGCTCGGCCTGGACGATCCGATCCGGCGCTGGCTGCCGAGCCTGCCCAAGGCCTGCGACGCGATCACCCTGCGCCAGATCCTCAGCCACCAATCCGGCCTGATCGACTACGAAGACGTGATGCCGGCGAGCTTCGACGCCGACGCCCACCAGATGCACGACAGCGACGTGCTGGCGGTGCTCGAAGGCCAGGACCGCACCTACTTCGCGCCCGGTAGCGGCTATCGTTACAGCAACAGCGGCTATTCGCTGCTGGCGCTGGTTGTGGCCAAGGCTTCCGGGCGCGGCTTCGCCGAATTCCTGCGCGAGCGCATCTTCCTTCCGCTGGGCATGCGCGACACCGTGGCCTACGAGCGCGGCGTGTCGAACGTGGCGCACCGCGCCTACGGCTACAGCTACGAGAACGGACGCTGGCAACGCACCGACCAGAGCCCGACCAGCGCGACGCTCGGCGACGGCGGCATCTATTCATCGATCGACGATCTGGCTAAGTGGGATGCGGCGTTGTACGACCAGCGCCTGCTCAGCGACGCCTCGCGCGCGCTCGCTTTCGCCGCGCACACGCCGACCGACGCGCCGGACGTGGGCTACGGCTATGGCTGGCGTATCACCGGCGAGACCTTGTGGCATTCGGGCGAGTCGATGGGATTTCGCAACGTGATCGTGCGTTGGCCGCAGCGGCGGCTGACGGTGGTGGTGTTGAGCAATCGCAACGATCCGGAGCCGTATCGGATGGCGTTGAAGATCCGGGATCTGTATTTGCCGGGGAGTCCGGTTCGCGGGCATTGAGCGATGCGCGCGGGAGCGGGGTTGCGTCGTAGTTGAGTTGGCGCGGTCGCGGCTTGCGCCG
>NZ_JBEXOM010000100.1:0-1061 GCF_040611555.1 Streptomyces sp. NPDC006624 | reverse complement strand
CCGAGGCCGCCCGCATCGACGAGGCGGTCGCCGCCGACCTCGGCGAGCGCGCCGGCAAGCCCGCCCCACTCGTATAGTCGACCACGACGCTCAGACGACAGCCACCGGAATGCGTGAGTCCTCCGTCGACCTTGGTGTTGTGGCCTATGCGACTTGACTGATTCGAATGCCTGCCCGCGCGGCGCAGCTCCTCAGAAATCTTTTTCAGCCCGCCCGCGCCACGTGCCAAAGGCAGTCGAAGAATACGCTGCAAAGCCACCAATTCTGCGCGCGAATCCCTTGGGCACTCGTGGCGGGCGCAGCCCACCTTTGCAGAACACGCATTGCGCACCAAGATCAGCGCTATGATCGGCGCGAGTATCGGTAAACGTTGCGTTAGACCTATCGCGTTCACTCGCCCTCCGCCTGGCCCAATCAGTAAATGCATAGCACGCGGCTATCTTCTTACACAGGACCTGTCCTCATGGCCGCACGTAGCGATAGCGAACGAGCCTGGCAGACAGCGATGAAGCCCTCGGTTCGCAGCCAAAGCGCAACTCTAAGTTTCGCTGCCACTGCGGCACTCACTCTATTGTCTGGCTGCGCCTCGAACGTTAGATCAACAGCCAACGATCCGCTAACCATTGAGCGCGTTCTTACTGAACCCCTGAGCGGAGTCGCTGGAATGGGCCGCGTAAGCGCAGAGCTATCAAAGATCTACGGCATCAACCCGTCTGGCGCCAAGTACATCAATCGCGATGCCAAGACACTCGCAGACGGTCAGGTTCTTTCCTTGTTCTGGCTCGAACCGCCTCCCGCTGATTTCATTTCGCTAGGCCTCGCAGCGGAACCATGCTTCTCTACACAGCGAGCGCTGAACTTGACTCAGGCCACGCCCTATGAGGGCTCGGGCAAGGTATCCGCTCCTATTTACAACGCCTTTAAGTACGGAATGCTGGTCGGCATCACGTCCACCCCCGATGGCAAGTGCCTCCAAACGATCCACATCGAGAGGGACAAGTGAGCACGCGCGACACAGACGCTCTTGAGCGCAGTGACCAGTTTCAGCAGATGCCAGAACA
>NZ_JBEXOM010000099.1:0-1072 GCF_040611555.1 Streptomyces sp. NPDC006624 | reverse complement strand
CCGGCGCTGCCGCTGCTGAGCGAGATCGTGGTGCACGAGACCTGCACCGCCGGCAGCCGCTACCGCGGCGAGTAAGCCCGGCGCCTCGCGCCGGCGCCTGCGACGCGATCAGCCCTGGACCGCGATTCCGCGGCGGGTCATGCGCGCGCCACGGTTCAGACATCCTCGTCCCGCAGTTTCGCGTAATCAGCCATGCGCGCGGCCTCGTCCTGGCCGGCCGCGGCGCTTTGCCTATTCAGCTTTCAACCCCGTAACTGACTGACCCCACAGGCTTTCTGAACGGTTCAGCACCGCTCGTCGGCATCATGTTGCGCCGCAACAAATAGCGGCCTATGCTGCAACGCACAATCCAGTCGCCCTATCGGCTGGACGACCCTAACAGGAGCTCAGCCATGTACCAGCAGTTCAACGAACAGTTCGCCGCCGCCACGCGCCAGTTCGCGGACACGGCCGCTCAGGTCAACCGCCTGGCCCTCGACAACGCCGAGGCCGTGTTCGGCCTGCAGATCGCCGCGATCGAGGACCGCGTCAACGCCACCTTCGCGTTCTTCGGCGAAGCCGCCGAGGCCCGCGACTTCGACGCCCTCAAGTCCCTCTTCCGGTAGGGCGTGCAGATCGCCCGCGAGAACGTCGAGCGCGCCGTCAGCACCGGCCAGGAAGCCTTCGGTCGCACCCTGAAGACCAACGAAGCCATCGCCGAGCTGGCCAAGTCGCAGGTCGAGACCGCCGCCAAGGCCACCCAGGCCAACGTCGAGAAGGCCACCATGGCTGCGGCCAAGGCCGCCGCTCCGGCCGCCAAGTAAGGCAACGCGGCCGCCGACTCTCTCCCGGCGGCCCGATCCGATGAAAAAACCCGGCAGCGCGAGCTGTCGGGTTTTTTCGTGTCTGCGGTTTGGGGGCGCTGCGGCTGGGATCTTTGGGATGGGCAAGTTACGGCGGCGACGCGATCGCGGCGGACGTGATCTGTCGTCGAATCGCCGGCCGCGGGGATCGGGGGTTCGTCGCGATCTGATGTTGCGCGGTCGCGGCTTGCGCCGCTCCTACAGGGAGATCGCAAGCATCGACCGCCTCC
>NZ_JBEXOM010000098.1:0-1094 GCF_040611555.1 Streptomyces sp. NPDC006624 | reverse complement strand
GCCGTTGGGCGTCATCGGCAAACGATCCAGTACCACGAACGCCGACGGCATCATGTAGCCGGTCAGCTCGCGCGCCAGCTGACGCTTGCACTCCAGCACCCATGCGGCTTCGTCGCCGATTTCGCCGCCGGCGACCAGGTACGCCGCCAGCAGCGCTTCGCCGCCGGCCGGCTCGTGCAGCGTCACCGCCGCTTCGCGTACGCCCGCCAGCGCGCACAGCCGCGCCTCGATCTCGCCCAGCTCGACCCGGAAACCGCGGATCTTGATCTGATGGTCGTTGCGGCCCAGGTACAGCAGTTCGCCGTCCGGCGACCAGCGCGTCAGGTCGCCGGTGCGGTACATGCGCGCGTCCGCATCGCCGTGGAAGGGATCGTGGACGAAGCGCTCGGCGGTCAGTTCGGCGCGGTTGAGATAGCCGCGCGCGATGCCGACGCCGCCCAGGTGCAGCTCGCCGATCGCGCCGGTGGGCACCGGCTGGCCGCGGCCGTCGAGCACGTAGACCTGGTTGTTGTCGAACGGCCGGCCGATCGGCACCGCATCGCCGTCGAAATCGGGCGGACAGGCCCAGGCGGTCACGTCCAGCGTCGCCTCGGTGGGGCCGTAGAGATTGTGCAGCCGCGCCCACGGCAGGCGCGCATACCACTTGCGCACCATCGCCGCCGGCAGCGCTTCGCCGCCGACCACGAACAACTGGCCGGCGCAGCGCTGGCCCAGCGTTTCCAGGCGCTCGCCGAGCGCGCGCAAATGCGAGGGCGTGATCTTGATCAGCTGCCCCGGCGCGGCCGCGACGATCCACTGCCCCAGGCCCGCGAGCTCGTCGCCCTCGCGCAGCAGATGCGCCGCGCCGCCGCCGATCAGCGGCAGGTAGACGCTGGTGACGGTGGCGTCGAAGGCCACCGGCGAGGACACCACCGAACCGATCGGCGCGCGCTCAGCGTAGTACTGCCACGCCCAATCCAGGTAATGCGCAAGCCCGGCGTGCTCAACCAGCACGCCCTTGGGCTTGCCGGTGGAGCCGGAGGTGTAGATCACGTAAGCCAGATGGCGCTCGTTCAAGCCCAGCGCGGCCGGATCCGGATCGGTGTCGGACAGGC
>NZ_JBEXOM010000097.1:0-1100 GCF_040611555.1 Streptomyces sp. NPDC006624 | reverse complement strand
CCGGGTTGGCGGTCGGCGTGGTGCCGCGGAAGGTCGCCTGCACGTTGCTGTAGTCGCCGGCCGGCGCACCGACCGCGGTGAAGACGTCCAAGATGCGCAGGGTCTCGTTAGCGCTGAGGTTGACCACCTGCGCGTTACCCAGTTGCGAACCGGAGGTGTCGCGCAGCTGCCAGGTCACCTGCACCGGCTCGTTGATCGAGGCGACGAAGCAGTTGCTCTGATAGCCCGGCGACGCCGCCTGCCGGCGCAGGCCGGTGACCACCGATTCGTTGGCGCCGCTGGCGAACGAGCCGATCTTGAACGCCTCCACCGAGAATCCGGTGCCGGCGAAGGACTGGATGCGGCTGAAGGCCGAGATCGGAATGTTCGCCGCGCTCTGCTCGACCAGGGCGAGCTGGCCGTAGTTGCTGGTGGCGCTGACCGGCACCGCGCAGAAGTCGGCGAGGTTGCCCGACACCACCGCGTTGGGCGCGATGCTGAGCGTGGTGCACGGACGCTCGCCGGCGAACGGCGTGCCGGGCGCTCCGTAGTAGGTCATCTTGACGCTCGCGGTCGCGGTGCCGGCGTTGCGCACGGAGATCGTCGAGGAATAGCTGGAGCTATTCACCACCAGTGGAAGGCGCAATACGGTGCCATAGCCATCTGCGGTTTGCGCCATGACAGGGCCGCTCAGCAACGCCGCGGCCAACAGGCAATACGTACGAAGGGCTTTCATAGCAGAGTCCTCTCTCGTCCATATCAAGGCCATGGGCGGGCGCCCATGGGCGTGCGCTCCGGCCCGCACTCGCTTGGGGACCGGAACCCGAACAACGCGCAAGGCGTTGCGGTGCTGCGCGACGGCCGGCGCTACTGATCGATCAGCCGGTCCGGGAAAGGTCGTTGGCCGGCGAGGATGGCGACGATTTCGTCGCGGCCGATGCCGTAGATTTTCGATATCGCCTCGGGCTGGTCGCGCATCTGCTGCAGGCGCTGGCGTTTGAGTTCCTCGCGCGCGCCCGGCGACAGCGCCAGGCCCTGGTTGTAGACGATCTCGTGCTGTTTTCCGTCGGGGCCCTTATAGCTTTGCGGCGGCTGCGCCGCGGGCGCGGCGCTGCGCACGG
>NZ_JBEXOM010000096.1:0-1102 GCF_040611555.1 Streptomyces sp. NPDC006624 | reverse complement strand
CGTGTGAATCGCGTGGGCGGTGCAACCAAGGACAAGGGTTTCATCGTCGATTACGTTGGCGTGGGCCACCACCTGAAAAAGGCGCTGCACAACTACGACGAGCGCGAGCAGAAGCAGATCACCAACTGCTTGAGCTTCCCCGAACGGGAGCTGCGCGAGTTGCAGGCCGCACACGCGGAGATCATGGCGCTACTGAAAAAACACGGCCTTACCGACTTAACCGACCACGATGCGTGCTTCGACGTGTTCTACGATGAGGACGTCCGCTTTTCCTTCATGCTGGCGTTCAAGAAGTTCGCACGTGCGCTGAACACGCTGTTCCCTGCCAAGGAAGCGCTGGCTTACATACACGACTTTCAATCGCTCAACGAGGTCAACATTCTGGCCGGCAAGCATTTCCGTGATGCGCGCTTGAGCATGCAAGGCATACCGCCCAAGCTGCGTGCGATTGCCGATGCGCATCTTGCTTCCAACGGCATCGATATCAAGATCGCACCCATCTCCATTCTGGACGAGGATTTCGAGAAGGACGTCAGGGAACACAAGCGCAACAAGACCAAAGCCGCCGAGGTGGAGCACGCCATCCGCCATCATCTGGACGTTGAGCTGGACGATGATCCGGATTTGCAGGCTTCGTTCGCCGAGGCAATGGCTGCGATTTTTGCCGAGTTCAAGGACAACTGGCAGAAGATCTATGAGGAGCTGGAGAAGCTTCGCCAACGCATCAAGGATGCCGGCAAGGAGCCCACCTACGGACTGCACCGCAAGAAGCAAATGCCGTTCTTCCGCCTGTTCCAAACTGAACTGGGCGGTGTAATGAACCAACACCCCGACTACGCCGGCAAACCGGACGAGCGCATCGCCGTACTGGTGGACCTGACCCAGCAGGTTTACAACGCGGTGGAGCGCGAACTGAAGCTGACCGGGTTCTGGGAGAGCATTCCGGCACGCAACAAGCTCAAAGCCGAGGTGCAACTGGTTCTACTGGCGCCGCAGTTTGCAAATGTGTCTGGCCTGGTGAGGAAACGAGATGCCATCATCAGTCGAGTGATGGAGCTGGCTGAAGCCAAGAACGACACCATTTTGTACGCGGCGTAATGCC
>NZ_JBEXOM010000095.1:0-1102 GCF_040611555.1 Streptomyces sp. NPDC006624 | reverse complement strand
GGGAGCGGTCGGCGCCGCTGCGGGCGGAGAACGTGGCGTACGTGATGTACACCTCCGGCTCCACCGGCAATCCCAAGGGCGTCGCCATCACCCACTCGGGTGCCGTCAACGGTGTGGCCCGGCTCATCGAACGGGTCGGTGTCGGTGAGGGTTCCCGCATGCTCGCGGGCACCTCCGTCAACTTCGACGTGTCCGTATTCGAGATCTTCACGGCGCTCGGCGCCGGCGGAGTCGTCGAGATCGTGCGCGACGTGCTCGAACTGGCCGAACGCGACAGCTGGACCGGCAGCGTGATCAGCTGCGTGCCGTCCGTCTTCGCCGAACTGCTCGACGAGATAGCCGACCGCACCTCGGTCGACGCGGTGATCTTCGCCGGCGAGGTACTGCCGGCCTCTCTCATGAACCGGGTCCGCGCCGCCCTGCCCGCCACCCGGATCCTCAACGGCTACGGCCAGAGCGAGAGTTTCTACGCGACCACCTTCGAGCTGCCTGCCTCGCAACGCTGGGACCGCGGCAGCAGTGCCCCGATCGGCCTGCCCCTCGGCAACATGCGCACCTACGTCCTGGGGCCCGGACTCACCCCCGTCCCGGTGGGCGTGGTCGGCGAACTCTACGTGGCCGGCGCCGTCGGCCGTGGCTACCACGAGCGGCCCGGGCTGACCGCCGAGCGCTTCGTCGCCGACCCGTTCGGTGCGCCGGGCAGCCGCATGTACCGCACCGGCGACCTGGCCCGCTGGACGACCGACGGCCAACTGGAGTGCGTCGGACGCGACGACACCCAGGTGAAGGTGCGGGGCTTCCGCATCGAACCCGCGGAGGTGGAGGCCGCCCTCACCGCGCACCCCGGGGTCACCCAGGCCGCCGCGCTGGTCCGGGAGGCGGACGGCGGCAAACAGCTCGTGGGCTACCTGGTGCCCACCGGTGACCGGCTCGACGCCACCGAGGTTCGCCGGTTCGTCTCCGACCGCCTGCCGGAGTTCATGGTGCCCGCCGCGCTGGTCGTTCTCGACCGGTTGCCGTTGGATCCGAACGGCAAGCTGGATCGGCGTGCGTTGCCGGAGCCGGAGTTCTCGGGTGGTGCGTATCGGGCGCCGTCGTCGCC
>NZ_JBEXOM010000094.1:0-1121 GCF_040611555.1 Streptomyces sp. NPDC006624 | reverse complement strand
CCCAGGCTCTCGGAGGCTTCGACCTCGGTCGCGCCGGCCGGGATCGCGGTCTTGAACTCGCCGGCCTTGCCGCGCCAGCGCTTGGCTTCGCCGCCGAGCTTGTAGCTGGCGAACATGCCTTCGTTGTTCATCGCGATCTTGTAGGTGCCTTCCTGCTGCAGTTGCAGGTCGAACACGCTGCGCAGCTTGCCGGTCGAACCGTTCTGCGCCTGCACCGCGCTGCCGTCAGGCGCGGTCACCTGCAACCGCTCCAGCGGCAGCGGCACGTGGTTGAAGTAGAACAGGTCGTTGGACACGGCCGCATCGACCGTCATCCACGAGCCCTTCTCCGAGAACACCGTCTGCGAGGGCTGCAACCAGGCCTTGTGGGCGTGGGCGGTGCCGGCCAGGGCGAGCGCGGCCAGCGCCGCGGCGGAGATCAGTTTGAGTTTCATGGTGTTGGGTCCGGGAATGGGGAATAGGGAAGGGAGCATTGTCGAAGCGAGCGCTGCGGGAGGAATCGGATGGAGAACGATCGTGTTCGCGATCGCCGCTGTTCCATCGCCGATTCCCGGCGCGTTACGGTTTCACCGCCAAGCCGACCTTGCCCAGCTCGGTCTTGCCTTGCGCCGACAGCTTCTGCGCCTTGGCCGGCCATTCGAACGGGATCGTCAGCATCTCGCGGCCGCCGACTTCGCGCGCGGCTTCCACCACCAGGGTGTAGCTGCCCGGCGCCAGGCCGGCGAGCTGCTTGGACGCGCCCTTGAAGCTCACCGCGTGCTGGCCGACCGGGCGGGTCGCGCCGCTGACGCCGTCGACCGGCATGGTCAAGGTGCGGCCGCTGCGCCGCCACCACTGGCGCATGTCCTTGAGCCACTTGGTGCCTTCGCCGTTCTTCATGTCCACGTCGTACCAAACGAGCAGGTTGCTCGCCACGGAGTTGTCGGCCTTCTCGATCCAGGCCGCGACGTAGGGGCGGTGGTATTCGGCCGCATTGATGCGCGGCACTTCGATGTTGAGTTCCAGATCGGCGGCGAACGCCGGCAGCGGCAGGGTCAGCGCCGGAATCAGGATCTTGAACATGGACGGCTTCATGGAACGCTCATGAGTGGAAACTTCGGATTCTTCAATGCATGAACAAT
>NZ_JBEXOM010000093.1:0-1126 GCF_040611555.1 Streptomyces sp. NPDC006624 | reverse complement strand
AACAGGTCTTCGTCACCACGCACAGCTCATTCGTGCTGAACCGACTTGGATTAGGGGCGCTGCTTTTGGTGGGCAACGACTCTTACAGCAAGATTTCGGATCTTGATGGCGAGACGGTGAAGTATTTCCAAAAGCTGCCGGGCTACGACACGCTGCGCATGGCGCTCGCCAGCAAGATAGTGCTGGTCGAAGGGCCATCGGATGAGATTGTGTTTGAACGGTTCTTTTGCGACATGTTTGGCAAGAGGCCAATGGAGCTGGGCATAGATGTCATCAGCATGCGTGGGTTGTCCATTGCGCGGTGCTTGGAGCTGTGTGCGGCTTTGGGGAAGCAGGTGGCGGTGCTGCGCGACAACGATGGCCATGCCCAAGAAGACCTGCGCGCTCCGGTGGCGCAATGGCTGGCGGATGGGCGTCGCGAGCTATTCATCGGTGGGCTTGAGGAGGGGGCGACTTTGGAGCCTCAGCTCATCGCGCACAATGGTGAAGTGGTTTTGCGCAAGGTCTTAGGCATCACGCCAGCAGCCGATCTCAGCACATGGATGACAAGGGAGAAGACCGAGGGCGCGCTGCGGATCGCAAGCTCAAAAACCAAGCTCATTGCACCTGCCTACATGAGCGCTGCAGCCACGTTCATCCATGGCTAAACACCTGACACTCGCTGTTGCCGGCTCGCGGAAAACGCAAGGGTTGGTCGAGCACTGTGCGGCGTTGCCGAAAGAGCGCAGGGTGTTGGTGTTGACCTACACGGGACTTAATCAGCACGAGCTTCGCCAGCGCCTATCCAACTATGCCGGTGGGCATCTCAACATTGAAGTGCTTGGCTGGTTTTCGTTTTTGCTGCGCGACTTCGCACGTCCATTTCTCCGCTACAAGTTCGTCGACAAGCGGGTGAATGGCTTCATCTTTGAAGGCGGACCGAATCGGATGGCAGTTGGCGCTGCCCGTTTCTTAAGCAAAAGCGATGCTGTCTACCGCGCAGAGTTGGGGCGGCTGGCATTTGAGCTGATTGGCGAGACAGGCGGGGCTTTGATCCGGCGGCTTGAGGGTGTTTACGACGAAATCTTGATTGATGAGGTGCAGGATCTCTGTGGATACGACTGGGAGATCCTAGATGCACTGCTTG
>NZ_JBEXOM010000092.1:0-1132 GCF_040611555.1 Streptomyces sp. NPDC006624 | reverse complement strand
TGCGGTTCGATCCCGCATAGCTCCACCATCTTTTACTGCGAACCCAAGAAAACTTCAGAGTGAACCTGAAAAGGTGCACTGCGAAGTTTTGCTCTTTAAAAATCTGGATCAAGCTGAAAATTGAAACGACACATCTTTAATGGTGTGTTCGAGTCTCTCAAATTTTCGCAAGTCGATGGTGTATCGAAAGAAACATCTTCGGGTTGTGAGGTTAAGCGACTAAGCGTACACGGTGGATGCCTAGGCAATCAGAGGCGATGAAGGACGTGCTAATCTGCGAAAAGCGTCGGTAAGGTGATATGAACCGTTATAACCGACGATATCCGAATGGGGAAACCCAGTGCAATTCGTTGCACTATCGTTTGATGAATACATAGTCAAACGAGGCGAACCGGGGGAACTGAAACATCTAAGTACCCCGAGGAAAAGAAATCAACCGAGATTCCCCCAGTAGCGGCGAGCGAACGGGGAGCAGCCCAGAGTCTGAATCAGCTTGTGTGTTAGTGGAAGCGTCTGGAAAGTCGCACGGTACAGGGTGACAGTCCCGTACACGAAAGCACACAGGCTGTGAACTCGAAGAGTAGGGCGGGACACGTGGTATCCTGTCTGAATATGGGGGGACCATCCTCCAAGGCTAAATACTCCTGACTGACCGATAGTGAACCAGTACCGTGAGGGAAAGGCGAAAAGAACCCCGGCGAGGGGAGTGAAAAAGAACCTGAAACCGTGTACGTACAAGCAGTGGGAGCACCTTCGTGGTGTGACTGCGTACCTTTTGTATAATGGGTCAGCGACTTATATTCTGTAGCAAGGTTAACCGTATAGGGGAGCCGAAGGGAAACCGAGTCTTAACTGGGCGTTAAGTTGCAGGGTATAGACCCGAAACCCGGTGATCTAGCCATGGGCAGGTTGAAGGTTGGGTAACACTAACTGGAGGACCGAACCGACTAATGTTGAAAAATTAGCGGATGACTTGTGGCTGGGGGTGAAAGGCCAATCAAACCGGGAGATAGCTGGTTCTCCCCGAAAGCTATTTATCACGGGCCCGGACCGTCGCCCCGGTCGTGGTCGACAGCCGGCACGGCTCGCCCTCTTCCAGACCGAGGACGGTGGTGTCCTCGAAGATCCGCCC
>NZ_JBEXOM010000091.1:0-1132 GCF_040611555.1 Streptomyces sp. NPDC006624 | reverse complement strand
GGGAGGGGGTCATGGATGTGAGCAAGATGCTGATCGCGGCGGGCTTCGCCGCCGTGTTGTCGCTGTCGCCCGCCGCGCCCGCGCGCGCCGGCGATCTGAGCGGCGCGCAACTGACGTGTTATGTCGATACCTACGCCTTCGACGTGCCGCAGGCGCAGTGGTGCCACAGCACCTGGACGCCGGGCACCGCCAACAATCCATCGGTGGCGTTCTTCGAAGTGGCCGGGCTGCCGGCGGGCAGTTACAGCTACGCCTGGACCGACCTGGAAACCGGGCAGACGCCGTCGGGCTGCGGCAACGTGCAGTACTGCCTCGTTCCGATCGCCACCGAAACCCGCGGCGACGGCGAAGCGCGCTTGCGCGTGGTGGTGACCGATCTGGCCACCGGCGCGCAGCGCACGCTCGACGCGACCGCGTACTACTGGGACGGCTACACCTGATCGCCCGGAGCGGGCCGGCGTGCGCGCCGGTCCGCTTCGCCGCGTTGGCCGGGCGCGCGCCGCAGCGCGCCGTACGTTCATCGGACAAGGAGAGTTTCATGCGCATCAACGCAGCAATCGGCCTGAGCGCGGTCGCGCTCGCGCTGGCCATGGGCCACGCCGAACCGGCCCACGCCGGCAATGTCGGCAACGCCGGCATGGAGTGTTATGTCGACACCTTCCGTTTCGACATCGCGACCGCGGATCAGTGCACCTCGCTGTGGGTGCCCAACGGCGCCCACGACCCGTCGGTGGCGGTGTTCTCGGTGACCGGCCTGCCGGCCGGCAACTACAGCTACGTCTGGCGCAACCTGGAGAACAACGCCATCGTCGCCAGTTGCGCCAATCAGTCGGCGTGCGCGGTGCAGATCGCCACCGACCGCATGGGCGACGGCATCGCGATCCTGCAGGCCACGGTGACCGACCTGGACACCGGCGCGAGCCGGCAGGTGCAGGCGACGGCGTACTACTTCGACGGCTACACCTGAGCCGCGGCGGCGCGTAGCGGCGAATGCACAGGGCGCCCGCGGGCGCCCTGTTTTCTGAGGCCGGTGCGCGCGACCGCGGCCGGTCGGCGCCTGCGCATCAGCGCTTGTTTGAGTCCTTCAACAGCCGGCGCAAGGTCTCGACCGCATCCAGGCAGTCGCGCGGTT
>NZ_JBEXOM010000090.1:0-1132 GCF_040611555.1 Streptomyces sp. NPDC006624 | reverse complement strand
TCCAGCTTATGTGGCGGGAACTGCGATTGCGCCTGAGCTCTACTCGTCCATATATATTCCCCTGGCAGCGCATAGCACAACTCATACTCCGGATAAGTCTTCTTGCATGTAGTCCTGTCGCACTCTTCCGCAGGTTTGCTCGAAGTGTCACCCAGCACATCCGGCTTGGGAGCGATAGCCACAGCTCCAGCGCCCCCAAGAAGCACGCAGACTGACGGGTCTCGCATGCAATTTGCCCGAAGAGTGTCAAATCCGCCAACGCCAGCGCCCATCAGCCCTGCCGGATCCGTATCGGTCAAAGGCCTCCCTTCTACATAAGCGTACGTCGCCGGACCTGCGGAAATTCCGACGGGATCGCTCTCCAGATAACGCCCAACCGCTGGATCGTAATTTCGGTAGTAATTGTAATGCAGCCCGGTAAGGCCATCATAGATTTGACCGGGCAAGCGCAGATCGAAACCAAATCGGATTCCGTCGGAATCGGGGTCCTCGTTAGCGGAAGAGTTTCCAAACGCCTCCCCCCGCAGGCTCCAGGACCATATCGCTCGGTCTCGAACAGGGTCGATGATCGCCCGCGGCGTCTTCAAATGGTCGGATTCGATGTAAAGTAGACTCGCCGGACCTGCCTCGTACGAAACCAACCCCACCGGCACATCATCAATCCAGATGATCTCTTGAGCGCCGGCCGTCGGCCCATATGCACCCAGCACCTGACCGAACTGCCCGTAAGCGTATCTGATACCCCGGGCCGAGTCATATACGCGCTCGTCCAGTCCGTTATAGGAGTAGCTCCTGATCGTAGCCGCTCCCGCCTCGATAGAAGTCAGCCGTGATTCGCCATCGTACCTGAGCGACATACCCCTCAGAGCAATGGTATTGCCCGCAGCATCATAGGAACGAGAATCGCCGGCTCCGCCCTCGGTCAAGCGATGGCTGTCCGGTGCGTAGACGTAATTCTTGACTCCAGCCGCACTATTAAAAACTGTCCTGTTGCCCGTCGAATCGTAGGCATAACTTTCGATTACCGCACCAGCGACGTCGTCGCGAACGTTCTTCAATCGATTCAGCGAGTCGTAGCCCATGGACAACACAGGGTCGCTCGAAGCGCCGGACCGCACCTTTTCCACATTCC
>NZ_JBEXOM010000089.1:0-1136 GCF_040611555.1 Streptomyces sp. NPDC006624 | reverse complement strand
GCCGGCGCCGTTCTTGTTGTTGAACGCTTCCACGCGCACGCCGCCGTTGAGCATCAGGTCGGGCGTGACCTGCCAGTTGTCTTCGATGTAGTAGGCCGAGTTGATCGTCTCGAAGGTGCCGGTGACCTCCTGCTGGCGCGCGCGCACGTAGGCGTTGACGCCGGCGGGGACCACGCCGCCGTTCTCAAGCGTGGTGCCGGGCACGGTCGGGTAGATCTGGTAGAACTTGCGCGACGGGCCCGGATAGAAGCTCTCGTTGTCGGAGGTGTTGACCTCGCGGTCCAGGCCGAAGCGCAGCAGGTGGTCGCCGAGCTGCCATTCGAAGTCCAGGCGCGCGGCCTCGCGCTTGTCGGCGCCGTTTTCGATCAGCGCCGAGGACACGCAGCCGATCTGCGGATTGCCGGCCACGCGCCGGTCCTGCACCGCGTCGCAGTCCTGGTCGTTGAGGCTGCTGGCGATGCGGTCGCGCTTGTTCTCGCCGTACAGCGCCTTCATCGAGAAGTTTTCGGTCAGGTAGCCGGTGTAGGTCAGCGCCCAGTTGGTGCCGCCGACCTCGCTGTACTGGGTGTTGCTGGCCGCGCCGCGGCTGCCGCGGGCGAAGTCGTACTGGTAGTTGTCGGTGGTGGTTTCGTTCTTGTCGGAGAAGGCCAGGAACTCCAGCAGATGGCTGTCGTTGATCTGCCAGTCCAGCTTGGTGCCCCAGAAGCCCTTGTCGGCCTTGCCCTTGAAGAAGGTGCTGCCCGCATCGTTGGTGCTTTCCGGGCGATAGTCGCGGAACTCGTACATCGCGTAGAAGAACAACTTGTCCTTCACGATCGGCCCGGAGGCGTGCACGTTGAGGTTGGTGCGGTCGCGCTTGTCGCGGCTGGCGATGCGGAACGGGTCGCCGCTGCGGTCGTAATGGTTGTCGCCGCCCGATTGCAGCGACTTGGGCTCCCACACCAGCTCGGCGCCGTATTTGAACTCGTTGGTGCCCGACTGGGTGACGGCGTTGATGACGCCGCCGGTGGTGCGGCCGAACTCGACCGAGTAGCCGCCGGGCCTCACCTCACACCGTCACCACGGCCCCGGCACCGGCCGTCTCCGCCACCGGGGGCAGCAACCCGATCGCGCGATACGCACCGTCCACCGTCGGC
>NZ_JBEXOM010000088.1:0-1156 GCF_040611555.1 Streptomyces sp. NPDC006624 | reverse complement strand
GGTCGAGGAGCGCGACAAAGAGGTGCAGAAGCTGGTGGGCAACACCAACGGCATCAGCGCGGCCAGCGGCAGCGGCCAGGTGACCAAGAACACCAACCAGACCAGCCAGTTGTCGGTGCAGATGGACGCCGATTTCCAGAACGGCAAGTACCTGCTCGATGCGTACACCGCCGTGCTCGAGACCTTGAACGACGACATGATCGCGCAGGCCGAGAAGGCGTTGAAGAACAAGAAAGACAAGAACGACATCCTGGGCAACATCGGCTCGTCGGTCGTCCAGGGCGCGCTGCTGAAGGGCGGCCTGCAAGTCGCCCGCTCGCGCGACCTGTAATACGTCGGCCGCGCGTGGAGCGCGGCCGGCGACAGAAATAATGGACCACTAGCGGCCGGGCGGAGATGCCCGGGCCGGCGGAGACGGAAGGCGTATGGATATTCACATGGTGTCGTTTGGGGCCGGTTCCTTGCTGGACTGGATGCATATGCAGGCGGCCGATCTGCCGGCGATGGCGTTCTTCGCCCTGATCAAGGATCACCTGGACTTCATGATCCTCAAGTTCCAGAACAACCTGCTCGACCGCGTCGGCAAGATCATCGGCGCCATCGCCATGACCGTGGTCACCTTGTGGATCATCGTCCAGGGCTTCCGCATCGCCACCGGCCAGTCGCGCGAACCGATGATGGCGCTGGTGGTGAACTCGCTGAAGACGGTGCTGATCGTCGGTATCGCAGTGTCGGTGGCCGGTACGGGCGCTAAGAGCTACAAGGCGCTGACCGACGGACTGACCACCGTGGTCCGCGGGGCCGTCTCCAATCAGGAGGGCGACGGTCCGTACGAAGACATGGACAAGATCCTCGGCGTCATGTCCGTCGGCCTGGAGATGATGGACTCGATCAACGTCGGCGACAGCCTGATGACGAACGAGACCAAGGAGAAGACGATGTCGATGCTTGGCGTCGGGCTCGGTGCTCCTGTGATCATGTCCATGATCGCGATGATGTTGAACAAGATCGCTATGGCTCTGTTCATCGGCACCGGTCCATTCTTCATCCTGTGCCTGCTGTTCGACCAGACCAAGGCCTTGTTCCAAAAATGGTTGTTCTACGGCATAGCCACCTTGATGACGATGTCGGTCTTGATCACGATGACGACGATCGC
>NZ_JBEXOM010000087.1:0-1167 GCF_040611555.1 Streptomyces sp. NPDC006624 | reverse complement strand
CTAGGCACGCGCTTGGTGTTGCGCCGTTCTGCGCAGCATCGCGCAAGGCTTCTAGCGCGCGGTCAAAGCGGGTGTTCATGGCTAGGCGTTCGTTCGGGTCGTGAACACCGGTATAGATGGTTGCCGGATCGTCTGCGAAATGATCCTCCCCTATCAGACGCGACAGACACTCAGAAGCGGCTTGATGAGGCATTTTCGGTGGACTCCGCCTTTATTGAGAGGTGGGGAAGAATAGCCTCTAAAAGGCTGCTTCTTATAGAACCCCGCTGTCACGACGAGATCTCCGAGCCGACGCCGCTTCGCGGGTCGGCTCAATTCAGGCGTTGACCGATGTCCGCTTCTGGCCGGAAGCGGACGTCGGGTTCTGTGCGCTTTCAAGCAGCCAGGCGCGGCCGCCGATGCATGCCGACGCGGGAGAATGCCTCGTGTAGAGCGCCAGGCAAGCGATGCAAGCCTAGTGGCCCGTTCGGCACTAGCTCTGGGGCACCGGCATTGCGTGGTTACAAACGTTTAGATGGCCGAGCGATGTGGGCGGACCGTTCCATCCGGCGACACCGCCTTGGAGATGGGTGAAAGTATGCGTCGCAGTCGCCAACACGTCGCCACCGGCGAGCGATTGACCAGCCGTGTTCGGAGCCCAGTTGCCGTGTTTCCAGTTCCGATTCTGATGCGCTGTCACTGCCGCGGCGACCGGATGACGGACCGGCGGTGTCTTAGGCCCGTGACCATTGCCCGGACCAAACGAATAGAAGAGGCGCGCATATCCATTCGACGAGCGCAGGAACGGCTGGCTACTCGCGCCCATGTCCGCGCCGTGATGAGGCACGACCATCGCGGCGATGTCGTTCGGCGCGCCCTGGGCGATGAGGTCGTAGCCGGCGTCCCCCGTCAACACCCATGATCTTCTGGAAGTACGGTCGGTCACGATGAGAACGAGCCCGCTGCCGTTTCGCCCCGTTCCCGTCGCGCGCCGCAGATCATAGTCTTGCTGACCGCTAGACCAAGTAAGTGGCGATGTGCCATTTCCGACAACATGGATCTTCCCGCCGGCGTTGAGGATCTCGTTGGCAAAGACGGTGTGCGTCGTCGATATCGTCTGGCGAGGCACTATCCATTTGCAAGCCTGCAATCCTGTATGCCCGGAAGCCCCTGCCCAATGGTCGGTAT
>NZ_JBEXOM010000086.1:0-1169 GCF_040611555.1 Streptomyces sp. NPDC006624 | reverse complement strand
GCGCTTAGCACGGTTTACGCCAACGATTACGACAGCGGCACCAACCGGGTCTATCGCTGGGGCTATCTGGCGGTGCGCTTCATGTTCGAACAGCGCCGCGCGCAGGTGAACGCGATCCTGGCCAAGTTCCGTCCGGGCGACTACAGCGGCTATGCGACCTACATGGCCGGCATCGGCCAGAGCAACGACGCCGCGTTCAAGGCCTGGCTGCCGTGCGTGGCCGACCCGGCCGGCAGCGGCTGTACCGGCACGCCGAACCAGCCGCCGACGGCGAACTTCAGCGTCGCGGCGAGCGGCTTGAGCGTGAGCTTCACCGACACCTCCAGCGACAGCGACGGCACCATCGCCTCGCGCAGCTGGAACTTCGGCGACGGCACCACGTCCACCGCGACCAACCCGAGCAAGACCTACAGCGCGGCCGGCACCTACACCGTCACCCTGACCGTCACCGACAACGGCGGCGCCAGCAACACCAAGACCGCGACCGTCACCGTCGGCGCCAGCAGCGGGCCGCAGACCTACACCAACGGCGCCGACGTCAACATTCCCGACAACAACGCCACCGGCGTCACCAGCTCCATCAGCGTCACCGGCCGCACCGGCAACGCGCCGAGCAATGCGCAGGTCGCGGTCGACATCGTCCACACCTATCAGGGCGACCTCATCGTCGACCTAATCGCGCCGGACGGCTCGGTCTACAACCTGCACAACCGCACCGGCTCGGGCACCGACAACATCAAGAAGACCTACACGGTGAACCTGTCGAGCGAAGCGCTCAACGGCACCTGGAAGCTGCGCGCGGCCGATCGTGCGGCGGTGGACACCGGTTACATCAATAGCTGGAGCGTTACCTTCTAAGTAAAGCGGCATTCGCCGATGCGATCCCAAGCCCCGGCTTCGGCCGGGGCTTTTTCGTTGCGTGTTCGTCGCTCGCGCTGGCGATGCGTGCGCGGTCGCGGAGCCGTGGGTCGTGCTCTTGCGGCGCTTTGTCTGTCGCGTGGCGGCTTGAGGGTGGGGCAGGAGCGTGCGTCGAGCGGTGCAACCGCGCAGTCCCACGTCCGTCGCTCATGGAAAACGGCGAGTCACGGTGCCTCTAAGACTCGTCCTAAAAAACGCCAGACGTGAGCTAGCGCTCGCTTCTCCTGCTTCAGCGAAACGCCGCCGACGGC
>NZ_JBEXOM010000085.1:0-1170 GCF_040611555.1 Streptomyces sp. NPDC006624 | reverse complement strand
CGGCGAGCGCGTGCTGGAGCAGCGCGCCGTTGGAGCGATAGGACATGGTGGAACCCCCAAAACGAAGTGCCGCGATGCGGCGTTCAACGCGCGGTGTTCGGGCGGCCACGTCCGTGTCGGCTTACGCCAGCGCCCACGCTGTTTGTGTACGGACTCGGTGTTGTCCCGGCCCGCCTTAACACGCTACGTATGCAACAGAAGCACCAACAAGATGGATAGAACCCTCATCGCGCGCCGGACCCGCGATTCGCATCACACATTTGGATTTCGGTCGCGGCGCGGCGGGTGGAAGCGCGGCCTCGCTGCGTCCCGCCGGGCGCGTTTCACAGCTCGGGTGTGAGCCGACCCGCAGGCAAAGAAAAACCCCGGCCGAGGCCGGGGTTTTTCGTGACGCGCATCGCACGCCGGAGGCGCTGCCGACGGCCACGGTCGCGGTCGGGGTGTGGCTGGCGCCGGTGTTGTCGACGACGGTCAGCTTGACCGTGTACGTCCCGGCCGCGCTGTAGGTCTTGCTCGGGTTGGCCGCAGTGGAGCTGGTGCCGTCGCCGAAATCCGAGCTGCGCGAGGCGATGGAGCCGTCGCTGTCGCTCGAGCTGTCGGTGAAGCTCACCGTCAGGCCGTTGGCCGATGAGGCGAAGTTCGCCACCGCCGTCTGGTTGCCCTACATACCGACGACCGCCAATCGCCGGCCGCAGCCGGCGACAGTCGCCGCTTACAGCATCCCGGTCTCGAGCCGCGCCGCCTCGGACATCATGTTGCGGTTCCACGGCGGGTCGAACACCAGCTCGACGTCGGCCTCGGCCACGGTCGGGATCATTTCCAGCTTGCTGCGCACGTCGTCGACGAGGATGTCGCCCATGCCGCAGGCCGGCGCGGTCAGGGTCATGCGCACCTCGACCATGCGCTGGCCGTCGTCGCGGTGCTTGACCGTGGCTTCGTACACCAGGCCCAGCTCGACCACGTTGATCGGGATCTCCGGGTCGAAGCAGGTGCGCAGCTGTTGCCACACCAGCCGCTCGACCGCCTCGTCGTAGGCGCCCTCGTGCAGCTCCAGCGGCTCCGGCGGCTCCTTGCCGATGGCGTCGGCGTCGCGGCCGTGGATGCGGAACAGGTTGCCTTCAACGAAGACGGTGTAGCTGCCGCCGAGCGCCTGGGTGATATAGCCCACGC
>NZ_JBEXOM010000084.1:0-1170 GCF_040611555.1 Streptomyces sp. NPDC006624 | reverse complement strand
GCGAGCCGCGACCGCGCCAATCCAACTACGACGCCCCTCGCCCGCCGCAAACTTACTTCGCCGACTTCTCCGCCTTGTCGGACTTGGCCGGCTTGCCGTCGGCGCTCTTGGCATCCGCGCTCTTAGCGTCCGCCGCCTTGCCCTCGCCACCCTCGGCCGCGGCGACCTCGTCCAGCAACGGCGGCGGCAGGTCGCGCGCGTACAGGTCGGCCGGGCTGTCGCCCGGGCAGGCCTTGTCGGGGAAGCCGAACTTGGACTGCAGTTGCTCGGCGCATTCGGGCATGGATTCGAAGCTCTTGCCGGTGCCCATGCACTGCGCGTCGAAGGCGCGGCGGAAGGATTCGCGGCGGCGCACGAAATCGTCGCCGCACTTGCGCGCCAGGCGGATCCGGTCGAGGTCGTCCTGGGCGGCGTTGGTGCCGTCCAGGCCGTATTGCTTGAGCTCGTCCGGGGTCAGGATGCGCAGGTCGCGGTTGGCCACGGTCATCATCAGGTCCGAGACCGCGGTGGCCACGCCGTTGCGCTCCAGGTAATCGCGCACCTGCTGGTTGATCGCGCGCAGCTCGCGGCTGAGTTCGGCGCGCGAGGTCGCGGTGGAGCGGTCGCGCATCAGCCGGTGGATGCCGACCTTGCCCTCGATCGAGCGGGTGTCGCCGGCGGCCAGCACCAGCACGCAGGCGCTGTGGCAGACCGACTCCTCGCGCACCCAGATCGCCCAGCCCGATTCGGCGATGGAGTCGCCGGCGCGCAGCGCCTCTTCGACGTGGCCGCCGCTGGAATCGATGTCGAGGATGCGGGTCGAGATCTCCATGCGCGCGGCCATCGCCGCCACCCGCTGCGCCAGCGCGGTGAAGCCGGCGCCGATCTTGCCCTGGTAGCGCACCCGCACCACCCCGCGCGCCTGGCACGGCGACATCGCGTCGACCAGGCTGAAGAAATCCAGCGACTCGAGCTTGTCGCCGTCGCCGAAGCGCGGGTAGTCGTATTCGCAGCTGATCCGGGCGACGCCGCCGTCGAGCTTGGCCGGCGGCCAGTAGGTGCCCTTGAGGATGTCTTCCTCGCTGACCGCGGCCGGCGCCGGCTTGGGCATGACGTTCTGGCTGCCCAGGGTCACCGCGGCGCCGGACGGCGCCGGCTCGTCCTTGCCGCAGGCGGCCAGCGCCAGCGCGC
>NZ_JBEXOM010000083.1:0-1170 GCF_040611555.1 Streptomyces sp. NPDC006624 | reverse complement strand
CTGCCGGTTGGCATCGGTGAGGCGGAGTTGCTTGGGACGTTGGCGGCGGTGCTGGATCGTCATGATGTGCTGCGGTCGCGTTTGGTGCGCGGTGAGGGGGGTTGTGGCTGGGAGTTGGAGGTGAGTGCTCCTGGGAGTGTGCCGGTGGCGGGTCTGGTGCGGCGGGTGTCGTGTGACGGGCGGTGGCGGTCGCCGGGGTGGCGTGCTGTGGCGGCGCGTGAGCTGGATGCCGCGTTGGGTGGGCTGGATCCGGCTGGTGGGGTGATGGCGCGGTTCGTGTGGTTCGACGCGGGGGGTGGGACGGCGGGCCGGTTGTTGATCGTGCTGCATCACTTCGTGGTGGACGGGGTGTCGTGGCGGATTTTGCTGCCGGATCTGGCGCAGGCGTATGCGCGGGTGCGTGAGGGGCGTGCGGCTGGTCTGGCGGGGGTGGGGACGTCGGTGCGGCGCTGGGCGCATGCGCTGGTGGAGGAGGCGGGGCGCAGGGGTTCGGAGCTTGGGTATTGGAGGGGGGTGCTGGGGGAGTCGGAGCCTGTGCTGGGGCGTCGTGGGCTGGATCCGGTGGTGGACACGATGGCGACGGTGCGCACGGTGCGGGTGGTGGTGCCGGCTGGGGTGACGCGGGCGTTGCTGACGTCGGTTCCGGCGGTGTTCGGGGGTGGGGTGAACGATGGTCTGCTGGCGGCGTTGGGGTTGTCGGTGGCGCGGTGGCGTGGCCGGGAGCGGGTGCTGGTGAGGCTGGAGGGCCATGGTCGTGAGGAGGTGGTGGTGCCGGGGGCTGATCTGTCGCGGACGGTGGGCTGGTTCACGAGTATGTTCCCGGTGCGGCTGGATGTGTCGGGTGTGGATGTGGACGAGGCGTTCGCGGGTGGTGGGGCTGCGGGTCGTGTGGTGAAGGCGGTCAAGGAGCAGTTGCTGGCGGTTCCGGACCGGGGTGTGGGTTTTGGGCTGTTGCGGTATTTGCATCCTGTGGCTGGTGGGGAGTTGGCCCGGGCGGCGCAGCCGCAGATCGGGTTCAACTATCTGGGGCGGTTCTCGGCGTCGGACATGCCGGAGGAGTTGCGGGGTCTGGGCTGGACCCAGGTCGGTGAGTTCGACGAGATCGAGGCCGGGCTCGACACGGGCATGCCGGCCCTGTCCCCCCTGGAGATCGGCGCCTACGTCACCGAC
>NZ_JBEXOM010000082.1:0-1186 GCF_040611555.1 Streptomyces sp. NPDC006624 | reverse complement strand
GCGCAAGGCCGCCGACAAGGACGAGTACGAGCGCATGCTCAAGCTCGGCGCGCAAGGCGCCAGCGAGCCCGGCGGCTGGCGCAGCGATACCGACACCTACTACTACGACGCCTCCGGCGCGCAGCGCCAGCGCCTGGACCAAGGCGACGCACGCAAGCAATTGCAGGCGCTGGTGGCCAAGTTCAAGGACCGGCGCCGCGGCATCTACCGCGACGCCGAGGCGATCGAGCTGTACGGCGATCTGGTCAAGCTCGGCGCCGGCTGGCTCGAGTCGGGGCACGATAGCGCGGGCGACGAAATCCTGCTGCAGGCGTACTTGCGCGAACTCGACAGCCTGGGCTACATCGACGAACTGTTCGGCGAGCTGCCCGAATCGTTCCTGTTCGACCAGAGCAACCGCGTCGCGACCTTGAAGATCATCCTCGCCCGCGACCCGCTGCGGGTGCGCGAGCAGGCGCGCGAGCTGGTCAGCCGCGGCCTTTTCAGCGACTGGATGGTCAAGGACTGGGAGGCCTACTTGGCGTTCCAGTGCGTCAAGGCCCTGCCCGACGACGAACGCCAGGCCTTCATCCGCGACAACCCCGACACCTGGGCGCGGATCCAGTCCGAGATGGGCCCGGCGATGCGCCAGGCGCGCGACATCAACGCCTACGTCGGCGACCGCGAAGGCACCGACCGCGCCGGCGTGCTGGCCCAGCTCAACGACCCCGAATTCTGGACCAAGGCCAACGAAGTCGCCCTGCGCGGCACGTTGCGCATGGCGATGGCGATGTCCGAGCACCGCTATGCGTTCGAGCGCTCGCAGACGTTCGATGTGATCGGCAAGCAGCCGCAGCTGGCGACGCTGATCGACGAGTTCCGGCTGTGGAACCCGGCGGCCAAGCGCGACAAGTACGAGCCGGAAATGCTCAAGGGCACGCGCTGGTACGAGGAAGGCGTGTTCGCCTCGCTGCGCAGCCTGTGGGGCGGACTGGTGACGTTGTGGAACATGGACGTGCTGTTCGTCGACGGCAAGATCGGCGCCCAGCTCGATCTCAACGACGTGCAGAAGTTCATGGGCGGCGACCTGATGGGCGCGCAGTTGGCCAAGCCGGCCAAGCGCGGCAGCAAGCAAGAGCCGATCGGCGCGCAGACCAACAAGCTGACCCTATTGCTGGACCCGGGCTGGCTGGAGGGCGAAGGCAAG
>NZ_JBEXOM010000081.1:0-1188 GCF_040611555.1 Streptomyces sp. NPDC006624 | reverse complement strand
GGATCCAGCCGTCGCGCCAGCGCTTGGAACACCTCCCGCAGCAACCCGTGGTTCTGTTCGGCGGGATAACCGATTTCGACCAACACCTCCGGCTGCAAGGTCCGCACGATCCCGTGCAACTCCTGCTGAAAAGCGGAAAGCGCTTCGAACGCGTCAATGGGCATCACCACCCCTTCGTGCGGGGGCGCGGGGTCGGATTTACGAGGCATACGCGGCACTCCTGTCCTTGAGCGGAAAACCCGCGCGGCGCGGCATGCGGCCGGCGGGGTGTCGGGAGGCTCTAACCGCACACAGCCGGCGGGCGTATTCCCCTTGCGGGTGTTTTATTAGCCGCCCTCCCGACGCAGGAAAACGCGTCGCCATGTCCAAGCTTCGGACATGAAAAACCCACCTAGTTACGGAGGTGGGTGCCGCTGTGTGCGGAGTTTAGAGGCTCCGTGGTTGGGACTGTGTAGAGGCCGCTAACGGGTGTCAATCAGACAAGTCCGAATTTTCCGCCGAACACGCATCTCTATTTCGTCTGGCCGCTTCCGGCCAGAAGCAGACATTGCTGGCTGCTTGTTACTCCCGGTCTACCTTGACTGATGCGCCAGATGTCCTTTCCTCGAATTCGAACTTGTTGCCGCTTGCCCAAACTGCTTATTGCCGTGCTACTACGATGCCACAAGTAACTTAGTCGCGAATGACCACCGAAAGCACGGTACAAGTGCTGCTCACTCTTTTCGTATCCTATCGAAAGCTAGGCGGAATATCAGTTGAGAGGTGACACTGTGGGCACGAAGTTCCTAGCGAGACGCCCTGCGCACAAGATCGTCTGGCCATGCGTGGCCTCAGCAGCGCTGCCACCTGACATGGGAAGGAGCATGACACTGCCCCCCGGTAGCGGACGGCTGCAAGTTCGGCTCAAACTAGTGCGACGATTCGCCTACGGTCGTCATCTTCGGAGATTGGACTCATGGATAAGACAAACTTCACGGCTGTCGAGCTAGTGTACCCACCCATTTCCAGCCAAGAGGCCTATTGGCTTCGTGAAGAAGGAGACGTCGAGGCTAGAGTCCGTACAAGCGACTTCTACATGATCGGCGCTCGGGCTGAGTCACTTTTCCTTGATTTCGAGGAAGACGTAGACGCGCTGACGTTGAAATTCAAGATCACGGCCGGCCACCTTGTTGACGACGTCCTTATAAG
>NZ_JBEXOM010000080.1:0-1196 GCF_040611555.1 Streptomyces sp. NPDC006624 | reverse complement strand
CCGGCGAGCGCGAGATCAGCACCACCATGTCGTTCGTGCAGGCGCTCAACATCGCGCTGCGCGACAAGCAGGTCGGCCCGCGCCTGGTTCCCATCGTCGCGGACGAAGCCCGCACCTTCGGCATGGAAGGCCTGTTCCGCCAGCTCGGCATCTACGCCCCGCACGGACAGAAGTACAAGCCGGTCGACCGCGACCAGCTCATGTACTACCGCGAAGACGTCACCGGCCAGGTGCTGGAAGAAGGCATCACCGAAGCCGGCGCGTTCGCGTCGTGGCTGGCGGCCGCCACCAGCTACAGCACCAACGACCTGCAGATGCTGCCGCTGTACATCTATTACTCGATGTTCGGCTTCCAGCGCATCGGCGACAGCGCCTGGCAGGCCGCCGACATGCGCGCGCGCGGCTTCCTGCTTGGCGCCACCGCCGGCCGCACCACCCTCAACGGCGAAGGCCTGCAGCACGAAGACGGCCACAGCATGGTCCAGGCCGGCCTGATCCCGAACTGCCGCAGCTACGACCCCACCTTCAGCTACGAAGTGGTGACCCTGTTCCAGCACGGCATGCAGCGCATGCTGACCGAACAGCAGGATGAGTACTGGTACCTCACCCTGATGAACGAAAACTACCCGCACCCCGACATGCCCGAAGGCGCCGCCGAAGGCATCATCAAGGGCATGTACCTGCTCAAGGACGCCGGCAAGCCCAAGAAGGGCGAACTGCGCGTGCAACTGATGGGCAGCGGCACCATCCTGCGCGAAGCCATCGCCGCGGCCGAACTGCTGGACAAGGACTTCGGCGTCACCGCCGACATCTGGTCCTGCCCCAGCTTCAACGAACTCGCCCGCGATGCGACCGACTGCGAACGCTTCAACCGCTTCAACCCGGAAGCGAAGACGCAGCGCAAGCCGTACATCACCGAACTGCTGGAAGGGCGTCAGGGCCCGGCGATCGCCGCGACCGACTACATCCGCGTGTATCCGGAACAGGTGCGCGCTTACGTGCCGATGCGCTACACCGTGCTCGGCACCGATGGGTTCGGGCGGTCGGATACGCGCGCGAACCTGCGTCGTCACTTCGAGGTCGATCGGTACTACATCGCCCATGCGGCCATTGCGGCGCTGGCGGCGGAAGGGAAGATGACCGGGAAGGATGTGGCTCGGGCTATCAAGCAGTACAAGATTGATGTGGAGACGCCG
>NZ_JBEXOM010000079.1:0-1212 GCF_040611555.1 Streptomyces sp. NPDC006624 | reverse complement strand
ATGAAAATCATGGTATAAAATGCCAATATTTTAGATTAAACGTGTTGGAAAAACTCGCTTTGCTCATGTAAATAAAAACGTTATAAAGTATTATAGCGAGCTTAGTAAGTGGATATACACTTACGGTAAAAAGGGTTCTGTTGCGAAGTCAAAGATTGATACGAAGATGTCTTAAAAGAATTTGAAATTAATTTTCCAAAAAATATAAATCATGATAATTAATTTTAAAAAAAAGGGGGATTGGGGGACACCACCAAAAATAAAAATATTCGTCTGAAACGAACAAAAATAAAATTGGAAATTTTAGATTTTGTGAGTGAAAGATGAATACTTTTTACTGTACTTGGGTACCCAAGTGCGAAGTTCACTAAAGACACTAACCCCCTATTTTGAGCTTTTAGAGTTGACAGTTATTTGTGAGGTTGACAAGATGAAAATAATTGAAAATCGTGAGAGAAGCATTCAAAAAAAATTCTTTGTAAATGAACAAGAAGCGGAAAGAATTAAATTGATAATGAAAGAAACTGGCATCACTAATTTTTCTATTTTTGCTAGACGAGCCTGTTGCAATAAAGAGATTTTTTCTATTGATTTTTCAGAATATAAAAATATTATTTCTGAAATTTCTGCGACAAAATCTGAACTAAAACGTATCGGAAATAATATCAATCAAATTGCTAAACATTTAAACGAAAATAAAAATAATCAGACAAAAGAATTGATGTCTGATTATCAAAATCAATTAGAAAATTTGGAAGATAAAATTCAAAAAGTGGTTCATTATATTTCGGAGGGGGAGTAAAAATGACAGTCATTAAAATGCCAAAACAATCGAACGGAACGGTTCATTCCGCAAAAGATTTAAAACAACTCATTGATTATGTGATGAACTCCGAAAAAACAAATGACTTTGAATATGTTTCCGGTCAAAATATTTTAGATATTCATTCAACCTGTGATGAAATGTTAGCGACACGAACAATGGCTATCGCTTTAAAAAACAAGCCACAAAAAAATGAAAGGTTCGGTTATCATTTTGTCCAATCTTTTTCTCCTGATGATCATTTAACCCCTGAACAAGTTCATGAAATTGGTTTAAAAACCATGAAAGAATATCTCGGAAATTCTGCGGAATTTATTATTGCTACTCATACCGATAAGCCACACCTCCATAATCATATTGTGCTTAATGCAACTGACCCTTTAACTTTA
>NZ_JBEXOM010000078.1:0-1215 GCF_040611555.1 Streptomyces sp. NPDC006624 | reverse complement strand
GTTGTGGGAGGGCCTTCAGGCTCGACACCGTTAGCACCGATCGCCGCCGGCGTCGGGCCTGAAAGCCCTCCCACAACCGCCGGCGTCTCCACACCGCCTACGCGAACGACCGCGCTAGTCTGATCGGGCGCCCGCCACTTCCCTTGCCGCCATGACCCCCACCCGCCCCAGCCTGCTGCGCACCCGCGAAGGCCACGCCAAGGTCGGCTTCGCCGAACTGTTCTTCGACCTGGTGTTCGTGTTCGCCGTCACCCAGCTCTCGCACACCCTGCTCGAACACCTCGACCTCGCCGGAGCGCTGCGCACCGGCCTGCTGTTGCTGGGCGTGGGGTGGCTGTGGATCTACACCTCCTGGGTCACCAACTGGCTCGACCCGGAGAAGGTGCCGGTACGGCTGATGATCTTCGCGCTGATGCTCGGCGGCCTGCTGCTGTCGTCCTCGCTGCCGCACGCCTTCGCCGAACGCGGCCTGGCCTACGGCGCGACCTTCGCCGCGATGCAGGTCGGCCGCACCTTGTTCATGCTGTGGGCGCTGCGCGGCGGCCACAGCCCCGGCAATTTCCGCAATTTCGTGCGCATCGCCATCTGGCTGAGCGTGTCGGCGGTGTTCTGGCTGCTCGGCGGCCTGGCCGAACCCGAAGCGCGGCTGTGGTGGTGGCTGGCCGCGGTCGCGATCGAGTACCTCGGCCCGATCGCGTTCTTCCGCGTGCCCGGCCTGGGCCGCTCCTCGCTCACCGACTGGGACATCGAAGGCGGCCACCTGTCTGAGCGCTGCGGCCTGTTCGTCATCATCGCGCTGGGCGAATCGATCCTGATCACCGGCGCCACCTACGCCAAGCTCGACTGGAACCCGACCACGCTGGCCGCGTTCGTGGTCGCCTTCCTCGGCAGCGTGGCGATGTGGTGGATCTACTTCGACAGCGGCGCGGCGCGCGGCGAGCACCGCATCGTCCACGGCGGCGACGCCGCGCGGCAGGCGCGGCTGGCCTACACCTACCTGCACCTGCCCATCGTCGGCGGCATCATCGTCTGCGCCGTCGCCGACGAACTGGTGCTGGTGCACCCGGCCCACGCCGACGCCGGCGGCATCGCCGCCATCGTCGGCGGCCCGGCGCTGTACCTGCTGGGCTGCGGCTTGTTCAAGTGGGTGACCAACACGCGCAAGTTCCCGCCGCTGTCGCACATGGGCGGGTTGGCGTTGTTGATCGCGCTGTG
>NZ_JBEXOM010000077.1:0-1225 GCF_040611555.1 Streptomyces sp. NPDC006624 | reverse complement strand
CCGAAACGGTTGTAGCCGAAATCAACGACGGCCCCCTCAAAGTTGAACTCAAGCAGTACCTTGCCGACCGAGGTATTCCAAGCCTTAAAGCTCCCGAGACACAGCAGCAATTGGCGGCCGCGTCTGGTCCCTCCGAGCGCGCCAGACTCGCCAAGAACGCAGGCGAACGCTCCCTCCTCGAAATCGCCTCCCGCGAACAAGCCGAAGGCCGCAGCACCGTCATCTGGTCCGACGACCGACACTTCGCTTCTCCGCAGATCCGACGCCAGTTGGAGCGCGACCTACCGGACTTGCAGACGAGAACCACCGCCGAACTACTGGATCAAACCTTCCGCGACGGGTTGATCACCGACGTCGAGTACCAGCAGCACGTAAAAAGCTACTTGGCCAATCAGGTTTTCCAAGACAGCCCCCGCCTGCGCGCATTCGACCCCGCACTATCCGGCCTCCCCGAACTCGCCGAAGGCGAAGCCTCCTTGCGCGCCCCACCCGGGCAGCGCGGGGCCGCCTCGATGCAATTGCTGATCGGCGAGATACCCAGAAACACGCTCATCCGCTCCGGCGGCTTGCTGACCACCGGCGCCGATCTCGCCGTGAGCGCGCAGCGCGCCGCGGATTTGTTGGAACAGGACAATCCCACCGCCGCGCGTTCGGAAGCCACGCACGCCGCGGCCCGCAACGTCGGCGGCTGGGTGGGCGGCGCCAGCGCCGCGTCGTTGGTCGGCACCTCGGGCTATGTGCCGGTCGCCGTGGTGATGGCCGACGCGATGCTGATGAGCAAGGCCTTCGACAAAGCCGTCGACCTGAAGGAAAACCGCGACATCACTCACCAGACCGACAATCGCGGCGTGGCCTGGGCGTTCAACGGCAACAACTGGGTCCACGACGGTTTGATCGACAAGACCGCCGATGGACGCGACAACCCGATCGAGGGCCCGTTGGGCGCGGGTTACGAGAAGGCGCGCGAGCTGGGCGCCCGCGCCAGCGTCACCGCGGTGGAACTGGCTTTGGGCAAGGCGCCGAAGCCGCAGGATCCGTTCGACATTCCGGCCAGCCCGGACGACCGCTGGGGCCTGGACAATCAGAACTGGCGACGCAACCCGGAAACCGAGCAATGGCAGCGCCAGGTGAAGACCGGCGTGACCGGCGCCAACGACCGCGGCGTCTACGAACAGCAGACCGCGTCGCCGGAACGCGCGATGGAGTTGAACCGGGAAGCGGTCGC
>NZ_JBEXOM010000076.1:0-1230 GCF_040611555.1 Streptomyces sp. NPDC006624 | reverse complement strand
TGCAGGCCGGGCCGGTCGGTCTGCTCGCCGCGCGAAATCGCGGTGACCCGCCAACCGTTCTGATACAACCGCTGCAGCAGCGGCAAGCCGATCTGGCCGCTGCCGCCGAACACCAATGCGTGCTTCATCCGTTCGTCTTAACCCTGGGCGCCGCCGCGCGCGGGCAACACCGCGCGCAGCCAGAAGTAACCGATCACTGCCGACAGCAGCGAGGCGCCGAGAATGCCGAGAACGGCTTCGTCGAACAAGAGCGGATCCTGGTAGGCCAACGAGGCGATGAACAGGCTCATGGTGAAGCCGATGCCGCACATCAGGCCCAGGCCGACCATCGCCCGCAGGTCCATGCCGGCCGGGAACCGGGCCCAGCCCAGCGCGCGCATCGCCAGCGCCGCGCCGACGATGCCGACCGGCTTGCCGACCACCAGGCCGATCACCACGCCCATCGGCAGCGCCGCCAGCATGTCCTTCATCTCGATCCCGCTCAGCGACAGGCCGGCGTTGACGAAGGCGAACAGCGGCAGGATCGCGTAGGCCACCCACGGGTGCAGCGCGTGCTCGAGGGTTTCCAGCGGCGAGTGTTCTTTGTCGTCGTCGATGTTGTTGCGCTTGTCGACGTGCGGAATCATCAGGCCGGTGGCGACGCCGGCCAGGGTCGCGTGCACGCCGGACTTGAGCACGCACACCCACAGCACCACGCCCAGCGCCAGGTACGGCCCCAGCGACTTCACCCCGCGCCGGTTGAGCAGCCACATCGCCGCCAGCGCCACCGCCGCCCAGATCAGCGCGGTCACCGACAGGCCGTGCGAATAGAAGAACGCGATGATCAGGATCGCGATCAGGTCGTCGATGACGGCGATGGTCGACAACAGCAGCTTCATCGCCGCCGGCACGCGCGAGCCCAGCAACGCCAGCACGCCCAGGGCGAAGGCGATGTCGGTCGCGGTCGGCACCGCCCAGCCGCGCATCGCCGCGGGATCGTCGCGGTTGAAGGCATAGAACAGCAGCGCCGGCACCGCCACGCCGGCGATCGCGCACACCACCGGCAGCACCAGTTGCGAGCGCTCGGCCAATTGCCCGCTCAGCGCTTCGCGCTTGATCTCCAGGGCCACGACCAGGAAGAAGATCGCCATCAGCCCGTCGTTGATCCACAGCAGCAGCGGTTTGCCGATGTCGAGCGCGCCGATGCGCACCTGCACCGGAATCTCGCGGAAGGCCTCGTAGGCCGCCTGC
>NZ_JBEXOM010000075.1:0-1247 GCF_040611555.1 Streptomyces sp. NPDC006624 | reverse complement strand
AACGGCCCAGGGTGTCGTAGAACTGCGGGAAGGTGTTGCCGCTGTTGAAGCCGGTGCTGCCGATGTTGCTGCCCACGACCGGCGGCTTCTTGTCGGCGATGTTGTTGACGGTGAAGTTGATGCGCGCGTTCCACGGCAGCTCGTAGGCCATGGTCAGGTCGAAGTAGTCGTACGAGTCGATCGAGGTGTACGGCTTGAACCAGGTGACCGGACCCGGCTCGACGTCGACTGCGCTCAGGTGACGCCAGTTCATGCCCAGCTCGAAGTCCTTGATCGACCACACCGCGCGGAAGTTCGACTTGTAGTCGTACACGATGCCGGCGATGACGTTGCACGAGACGCCGTAGACGCCGACGCAGTCGTGCTTGGCCACGGCCGGGTCGCCCTGGTAGTCGTACTTGTCGGTCTTGGTCAGGTCCAGCGAGAAGTCCAGGCGGCCCCACTCGTTGGCCAGCGGGATGCCGTAGCGAACGCCCAGATCCCAGCCGCTGGTGGTGATGCGGCCCTTGTTCGAGAGCTTCAGGAACGGGCCGCGCGCTTCGCCGTTGAGCGAGCCGTCCTGGGATTCGCGCGCGCCGATCATCAGCTGGCACATCGGGTTGTTGAGGCTGAGGGTCGGGTTGAGCTGCTGGTCGTAGCAACCGAACAGCGCATCGCCGAGCACCGGACGGGTGATCGCGTCCTTGATGTCGATCTTCCAGTAGTCCAGGGTGATCGACAGGTCGTCGACCGGCTGCCACACCAGGCCGAGGGTCTGGGTGTCGGCTTTTTCCGGGCCCAGGACCGGATTGCCGCCGAAGAAGGCGTTGGCTTGGCCGGCGCTCGGCTCATCCACGCCGCCGAACTGGTTCAAGATCGCCTGCGGCACGCCGGTGGCGACGCACAGCTGGCCGACCGCACCGTTGATGCCGCCGTGCTTGGCCAGCTCGGACGCCTGGCAGGGGTCGACCGCGGTGTTGTCCAGGCCGGTGATGACCGGCTGGAACAGCTCGTTGACGTTCGGGGCGCGGGTCGCGCGCTGGAACATGCCGCGGAAGCGCAGCGATTCGATCGGCGCCCACTCCAGGCCGTACTTGTAGCTGCCGTAGCTGACGTCGGTCTGGCCCGACTTGAACTGGCTGTGGCGGTAGCCGGCTTCGAAGTTCAGGCTCTGCGCGCCGGTCTTGCCGCTGATGATCGGGACGATGGTCTCGACGTAGGCCTCACGCAGGGTGAAGCTGCCTTGCACGTCCGGGTCGGGGTCGTGG
>NZ_JBEXOM010000074.1:0-1262 GCF_040611555.1 Streptomyces sp. NPDC006624 | reverse complement strand
CAAGCAGCCTATGCTTTTCTTAAGCGGTTAGTGAAGCAGTTTGATGAACCGAAGGTTGTAGTCACAGATAAAGCCCCCTCTATTACAAGTGCCTTTAAGAAACTAAAAGAATACGGCTTTTATCAAGGGACAGAACATCGTACCATTAAATACCTGAATAATTTGATTGAACAAGACCATCGTCCAGTAAAGAGACGCAATAAATTCTATCGAAGTTTACGCACTGCCTCACCCACGATTAAAGGCATGGAAGCCATTCGAGGATTATATAAGAAAACCCGAAAAGAAGGCACTCTCTTCGGCTTTTCGGTGTCTACTGAAATCAAAGTTTTAAATAAAGAATAAAATCCCTTACGGTATCTATGATTTAGGCTGTTATTCCCATTAATACCTTGATTTCAGTAGACACCGAAAAGCCGAAGAGCGTTCCATTTCTTCGGTTCTTTTTATATATTCCTCGAATGGTCTCCATGCCCTTAATCGTGGAAGAGGCTGTACGGAGACTTTGATAAAATTTATTTCGTCGTTTAATAGGTCGATGGTCTTGTTCTATTAAATTGTTAAGATACTTCACAGTTCGGTGCTCTGTCTTAGGATATAAACCCACACTCTGTAACTTTCTAAAGGCGGAGCCAAGAGAAGGTGCTTTATCGGTCACAATTGCTTTCGGCTCACCAAACTGTTTATGGAGTCGTTTTAAGAAAGCATAGGCTGCTTGCGTATCCCGTTTCTTTCGTAACCAGATATCTAAGGTTAAGCCGTCCGTATCAATTGCACGATAAAGATAATGCCAACGTCCCTTAATTTTGATATAGGTTTCGTCCATTTTCCATGAATAGAAGGATTGTCTATTTTTCTTCTTCCAAAGATAATAGAGGACTTTGCTGTACTCTTTCACCCAACGATAAATCGTAGTATGACAAACATTTATTCCACGATCATATAACAATTCCTGAACTTCACGATAGCTTAGATTGTAACGCAGGTAGTAACCAACAGCGACAATAATGACGTCTTTTTTGAATTGTTTGCCTTTAAAATGATTCATTACTCCGTCCTCTCTGTCTTTTTTCTCAATTTTACACTAAAATAGATTTTTTGGAAAACTTTGCAACAGAACCCTTGAGGGTATTAACGGCATCATCAAGAAGATTAAGAACACTGCGTACGGCTATACGAATTGGAACAATTTCATCAATCGTATATTCCTGGAACGGGTTTGGTTCAGAGCTAAGAGCAGCAAGGCAGCAGCATAATAAAAG
>NZ_JBEXOM010000073.1:0-1271 GCF_040611555.1 Streptomyces sp. NPDC006624 | reverse complement strand
GTCGCCATCGGCCGCCCGATCCAGATCACCCGCCTGTACGTGCTCAACGAACTGGACGTACCCGTGCCCGCCGGCGCGGTTGGCGAGCTGTGCATCGGCGGCGACGGCGTGACCCGCGGCTACCAGAACCTCGACGCGCTTACCGCAAGCCGCTTCCGCGAACATCGCTTCGGCGAGGGTGTGATCGAGCGCCTGTACCACAGCGGCGACCTGGTGCGCTGCGGCCACGACGGCGAGCTGGAATACCTGGGCCGACGCGACGAACAGGTCAAGCTGCGCGGCTACCGTATCGAGCTGGGCGAGATCGAATCCCAGCTCAAGCGCGATGCGCGGGTCAGCGACGCAGCGGCGGCGATCCAGGGCGAGGGCAACGACCGGCGACTGGTCGCATTCGTCGCCAGCAGCGAGGCAGAAACCGCCCACGCCGCGCTGGTCGACGAACTGCAACAAGCGCTGCGCCAGAGCCTGGCCGAGTTCTTGCGCCCGAGCGCGATCGCCGTGCTGGCGAGCCTGCCGCTGACCGCGAACGGCAAGGTCGACCGCGCAGCGCTGCCGTCGCTGGGCGGCGCAGTCGCCGCGGCCTACCGCGCGCCCGAGACCGAAACCGAGCGCGTACTGGCGACGTTGTGGCAGGAACTGCTGGAACGCAGCGAACCGGTCGGCGCCGAAGACAACTTCTTCCGTCTCGGCGGCCACTCGCTGCTGGCTACGCGCATGGTCCTGGCGATCAACCAGCGCTGGGCGGATGCCGTGCAGCTCAAGGACATCTTCGAACAGCAGAGCCTGGCCGGGCTGGCGCTGCACATCGACGTCAAGCGGGTTTCGGCTTCCGCCGCGCAGCCCGACGGCGCGAACGGCGGCGCCGTTTACGAAGAAATGGAGTGGTAGTCATGGAAACCGCGAAACAGCTGCTGGCCTTGCTCGGCTCCAGGAACATCGAGCTTTACCTGGACCAGGGCAAGCTCAAGACCAAGGCCGCGCCGGGCGCGATCAGCGACGACCTCGGCGCGCAGATCAAGGCCCATCGCGACGATCTGATCGCGCTGTTGCAAGCCGCCGCGGCCGCATCTGCCGGCATTCCCAAGGCCCACGGCGCCGAGGCGGTGACCTCGAGCCAGCGTCGGCTGTGGCTGAGCCAGAAGCTGTCCGATGCCAAGGCGATCTACAACGTGCCGCTGGCGGTCAAGCTCAGCGGCGCGCTCGACGAGGCGGCGCTGGCGCGGGCGCTGCGCCGCGTGGTCGAGCGCCATCAGGCGCTGCGCACCCGCTTC
>NZ_JBEXOM010000072.1:0-1282 GCF_040611555.1 Streptomyces sp. NPDC006624 | reverse complement strand
GGCTGTTCGACAAGGCGCGGGGCCGCATCGTCGGTTCCGAGCAATACCTGACCAAGCCATTCACGCGCGAGGAGCTCCTCGACGCGATCCGCAAGCACGTACACGCCTGACCGGGGGGTAGGGCACACCATGGCACGCATCCTGCTTATCGAGGACTCGCCGACGGATACCGCGGTGTTGACCCAACTGCTGCAACGCAACGGTCACGAGGTGTTCGCCGCGGGCAGTGCCGAGGACGGAATCGAAGCGGCCAAGCGCGAGCTGCCCGACCTGGTGATGATGGACGTGGTGCTGCCGGGCATGAACGGCTTCCAGGCCACCCGTGCGCTGAGCCGGGACGAGCAGACCAAGCAGATCCCGGTGCTGATCGTCAGCACCAAGGGCATGGAGACCGATCGCGCCTGGGGCATGCGCCAGGGCGCGCGCGACTACATCGTCAAACCCCCGCGCGAGGACGATCTGATCGCGCGGATCAAAGAATTGCTGGATAAGTGAAACGATGATTTTGAAGACGCCGTTCGATGTGCTGAGCGATTACGAGCGCCGTTCGCTGGCGCACGTGGCCGGTCTGCCCGAACAGCTCGACGCGCCCGGCCTGTGGCGCGGCGTCGGCTACGGCATCGGCGCGCGCCGGCTCGCCTCGACCGTCGCCGCGGTGGTGGAAATCCTCTCGCTGCCGCAGGTCACCCAGGTGCCCGGGGCGCAGCCGTGGATGCTCGGGGTGGCCAACGTGCGCGGCAGCCTGCTGCCGATCGTCGACCTCAAGCAGTTCCTGGAGGGCGAGCGCACCGTGCTGCACGAAGGCCAGCGCATCTTGCTGGTGCGCCAGCCCGGCGGCGACGTCGCGGTGCTGATCGACGAGCTGTTCGGCCAACGCAGCTTCCACGAGCACAACCTGCTCGACCTGGACCAGGCGCAGGCGCTGACCTCGGGCCGTTACGCCAACTTCGTCGAGCGCGCCTACCGCGTGGACGACCACGCCTGGGGCGTCTTCAGCCTCGAGCGCCTGGCCCGCACCCCCGAATTCCGACAAGCAGCGGCCTGACGCAGCCGCTTCCTCCAACAAGACCGCACGCACGTACACCCGAGGTTCCCGAACCATGAGCACTGTGATGGACAACGCCGGCAAGAGCCGCATGCTGGGCGCCAATACCTGGCTGATCGACCAACCCAAAACACAAAACAAAAACACCCAAAACACCCCCAACCCAACAAAACAACCCACCAACAAAAAAAACACCAACACAACAACCACACACAAACAACAAAACACACAAAAAAA
>NZ_JBEXOM010000071.1:0-1288 GCF_040611555.1 Streptomyces sp. NPDC006624 | reverse complement strand
AGCGCGTTGACGAAGTTCTGCTGGTTCAGCGAGGTGCCGTAGGCGCGCGAGTCGCTGCGGCCGTAGTTGGCCGAGGCTTCCCAGTAGAACGTGCGCTCGCCGATGTCGAAATCGCCTTCCAGGCCGAGCACGATCCGGCCGAGCTCGGTGGTGCCGCTGCCGTTGTTGGTGATCAGGTCGCGCGAGGCGCGCGAGAGATTGAACGCGGTCACACCCAGCGCATTCAACTGGGCGCGGGCCTGATCGGTCAGCAGCGCGTAGGTGGTCGGAAAGCGCAGCATCTGGCTGGCGCCGCCGAACAACGGCGAGTTGTAGGCCCACTGGTCGGTCAGCTCGGTGCTTTCGGCCGAGTAGAACGAGCCTTCCATGAACACATCGACGCGGTCGTTGAGCGCCCAGCGCGCGGTGGTGTTCACCGACATGCGCTTGAGGTCGGAGATCACCTGGCCCGCATCGACCAGGCTGATGCCGTCGCCGCCGCTGGCGTCGGTGGCCGAGAACGGGATGCCCTGGTTGTACGGCACCAGGTTGCCGCTGCGGTCGAACGCCAGCACGGTGTTGCCGCCGGGGCCGAAGCCGTTGGCGACCATGTTGTCGGTGCCCGGCTTGAACGCACCGGTGACCGGCGAGATCAGGCCGCCGAACGGCGTCGACCAGATGCGGCGGTCCTTGATCAGCACGCCGTTGGGAATGCCGTCGTTGTTGCCGGTGTTGAACGGGATGTTCGGGTTGTAGCGGCCGTCGTTGCCCGGCGTGCGGCCCGGGAACAGCGCGGCCATGCGCGCGGCCAGCGGGTTGGCGGCGTTGAAGTAGCCGGCACGGAAGAAGTCGCGCTCCTTCTGCAGCACTCCCTTGCTGTCGTCGTAGGTGAAGGAGAAGGTGACGTTGCCGCGGCCGTCGTCGAAGTTGGCGCCGACCAGCGCCCAGGCGTTGTAGCGCTCGTTGTCGCCCTGTTCGGTGACGCCGTAGCTGGCGCCGGCCTCCACGCCTTCGTAGTTCTTGCGCAGGATCACGTTGACCACGCCGGCGATGGCGTCGGAACCGTAGGTCGGCGCGCCGCCGATGGCGATGTTCTCCACGCGTTCGACCAGCGCGGTCGGAATCGCGTTGAGGTCGACCTGCAGGCCCGGCGCGGCCGGTCCGAACAGCGTGGTCGGCGCGCTGGTGACGAAGCGGCGGCCGTTGACCAGGGTCAGGGTGCGCGCGCTGCCGATGCCGAAGCGGTTGACGAAGTTGACGCCGGTGCCGAAGGTCGCCTGCCCGCCTTCGGGCGTGATGCCGACGCCGA
>NZ_JBEXOM010000070.1:0-1302 GCF_040611555.1 Streptomyces sp. NPDC006624 | reverse complement strand
GGGGGCGGGGTTCCTCACGCCCCGGGACCGCCGGGCCGGCCTGGACGGTCCGATGCCCCTGCTCATCACTCCGGTGTGCAGGGGGCGGTGCCGTCCGTCGCCGGATCGGGTGCCCGAGGGCGCGCCTGCCGATCGCCACGGCGGCCGCGTCATGGCGAGTGGTGGTGCGGTGTGTGCTGGTGAGGGGTTTCTGCCAGTGCTGGGCGCCCCAGCGGCTGGTGTAGGCGGGGTCGACGGCGACGACGGGAATGCCGAGTTCGGCCGCCGTCGACACCAGCCGGGCCCGCAGCCTGGCGGTGGGCATGCCAGAGATCAACTTGCGGAACGTCTTGCGGCGGCCGTGCTTCTCGCGGGTGGTCTCGGCGGTGAAGTCGAGGTCTTCGATGGCGAGGGCGAGGTGGTGGCGTTTTGCGAAGTGGAGCAGGCGGATCAGGGCGTGGCGGAGTTGGGCGTCGCGGTGCTGTGCGGTGCCGGACAGGTCGTAGCCGAAGCGGAGGGGCCGGCCGACGGGGTTGCCGTGGGTGTCCAGGCGCCAGGCGGCCAGGTGGTCGGCGTTGGCGTCGACACCGATCAGCCCGCCCGTGCGGGCCGTGGCCAGCGGCACGGTCTTGACCGGGGGGATCGTCCACGACGCGGTCAGATACCAGCGGCCCCGGATGGTGTCTTCGTGGATGCGGTAGGCCACCGCCCGGTTCGCGGTGACCCGATCGCGCCACCGCTCGCCCCGGTGCGCGAACGCCACCGTCGAGGCGAGCACATACCGGCCGTTCGGGGCGTTCGCCAGATGAGCCAATGGAGCGGGAAGCTTGATCGAGACCTCGCCGCCGGGGGTGACGCGGATCGTCTCATTGCCGAACCGCTTCCCCGACTCGCCGTCGGCTGCAAGGAACCGGCGCCCGGCCCGCCACCGCGCACGCCACTGCTCCTCGGTGAGACCGGCCGCCCGCAGATGGTGGCGGGCGTTCAAAAGCCGCTTCCCGCCGCGCACCACGCCCACGCGTCCGGCCTCCCAGTCCGCCCGCGCCGCATCGAGCCGGTCGGTCAGCACGTGCAGGCGGCGCGTCTTGGCATGCCACTCCCGCTTGCTGCGGTATCCGCCCGGAGCCCGCCTGCTGCCCGCCTCGCCGACCGGCAGGGACAGCCGGTGCGCGATCATGCGCACACTCGCCTGAAGGCTCTGGATGTGCGCGAGCTGACCACGCCGGGCCAGCGCCCACTGATCATGGGAGGCCTTCGTGATGCTGCCCGCCCAACGGGAGGACGACTCCACCGTCAGGGCCCGCTTGCGCTCGGCCCACCACT
>NZ_JBEXOM010000069.1:0-1307 GCF_040611555.1 Streptomyces sp. NPDC006624 | reverse complement strand
AGCGCCTGGGCCTGCGCATGCGCGAAGGCGCTTGATTCGGGTGTCGATGACGTCGGGGCGGCCGATCAGGATCGGGAACGCCAGCTCCTCGTCGATCACCGTCTGCACCGCGCGCAGCACGGTCTCTTCCTCGCCCTCGGCGTAGACCACGCGCTTGCGGTCGGCGCGGGCGCGGTCGTACACCGGCTTCATCAGCAGGCCGGTGCGGTAGATGTACTGGCTGAGCTTTTCCTCGTAGGCGTCCATGTCGACGATCGGACGCGCAGCCACGCCGGACTCCATCGCCGCCTTGGCCACGGCCGGGGCCAGCATCACCAGCAGGCGCGGGTCGAACGGGCGCGGGATCAGGTATTCGGGGCCGAACGTGGGCACGTCCCCGCCATAAGCGCTACCGAGGTCGGACGACTCCATCCGCGCCAGCGCCGCGATCGCGCGCACGCAGGCCAGCTTCATGTCCTCGTTGATCACCGTCGCGCCGACGTCGAGCGCGCCGCGGAAGATGTAGGGGAAGCACAGCGCGTTGTTGACCTGGTTCGGGTAGTCCGAACGGCCGGTGGCGACGATGCAGTCCGGACGCACGGCCTTGGCGTCTTCCGGCAGGATTTCCGGATACGGGTTGGCCAGCGCCAGGATGATCGGCTTGTCGGCCATGGTCGCGACCATCTCCGGCTTGAGCACGCCGCCGGCGGACAGGCCGAGGAAGATGTCGGCGCCGGCGACGATGTCGGCCAGGGTGCGCTTGTCGGTGTCGCGCGCGTAGCGCTCCTTGTCCGGGTCCATCTTGCCGCGGCCGGTGTAGAGCACGCCGTCGCGGTCCACCGCGAGGATGTTCTCGGGCTTCAAACCCAGCGCCACCAGCATGTCCAGGCAGGCGATGCCGGCCGCGCCGGCGCCGCTGGTGGCCAGCTTCACCTGGCCGATGTCCTTGCCGACGATTTCCAGCGCGTTGAGCACGGCGGAACCGACGATGATCGCGGTGCCGTGCTGGTCGTCGTGGAACACCGGGATCTTCATCCGCTCGCGCAGCTTGCGCTCGACGATGAAGCACTCCGGCGCCTTGATGTCTTCGAGGTTGATGCCGCCGAAGGTCGGTTCGAGCGAGGCGATGATGTCGACCAGCTTGTCGGGATCGCGCTCGTCGATCTCGATGTCGAACACGTCGATGCCGGCGAACTTCTGGAACAGCACGCCCTTGCCTTCCATCACCGGCTTGCCGGCGAGCGGGCCGATGTCGCCCAGGCCCAGCACCGCGGTGCCGTTGCTGATGACTGCGACGAGGTTGCCGCGCGCGGTGAGCTCGCTGGCGG
>NZ_JBEXOM010000068.1:0-1314 GCF_040611555.1 Streptomyces sp. NPDC006624 | reverse complement strand
CGGCGCGACTGCGGACCGGCTGAGCGAACGCCGACGCAGCCGCGTCGCGGATCCCAGCGGCGCGAACGTGCGCCGGCGGCATCGGCCGCGACATTAGCGAACGACCCGACACGCGGCCGGAAGCTCTCGGTGCGCGCAGGATTCGTTTGTCCAAAAGAAGCGGCGCGTCCTCGCCAGGGCGCGCCGGCGGAAGGGTTCGCGTTCGAAAAACGCGAAAACATCCGAGAAAACCTGTGTTTTTGTGTGTCCGGCGAGAACTGTGATCGGCGTTGGAAGAATCGAGCCGCCATCGCATCGCGCGGCAAACGCGAATCGCGCTTCGCCCGCGTCGTGGCGGCGCAAGCGGACCAGGACCGACACGACACCGACGCGGCGCAACGGAAGGCGCGCCAGGGAACGCAACGCTTCAGGACCTTTGGATAAGGAGCAAGTCCATGCTTAAGATCGACAACGTCGACACTTTGTTCGACCACGTGGTGTACGGCGACGACGCCAACGATTTCACCTACTACATCATGCCCAACGCGCCGACCTTCGCGAAGATGGCCAGCGGCGGCCTGGCCATGCGCTTCGTCGAATACGGCCAGATCCGCGAGGACGGCGGCAAGAAGTTCGGCGGCTTCATCGCCTTCGACACCGAACTGTCGGTGCCGGCCGACGTGCAGAAGAAGATCACCGACGAGCTGCAGAAGAAGCTGGCCGACAAGTACAAGGGCAAGACCGCGCCCAAGGTCGCGATCGCGCCGGTGGTGTGGACCGACGGCACCGTCGAGCTGCTGCTCAGCGAGGGCGGCGCGCTGGTGGAGAAGATCCGCGGCGCCGGCAAGCCCTCGATCTACGGCAAGAACATCGCGTCCTTCATGGTCGAGCTGTCCGAGCTGGGCACGGCGATCTTCAAGGAGACCCTGAGCACCGGTTCGGCTTCGGCGGTGCAGGTGGTCTACAAGATGAACTGCTACATGCGCCTGCCGGAGATGAAGGCCTGGGGCACCTGGAACGCTTCGGAGTTCTACAGCTTCTTCCAGGACATCAACACCGAAGACAACTTCTGGAGCGAGGACAGCTACACCGAAGTCGTCAACTCCAGCCGCTACAAGAACGACGTCACCAAGACCCACTTCGAGTTCGTGCAGGCGCCCAACATCAGCGCCGAGGACAACGCCAAGCTCGAATCGGACATCCGCGCGATCATCAACAAGCAGCTCGAGGCGGCGGTCCAGCGCAACATGCTCAAGGAGATCGCCGAAGTCGATCCCAACACCAAGGAGCTGCGCGAAGGCTCGGGCATCGAGGACATCCGCCGCACCATCAACA
>NZ_JBEXOM010000067.1:0-1320 GCF_040611555.1 Streptomyces sp. NPDC006624 | reverse complement strand
CCTGTCCTCGCTGAGCGCGACCGAGCTGACCGAGTTCCGCGCGCTGCGCAAGCTGCTGACCGCCGATGCGGCGCTGATCGTGGAGTCCATCGACCTCACCCGCGCCCGCCTGGAAGTCGACCTGGCCAGCGGCCGCGTCGGCCTGGCCGCCCGGCACGCCGACATCGCCGGGCTGCAACTGCCGCAGCAAGGCATCGAAGTCGAGCGCATCGTCGCCGACGGCCTGCACGCCGGCGCGATTCCGGCCAACGGCCTGCTCGACTGGAGCGAGTGGAAGAAGCATCTGCGCGATGCCGACGTCGGCGTCGACTCGCTGCGCATCGACAAGGCGCGCAGCAAATACCACGGCCTGCTGTTCGAGAAGGCCACGCTCACCGGCGCCTACGCCAGCGTCAAGCAACGCGGCAACCTGGTCGAGGCCGGATTGAAGCAGCTCAACATCGTCGGCCTCGGCGTGGTGCCGCGGCTGGGCCTGCTGAACCAGCGCCTGCACGGCTTGCGCGAGAAAGCGCGCACCGCCGAGGAAGCGGAAAAGCCGGCGCTGGAAAAGGAAGTCGCCAAGCTCGCGACCCTGGTCGCCGAATTGCAAGCGCTGGCCGACCAGCGCCAGGACGCCTACCTGCGCCTGCAACGCGCCAAAACGCCCGAGGAGATCAAGACGGCCAAGGACGCGGTCGCCGAAGTCGACGGCGTGATCGCCTACGACCTGGCCCAGTACGGCGTGGCCAACACCGAACTCGACGAGTTCGGGGTCAAGGTCAGCGGCGCCGGCGATCTGCTGTCGGACGCGCTCGGCGGCGGCATCCATCCGCTCGACGTGCTCGAACGCGGCGGCGTCACCGTGACCGGCACCGGCGGCAACAACCAGCGCCTGTTCAAGCGCTTCGCCCTGCAGCAGATCCAGACCGCCGGGCACCAGCCCAACAGCGGGCTGGAAGGCGACGCGGGCTCGTTCGAAATCGGCGAGACCCGGCTCGACATCAGCGCCAAGAAGGAAAAGGACAAGATCACCGTCCAGGTGCCGAAGTTCGAAGTCGACTCGTTGAGCCTGCAGCAGTTCCTGCTGACCTCGAGCGAAGGCGAATCGGTCACGCAGATGTGGTCCGACGGCGCCAGCGGCATCGAAGGGTTGAAGTTCTCCGGCTCGGTCGAGCTGGTGTCGCGCGTAGAGGGCAGCCGCGAGTTGGCCGATTACCGTCTGTCCAAGGCCCATATCGACTCGTTCTCGCTGGACAAGCTGTACGGCAACGGCCTCGGGTTGAAGCTGTCCGAGCGCAAGCTCGACATCGCCATCGCTTCGGGTTCGATCAACGGCGTGCA
>NZ_JBEXOM010000066.1:0-1333 GCF_040611555.1 Streptomyces sp. NPDC006624 | reverse complement strand
AGCGGATACAGCCCGATGCCGTCGCTTCGATTTCGCAAGTCGACTGGTCCGGACTGGATCCGTCGCAGCGATCCTCTGAATTGGATCGTGCGCTCGCCGAAGAAGGCGCCAATCCCATCGACCTTAGCCGCGATCCGATGCTGCGCACGACGCTGATCGCGCTGGGCGACGAAGAGCACGTGCTGATCCTGACCCTGCACCACATCGCCGCCGATGGCTGGTCGATGGACGTGCTGGTCGAAGAGTTCGGCGCGCTGTACGCGGCTCACAGCCAAGGCCAGCCCGCGTCGCTGCCGGCGCTGCCGGTGCAATACGCCGACTACGCGCTGTGGCAACAGGCACAGGTCAAGACGCTGGCCGACGGCCTCGACTATTGGTCGCAACAACTGGCCTCGGCGCCGGAACTGACCACGTTACCGAGCGACCGCCCGCGCCCGGCGCAGATGTCGGCGCAGGGGGCGAACCATCGCAGCGAGCTTTCGCCGGAGTTGATGCAGCGCGTGCGCGTGTTCTGCCAAGCCCGCGACGTCACCCCGTTCATGCTGCTGGAGTCGGTGCTGGCGCTGCTGGTCGGCCGCTACGGCGATCAACGCGACGTGGTGATCGGAACGCCGGTCGCCGGTCGTCTGCAGCGCGAAGTCGAGCCGCTGGTCGGCTGCTTCGTCAACAACCTCGCGCTGCGCACGAAGCTGGCGCCGTCGATGCGTTTCGACGAGTTGCTGGCGAACACGCGCTCTACCGTGATCGACGCCTACGGCCAACAGGCCGTGCCGTTCGATCAGGTAGTGGAGCGCCTGCAGCTGGAGCGCAGCCTCAGCCACAGTCCGCTGTTCCAGATCCTGTTCACCCTGCAGAACACCGCACAGCGTCGTCTGGAACTGCCGGAGCTGAGGGTGACGGCGTTGCCGTATGCGGCGGATACCACCAAGTACGACCTCGAACTCACGGCGTGGGAGCACGAAGGCGCGATGCGCCTGAGCTGGCAGTACGCGACGGCGCTGTTCGATGCGGCGACGGTGGAAGCGCTGTCGGCGCACTTCGAAACCTTGCTGTCGGCAGCGTTGGACGCGCCGGAGACGCCGGTATACCGGCTGCCGATGCAGACAGCGGCCGAGCGGGCGAGCTGGCAGGCCTGGAACCGCAGCGGCAAGGATTACCCGCGCGACCGCAGCGTGCATTCGTTGTTCGAAGCGCAGGTTCGGCGCACGCCGGACGATATCGCCGCGACCGATGGGAAGCGCGAGCTTAGCTATGCGGAACTCGATGCCTGGGCGAAGCGCGCCGCGCATGCGCTGCGCGAGCTGGGCGTGGGCCCGGACAGCGTGGTCGGCGT
>NZ_JBEXOM010000065.1:0-1345 GCF_040611555.1 Streptomyces sp. NPDC006624 | reverse complement strand
ACGTCATCGCCGGGCTCGACAGCGCGCCGCTGGTGGTGTTCACCACGGCCTACGACCAATACGCGGTGCAGGCCTTCGAAGCCAACGCGCTGGACTATCTGGTCAAGCCGGTCGAACCCGGGCGCTTGGCCGCGGCGCTGCAACGCGCGCGCCAGCGACTGCCCCCCGAGACCGCGCCGAGCGAGCCGCGCGGCCCGCTCGGCGCCGACGACCAGGTGTTCCTGCGCGACGGCGAGCGCTGCTGGTTCGTGGCCTTGCGCGAAGTCCACCGCATCGTAGTCGACGGCAACTACGCGCGGGTCTGGTTCCGCAACGAATGCGCGTTGCTGGCGCGCAGCCTCAGCGCTCTGGAAGCGCGCCTGGACCCATCGCTGTTCTTCCGCGCCAACCGCAACACCCTGGTCAACCTGCGCTCGGTGAAGTCGGTGGAACTGGCGGTGGGCGACGGCTACGAGCTCGAGCTCAAGGACGGCAGTCGGGTCGAGGTGTCGCGGCGGCAGTCGCGGGAGTTGCGCGAGCGGTTGTCGCTGTAGGCAAGGCTTCGCGGCGGTCCTCGGTGGACTGTCGGAGCGATGCGCCGATGTCGGCTGGATAGAAAACGGACGCTGCGAGGCGTCCGTTTTTGCTTGGCGATTGCCGTGCGGAAATGCACCGGAAGTGAGTAAAAAAACACTGTTTTTTCGAACTTGAATCTCTGCATCGCCGATAACGAAAATATCGGCGGGCGATCAACGACGACAGCCCCGGCGCTCAGGCGACAGCCGTCGGCGCCGCAGCCCTTCGTTCTCGGGTTCGAACATGCTCTCAGGGATGCGTTTCGCGCAGCGCAAATTCGGCCGCTGCGCCAAGTCTTGGCTTTCGATGTTCGCCTCGGTCTGGCTCGCAGCGGTCTTCGTTCCGGTGGCCGCCGCGCAGGAAAGCCAGATCGCGTGGAAGATCGTCGTTCCCACCGGCCAAGCCCAATCCCACAACACCTATCAACAGGCCGCCGACGCGATCAAGGCGTTGCCTTACGGTGGACAGGGTCCTAATCCGTATCCCTTCGTTACCGTCGTCAAAGACAATCTGCTGCGCGCCGATGGAAAAGGCACCATCACTTACTGGATGGGCTTGAAACGGCCGCTGGATCCGGACTGGGGTTACGACGCCACGCTCGGCAGCGGCGTGCGGCATTCCACCGAAGCGCTTGCGGTCGCGGAACTGGAGGCGTTCTACAACGATCAGGCGCCGGCGTGCCCGGCGACCGCGAAGGCCACGCCCGTCGGCGCCTGGAGCCCGCCTGCTCCGCAGTTCGCGGGGAGGTCGGAGCATCGCGACTTCGACATCGTTTACTTCAGAGGCGAAA
>NZ_JBEXOM010000064.1:0-1360 GCF_040611555.1 Streptomyces sp. NPDC006624 | reverse complement strand
GGCTCCGCGTCCTGCGCAATCGCTGGAGGAGATCGAGCGGGCGTGGCTGGACTTCCATCGCCAATGCGGGCCCGCGATGGCGCTGCCTGAGTCGGCGCTCCCGCCGACGCCTCAGCCGAAGGTCGCGTTCGCCATTACTCATTACGAGCGGCCGGGGAAACTGGTCGATGCTTTGATCTCCGCGGCGCGGCAGACCTATCCGAACCTGGAGATCATCGTCGTCGACGATGGCTCGGCCAGCGAATCCGCTCGGCAGGCGCTGACCCAGCTCGAGCCGTTCATCGCGCGAGCGGGAGGACGCTTGATCCGGCGCGAGAACGGCTATCTTGGCGCTGCGCGCAACACCGCGCTGGCGGTGACCGACGCCCCGTACATCTGTTTCCTCGACGACGACGACTACGCGTTGCCGGAGTTGATCCAGACCTTGGTAAGCGCTGCGCTCGCAACCGGCGCCGAAGTCGTCAACTGCCTCAACGTGTTCATGCCCGAAACCAAACGGGCAGAGGTCATCGCCCGGGGCGACGGGCACCACCACAAGGTCTGCTATGTGCCGATCGGCGGCCCGCTGTCGGTGGCGGCGTCGGAGAACTGCCTGGGCGCGGCGACCGCGCTGATCAAGACCGACGCGCTGCGCGCGATCGGCGGCTATACCGAACTGCGCGGCGTCGGCCACGAAGATTACGAACTGTTCTTGCGGATGCTGCAGGCGGGAATGTGCCTGGAGATCGTGCCGCGGCCGCTGTACCTGTACGAAGTCGGCCGGCCGAGCATGCTGTCGCGCACCAGCTTGACCCGTAACTTCCGCCGTTGCTTCGATGCCTGCCGTATGCCCGCCGACGGTGCGGCCTCGCGCGACCAGTTGTCGTTGGCCTTGGGCAAAAAGGTCGCCATCGACGCGCATAACCGGCTGTGGTGGCAGTACTCGCTGTTGCCGACCGCGGCGCTGCGGCATCAGGCGATGGCGCAAGGCTCTTCGCGCGAGGATACGCTTGCGTTGTTGATCAAGTTGGCGGTGGCCGAGAGCAATCAGCGCCTGGCGCTGGCCTTCGCGGAAGACCTGCGCAGCACGTCGACCGGTCCGTCGTCGGACGAAGAGGACATGGCTGCGTGGCATGCGCCCGCGCCGGCCGCCCTCGCGCCGACCGCGAAGGTTTACGACCCGCGCTTGGCGGACATTCGGCTGGAAGTCGGGTTGGGCCGCGGCGAGATCGCCCTGGACCGCCTGGTCGCGTTGGCGGGAGCGGCCGGCGCCTTGCCGCCGGAGTTCTTCCCGGTCGCGCTGTCGGTGCTGCGGCGCTGCGAACCGCAACGCGATCAGGCGCGATGCCGCGCGCTGAGCGCCGCGCTGGCCGGCAAGCGG
>NZ_JBEXOM010000063.1:0-1369 GCF_040611555.1 Streptomyces sp. NPDC006624 | reverse complement strand
CTTGTTTACAGAAGCTATGCAAAGCAGGTACACTACTTTACTTTTAGAAAATATGCTTTTAAGTCCGTTTGAAATGCAAGATATAAAACTCATGTCAGGCTTGCAGGCACACGTGTACCCCCTTTATGACGAACTGAAAGACTTACGAGGTTTGAATGGTGTCAAAGACCACCTAAGTTATGTCTCTAGCAAGCGTGAAGAATATTCTAAGCACAATATCGCTAAGTATTTGAAGAAAGCAATCGAGCAATATCTACCTACGGTTAAAAGGCAGGACTTATGATGAGTGAAAAGTTAAAGACAATTAAAGTGGACTAATGTCAAATATTTAGACACAAAATGAGCTATATTTTTGGAAAGTCAACGAAAAACTAGACACGGAGTTAAGAGAATTTAAGAATTATATTTTTCAAAGTCTTTTGGCGACTTGTAATCAAGACCTGAATGCATCCTTTTTGTATTGTAATAGGTCTCAATGTATTTAAATATTTCTTGAGTAGCCTCAGCTCTTGTCTCAAAATGAGCATCATTAATAAGCTCCCTCTTTAGCGTCTTATAAAAAGACTCCATCATTGCATTGTCATATGGATTTCCTTTACGACTCATGCTAGATTGAGCACCGACTTGACGAAGAGTAGATTGATAACGAGAGCTTGTATATTGACTCCCTTGATCAGTATGGACAATCAAGCCAGGCTGAGGATGTTCTTTCCCACAAGCTTGTAAGAAGCAATCCCTCACCAGTTTATCTTGCATCCGTGAAGACATTGACCAGCCTACAATCTTACGTGAAAAAACGTCGATATTCACGGCTAAGTATAAGGTGCCTTCTTTGGTAGGGATATAGGTCATGTCTCCCAGCCATACTTTATTAGGAGCTGTTGCTTTAAAGATCTGATTAATTAAATTGGGTCTTGAAAGCGAAGCTCCTTTTCTGTTGTAATGTTTATATTTATAACGGCTTCCCTTGGCATAAAGTCCCATCAAGTGCATCAGTTTCCCAACACGTTTCGTGTTGGTCATAATACCAGTATTATGAAGTACCTTGGTAATTCTAACCGCACCATAGCGTCCCTTATGCTCATGAAAGACAGCTTTTATCTTCTCTGAGAGAATTTCTCTCTCCACTTGTTGTTTTGAAGGACGACGATGCATGTATTCATAGAAACCTGAGCGAGAAACCTTAAGAACTTTTACTGCATGCTTAATTTTTATCTTCCCATGATGTTTCAAGAGAAATTCAAAACGTTTTACTTGCTTCGCTTCAAGAAGACCCGGAACTTTTTTAGAAGTTCAAGTTCCTCCTGAAGATAACGATTTTCTTTCTCTAACAATTTAATCTTATGTTGGGCATTAGCTAGGGCTGTCC
>NZ_JBEXOM010000062.1:0-1398 GCF_040611555.1 Streptomyces sp. NPDC006624 | reverse complement strand
CGCGCTTGCGGATGGTTTCGATGTAGCGCGGCGACGAGGCCTGGTCGCCCATCGCCTTGCGCAGCTGTGCGATCGCCTTGTGCACCGGGTTGTCGCCGATCTCGATGTTCGGCCAGCACTCGGCCAGCAGCCGGTCCGCCGACACCACCGCGCCGGCGTGGTAGGCGAGAAACTCTAGAGTTTCCATCGCCCGCGGCTCGATCGCGACCCGCTCGCCGGCGCGCGCGAGCACGTTCTCGCGCGGATAGACGATCCAGTCGCCGATCCGGAAATACTCCAGCGCTGACGCGGACAGGACCGTAGTGCTACCTCGCTGAGGCGCGCGGCGGCGTAAGGCCGCGGCGACGCAGGGACTGGCGCGGCGGAATCGGATCGAACCGACGGCGGATGCTAGTCGAGCCGGATCCGGTAAACATTGCCGGCCGACAAGAGCGTACGCATGCACGACAAATCGACCGACGCCTTGTGCGATAAACATCACAATGACGAGGCTGGACTTTGCGCACGACACGCAGGTTCCAAGCCGGGCAAGCCGGGATCGAGGCGCCCCATCGTCCGGGGCGCCCCTTCCTGCGCAGCGCACCCGTTACCGGATCAACCGCCGCGGCTGCCCGGAAGCTTCATGATTTGAACGCCGACGATCATCGGCGATTCGGAGGTACTCGCGCCGGTGAACATCGACCCGTTCTGGTCCGCATTCCAGCCGGCCTGCTCGCTGCCGCCCTCGCCCGCCGCGAACACGAAGGGCCCGATGCGCAAGCGCGTCGCACTGCGGAAGGTCTGCTGGAACGAACGGAAGACCTCCCGATTGGTCCGGATCATGAAGCTGGGCTTGTGCGCCACGTACATGCCGGTCTTGAGCAGATTGAAGAACCCGTCCTGGCCGAACACCGCCTTGGTGTTGCCGCTGCCATCGGGGCTGTAGCCGGGAACGAACGGCCCCTTGGACAGGGCATTGACGAGGCTGCCGTTGTACCAGCCGGTGGGCTGGATCTGGATCAGGTCGAAGGCATCGAAGCTGATCGAAACGTCGATTTCCTCGCTCGATTCTAACTGGTCGATCCGCTGCCACTGACTGTTCACATCGACCGCCCAGAACCACTGGTCGATCGCGCTTTCGCCGCCCGCCCAGGTCTGGCCGAAATCGTAGGCGTTCTGGCCGGTGACGAAACTCACCGTCGCCTGTTCCGCCCCATCCCCGCTCTGAACCCGGGTCAGCCAATCGGTCGCTGTCTGCGCCACCGTCCAGCCACGCACTTTCTGCAGATTCGAGTCGGCCAGCTCGACCAGGAACTGCTGGTTGTCGTACTGGGCGTTGGCATCGTTCAGCCCCGGGGTACGGGTCCGGCGGGTGAGCGCGGTCAGCACCGCCCGGTCGCTTTCCATCTTTTCTTCCGC
>NZ_JBEXOM010000061.1:0-1407 GCF_040611555.1 Streptomyces sp. NPDC006624 | reverse complement strand
GTCCCGAATCGCGGCCAGGCGCTGCGCGGGAATGCGCGACTGCCACGCGGAAAAAGCGCTGTCGATCTGCTTGGACAGCGGCGGCATCGCGCGCTTGCAGTGCTCGGCGAACTGGCTGTGGAACAGGTACTCCCGGTTCGCATCGTCCTGGGCGGCCGCGATGGCGGGCCACGCCGATACCGTCGCCAAAGTCGCTACCGCCAGCGCCGCGCGCATCCGTTCGCGATCCTTGCTGCGCATCTCAGCGCTCCTCGGCCTTGACCCGGTTCCAATAACCGTCCTGCGCTTCCAGCGACAGCTCCGGCAGCGCCATGCCGTCCTGCGCGGCCTGCAGTTCCATCGCGCGGAAGCGGCGTTCGAACTTGAGGTTGGCGCGGCGCAGCGCGGCGCCGACGTCGACCTTGGCGTGGCGGGCGAGATTGGCGCAGACGAACAGCACGTCGCCGATCTCCTCCTCCAGCCGGTCGCGCGCGGCCGCGTCGTCGGGCGCGGCGGCGACCGCGTCGAACTCGACCCGCACTTCTTCGATTTCTTCGTGCAGCTTGGCGATCACCGGCGTCGGCGCCGGCCAGTCGAAGCCGACCGAGGCGGCGCGCTTTTGCAGCTTCACCGCGCGCTGCCATTCCGGGAGGCCGCGGGCGATGCCGGCCAGCGCCGAGGTGTCGGCTTCGCCGGCGGCCTGGCGCTCGCGGCGCTTTTGTTCTTCCCACGCCACCGTCTGCGCATCGGCGTCTTCGACGCTGGCCTCGCCGAACACGTGCGGATGCCGGCGCACCATCTTGTCGCTGATCGCGGCGACGACATCGTCGAAGGCGAAGGCGTCTTGTTCCTGCGCCATGCGCGCATGGAACACCACTTGCAGCAGCAGGTCGCCGAGTTCGTCCTTGAGCGCGTCCAGGTCGCCGCGGGCGTCCCCGTCGGCGACTTCGTAGGGTTCCTCGATGGTGTACGGGACGATGCTGGCGAAGGTCTGCTCGATGTCCCACGGGCAGCCGCGCTCGCGGTCGCGCAGGCGCGCCATGATTTCCAGCAGGCCGGCGATGCCCGGCGGCAGGTTCAGCACCTCAGCCATCTTGCCAGGCCCTCCACGGCAGCGACAGGTCGCCCAGGGCGATGAAGTCGCCGTTGAGCAGGCCGTCGCGCTGGTTGTAACGGAACGGGCGTCCGCGCGGGTCGAGCACCGCGCCGCCGGCCGCTTCGAGCACGCATTGCCCGGCGGCGGTGTCCCACTCGCTGGTCGGGCCGAAGCGCGGATACAGATCCAGCGAGCCTTCGGCGATGCGGCAGAATTTCAAGGACGAGCCCAGGCTGACCATGGCGATGCCGCCGGCGGCTTGGCGATGCGCGCGGGCGAGGAACTCGTCGCTGCGCTGGCTGTGGTGCGAGCGGCTCGCGGCCACCCGCAGC
>NZ_JBEXOM010000060.1:0-1488 GCF_040611555.1 Streptomyces sp. NPDC006624 | reverse complement strand
CGTTATGTTCTTCGCGGTCCTGCAAGAGGGCCGCTGGCCTCCGGGCCCGGCATGACTGTTGCCCCCTGTCGATGGGATGACCTGGGGGGTGGTGTCACCGGGTCCGAGGGGTGCCGTCGGAGACGCTGATCAGAGGTCCGGCTACCGCCCGGCCCGGCGCAATGCCGGGCCGTTCGCGGGCGGCAGGTCTGCATAACGTGGATGCGCGCGAACGGCCCCGCCACCAAGGCCGGCTCGGCATCGACGCATGTGGGGGCATGGTGATCGGCATCGACGAGGTGGACGTCGTCCTCGGCCTGGACGTCGGCAAGAGCAACCATCACGGCCACGGACTCACCCCGGCCGGGAAGAAAGTCTTCGACAAGACCCTGCCGAACGGCGAACCCCAGTTGCGGGCAGTCTTCGACAAGCTCAAGGCCAAGTTCGGCACCGTCCTCGTGGTCGTGGACCAGCCCGCCTCCATCGGCGCCCTGCCGCTGACCGTCGCCCGCGCTGCCGGCTGCCAGGTCGCCTACCTGCCGGGACTCGCGATGCGCCGGATCGCCGACCTCTACCCGGGTGAAGCCAAGACCGACGCCCGCGACGCGGCCGTCATCGCGGACGCTGCCCGCACCATGCCCCACACCCTGCGCACCCTCGACCTGACCGACGAGGTCACCGCCGAGCTGACCATGCTGGTCGGCTTCGACCAGGACCTGGCCGGCGAGGCCAACCGCACCTCCAACCGCATCCGCGGCCTGCTCACCCAGTTCCACCCCAGCCTGGAGCGCCTCCTCGGCCCGCGTCTGGACCACCCGGCAGTGACCTGGCTCCTCGAGCGCTACGGATCCCCGCAAGCACTCCGCAAAGCGGGCCGCCGCAAGCTGGTCGAGGTCGTCCGGCCCCGGGCTCCGCGCATGGCCGAGCGGCTGGTCGACGACATCTTCACCGCACTCGACGAGCAGACCGTCGTCGTCCCGGGCACCGGCACCCTCGACGTGATCGTCCCGTCGCTGGCGAAGTCGCTGGCCGCCGTTCACGAACAACGCCGGGCCCTGGAAACGCAGATCGAGGCACTGCTGGAGGCCCACCCTCTTTCCCAGGTCCTGACCTCGATGCCCGGCATCGGCGTCAGGACCGCCGCAGTCTTCCTGGCCACCGTCGGCGACGGCAGCAGCTTTCCCACCGCCGCCCACCTGGCCTCCTACGCCGGCCTTGCCCCGGCAACCCGGCGGTCCGGCACGTCGATCCACGGTGAGCACGCCCCCAGAGGCGGCAACCGGCAGCTGAAACGAGCGATGTTCCTCTCCGCGTTCGCAGCCCTCCACGATCCCGCCTCCCGCGCCTACTACGACCGCTGCCGAGCCCGCGGCAAAACCCACACCCAGGCCCTCCTCCGCCTCGCCCGCCACCGCATCAGCGTCCTGTTCGCCATGCTCCGCGACGGAACCTTCTACGAGCCGAGGAGCCCTCGACTCGCTTGACGAAGGACATAGAGGCACCCCCCGG
>NZ_JBEXOM010000059.1:0-1491 GCF_040611555.1 Streptomyces sp. NPDC006624 | reverse complement strand
GTGCTCATTAGAGGACCATCCCTTCTGCAGCCCTCACGGGTAGGGTTGTGACCTCTCGGTCCCGGTGGGTGCATGGCTTGGCGTGCGCGCTGCGTGACGGCCACTGTGAGTTGTGCCAGCCCCGCCGGGCCGAGGCCGTCTGATCGGCATCAGGGACACGCCCCGCAGAGGGCCGATTAATGAGCTCCCGGCAGACGTCCTCACCACCGAGCAGGTGCTCCGCGCTTGACACAGGGGTACTTCTTTCGTGTACATCGGCTGGGACTGGGCGACCGAGACCCATGACGTGACGGTCATGGACAACTCCGGTGCCCGAGTGGACCGTTGGGAGTTCGCTCACACCGAGGAGGGCATCGCCAGGACACTCGCCAGGCTGGCGAAGTACGGTGATCCGGGGGATCTGCCGGTGGCCATCGAGACCACTCGCGGCCTGGTCGTGGACCGGCTCCTGGCGGCCGGGCACCCGGTGGTGCCGGTGCACCCCAACGCCTTCCACGCGATGCGTCCGCGCTGGGGCGCCTCCAAGGCCAAGACGGATGCCGGGGACAGCCTCAAGCTCGCCGACTACCTGCGCACCGACGGCCATTTCCTGCCCCGGCTGGAGCCCACCGAGCAGGCCACGATGGAGCTTCAGGCCCTGACCCGGCAGCGGGCCGACCATGTCGCAGCCCGCATCGCCGCGGTCAACCAGCTCGCCGCACTCCTGGACGCGCACTGGCCCGGCGGCAAGGCCGTCTTCGCCAGCCTGGACAGCGACATCGCGCTCGCGTTCCTGGACCGCTACCCGACACCGGCCTCGGCGGCCAAGCTCACCGCCGGACGCCTGGAAGCGTGGTGCAAGCGCCACGGCTACTCCGGCAAGAGGCCAGGCAGCGTCCTCATCGACCGCCTCCGGTCCGCGCCGCGGCCGGCCTCCCGACTCGCGGACGGCGTGATCGAACAGCTGGTGCGTGTCCAGGTCCAGCTGGTCAAGGGCATCCGGGCCACGATCCGGGCCTTGGACGCGGCCATCGCGGACGCGGTCGCCACCCACCCCTACGCGTCGCTGTTCGCGCCCATGCCCCGGATCGGGAAGATCAACCTCGGGCAGATCATCGGTGAGATCGGACCGATCCTGGAACGCTCCACGACCAGTGAGCAGTTCATCGCCGAGACCGGCGTGGTGCCCGTGACGCGCGCGTCCGGCAAGTCCCGTGTGGTGACCTTCCGCTACGCGGCCAACCGACGCGCCCGACTGGCCATCGTGAGCTACGCGGACAACAGTCGGCACGCCAGCGACTGGGCCGCGAAGATCTACAACGACGCACGGGCGGACAAGAAACGCCATCCCCACGCCGCCCGCATTCTCGCCCGATCCTGGCTGCGCGTGATGTGGGCCTGCTGGCGCACCGGGACCTGCTACGACCCCGAGATCCACCGAGCCAGCAACAAGATCAAACAGGACCCGGACACGCCTCTGGCGGCATAGAGGTTGACTCAGGGAACTCACAG
>NZ_JBEXOM010000058.1:0-1565 GCF_040611555.1 Streptomyces sp. NPDC006624 | reverse complement strand
TGAGTGTTGACGAACTGAAACGAAGCTGTAAGATGCGCGGCCCGGACGACGGATGGTGAGGTCGGACGGAGCGCGGTACGGCAGTCGGTTTCGACGGGTGGTTGACGAAACGAAACGATGCTGTAAGATGCGCGGCCCGGTTGGACGGACGCTTCGCTAAGAAGGCGGTTCGGACGAATCGGGAGGCAGCAGAAAGATTCGCGGACAGGTGTTGACGTTCACGAAAACTGCTGTATAGTGTGCGGCTCCCTCGGGCACTTCGGTGACGAGGACGGAACAAGGCGCTGAGGCCGGTTCCGAGGATCTTTGACAGTGTGCGCAGGTGACTTGTGCGGGCGTCTGGCGAGTGGATGGTTGTCCATCTTGCAGACTCTCGTAACACAGTCCAAAGATTTGAAACAGCATGCAAATGCTATTTGAGTAATTGGCCTGGAGCGAAGTCTGCACTCAAAGCTTTGATGAAGCCGCAAGGTGGAATCGAAAAATTTAAGTGAAGAGTTTGATCCTGGCTCAGAGTGAACGCTGGCGGCAGGCCTAACACATGCAAGTCGAACGGCAGCACAGAGGAGCTTGCTCCTTGGGTGGCGAGTGGCGGACGGGTGAGGAATACGTCGGAATCTGCCTATTTGTGGGGGATAACGTAGGGAAACTTACGCTAATACCGCATACGACCTACGGGTGAAAGTGGGGGACCGCAAGGCCTCACGCAGATAGATGAGCCGACGTCGGATTAGCTAGTTGGCGGGGTAAAGGCCCACCAAGGCGACGATCCGTAGCTGGTCTGAGAGGATGATCAGCCACACTGGAACTGAGACACGGTCCAGACTCCTACGGGAGGCAGCAGTGGGGAATATTGGACAATGGGCGCAAGCCTGATCCAGCCATGCCGCGTGTGTGAAGAAGGCCTTCGGGTTGTAAAGCACTTTTGTCCGGAAAGAAAAGCTTAGGGTTAATAACCCTGAGTCATGACGGTACCGGAAGAATAAGCACCGGCTAACTTCGTGCCAGCAGCCGCGGTAATACGAAGGGTGCAAGCGTTACTCGGAATTACTGGGCGTAAAGCGTGCGTAGGTGGTTTGTTAAGTCTGATGTGAAAGCCCTGGGCTCAACCTGGGAATGGCATTGGAAACTGGCTTACTAGAGTGCGGTAGAGGGTAGCGGAATTCCCGGTGTAGCAGTGAAATGCGTAGATATCGGGAGGAACATCCGTGGCGAAGGCGGCTACCTGGACCAGCACTGACACTGAGGCTCGAAAGCGTGGGGAGCAAACAGGATTAGATACCCTGGTAGTCCACGCCCTAAACGATGCGAACTGGATGTTGGGGGCAACTTGGCCCTCAGTATCGAAGCTAACGCGTTAAGTTCGCCGCCTGGGAAGTACGGTCGCAAGACTGAAACTCAAAGGAATTGACGGGGGCCCGCACAAGCGGTGGAGTATGTGGTTTAATTCGATGCAACGCGCAGAACCTTACCTGGCCTTGACGTGTCGAGAACTTTCCAGAGATGGATTGGTGCCTTCGGGAACTCGAACACAGGTGCTGCATGGCTGTCGTCAGCTCGTGTCG
>NZ_JBEXOM010000057.1:0-1573 GCF_040611555.1 Streptomyces sp. NPDC006624 | reverse complement strand
GGGAGCGGTCGGCGCCGCTGCGGGCGGAGAACGTGGCGTACGTGATGTACACCTCCGGCTCCACCGGCAATCCCAAGGGCGTCGCCATCACCCACGCCAACCTCGTCAACGGCGTGTCACGGCTGGCCGAGGTGGTCGACCTGCAGCCCGGAGCGCTGATGCTGGGCGCCACCTCCGTCAACTTCGACGTGTCCGTCTTCGAGGTCTTCAGCGCCCTGATCTCGGGCGCCGCCGTCGAGATCGTGCGCGACGTGCTGGAACTGGCCGAACGTGGCGGCTGGACCGGCGGGGTGCTCCAGGCCGTCCCCTCCGTCTTCGAGCGTGTCCTGGACCAGGTCGCCGGGAGGATGGACGTCGACACCGTCGTCCTCGGAGGTGACGCGTTCCCCGCCGCCCTCCTGGACAAGCTCAGGACCGCCATCCCCGGCGCCCGCTTCAAGCAGGCCTACGGACAGACCGAGGACTTCTACGCCACGACCTACTCCATCCCCGATGACTGGGCCGGCACGGGCAACGTCCCCATCGGCGGACCGCTCGGCAACATGCGCACCTATGTCCTCGGCCCCGGCCTCGCTCCCGTGCCGGCCGGCGTGGCCGGCGAGCTGTACGTCGGCGGCGCCATCGGCCGTGGCTACCACGAGCGGCCCGGCCTCACCGCGGAACGCTTCGTCGCCGACCCGTTCGGTGCGCCGGGCAGCCGCATGTACCGCACCGGCGACCTCGTCCGCTGGAACCCCGACGGAGCGCTGGAGTACATCGGCCGCAGCGACGCCCAGATGAAGATCCGCGGCTTCCGAGTCGAACCGGGCGAGGTCGAGGCCGTCATGGCCGAACACCCGAGCGTGGCGCAGGCCGTCCTGCTGGCACGCACCGCACCCGGACTCGGCGATCCGCGACTCGTCGGCTATGTCGTGCCGGCCGGTGCGTCGTCCACGCCCGGCAGCACGGACGTCGACCTGAACGCACAGCTCGACCTCGCCGAACTGCGCCGGTTCGTCTCCGATCGCCTGCCTGAGTTCCTCGTGCCGTCCGCCTTCGTGGTCCTGGACCGGTTGCCGTTGGATCCGAACGGCAAGCTGGATCGGCGTGCGTTGCCGGAGCCGGAGTTCTCGGGTGGTGCGTATCGGGCGCCGTCGTCGCCGGGTGAGGTGGTGCTGGCGGCGGTGTTCGCCGAGGTGCTGGGGTTGGACCGGGTGGGGGTGGATGACGACTTCTTCGCTGTGGGCGGGGACAGTATCCGGTCGATTCAGGTGGTGACGCGGGCTCGGGCGCGTGGTGTGGAGGTGTCGCCGCGGGATGTGTTCGAGTGCCGGACGGTGGCGGAGCTGGCGGTGCGGGCGCGGTCGGCGGGTGCGGCCGTGGTGCTGGAGGAACTGCCCGGCGGTGGTGTGGGACGCATGCCGCTGCCGCCGGCCGGCGCCTGGCTCACCGAACTCGGCGGTGACACCGACGCCTTCGCCATGACCACCGCCGTGGATCTGCCGGTTGGCATCGGTGAGGCGGAGTTGCTTGGGACGTTGGCGGCGGTGCTGGATCGTCATGATGTGCTGCGGTCGCGTTTGGTGCGCGGTGA
>NZ_JBEXOM010000056.1:0-1635 GCF_040611555.1 Streptomyces sp. NPDC006624 | reverse complement strand
GGTGGAACAATTTTAGGAATAATAGTTGCTTTAGTAATGAATTAAGAAAAAATTCTGTTGCAATCAGAGTCGTAAGCGTTAACTATAGTGTAGTTTATAAATGCGAAGTAAAAAATGAGAAATTATCATCTAAAAATTAAGGTTATTGTGATGTTATCCTTAAATCTTAGAGTCACTATTGTATAATTTAGACAAAGGACAAAAACATGAAAAAACGCTACTCAAAAGAATTTAAAGAAACCCTTATCGCCTTCTATCATTCTGGTCAATCCGTCACCCAGCTGTCTAAAGAATACGACGTGGCCCCTGCAACAATTTATAAATGGATAGACCTCTACTCTAAATCTAATGAAAGCTCCATCTCTAAAGCTGATTTTCTAGAATTAAAAAGACAACTGGCTAAAGTTAAGGAAGAACGAGACATCTTAAAAAAAGTATTGACCATATTCGCCGAGAAAAAGAAGTGAGTGCTGCGGATATGGCTCAAACCATACAAACTTTAGCACTCAATGTCAGACTAAGCTGTCAACTCCTTGATGTTCCTGAATCAAGTTATTATGAACAGATTAACCGACATCCATCTAAAACTCAATTAAGGAGACAATACCTGTCACTCAAAATTTCTCAACTCTTCAATGCTAACCGAGGAATCTATGGTGCTCCTAAAATTCATCATCTTCTACTTAAACAAGGGGAAAAAGTCGGGTTAAAACTGGTACAGAAGCTAATGAAGCAACTTCAACTCAAGTCTGTAGTCATTAAGAAATTTAAGCCTGGATACTCACTAAGTGATCACATCAATCGAAAAAATCTCATACAGACTGAACCTACAAAGAAAAATAAGGTTTGGTCAACCGACATTACTTATATTCCTACTCAACAAGGATGGGCTTATCTCTCAACCATTATGGATCGTTATACTAAAAAAGTCATTGCTTGGGATTTGGGCAAGCGAATGACTGTAGAATTAGTGCAAAGAACTTTAAATAAGGCCATTAAATCACAAGACTATCCAGAAGCTGTTATTCTTCATTCTGACCAAGGAAGCCAGTATACGAGTCTAGAGTATGAAGAGTTGCTTAAGTATTATGGGATGACTCACTCTTTCAGTCGAAGGGGATACCCTTATCATAATGCCAGTCTTGAATCTTGGCATGGACATTTAAAAAGAGAGTGGGTGTATCAATTTAAATATAAGAACTTTGAAGAAGCCTATCAGAGTATTTTCTGGTACATCGAAGCCTTTTATAATTCAAAACGAATCCATCAAAGTTTAGGGTATCTTACACCTAATCAATTTGAAAAGGTAAGTGCTTAAAATAAATAGATTAAAATTCTACGTTTGTTACTCTAAAAACTTGACTTAACGTCATTATTTATTAACATGAGTTTTTGTATTCATTATAGATATAGTTTAATTAAATCATTCAGAAATTGGGATGTATTTTTATAATTTTGTTTTTCTGCCAATTTTTCAAGGCCTTCTTTTACAGAAGGTTCCAAAGTAAATGAATATGATTTTTTATTTTCTTCTGATTCAATTTTTTTAGGGAGTTCCACTTTTGACTTAGCTAAAGAACTGTTTGATAACACTGTTTTTACTTTTTTATCATCTACATCAAATGCCATTTTTTC
>NZ_JBEXOM010000055.1:0-1796 GCF_040611555.1 Streptomyces sp. NPDC006624 | reverse complement strand
ACAGCGGCTGCCAGCGGTCTGAAAGCGGAGGGGCAGAGGCGAGAGAGGGAGGCCGTTGGGTAAATCGCTCGCACGGATCCCTTATTTGAATGTTGACCGAAGCTGAGTGAACCTCAGATCTTCCTCAGCTTGGCCTTTCTGGCTTTGGCCTGACATCTCCGTCATGATTAAGTGATCTTCGTCCGGGCCGCGTGGGGGAACACCGGCACGAACGACCAACGTGCGCGCGGTCCCGGTGAATTGATGGGGCAGTAGCCCCTGTCTTTCTTCTCTGACCAAGGAGTTAGTTGTGAGGACCTTCCGCCGCCGTGCGGCGCTGGTGTCTCTTGTGTGCGCGGCTGCCGTCACCTTCAGCGGTGTCAGCTCGGCACACGCCGCCCCTGAGGCGCCGGTCGCCACCTCGGTGTCCGCTGAGGAGCTCTCCCAGCAGCAGATCGACGAGCTGGCGCGATACCTGGAGGCCATCTACGGTGGCGAACTGAGCGCAGCCGACGGCACGTTCGACCGTGCTGCCGCCGAGGCCAAGTTCGGCAAGGAATTCGCCGACGCGGTGGAAACCCAGATCGCGGAGCAGCGTGCGGGTGCGGCCAAGTCCAAGGCGTCGTCCGGACCGCGGGCGGCTGCGGCGAGCAAGGACAGCTACGGCAAGTGCCTGCTGAAGGCTGTGGGCTTGGGTGGTCTCGGCGGTGCGACGTCCGCCATCATGAACAAGCTGTCGGAGAAGAAGTGGTCCGACGCTGCCCGGCTGATCACCAAGGAAGCAGCCAAGCGGGGGCTCAAGATCGCCGTCAAGGGCGGGGTCGTGGGGCTCGCTGCCACCCTCGCTGCCAGTGGCATCTGGTGTGCCACCCCTTGGGCGTGACGACCGCGCAGGTCCACAAACTCTGAGGGAGTTGTGCGACTGGACGGGAGCAACGGGGCGGGCTGTTCTGGCCCGCCCCGTCTCCGTGCCGGCATTCGCGCGTCCCGCTACTCGAGGTCTGCCTGGACGACCTTGCGCAGTTCGTCCAGGTACTCCTCGAATTGTTTGCGGCCTGCGGGCGAGAGGCGGACCCGGGTCACCGCATGCCGCCGCTCGCGGAACTTGGCGATCTCGACGAGGTTCTCTTTCTCCAAGATGCCCAATTGCCGGGAGAGTTCAGGAGTGGAGAGTTCCAGGGAATTCTGCAGATCGGCGAAATTGATCTGCTGGACATGTCTCAGGACCCCCAGAATGGCGAGACGTGTGGGGGAGTGCATCACCGTCGTCAGACGCGTCCGCGGCTGAGGGGTCATGTCAGCGCCTCCACCGCAGTGCGAGATAACCGGTGAACACAGCGGTCGGTACGGCCGCGGCCACCAGGGCCCCCGCAAGTTCCACGGGGTTGTTCCACAGCAGCCCCAGCGCGGGAATCGCCAGGGAAACCGGGACGAGGAAGGAGGTCCATTCCTCCACCTTGGAGTGCGGCCTCCGGCTGGGTGCCCGCAGGTGGAACCAGCGCCAGCGCATCACGAGAACCAGGGCGAGCAGCAGAACGACGCAGCCCACGCCTACGGGGATCTCGATGGCGGCTGCTGCGGCAAGCATGGCGAAGAGCATCAGGGCCGACAGGGCACCCAGGGCACGCTCGCTGGTGGTGGCGGCTTGTGTGAGGTTCGGGGCGTCCTCTACGGCACGCAGTTGCTCTGCGGAGTTCACGTTGTCCCCCATGTTCGGCCTTTCGCGGTGGTCAGTCGCTGTGCCTTCAGCTTACGCACGTGGTTTCCAAAACTGCAACTAGGGTCCGTCTTCAAAGATCATCCGGGTGGTGGATCAC
>NZ_JBEXOM010000053.1:0-1853 GCF_040611555.1 Streptomyces sp. NPDC006624 | reverse complement strand
AATGCAACTGACCCTTTGACTTTAAATAAATTTCAACAATCAAAAAATGATTTGGAACGATTGAAAGAAATTTCTGATAACATTTCTAAAGAATATGGTTGTAAAATTATTGACCGTCCTGAACAAAAATTAGGAAACTCTCACAAAAATTATTTGGTCTATCTTGCTCAAAATTCTTACCGAAAAGAGATTAAAAACAAACTTGAATTTTTAATGAACCATTCTCACACTTGGGAAGATTTTAAAACAAAAGCAAGAGCCTTAAATTTAAAAGTGGACGATACTAAAAAATATACCACTTATCTTTTAGAGGGAAGCGAACAAACCAAAAAAATTAGAGATAGAAGTTTAAAAAATGATAAATTTTTAAAAGAAAATCTCAAAGGACGGATAGAAAAAAATACCATTGGTTATTCCGTTGAGGAAGTCGTGAAACTTTGGAAAGACAAAGAAAGCATTCAAGAAAAAGGACAAGAAAAAGAAATTTCAATTTTGGTAGAAGATTGGCAAATTGAGAAAGAAACTGAAAATTTTTTATACGTAACGATTGATACTGTTTTAGATAAAGAAGCGACAATAAAGATACCTGCACGTTGAGTCGATAAATTAGAAAATGGCGATTATCAAGTCTTTATCAAAAATAAAGACCGATTTTCTTATCTTGATAAGAAAAGTCCGGCAAACAATAAAATCATGTATGGAACAACTGTTGCTAAAAATCTACAACGACAAAGTGGAAATGTCCCTCTTTATTCTGACAATGCCAATATCAAACTCAAACAAGTCTTTCATGAGTTCGATTTCTTGATTAGTCAAGGACTTGGTTTTGATAGAAGTTTTGAAACCATAGGAAAGGACTTAAAAGCCACCTATCAAGAAACAGAAAAGCAATTAGATAAATTAAATACAAAGATTATAGAGTATGTCGAACAAAACAAAAGTTTAGATTATGAAGATACCTCTATCAGAGATACCATTAAAAACTTAACAAAAGAACGTGATGATTTGCGAGATACTTTATATAAAGTCGATAAAAACATTCAATACTATCAAAAATCAGAACAGCGATTAGAAGCCTATCAAAAAAATCAAAGTTCAAAACACAAAGCACGTGATGATGATTTTGAAATTTAGTCCGTTGAAAATTCTGATAAGTAAACAATAAAACAAGTCGGATCTGAAATTTTTGGGCTTTAAAATTTAAGAGCGGACTTTTTTATTTGAGTTTTGAAAAAACTCTATTTTTTACAAAGTAAAAAATAATGCTCCTGTCGTTGAGTAAACCAACGAAAAAGCACTAAAGAAATTGAAAAATGAATTTTTCACTCCCTTTAATGCTTGAATCGTCCTATAAGCTCATATTTTGCCTTTTAAGCCCTTTTAAAAGCATTCTGATGGCGTTTTATTCATTGAGTTGACTCCTCTCTAACATAAAACTATAACTTTAGTTAAAGTAATCTTTATTCTTCTTGAAATGCTCTATTAAGGCTTCTCTTATAACAGCCTTTGCTCCGCCTTGAAGTTTACCTTTCTTCTTTCCTGCTATTTTAATTGCTTCTTTGAGTGCTGGTTCCATTGCTACTGAATAAATCACTTGTTCATCTTCAGCTTGTTGTTTCTCAATTTCTTTTTCGTACTCTTCCCATTTTTTTTGAACTTTCTTGTAAAAAACTTTTTGTTTGAGTTAGTCGGTTCTGTTTATGTGGAAGATGATTATATTAGACTTGTCTCTTTGAATGATGATATAGATTTTGAAGGCAATCGACTATTTCCTGATATTCTTCTTCCAAGAGATGAAAATACTCAAATCATTGGAAAAGTTATTGAAGCCTTTACTCCAATTGAAAAAGTAT
>NZ_JBEXOM010000052.1:0-1900 GCF_040611555.1 Streptomyces sp. NPDC006624 | reverse complement strand
CGCCTGTCTGTCAGGAAACCCCTTCCCCGCCCCGGCCCTTCACAGCTCAGGTGTTGTGGCACGACAGGACCGCCAGCGGCCAACTGAACCGCACCGGGTGACCGCCTCGGCCGTAGACCCCGCCCGTTTCGGCGCCCTGAGCATAGCTCGAACCGATGGCTGTACCGCGACGAACTGTGCCGGGGCCCGTAGGCTGGTGACGACTCTCCTGCGGTGTCGCTTGCGGTACTTGGCGAGTGTCTGTCGCAGCCGACGATCTGGCTCCACTTGCCGGGCGAAAAATAGACGGCATCAACCTAGAACCAGGTTTCGACCGCGCCGACCTCGATCCCGGAAGCGCGCAAATCGTCTTGGATTTCCGAGTAGATCTGGTCAAGCAAATCAGATTCCGATCCGTTGAAGCCGACCGGAATTTGGTCGTAATTGTTGACCTTGTAACTGAGTCGATAGCCGGGCGCTTGATTGTCGTCATCGTCATGCCAGTCAAACTGAACGTCGATCGTCGTATTCCCGATAACGTATTCGTCCGAATTCTCGTCACCTACTCGATCAATGATGTACTCGATTGGGTAAGTGAAGTAATAACAATCGTCGCGCTTCATCGAGCGAATCTCTTCGTAGTCGCTCGTATCGAACACCATCAAGTCCTCCGTGCGCTATTCCTGAACAGGGAACGATCTCGGGTCACGCCGATCCGTGGAAGTCTTCATGGGAGTCGTAGATATTGTCCCTCGAAATGCTGTTCTTGTGTCCACACTCTTCGCACTTCCACGTGTAACGGTGGTCATCGAAGCCAGTTTGGTCGTTGAGGTGCTCTCCGCACCTGTCGCAATACCAGTCGACGTCTGGGAAGCGTTCGCTCATTCAGTCCTCAGTTCCCCGATGGTATCGTCGGCCTCCGGTTCAGGAGACTCGATCGTTCTTGACAATTGTGCCGCAACTGAGGCCAGCGGACGAGTACTTCGCTGAACCGAACCGACCGCGGTTGCCCAGGGTTGTCGCCAAGATCGGGCGCCAACTGTACTGAGGCAACCACTCCTCGACGGCGGGATCTACGCCGCTTGAGTCGGAGGCCGTCACTATCTCGGCGAGCCGTAGTTGTTCCGCTGACATCCAACGCTGACATCAACGCCCCCGGATGACGGCGGCACACAGCATCCACACGTGGCACCGGGAGACGAGGCAGGTGCCGACCACTCCGAGGCGCGAGCGAACTCCTAAAGCGGTGTTTATAGAGATCAGCCCTACCAGGCGCGCCAAGGGCACGCCTGACGGGAACAGGGAGCCCCGGGCCGTGTCCGAGGCTCCCCGCATCACACACCGCTACAGCTCAGCCCCCTCAGGGGCGCCCAGGCGCGACGGGCCTGCGTCCGCGGCTGGTGGCGACTCCCAGCACGTCTCGCAAGGCGCTGGTCAGCTGGGCGGCGAGAAGGCGCAACTCCTCCAGCTCGTCGGTGTCGTCGTCGAGTACCTGACGTGCGTGCTCCAGCAGTTGAGACGCCATCCCGAGTTGATACGCCTCAATGTGATCCGCCAGGCGGGACACGTAGCCGCCTTGGTCATCTGTGCTCAGGTAGCACGGCTTGCCGTCCGGCCCCGCCCAGGGAAGAAGCCTCAATTCGTCTCGTGTCGTCATCGCTGCACTCCCCCGCCGGTGGCCTCGACGGTGGGCACCGACGCGCCGCTGGATGCCGAGTCCCTCGCTGCGTCATCCCCGCCCCGAGATCGATCGGATACCGCGTGGCACAAGCAGCCGCAAGCCTCGTAGATCAAAGGAAGGTCGACCGGCGCCGAATCCGGGGTGGACTCTGAGCAGGCACGGTGTGTGCCGAGCTGGCAAGCAGTCGAGCGATACGACGTGGCCGAGGCGTCCGAGCCGAGAGTCTGTCGCCGCGTGGGC
>NZ_JBEXOM010000051.1:774-1931 GCF_040611555.1 Streptomyces sp. NPDC006624 | reverse complement strand
AGACCGTCACCGTGTGCGCCACGGTCGCGGTAGTCGCCCCCGGCAGCGGCACCCCCACCGGAACGGTCACCTTCACCGGCGCCGGCCTCGACGAGACCGTGGACCTGGCCCCCGACGGCACCGCCTGCCTCACCACCAGCGTGCTGGAGACCGGCACCGTCACCGCCGTCTACAACGGCGACACATGCCTCGCCCCGTCGACCGGCACGGTACCCGTGACCGTCGACCAGGCGGCCAGCACCACCACCGTCACCGTCGACCCCACCCTGTCGGTGTGCGGCGAGACCGTCACCGTGTGCGCCACGGTCACGGCCCTCGCCCCCGGCAGCGGCACAGCGACCGGAACGGTCACCTTCACCGGCCCCGGCGGGCTGAACGAAACAGTGGATCTCGCCCCCGACGGCACCGCCTGCGTCACCACCAGCAGCCTCACCACCGGCACCGTCACCGCCGTCTACAACGGCGACACATGCCTCGCCCCGTCGACGGGTTCGGCGGAGGCGGCGGTCAACCCAGCAGCGAGCACGGTGTCGGTCTCACTGGACCCGAGCCCCTCGGTGTGCGGCGAGACCGTCACCGTGTGCGCCACGGTCACGGCCCTCGCCCCCGGCAGCGGCACCCCCACCGGAACGGTCACCTTCACCGGCGCCGGCGGGCTGAACGAAACAGTGGATCTCGCCCCCGACGGCACCGCCTGCCTCACCACCAGCGTGCTGGAGACCGGCACCGTCACCGTCGCCTACTCGGGCGACAGTTGTTTACTGCCGTCGACGGGTTCGGCCGGCGTGTCGGTCGAGCCGGCGGCGAGCGCGGTGTCCTTGACGGTGGACCCGAGCCCCTCGGTGTGCGGCGAGACCGTCACCGTGTGCGCCACGGTCACGGCCGTCGCCCCCGGCAGCGGCACCCCCACCGGAAACGTCACGTTCCTCCTCTCCGACGGCAGCACCCAGGTCGTCGGGCTGGACGCGAGCGGCACAGCGTGTGTGATCAGCGGCAGCCTCACCACCGGCACGGTCACCGTCTTGTACGACGGTGACGGCTGCTTCCTGCCGTCGACGGTCTCGGCCGGCGTGTCGGTCGAGCCGGCGGCGAGCGCGGTGTCCTTGACGGTGGACCCGAGCCCCTCGGTGTGCGGCGAGACCGTCACCGTGTGCGCC
>NZ_JBEXOM010000051.1:0-676 GCF_040611555.1 Streptomyces sp. NPDC006624 | reverse complement strand
CCACGGTCACGGCCGTCGCCCCCGGCAGCGGCACCCCCACCGGAACGGTCACCTTCACCGGCGCCGGCCTCGACGAGACCGTGGACCTGGCCCCCGACGGCACCGCCTGCCTCACCACCAGCGTGCTGGAGACCGGCACCGTCACCGCCGTCTACAACGGCGACGCGTGCTTCGCGGGTTCGGGCGCGGCCTTCGGAGCGACGGTTGCCCAGGCGGCCAGCAGCACGACGCTGTCGGTGGACCCGAGCCTCTCGGTGTGCGGACAGACCGTCACCGTGTGCGCCACGGTCACGGCCGTCGCCCCCGGCAGCGGCACCCCCACCGGAACGGTCACCTTCACCGGCCCCGGCGGACTGAACCAGACCGTGGACCTGGCCCCCGACGGCACCGCCTGCCTCACCACCAGCGGGCTGGAGACCGGCATCGTCAGCGCCATCTACCTCGGTGACGCGTGCTTCACCCCGTCGACGGGCACGGCGGACGTGTCGGTCGACCCGGCGGCGAGCACGGTGTCGGTGACGGTCGATCCGACTCCCTCGGTGTGCGGACAGACCGTCACCGTGTGCGCCACGGTCACGGCCGTCGCCCCCGGCAGCGGCACCCCCACCGGAACGGTCACCTTCACCGGCGCCGGCCTCGACGAGACCGTGGACCTGGCCCCCGACGGCACCGCCTG
>NZ_JBEXOM010000050.1:2092-3289 GCF_040611555.1 Streptomyces sp. NPDC006624 | reverse complement strand
AACACAGTGGACGCGAGCAACTGAGGACAAGCCCTCGGCCTATTAGTACCGGTCACCTCCACCAGTTACCTGGCTTCCAGATCCGGCCTATCAACCCAGTCGTCTACTGGGAGCCTTACCCCATCAAGTGGGTGGGAGTCCTCATCTCGAAGCAGGCTTCCCGCTTAGATGCTTTCAGCGGTTATCCCTCCCGAACGTAGCCAACCAGCCATGCCCTTGGCAGGACAACTGGCACACCAGAGGTTCGTCCGTCCCGGTCCTCTCGTACTAGGGACAGCCCTTCTCAAGACTCCTACGCGCACAGCGGATAGGGACCGAACTGTCTCACGACGTTCTAAACCCAGCTCGCGTACCGCTTTAATGGGCGAACAGCCCAACCCTTGGGACCGACTCCAGCCCCAGGATGCGACGAGCCGACATCGAGGTGCCAAACCATCCCGTCGATATGGACTCTTGGGGAAGATCAGCCTGTTATCCCCGGGGTACCTTTTATCCGTTGAGCGACGGCGCTTCCACAAGCCACCGCCGGATCACTAGTCCCGACTTTCGTCCCTGCTCGACCCGTCGGTCTCACAGTCAAGCTCCCTTGTGCACTTACACTCAACACCTGATTGCCAACCAGGCTGAGGGAACCTTTGGGCGCCTCCGTTACTCTTTAGGAGGCAACCGCCCCAGTTAAACTACCCATCAGACACTGTCCCTGATCCGGATCACGGACCCAGGTTAGACATCCAGCACGACCAGACTGGTATTTCAACGACGACTCCCCCTGAACTGGCGTCCAGAGTTCACAGTCTCCCAGCTATCCTACACAAGCCGAACCGAACACCAATATCAAACTGTAGTAAAGGTCCCGGGGTCTTTCCGTCCTGCTGCGCGAAACGAGCATCTTTACTCGTAGTGCAATTTCACCGGGCCTATGGTTGAGACAGTCGAGAAGTCGTTACGCCATTCGTGCAGGTCGGAACTTACCCGACAAGGAATTTCGCTACCTTAGGATGGTTATAGTTACCACCGCCGTTTACTGGCGCTTAAGTTCTCAGCTTCGCCCCACCGAAATGGAGCTAACCGGTCCCCTTAACGTTCCAGCACCGGGCAGGCGTCAGTCCGTATACATCGCCTTACGGCTTCGCACGGACCTGTGTTTTTAGTAAACAGTCGCTTCTCGCTGGTCTCTGCGGCCACCCCCAGCTCAGA
>NZ_JBEXOM010000050.1:0-1996 GCF_040611555.1 Streptomyces sp. NPDC006624 | reverse complement strand
TCATCACCGGATGTGGCCCCCCTTCTCCCGAAGTTACGGGGGCATTTTGCCGAGTTCCTTAACCATAGTTCACCCGAACGCCTCGGTATTCTCTACCTGACCACCTGAGTCGGTTTAGGGTACGGGCCGCCATGAAACTCGCTAGAGGCTTTTCTCGACAGCATAGGATCATCCACTTCACCACAATCGGCTCGGCATCAGGTCTCAGACTATGTGCCAGGCGGATTTACCTACCTGACGTCCTACACCCTTACCCCGGGACAACCACCGCCCGGGATGGACTACCTTCCTGCGTCACCCCATCACTCACCTACTAACCGCTTGGTTCAGCGGCTCCACCACTCCCCCTCACTCCGAAGAGATCAGGGGCGGCTTCACGGCCTTAGCATCACGATGCTCGATGTTTGACGCTTCACAGCGGGTACCGGAATATCAACCGGTTATCCATCGACTACGCCTGTCGGCCTCGCCTTAGGTCCCGACTTACCCTGGGCAGATCAGCTTGACCCAGGAACCCTTAGTCAATCGGCGCACACGTTTCTCACGTGTGAATCGCTACTCATGCCTGCATTCTCACTCGTGAACCGTCCACAACTCGCTTACGCGGCTGCTTCACCCGGCACACGACGCTCCCCTACCCATCACAGCCGGCGTTGGCCGTATTGCTGCAATGACACGACTTCGGCGGTACGCTTGAGCCCCGCTACATTGTCGGCGCGGAATCACTAGACCAGTGAGCTATTACGCACTCTTTCAAGGGTGGCTGCTTCTAAGCCAACCTCCTGGTTGTCTGTGCGACTCCACATCCTTTCCCACTTAGCGTACGCTTAGGGGCCTTAGTCGATGCTCTGGGCTGTTTCCCTCTCGACCATGGAGCTTATCCCCCACAGTCTCACTGCCGCGCTCTCACTTACCGGCATTCGGAGTTTGGCTAAGGTCAGTAACCCGGTAGGGCCCATCGCCTATCCAGTGCTCTACCTCCGGCAAGAAACACACGACGCTGCACCTAAATGCATTTCGGGGAGAACCAGCTATCACGGAGTTTGATTGGCCTTTCACCCCTAACCACAGGTCATCCCCCAGGTTTTCAACCCTGGTGGGTTCGGTCCTCCACGAAGTCTTACCTCCGCTTCAACCTGCCCATGGCTAGATCACTCCGCTTCGGGTCTTGAGCGTGCTACTGAAACGCCCTATTCGGACTCGCTTTCGCTACGGCTACCCCACCCGGGTTAACCTCGCAACACACCGCAAACTCGCAGGCTCATTCTTCAAAAGGCACGCAGTCACGAGAACAAGGCAAGCCTTGTTCCGACGCTCCCACGGCTTGTAGGCACACGGTTTCAGGTACTATTTCACTCCCCTCCCGGGGTACTTTTCACCATTCCCTCACGGTACTATCCGCTATCGGTCACCAGGGAATATTTAGGCTTAGCGGGTGGTCCCGCCAGATTCACACGGGATTTCTCGGGCCCCGTGCTACTTGGGTGTCTCTCAAGCAAGCCGCTGATGTTTCGACTACGGGGGTCTTACCCTCTACGCCGGACCTTTCGCATGTCCTTCGCCTACATCAACGGTTTCTGACTCGCCTCACAGCCGGCAGACTGTGAAAGAGAGATCCCACAACCCCGTATACGCAACCCCTGCCGGGTCTCACACGCATACGGTTTGGCCTCATCCAGTTTCGCTCGCCACTACTCCCGGAATCACGGTTGTTTTCTCTTCCTGCGGGTACTGAGATGTTTCACTTCCCCGCGTTCCCTCCACATACCCTATGTGTTCAGGTATGGGTGACAGCCCATGACGACTGCCGGGTTTCCCCATTCGGAAACCCCCGGATCAAAGCCTGGTTGACGACTCCCCGGGGACTATCGTGGCCTCCCACGTCCTTCATCGGTTCCTGGTGCCAAGGCATCCACCGTGCGCCCTTAAAAACTTGGCCACAGATGCTCGCGTCCACTGTGCAGTTCTCAAACAACGACCAGCCACCCATCACCCC
>NZ_JBEXOM010000049.1:0-3869 GCF_040611555.1 Streptomyces sp. NPDC006624 | reverse complement strand
CGGCAGGACGTGCTCTTCGGCGCCACCGTCTCCGGACGGCCCCCCGAGGTGCCCGGCGCCGACTCCATGATCGGCATGTTCATCAACACCCTGCCGGTGCGGGTGCCGCTCGCTCCGTCGGACACCGTGGCCGGCCTCCTGCGCGGACTGCAGCACCGCCAGGCGGCCCTGATGGAACACCATCACCACGGGCTCACCGACATCCAGCAGCGCACCGGGCTCCCGGCCCTGTTCGACACCCTGGTCGTCTTCGAGTCCTATCCGGAGGACCAGGGAGCGCTCGCCGAGGCGGGTGAGGAGGCCGGCATCACCGTCACCGGTCTGCGGCCGTTCTCCGTCACGCACTACCCGCTGATGCTCGCCGCCGACCTCGACCCGTACCTGCGGATCATCCTGCAGTACCGGCTCGACACACTCGCTCCCGCGGACGTCGAGGACATGGCCGCACGGGTGCGCCGAGTGCTGTGCGCCCTGGTCGACGACGGGGACCGGAAACTCGCCGGTGTGCCCCTGCTCGCCCCCGCGGAACGCGACCACCTTCTGCACGCCCTCAACGACACGGCCGCGTCCGTGCCCGACGAGACCGTGCCCGAGCTGTTCGAGCGGCAGGCCGCCCTCACCCCGGACGCGACCGCCGTCGTCTCCGGCGGACTCACCCTGACCTACGGTGAACTGAACACCCGGGCCAACCGCCTCGCCCACCTGCTGATCGAGCACGGCGTGGCTCCCGAGACGACGGTGGCGCTGGCGCTCCCGCGCTCGGCGGAGCAGATCACCGCGCTGCTGGCGGTGGTCAAGGCCGGCGGTGCCTTCCTGCCCGTCGACCCGGCCTACCCGGCCGAGCGGATCTCCTACATGCTCGACGACGCGCGACCGGCACTGCTGCTGACGCGGGCCGAGTGGACCGAGGGGCTTCCCCACCACCCCGGCACCGTCGTACTCGACGACCCGGCCACCCTGGCGCAGCTCGACCGTCGGCCCGGCGCCGACCCCACCGACGCCGACCGCCGTGTCCCCCTGCGGCCGCAGCACCCCGCGTACGTCATCTACACCTCCGGCTCGACCGGCCGGCCCAAGGGCGTCGTCGTACCGCACACCCCGCTGCCCAGCCTGGCCCGCACCGAGATCGAACGGTTCGAGGTGACGGCGCGATCCAAGGTCCTCGCCTGCACCTCGCCCAGCTTCGACATCTCCGTCATGGAGTGGCTGACGGCGTTCGCCGCCGGCGCCACCCTCGTCGTGCCCCCGGGCCAGCAGATCGGCGAGTCCCTGGCGGCCACCCTCACCGAGGCGGAGATCAGCGTCGGCCTCATCGCCACCTCGACCCTCGCCACCCTGCCACCCGAGAGGTTCGCGCACCTGGCCACGCTCGGGGTGGGCGGCGAGGCGGTGCCGCCGGGCATCGTGGAGACCTGGGCCCCGGACCGCCGGCTGATCAACGGCTTCGGGCCGACCGAGACCACGTGCGTGGCCACGCTGAGCGACCCGCTCGTGGCCGACGGCACGGCCCCGCCCATCGGGCGGCCCGTGCTCAACACACGGCTGTACGTGCTGGACTCGTGGCTGCGGCCGGTGCCGCCCGGCGCGGCCGGCGAGCTGTACATCGCCGGCCGGGGCGTCGCCCGGAGCTATCTGCGCCGGCCCGGGATCACCGCCGAGCGTTTCGTCGCCGACCCGTTCGGGCCCGCCGGCGAGCGCATGTACCGCACCGGCGACCAGGTCCGCTGGCGGGACGACGGCCAGCTGGACTACCTCGGCCGGATCGACGACCAGGTGAAGATCCGCGGTTTCCGGATCGAGCCGGGCGAGGTCGAGAACGTCCTGGACGGCCATCCCGGCGTGGTCCGCGCAGCAGTTGTGGCCCGCGCCGGACGCACCGCCGACATGGGCAAGCGGCTGGTCGGCTACGTCGTGCCCGTGGACGAGCACGTCACCGTGGACGACCTGCGCGCATTCCTGGCCGAGCGGCTCCCGGGCCACATGGTGCCGTCGGCGTTCGTCCTGCTCGACCGGCTGCCCAGCACGGCGAACGGGAAGGTGGACCGGGCGGCTCTGCCCGAACCCGGGATCACCGGCTCCGAGTACCGCGCCCCCGACGGTGCCACCGAGACGGCGCTCGCCACGCTCTTCGCCGAACTGCTCGGCCTCGACCGGGTCGGCGCCGATGACGACTTCTTCGCCCTGGGGGGCCACTCGCTGCTGGCCACGCGGCTGGTCAGCCGCATCCGTGAGGCGCTCGGCACCGAACTGGCCGTGCGCACCGTCTTCGACGCGCCGACCGTTGCCGAACTGGCCCCGCACCTGACCTCCGGCGGACCGGTGCGGCCCGCGCTGCGCCCGCGCACGGACCGTCCCGAGCGGATCCCCCTCTCCTACGCCCAGCGCCGGCTGTGGTTCATGCACCGCTTCGACGGCCCCTCGGCGACCTACAACATCCCGCTGGCCCTCAGGCTTGCGGGTGAGCTGGACGAAGAGGCGCTGGCCGCCGCGGTGCGGGACGTGGTGGAGCGGCACGAGAGCCTGCGGACGGTGTTCGACGAGGACGAGGGCGGTGTGCCGTTCCAGCGTGTCCTCCCGGCCGGCGAGGCGGCGCCCGCGCTCGACGTGGTGGAGGTGCCCGCGCACGAACTGGCCGACCGGGTGTCGCAGGCGATGGAGCACCGGTTCGACCTCACCGCCGGGATCCCGCTGCGCGCCACCCTGTTCCGGGCCGGACCGCGGGAACATGTGCTTGCGCTGGTCACCCACCACATCGCCGCCGACGGGGAGTCGATGGCTCCGCTGGCCCGCGACCTGTCGGCGGCGTACACCGCCCGCCTGGGCGGCGGTGTCCCGGACTGGGAGGAACTGCCGGTCCAGTACGCCGACTACACCCTGTGGCAGCGCGACCTCCTCGGAGACCCGGACGATCCCGCCGCCCTCGCGGCGCGGCAGGCCGCGTACTGGCGGGAGGAACTGGCCGGCGCGCCTCAGCCCATGCAACTGCCCCTGGACCGGCCCCGCCCGCCCGCGGCAAGCCACCAGGGCGACATGCTGGAGTTCGCCGTCGACGCCGAACTCCTGGCCGCCGCGCGGGAGACGGCACGCCGCCACGACGTCACCATGTCCATGTTCACGCAGGCGGCCCTGTCGGTGCTGCTGGGCCGGCTGGGCGGTGGCGAGGACGTGTCGATCGGCGCGCCCATCGCGGGGCGGGGTGACGAGGCCCTGGGTGATCTGGTGGGGTTCTTCGTGAACACCTGGGTGCTGCGGGTGGACCTGTCGGGCAACCCGACGTTCTCCGAGGTCCTGGAGCGGGTGCGCGGCAAGGCCCTGGCGGCCTACGACAACCAGGACCTGCCCTTCGAGCGGCTCGTGGAACTCCTCAACCCCGAGCGCTCCCGGGCCTACCACCCGCTGTTCCAGGTGATGTTCGCCTGGCACGACACGCTGCACGTCGACTTCGACCTGCCCGGACTGACCGCCACCCCCGGTGTCGTGCAGACCCGGACCGCCAAGTTCGACCTCTACCTCACTCTCTCCGAGAACCGGGACGGTTCCGGCGCACACGGCTACCTCGAATACGCGACGGAACTCTTCGACCGCGGCACGGTGACCGCGTTCGCCGAGCGCTTCGTCCACGTGTTGCGCGGCCTGGTCGCGGACACCGCCGCGCCCGTGGACGGCGTGGACGTGCTGGTGCCCGGCGAACGGGAGCGGCTCGTCGTCGGCGTCAACGACAACGCCGTGACCGACCCCGACGTGTCCCTGGTGGAGTTGGTGGAGCGGCGGGTTGCGGCGGCTCCGGGTGCGCGGGCGGTGGTCTGCGGTGATGTGGTGTGGTCGTACGGGGAGTTGAACGCGCGGGCGAACCGGCTGGCGCGTGAGTT
>NZ_JBEXOM010000048.1:0-3998 GCF_040611555.1 Streptomyces sp. NPDC006624 | reverse complement strand
GTCGCCAGCAACGCCTGCGCCTCGATCGGATCACCCAGCCGCGTACCCGTCCCGTGCGCCTCCACCACGTCCACATCCACCACCGACAGACCGGCGCTGTCGAGCGCGTCACGGATCACGCGTTCCTGGGAGGGGCCGTTGGGCGCGGTGAGGCCGTTGCTGGCTCCGTCCTGGTTGATCGCGGATCCGCGCACCACCGCCAGCACCTCGTGCCCGTGCCGCCGGGCGTCCGACAACCGCTCCAGCAGCAGCACGCCCACACCCTCGCTCCAGGCGGTGCCGTCGGCCGCGTCGGAGAAGGCCTTGCAGCGGCCGTCCGGCGCCAGTCCCCGCTGCCGGCTGAACTCCACGAAGGTGCTGGGCGAGGCCATCACGGTGACGCCTCCGGCCAGCGCCAGTTCGCACTCGCCCGCCCGCAGCGCCTGGGCGGCCAGGTGCACGGCCACCAGGGAGGACGAGCAGGCGGTGTCCACCGTGATGGCGGGGCCCTTCAGACCGAGCGTGTAGGAGACGCGGCCGGAGACGACGCTGGGTGACGTGCCCACGAACCGGTAGGCCTCCACGCTGAGCGGGGTGGTGTGCAGCCGTGAGGTGTAGTCGCTGTACATCACGCCGCAGAAGACACCGGTGCGGCTGCCGTGCAGCGCCGTCGGGGCGATGCCGGCGCTCTCGACGGCCTCCCAGCTCGTCTCCAGCAGCAGCCGCTGCTGCGGGTCCATGCCGGCGGCCTCGCGCGGGCTGATGCCGAAGAACTCCGCGTCGAACAGGTCGGCGTCGTACAGGAAACCGCCGTGCCGGGTGTAGGACTTCCCGGGCCGCTCCGGGTCGGGGTCGTACAGGTCGTCGACGTGCCAGTCACGGTTCTCCGGGAACGGGCCGATGGCGTCGACGCCGTCGGCGACCAGTCGCCACAGGTCCTCGGGGGTGTGGACGTCGCCCGGGTACCGGCAGGCCATACCGACGATCACCACCGGGTCGTCCCGCTCGGCGCGGGTGGCCGGGACCGGTGCGGTCCGGGCCGTCGGCACGGCCGGTGCCGCCGCGATCCGCTCCATCAGGTGGTCGACGAGTGCCTGCGGGGTGGGGTGGTCGAAGACGACGGTGGCCTGCAGGGCGACACCGGTGGCCGTGCCGAGCCGTCCGCGCAGTTCGAGCGCCGACAGGGAGTCGACGCCGAGATCGCGGAAGGCGGCGGCCAGGTCGACGCTGCGGGGGCCGGGCAGGGCGAGGACGGCGGCGACCGTGGTGCGGACCAGCTCGGTGACCGCCCGGCGTCGTTCTGCCTCCGGCATGTCCGCGGTGCGCTGAGCCCAGGAGGCGCCGCCGTCCCCGGTCGCGGCGCGGCGGCGCGGGCTCGGGGCGAGGGCCCGCAGCAGCGGGTGCGGGGCCGGGTCGGCGTCGCGCAGCGCGGCGAGGTCGAGGGCGGCGGGGACCAGCAGGGCGTCGTCGGCGCCGAGGGCCGCGTCGAACAGCCGCAGTCCGTGCTCGTCGGTCAGCGGCCGTATGCCGCCGCGGCTCCAGCGGGCGATGTCCGCGGTGTCCAGCCGTGCGGCCATGCCGCCGGCCGCGGTGTCCCACATGCCCCAGGCCAGTGAGGTGGCGGCCAGTCCGCGGGCGCGGCGGTACTGGGCGAGGGAGTCGAGATAGGCGTTGGCCGCCGCGTACGCGCCCTGACCGGGGGTGCCGAGGAGTCCGGCGACGGAGGAGAACAGGACGAACGCGGCCGGCGGCCGGTCGACGGTGAGTTCGTGCAGATGGCGGGCGCCGTCCGCCTTGGCGGCAAGGACCCGGTCGGCGTCCTCGGGGCGCAGGTTGTCCAGGGTGGCGTCGGCGAGAACGCCCGCGGCGTGCACGACGGCCGTCAGCGGGTGGGAGGCGGGTATGTCGGCCAGGACCTGGGCGAGGCGGCCGCGGTCCGCGGTGTCGCAGGCGACGACGGTGACCTCGGCGCCCGACTCGGCCAGTTCGTCGACGAGTTCGGCCGCCCCTGGTGCGTCCGGTCCCCGGCGGCTGGTCAGCAGCAGGTGCCGGATGCCGTGCCGGACGACCAGGTGCCGCGCGAGGCGCCGTCCGAGGCCCCCGGTGCCCCCGGTGATCAGGACGGTGCCCTCGGGGTCGAGGACGGCCGGCCCGGTCGGCTCCGTTCGGCCGCGTATCAGGCGGGGCGTCAGCATCCGGCCGTCGCGCAGGGCCAGTTCGAGACCCTCGGCCACGGCGGTTGCCGCGGCGGTCCGCACGTCGTCGGCGCCGGTGGAGCCGGCCGCCCGGTCGCCGCGGGTGTCGGTGTCGGTGTCCAGCAGCGCGAAGCGTCCCGGGTGTTCGCTCGCGGCGGTGCGTACCAGTCCGCGCACCGCGGCGGCGGGCAGGTCGTGGACGTCCTCGCCGGGAACGGCCGCGATGGCGCGGCGCGTCAGGAGCAGGTACCGGGTGGCCGCCAGCCGCTCGTCGGCGAGGCAGTGCCGGATCGCGAGGAGCACCTCCCGGACGGCGCCACGCGCTTCCGCGTCGCTCTCCTGCCCTGTGCGGTAGGGCAGCACCAGCACGTCGGGAGCCGGTTCACCGGCGTCGAGGGCGGCGGTGAGGGCGTCCGGGTCCGGGTAGGCGTCGTTGGTGAGACCGGGCACGGCTGTGCCGAGGGCCGCCCACCGCCCCGGTGCTGCCTGCCCGGCGGGGGTCCGCAGGGGCTGCCACTCCACCCGGTGCGGAACGTCGGCGGAGCCGCCCGTGTGCCCGGCGATGCGATCGGCCGGCACCGGGCGCAGCGTCACGGAGTCGACGCTGAGCACCGGCTGTCCGGCGGGGTCGGTGGCCGTCAGGGCGAGGCTGTCACCCGTGTGCCGTGTGAGCCGGACCCGGAGCCGGGTGGCGCCCGAGGCGTGCAGGGTCACCCCGTCGTAGGCGAACGGCAGGCGGACCGTGCCCTCGTCACCGGGTTCGGCGAGCAGCAAGGTGTGCAGGGCGGCGTCCAGGAGCGCCGGGTGCAGGCCGTACTCGGCGGCTTCCGTCTGCAGGTCCTCGGGCAGTTCCACCTCCCCGTACAGGTCGGTGCCCGACCGCCACGCGGCGACGAGGCCTTGGAAGGCGGGACCGTAGGCGTAGCCCTGGTCGGCGAGGCGGTCGTAGAGGCCGTCGAGCGGCAGCGGGTGGGCGTCCGGCGGCGGCCAGGAGCCCTCGTCTGCGGGGGCCGTCCGGGCGCGCGGGGCGAGCACTCCCGCGGCGTGCCGGTTCCAGTCGCCCTCTTCGTGGCTGGAGTGGACTGCGATCGGCCGGCTGCCGTCAGCGTCGACGGGTCCCACGGTGATCTGGAGACGGACGCCGTCCGCGGGCAGCGGCAGGGGGGCTTCGAGGACGAGCTCGCGCAGGGTGCCGCAGTCGGCACGGTCACCGGCGGCCACGGCCAGTTCCACGAGCGCGGCGCCCGGCAGCAGCGCGGTGCCGGCGATGACGTGCTGGGCGAGCCAGGGCCGGGTGCGCGGGGAGAGGCGGCCGGCGAGCAGGAGTCCGTCGCCGTCGGCGAGGCCGGTCATCCCGCCGAGCAACGGATGCCCGGCGGGCGCGAGACCCACGTCCGCGGCATCGCCCACGGTGGCGGTGTCGAGCCAGTAACGGCGGCGCTGGAAGGCGTACGTGGGCAGTGCGGTCCGCCGGCCGCCGGGGAAGAGCCGCGCGGTGTCCGGCTGTTCGCCGTGCAGGGCGAGCCGCGCCAGGGCGGTGGTGAAGGTGCGGCTCTCCGACCGTTCGCGGCGCAGGAGTGGGGCGAGCGCCGGGGCGTCCTCACCGAGGCAGGCCCGGACCATGGCGGTGAGCACCGGGTCGGGTCCCAACTCCACGTACGCGGTGACTCGTTCGTCGTGCAGGGTGCGTACGCCGTCGTGGAAGCGGACGGTGCCGCGCAACTGACGCACCCAGTAGTCCGGGTCCGCCAGCTCCTCCACGCTCGCCACACGACCGGTCACATTGGACACCAGCGGAATCCGCGGAGGATGAAACACCACCCC
>NZ_JBEXOM010000047.1:0-4636 GCF_040611555.1 Streptomyces sp. NPDC006624 | reverse complement strand
CGGCGCGGTCGGCGCCGAGGCCGTCCCCGGCCGGTACGCGGCCGACGGATGCGCCGCGGACGGCGTCCTGCAGGCGGCGACCCGCCACGAGTCCCACGCCGAACGTCCCTCTCCCTCCGGGCAGTTCGCGACCCTGCCCGACGCCTCTGCCGCACCGTGCCGCCTCGCCCGGCCGGCGGCCCCGCCGCCCCCGGCGGTCTTCCGGGCCCGCCCCGGACCGGCCGACCGCGGCCGCGCGCCGCCCGCGCCCTCCGGTACCTGACCCCTTATCCCTTCCCCACCGCGGCCGCGCCGGCCGCCGCCGCGGTGTGCCCGCCGGAGGCCATGCCGTGATCCGCTCTGCCCGGGTGAGGGCCCTGCTCGCCCTCGCCGTGACCGCCCTGTCCCTGTACATCACCCTCACCGTGCCGGTCCGACTCGGACTCGACCTGCGCGGCGGCACCCAGATCGTGCTCGAGACCCGCCCCACCGCCACCACCCCGGACGCCGCCGGGGCCACCGACCGCACCCTGGAGGTGCTGCGCGGCCGTATCGACGCGCTCGGCGTCGCCGAACCCACCCTGCAGCGCTCCGGCGACAACCGGATCCTCGTCGAACTGCCCGGCGTGCAGGATCCGAAGAAGGCGGCCGACGTCCTGGGCCGCACCGCCCAGCTCACCGTGCACCCCGTCTCCGCCGAGGCCGATCGCCCCGGCGACGCCCCCGAGTCCCGGCCCGAGCGCGCCCGCGAGCGCGTCCTGCCGGACGAGTCCGGCCGGAACCTGCGCCTCGGAGCCGCGGCGCTGACCGGGCAGGACGTCAAGGGAGCCGACGCCCGCTTCGACCAGCACAGCGGCGCCGGATGGCACGTCACCGTCGACTTCGACGCCTCGGGCCGCGCGTCCTGGGGCGAGCTGACCGGACGGGCCGCCTGCCGTCCGCCGGGCGACCCCGCCCGCCGCATCGCCCTCGTCCTCGACGGGCAGATCATCTCCTCGCCGCAGGTCGATCCGTCGGTGACGTGCGGAACCGGCATCACGGGCGGCAGCACCCAGATCACCGGCTCCTTCACCGCCGACGAGGCCCGCGAACTGGCCCTGCTCATCAACGGCGGCGCCCTGCCGGTGCCCGTGGAGACCGTCGAGCAGCGCACCGTCGGTCCCACCCTGGGCGCCGAGGCCATCACCGCCGGCGCCTGGGCCGCCGTCATCGGCACCGCCCTGACCGCGCTGTTCATCATCGCCGTCTACCGGCTCATGGGCGCCCTCGCGGTGCTCGCGCTGGCCGCGTACGGCCTGATCTCGTACGCCGCGCTGGCCGCCCTGGGCGCCACCCTCACCCTGCCGGGCCTGGCCGGGTTCGTCCTGGCCATCGGCATGGCCGTCGACGCCAACGTGCTCGTCTTCGAGCGCGCCCGCGAGGAGCACACCCGGGGCCGCCGCTCCAGCCCCCGCTCGGCCCTGACCGCCGGATTCCGCAACGCTTTCAGCGCGATCGCCGACTCCAACATCACCACCCTGATCGCGGCCGGCCTGCTGTTCTCCCTCGCCTCCGGACCCGTGCGCGGCTTCGGCGTCACCCTCGGCATCGGCGTCCTCGCGTCCATGATCAGTGCCCTGGTGGTCACACGGGTCCTCGCCGAACACGCCGCGTCCCGCCCGTGGGTGCGCCGCCGCCCCCACCTCACCGGACTGGCCACGGCCGGCCGGGTCCGCCGCCGCGTCGAGCGTTCCCGGCTCCGGCCGATGCGCCGGCCGCGCCGCTGGCTGGCCGTCTCCGCGGCGGCCCTGGCCCTGGCCGCCTCGGGTATCGCGGTCCGCGGCCTCGACCTCGGCGTCGAGTTCACCGGCGGCCGCCTGATCGAGTACACCACCACCCGCCCCGTCGACCCGGAGCAGGCCCGCGCCGCACTCGCCGAGGCGGGCGTCCCCCGAGCCGTGGTCCAGTCCTCCGGCGACAGCAGCCTCACCGTGCGCACCGGGGAACTCACCCACACACAGGCGGACGGCGTCACCCGCACCATCGGCACGCTCGGCGGCGACACGGACAAGGTCCGCGACGAGTTGATCGGACCCAGCCTGGGCGACGAACTCCGCCGCAACGCGCTCCTCGCCCTCGGTGCGGCCCTCACCGCCCAACTGCTGTACCTGGCCGCCCGCTTCCGCTGGCTGTTCGGCACCGCCGCGGTCGCCGCCCTCGCCCACGACGCCGTCCTCCTCGTCGGCGTCTTCGCCTGGCTCGGCAAACCGCTGGACGGGGTGTTCCTCGCCGCGCTCCTCACCGTGATCGGCTACTCCGTCAACGACTCCGTCGTGGTCTTCGACCGCATCCGGGAACTGCGGCGGCGCGACCGCGCCACGCCCCTGCCCCACCTCGCCGACCGGGCGATCCTCCAGACCCTGCCCCGCACCGTCAACACCGGGGCGGGCGCCGCCCTCATCCTCAGCGCCCTGGCCGTACTCGGCGGGGACACCCTCACCGACTTCGCCCTCGCCCTGCTCATCGGCCTCGCCGTCGGCACGTACTCCTCCGTCTTCACCGCCACCCCCCTCGCCCTCGAGATCGACCGCCGTACGCCCCCGCGCCGGGGCGCGGCACGTGAGGCTGCTGCCCGGAGCCGGGAGCGCCGGCCCGGGGAGTCGGTACCGCACGGCTGACGCGGGACCTGCCGGCCGGAATGAGGAAGGCCGGCCGCGGCAGGGGGTGCCGCTTCCCGCCCGCCGGGCGCACCGGACGCCGGGAACGACGGGCCCGGCGCGGATGCCTCCCGCGCCGGGCCCGAGTGTCCTGCCGGGTCCGTGGTCCCTTACGAGTGCTGCCGCGGCATGCCCGACAGGGTCGTGGACAGTACGGTCCTGCCGTCGGCTCCCGCCTTCACGGAGGAGGCCAGGGGCAGATAGGCCGTGACGTGCTTCCCCTCGGTGCGGCGCACCACGGCGACCCTGCTGCTCACCGTGTGCACCAGCCGCATGCCGTGGCCGCCGAACCGGCTCCAGTCCCGCTCCCTCAGCACCGGTTCCTCGGCGAGGGCGTCCCACACGGTGATGGCCAGTTCGTCGTCCGACAGCCGCAGGTTCATCCCGCACGGACCGGGAGCGTGCCGGATGGCGTTGGTGACCAGTTCGCTCACGGTGAGTTCGGCGTCCATGGCCAGGGGGGCCGGGACGGGGGCGCGGCCGGTGCGCCGGGCATGGAGGAGAAAAGCTCGCAGGGCCCTGCGCGCGATGCTCGCGCAGGCAGCACCCTCGGCCCACGCCGCACCGAAGTGCAGTGCGACGCGCTCGTCCCTGCCCCGCTCATCCGCCTGCTTCATAAGCGGGATGACCATGAGGGCCTTTCCTTGACGTTGATCGCCGTGGTCTTGCTTTCGTGCGTCTACCCGCGCGGGGGCGGCGCACGCAGTGACTCTCGCCCCGCGTGTCTCCGGCCCTTCGCGACAGCAGGGGAGCCTGCCCGGGGGTTCACGACTCGGCGCCTGCCGGCCCAGGGCCTGCGGCCCAGCCGTCCGGCGCGCGGTCCCAGGGGCGGGGGCCGCTGCTCCGCGACCACGCCCGGAGGGTCTCCCCGTCCACGCACACGATCCCGCACTGCTCGGCGTACTCCAGCGCGGGTGCGGTGAAGTCGCTCGTGGTGACCACCACGGCGACGTCGGCCTCGTGGACGGTGAAGCACGTGCCGCCGAACCGCTGGAGGTCCTGGGAGCCCACCCTGTTCGTGTCGCCGTACTGCTTGCACTGAACGACGATCCGGCGCCCGTCGGGGGTCACCGCGACGACATCGGCACCCAGGTCCCCGGCACCCCCCACCACCTCGACGGCGGAGCAACCGTCGCGCTCGCACAGCGCGGCGACAGCGCCCTCGAACTCATCGGGCGTCAGGGCGTCGTAGTCCGTGGTGATCTCCACGGCCGCACGCGGCGGGGGAATCACCGGCGCCTCCAGCACGTCGGCCGCCTGCCGCGCCGCCTCGTCCAGCGCCGCCGCGGCCCGGCGCGCCGCTCTGCCCACGCGCCACCGGCGCCCCAGGCCCCCGAACACCGCCACACCCAGCACGACCAGGACGAACACCCAGCCGGGCCGCCGCTCGACGGCACCGGCCACCATGCGGGCCGCGGCGCCCAGGGCGCACACGACCACGGCGAGCAGGACGAAGAACATCGCCGTCGAGCGGAGGTCGAACCGGTGCGGGTGATATCCGGCCGGCGTCCGGCGCGCGGGTGTGGTCAACTGAGGCCCCCCTTGTGGACGTTGAGAAGATCATTTCCACCGTCTGCCCAAGATCAGGGCGTTCAACGTCCCCACCGCGCCACCGGTGACCCGGCAGCAGCGCTTTCGCCGGGGGAGGCGGGCGAAACGGCGGGGGAGGGGCGTCCGCCCGACCCGGCCGGCAGGTCTCCCGTCAGCCCGTGACCTCGTCCAGGAGCTGGGGGCCGTTGTTGCGGGTGTTGTTGACGGCCGTCGAGACGGGCCGGGCGTCGAGGTGGCCGTCCGCGGGCCGTGCCAGCAGGGCACGCAGGGCGTCGGTGTCCTCATGGCCGGGGTCCAGCCACGCGTCGTAACGGTCCGGGGGGTGCCTCTATGTCCTTCGTCAAGCGAGTCGAGGGCTCCTCGGCTCGTAGAAGGTTCCGTCGCGGAGCATGGCGAACAGGACGCTGATG
>NZ_JBEXOM010000046.1:0-6364 GCF_040611555.1 Streptomyces sp. NPDC006624 | reverse complement strand
CACGAGCTGCCCCGGCCGAGCCCGCGGCCGGTGCCCTCCCCCGGCCCGCGGCCGGTGCCCTCCCCCGGCCCGCGGCCGATGCCCTCCCCCGGCCCGCGGCCGATGCCCTCGCCCGGCGCGCGGCCGGCTTTCCCGGCGCACGGCCGGCTTTCCCGGCGCACGGCCGGTTGCCCGGCGCGCGGCCGGTTGCCCGGCCCGTGGTCGGTGACCCGCCGGGTACCGGCAAGCCGCCGTGGGTGTCGCCGGGCCACCCGCGATGACCGCGGGTGGGCTCAGGCGCCGGGCGTCTGTCCCCGGCGTGGGGTCTGGGGTGACTTCGCGGCCTCCGCCTCCGCCTTGGCGTCGCTCACCGCGGCGGCGGCCTGTTTCCCGGCCTCGTCGGCGGCCGCTGCGGCGTCGAACGTCGCCGTCCAGCCCGCATCGAGCTCCGGGGGCCCGCCTTCGCCCGACGCGCGGTCGGTGGCGGCGGTGGCCGCCTCCTCGGGCTGTGCGGGCGCGTGAGCGTCCGCCGCCGGTTGATCACCGAACGCGCGGGTGACGGTCCGGACCGCCTCGGTCAGCTCCCCCGGGATCACCCAGAACGTGTTGTTGTCGCTGCTCGCCAGGTGCGGCAGCGTCTCGAGGTACTTGTAGGCCAGGACCTTCGGGTCGGCGTTGTTGCGGTGGACGGCCTGGAAGACGAGTTCCACCGCCTTGGCCTCGCCGTCCGCCCGCAGGATCATGGCCTGCTGCGTGCCCTGCGCCTCCAGGATGTCCTTCTGCTTCGTGCCTTCCGCCGTGAGGATCTTGGCTTGCCGCTCCCCCTCGGCGTGCAGGATGGCCGCGCGCTTGTCCCGCTCGGCCCGCATCTGCTTCTCCATCGCCTCCTTGATGGTGTGCGGCGGGTCGATGGCCTTGATCTCGACGCGGTTGACCCGGATGCCCCACTTGCCGGTGGCGTCGTCGAGGACGGCGCGCAGCCGGGAGTTGATCTCCTCGCGCGAGGTGAGCGTCTCCTCCAGGTCCATGCTGCCGATGACGTTGCGCAGCGTGGTCACGGTGAGCTGGTCGATGGCCTGGAGGTAGTCGGCGACCTCGTAGGCCGCCGCCCGCGGGTCGGTGATCTGGTAGTAGAGCACGGTGTCGATGTTCACCACGAGGTTGTCCTCGGTGATCACCGGCCGGGGGTCGGACGAGTAGACCTGCTCGCGCACGTCGAGTTTGGTGTTGATGCGGTCGGCCACCGGCACGACCAGGTTCAGCCCGGGCTGCAGTGTCCGGCGGTACCGGCCGAACCGCTCGACGTTGTAGCGGCGCGCCTGCGGGACGATCCGCACGGAGGAGGCCACCAGGAAGATGACGACGAGGGCCACCACGAGAACGGGGATGACGACTGGATCCACAGTGCCTCCATTGCTGTGTGTTCAGCGTGTTCCGCCTGTTCAGCCGTTCAGGGAAGGAGTTCGCGGGGGTAGACGATGGCCGTCGCCCCTTCGATCTCCATGACGTCCACCAGCGCTCCCACCGGGATGACGTGGCTCTCGTCGAGGGCGCGCGCGGACCACTCCTCACCGGAGAGCTTGATCAGGCCCCGCGTCGCGGTGACCTCCTGCATGACCTCGGCCCGCTTGCCGATCAGGGCGTCGCTGCCCTCGCGGGTGAGGGGCTGCTGTGCCATGTGCCGCAGCGCGATGGGACGGACGACGACGAGGCCCGCCGCCGCCGCTGCCACCAGGGCCAGGAGCTGGCCGGCCAGACCGATGCCGACACCGGCGACCACGGCGGCGACCAGCGCGGCGCCCGCCAGCAACCCGAATACCAGGGTCAGGGTGAAGAATTCCGCGGCACCCAGTGCCGCGGCGGCGAGCAACCATACGAACCACGGCATGGAATCGCCCTCCTCAAGGGGCCTTCCCCACCAAGCTACCGCCCGGAGACGCCGGACAGCTCCCCCCGTGCCGGCCCCATGAACGAAGCCCCAGGCAGGACGGCCGGACCCGTCACGCGCCCGAGGGGATGCGGTCGGTGCAGGGGTGTCCGCCGGACGGAACGGGGAACGCGAGAGCGCTCCCGCCCCCCGGCAGGGGAGCGGGAGCGCTTCGGCTGGCCGGTGTGCGGGTCCGCACCCTGCCGGGCCGGGTTCGGGTTACTGCACGTCCACGAAGTCGCCGGTCGCCACCGCGGACGGCGTGGTGGTCGTGCCGGCGAAGTTCCAGCGCCAGTAGCCGTCCTCGGACGCGGTGGCCGTGGTCGTCAGGGTGCCGGTGCTGGAGGTGTAGACGGTCTTGACCGTGGTGTAGGTCGACGTACCGGCCTTGCGGAACTGCAGCCTGACGGGCTGGTTGGTGTAGCCGCGGTAGTCGAGCGTGTCCCAGTTGGCCCGGCTGAGCTTGCCGGTGACGGTGAGCGTCTTGCCCTTGGCGATCGGCTCCGGGCTGGCGTTGACGGTCAGCTTGGAGTGCCGCTGGAGGCGGGTGGTGCTGTATGCCCACCGGTCGGTGTAGCTGCCGTCGTTGGCCGAGACCTGGACCTGGACCTTCCAGGTGCCGGCGTCGGCGTTGGTGAGCCACCAGTCCGGTTCGAAGGTGAAGGTCTTCGAGCAGGTCGACGTCGTGGCGCTGGAGGCGACGCAGTCCGCCGGGGTGGTGTTCTCGTTCGGCTCGATGAGGCTGTCGGCGCTGAAGTACGGGTCGGCGCCGGCCGGGCCGCGCCACAGGTGGAAGTCCGCGTCCCAGATGCCCGACGGGTCGGTGGCGGTCACGGAGACCGTGACCGTCTTGTCGGCCGTGTCGACGACGATGTTCTTGCCGCCGTTGACGACGACGTTGTCGACCTGGATGTCGCCGACGTTGTCGTCCGCGTGGGCGCCGGGCACGGCGAGGCCCGCCACTCCGGCGACGGCGGTGAGTACGGCAAGGACAGCGCGCTTGCGCATGTGTCTCCTTCACGGAGCGATGAGGGGTAACCGCCGGGCGGTGCGCGGCGGAGGGGATGAGGCCGGTCAGGGTCCGGTGACGGACTTGATCGTGTACGGGTAGGTCTCCTGCTGCCAGATCACCGTGAACCGGGAGCTGGGGCGGGCGTCGACCTGCGGCACCCGGCCGTCCGACGTGAGCGTCTTCGCGGTGCCGAACGTGCCGGAGCGGCTGACCAGGCGGGCACCGGTCTTCGTGTAGCTGTACGGGGGCGTCGACTTGGGAACGACCGTGTGGAAGACGAGCATGCCGTCGCCGTCGTCGTCGAGCGCCAGGTCGGGACGGTCGCCGGGGCCGAGGACGGTGACGCCGCCGCGGGTGCCGCCCGCGGAGATCCGGCGGCCGAGCAGCTCGGGCTTGCCGCTGGTGTAGCGCGTCCACACGATCATGGAGTCGCCGTCGAGGTCCGTGGCCAGGGCGTGGTGGAGGCCCACGTTGTCCGTGGCCGCCGAGACGCGCAGCGGGGCGGCGAGGGTGCCGGTGCGGCTCCAGCGCGACGCCCAGACCTGGGCGACCGAGCCGCCGCCGGAGTGGTAGCTGATGACCGCGTCGCCGTCCCGGTCGACGCCGGCGCGGACCATGCCGAAGCCGCCGTACGACGCGATCGGCGCGGTGAGCACCTTCGTCGAGGAGACGGACGTCGAGGTGATGCGCTTGGCCACGACGTCCGAGGCGCGCGCCCAGGCGACGACGAACCGGCCGTTCCGGTCGACGCCGACGGCCGGCTTCTCGGCCGAGCCGGAGCCGAGGGTGATGGCCGCGCCGAGCGTGCCGTCGAGCTCGAGGCGGCGGGCGACCGCGTACCAGCTCCCGTCGCGGACCTCCGTCCACGCCGCCATCGCGGTGCCGCCCGGCGTCACGGCGACGACGGGGGTGGTCGCCGGTGCCGACGTGGAGAGCTTCCGGAGCGGTCCGACCAGGCTGCCGGAGGCCGCGACCCGCCGGCCCACGACCTGGCTGTCCTGCTGCCAGACCACCGCCGAGTCGCCGGTGTCGTCCGAGGCGACCTCCGGCCAGGACACCGCGGCGCCGTCCGGCGACAGGGTGCGGATCCCTCCGGTGGTGCCGCCGGCGAACTTCACCCTCGTCTGGACGCGCTGGTAGGAGTACGTGGTCGACAGGTCACCGGCCGTCCAGGCCAGCAGCGCGTCGCCCTGGCGGTCGACGGACACCTGGGGCGAGTCGGCGGCGAACCAGCCGGACGCCGACACGTTCCACGACGACGTCCACGCAGCCTCGGCGTCGAACTCCGCCGTGGCGGTGACCACGAGCCCGGCCGCCGCGGCGACGGACGCCCCGGCGAGGAGACGACGCTTCAACGAACGCCGATGACGTGCTGCACGCGATGCCACTTGGACCTCAGTTCACAGGGACGGAGTTCGGGCACAGACGTCACACGGACCGGCCCGCACTGTCCAGCGCACCGGCCTCCCCGAACGTCACCCGGACCGGGGATCCCTCGGCCCCCGGACCCGCTCCGCGCGCCTCGCCGAGGCGGAGCGGCAACGGGTGGGCGCCCCTGCCTGAGCGGGGGGAGCCGGCCGACCCGGGTGGCCGCCGTGTGGGGGCCACCCGGGCAGGGGGAGGCGGACGGGTGGGTCTCAGCCGGCCGGAATCCGGCGCGCCTGCAGCCAGCCGGCCACCGCCAGCACCGCCATGCCGAGGGCGGAGACGGTCAGCGCCTGCTCCCTGGCCCGGGCGTTGATCCGCACCAGCTCGTCGGCCGCGGCCCCCGTGACGCCCCGGGAGGCCAGCCGCGCGCGCAGGGCGTCGTCGGACGCGGCGGTGATCTGGACCTGCTGCTCCAGCGTCCGGGTCGCCGTCTCCTTCTGGGCGGCGGTCAGGACACCGCTGTCCCGCACGCCGGCCTCGAACGCGTACAGCAGCCCCGCCGTGACCAGGGCACCGGCGAGCGCGACCCCGAACGAACTGCCCAGATAGCCGGCCGTGCGCGACAGCCCCGTCACATCGCTCACCTCGTCCGGCGGCGGCGCCGACTGGACGAGGTCGGTGATCGTCGTGGCCATGCCCCGGCCGAGCCCCAGCAGGAGGATGCCCGGCGCGAGGGCCAGCCCCACCGCTGCCACACCCTGCGCGTCCGGGCCGAACAGAAGGGCGACGGCGCCGCAGCCGGCGGCCATGAGGGCGAACGCCCCCATCGCGGCGGCGCGATGCGTCATCCGCCCCCGGCCGACGCGCCGGGCGGTCGGCCCGGCGGCCAGCAACAGGCCCAGCGCGGTGGGCAGCAGCACCACCCCGCAGCGCAGGGCGTCGAACCCGAGGGTCGTCTGCAGGAACACCGGCACCAGGAAGAGCGCGCCGCTCGGCACCAGGATCTGCATCATCTGGGCCGACGTCCCGGTGCGGACCGTGCGGTCGCGCAGCACCGACACCCGTACCAGCGGATCGCCGCCGCTTGTGACGAGGTGCCGCTCCCACCCGGCGAAGACGGCCAGGACCACCAGCCCCACGGCCGACAGGACGGGAACGGGTGACACACCGCCGCGCTCCAGCAGCGTGATCCCGAACACCGTGAAGTCCTGCCGGGCCTCCAGCAGGCCGTAGCGCCCCACGAGCAGGCTCGCCACGACGAGCAGCGCCAGCCCGGTCGTGGAGAGCACCACCCCCAGGACGTCGAAGCGCTGTCCGGTGGCGACGGGCGAGGGCCGGGCACCGGCCGTGTGCCGCAGGAGCCAGGCCACGGTCAGGGTGACCCCGGCGCCCAGGAGGAAGGACACGCGCCAGTCCAGGTAGGTGGTGATCAGACCGCCGACCACGGGACCGGCCGTCGCACCGACTCCGGAGGTCATCGCCAGGGTGGACAGCGCCTTGGTGCGGGCCGCTCCGGTGAAGGCCCCGGTGAGCATCGCCAGCAGCGCCGGCAGCATCAGGGCGACGCCGAGCCCCTGGAGCAGCGACCAGCCGAGCAGCACCGACGGCAGGCCGGGGGCGAAGGCCGTGATCAGCGACCCGAGGGCGAAGACCACGCCGCCGAGGAGGAAGGTCCGCCGGTGGCCGTGGCGGGCGCCGGCCTTGCTGCCGGTGATCAGGAACGCGGCGGCCACCAGGGCGTACAGCGAGATCGCCGCCTGCACACCGGTCAGTGTGGTGTGCAGATCCCGGACCAGCGCGGACAGCGCCACGTTCATGGCGGTCGACGTGTAGTTGATCAGCAGGTTCTCGATGGCGAGGAGGACGAACAGGGTCCTGGTGGCCGGTGACGCCCCGGGCCCGGCCGGTCCCCCGCTCCGCCGCCGTCGGTCTCGCCACCGCACGAATCTGCCCTGCCCGTTCGCTCGTTCCGCCCGGGCAGGCGCCCCCTGCCGCCGGGATTGGCCACCGCCGCCGACACCCCGGGTTCAGCGTGCCCGCCCGCGCGCCCCGCGGGCCCGCGGGGCGCGCGGCGCTGA
>NZ_JBEXOM010000045.1:0-8900 GCF_040611555.1 Streptomyces sp. NPDC006624 | reverse complement strand
CGGCGCGATGGGGTTGCTTATCGGCTGACTGTTCTTTGACGCGCCGACCGCTGCGGGCGGACACCCCCCGGCACGTCCCCTTCCGTGCGTGCGCGAGTGCGGGTGCCCCGTCCGTCAATCGCAGGTGAATCTGGACTCCGCCCAGTCCGCCAGCACCAGGGTGTCCAGGACGCCGCGCGGTTCCACCGCCAGCCGCACGGTGCTGTGCCCGGCGAGGTTCACCCGTACGGGGACCGCGGGGTCACCGGTTTCGATCGGGCCCGATCGCCACAGCCGGACCCCGTCGGCGTAGACGGAGAAGGACACCCTGCCCCGCGTCACCGTCAGGTCGTCGACGCCTACGAGTGCCTCGTAGGAGGAGCAGGAGCGGTTGAGGTCGATGGTGACCGAGGAGCGGCCGTGCACGGTGACGCCGTGGGCGTAGCGCTGGTCCGCGACCGACAGGCCGTACCGCTTCCAGACCCAGCTGCTCGCGCCGAGCCGCATCTCGGGGCCGGTGCCGTCGCCGCCGAGGTCGTACGACAGCTCGTTCCACTGGTAGACCGCCGGGGCGGGAGGGGGTGTGGGGGAGGGCGGCGGAGGTGGCGGAGGTGGCGGGGTCTGGGTCGGGGGTGGCGTGGGTTTCGGGGGTGGGGTGGGGGTGGGCTTGGGGGTGGGTGTCGGGGTTTTCGGGCTGGGGCTGCGGGGTGGTGTCGGGGCGGGGGACTGGGCGCCTACGGGCACGATCTCCGGGGATCGGGGGGCCGGTGCCGAGGGGGAGGGTGTGGGCTCGCCGGGGCGTACCGCCGACGACGGCGGCGGGGGAGGAGGCGTGTTCCGCGCCTCGTCCTGCGGCTTGTCGTGGCCGGCCAGTGCCATCACCACCGCGGCCACGACGCCCACGGCGACCACCCCCGCCGCGATCCCGGCCTTCACCGGTGCGCCGACCCCCTCCGAGGCCGCTGCGCCCCCTCCGGCCCCACCGGACGATCCGGCCACCGCCGCTCCGGCCCCCGCGCCCCCGGCGATGAGTCCGGCCGCCTTGGCGTACCCGGCGGCGCCGAACCAGCCGATGACGGCGAGCGGCACGACGGCCGGGATGCCGGCGGCCACCTCCTCGATCTGCAGCGCCGCCAGCCGGCACCGCGCGCACTCCTCCAGGTGCTTGCGCAGCCCCCGCTCGGCGCGGGTGCGCAGCCGTCCGCGGGCGTACGTGCCGAGCTGGTCGGCGTAGCGCGCGCACTCCTCGTCACCGGTGAGCGTGGCGCTGACGTGGGCCTGGAGGTAGGCCTGCTTCAGGCCCTCGCGGGCCCGGCTGGCCAGCACGCGGGTGCCGTTGGCGTCCAGCCCGAAGAGGGGGGCGACCGCGCTGGGCGACTCGTCCTCGACCTCCGTGTGCCACAGCACGGCCTGCCACCGCTCGGGCAGCGACCGGAAGGCCCGCATGGCCAGGGACTGCTCGGCCTCGTGCATCGCGCGTACGTCCGCGCCCAGTTCGAGGGTGTCGTCGTCGGAGCCGCGCGTGGACTGGGCGGCGAACACCGCGAAGTCGTCGACGAGCTGCTCGCGCCGCGCCGACCTCGTCCAGGAGGCGGCGACCCGGCGCATGGAGGTGAGCAGGTAGGCGCGGACGGCGTGGGTGGGGCCGGAGCCGCCGCGTACCGCCTGGAGCATGCGGGCGAAGACCTCCGCGGTCAGGTCCTCAGCGGTGTGCTCGTCCCGGCAGCAGGTGCGCGCGTACCGGCGCACGGCCTGGGCGTGGCGCCGGTACAGCTCCTCGTACGCCGTGTCCTCGCCCGCGCGCATCAGGGCGATGAGGTCGGCGTCGGACGGCGGCACCTCGCGCGGCGGCGGCAGGACACCGTCCTCGCGCCAGGCCCGGACCGGGCCGTCGGCGGGAACGCCTCCGCGCCCGCCCTGGGGCGGCACCTGTGGCGGGGTGCCGCCGGCCGTGGCGTCACCCTTGCCGCTCGACTCGTCCCGCCCGTCAGCACTCATCGCGGAACGCCCCCGCCAGCCGCCCAACCCGTCCAGACCACCGCGTCAGCCTGCCACAAGGGCTTCCAGGGAGAACCCTGGAAATCGGACCATCACTCATCCGTGGGGGATCGCCGCACGCCGGCACTGGCCATCACCCGTTCGGGGAAGGCTCTCTCTTCGGCGACCGGCTGGCCAGGGCCCGGACGCCGGGCTGCACGCCCGGGCGTCCGGGTCCCGATGGCTCACCCGGTCTCGGCTTGTGGGATCACCCCGTGGACCACCGGCCCGCTCACGCAGGCCGGGACCGCAGCCCCTCCAGCAGGATGTCCAGCAGCCGGGCCGAGGCGGCCGCCTGCTGGGCGGCGTCCGGCAGCGAGGGCGCGGCCGTCGCGATGACCAGCAGGACATCCGACACGGACACGTCCGCCCGCAGCTCACCCGCCGCCCGGGCCCGCTCCACGAGCCGGCCGACGACGTCGAGCAGCGCCGAGGTGCCGGCGTCGTCCTCCGGAACCGGCGCGACCGCCACCGGCTCCTCGGGCACCAGCCGCAGCTCGGTCCCGCCCGGCTGGGTCCGCTGCTGCGGCACCCGCGGACCGCCGGTGCCGTCCTCCACGGAGACCCGCAGCACCTGCGGCGGCAGCAGCCGCCCGGCACCGGAGGCCACCGACGTGCGCAGGAAGCGCGACAGCGCCGACCACGGCTCGTCCTCCTGCCCGAGCGCCGCACGCGCCTGGTCGGTCAGCCGGGCGGTCTCCTCCTCGGCTATCCGCCGCACCAGGACGTCCTTGCTCGGGAACCGCCGGTACACCGTGCCCACGCCCACGCGCGCGCGGCGCGCCACGTCCTCCATCGGCGCGCCGTAGCCCAGCTCGCCGAAGACCTCACGCGCCGCACGCAGCACGTGCTCCAGATTGCGCTGGGCGTCCACGCGCAGCGGTGTGGTGCGCGGGCCGTCCCCGCGTCCGCCGGCCGCCGCGCTCATCGTCGCGCCACCCGCCGTGAGAGCAGATGCGGACGACCAATGAGAATCCTGAACATGCATACACATTCCCCCGGTAACGACGTCTCCCCCCGGAGACTCTCCCCGCCATTCGATGCCGGGACGAGGGAACAGGCCCGTCCCGCGGCCCGCCCGTCGCGGACCCGGTGAGCACATCCCCCTACACCCCGTCGACACACGAACATAGTTGAGAGGGGGTCAATTCAGAAGGGGCAGGTTCCGCACGGAGCGCCCACCGATCGGAGTACGGGTCGTATACGTCCCGAATGTGCCCCCGCACGCCCCCCTCGCCACCCCTGCTGACCTGCACGAACCCGACACGGCTCGGCATTCCGGCCAACTCCGCGCGCCCTCCCGCTCCGGTCACACAATTGGTCGAGGCTGTGGACAAACGCAAGCGGCGGGTGCGTCATGGGATGGTGAAGGAACGTGCGCGCATTCTCGTTGTCGGTGGCGGCTACGTCGGGATGTACACGGCCCTGCGCCTGCAGCGCAGACTGAAACGGGAACTGGACCGGGACGAGGCCGAGATCACGGTCGTCACCCCCGACCCGTACATGACCTACCAGCCGTTCCTCCCCGAGGCCGCGGCGGGCGCCATCTCACCGCGCCACGTCGTCGTACCGCTGCGCCGCGTCCTCGACCGGTGCCGCATCGTCATCGGCGAGGCCACCGCCGTCGACCACGCCGCCCGCACCGCCACCGTCACCACCCTCGCCACCGACGAGGAGGGCACCGGCGGGCAGCGGCTGTCCTACGACGAGATCGTCCTCGCCCCCGGCTCGGTCTCGCGCGCCCTGCCGATCCCCGGCCTCGCCGACCACGGCATCGGCTTCAAGACGGTCGAGGAGGCCATCGGCCTGCGCAACCACGTCCTGGAGCAGATGGACATCGCCTCCTCCACCCGCGACCCGGCGATCCGCGACGCCGCCCTCACCTTCGTCTTCGTCGGCGGCGGCTTCGCCGGTGTGGAAGCGCTCGGCGAACTGGAGGACATGGCCCGCTACGCCACGCGCTACTACCACAACGTCCAGCCCGAGGACATGAAGTGGATCCTCGTCGAGGCCTCGGACCGCATCCTGCCCGAGGTCGGCGAGGAGATGGGCCGCTACACCGTCACCGAGCTGCGCCGCCGCAACATCGACGTCCGCCTGCGGACCCGCCTGGAGTCCTGCGCCGACCGGGTCGCCGTCCTCAGCGACGGCGCCCGCTTCCCCACCCGCACGGTCGTCTGGACCGCCGGCGTCAAACCCCACCCGGTGCTCGCCGCCACCGACCTGCCCCGCAACGACCGCGGCCGCCTGATCTGCACACCGCAGCTGTCCGTCGAGGGCACCCCGCACGCGTGGGCCGCGGGAGACGCCGCCGCCGTCCCCGACGTCACCGCCGGCGAGCCGGGCCGCGAGTGCGCCCCCAACGCCCAGCACGCCGTCCGCCAGGCCGAGGTCCTCGCCGACAACATCGTCCACACCCTGCGTGGCGAACCGCTGACGACGTACGAACACGCCTACGCCGGCTCCGTCGCCTCGCTCGGCCTCCACAAGGGCGTCGCCCACGTCTACGGCCGCAAACTCAAGGGCTACCCCGCCTGGTTCATGCACCGCGCCTACCACCTCAGCCGCGTGCCCACCTTCAACCGCAAGGCGCGCGTGCTCGCCGAATGGGCCCTGGCCGGTCTGTTCAAACGGGAGATCGTCTCCCTGGGGTCACTCGAACACCCCCGGGCGGAGTTCGAACTCGCGGCCGGTGGAAAGCCTTCTCACGACGCACCGCACAACCCGAAGGGGTCGTCCTGACCGGACCCAGGAACTCCATGGGCCGGCCCGGCGTCTGAGGGATGTCGGTCCGGTCACGCACTGCCAGACTGGTCCACCACCACGGGTGTGCCACGGCTCGCCCCGGTGCGGGCCCCCGGGGCCCCGGCCGGTTCCGGTGCCGGCCGCCGACCACTACACGAGGCAAGGATTCGTGAACTTCACGCGCTGGAGCGCCCGGCTCCCCGGAACGCAGCGCCGCGCCGCAGCGCGGACCGAGCAGACGGCCTCCCCGGACCGGCGGGGGGACAGCTCCGTACCCGCCGCCCGTGTCGAACAACTGACCGACGAAGCCCCGTCCCTGCCCGCCGTCGACGACCTGCGGGTGCGCGAGGTCCTCGACCGCGTCCCGTCCCTCGTCGCCCTGGTGCACGGCCCCGACCACCGCATCGCCTACGTCAACGACGCCTACACCACCGCCTTCGGCGTACGCCCTCTGGGCGAACGCGCCCGCGAGGCCCTCCCCGAACTGGACGCCCTCGGGCTGTTCCCCCTCCTGGACCAGGTCCAGCGCAGCGGCAAGCCCCGCACGGTGAAGTCCCGCAAGGCCCCCGACGGCCGCTCCTACACCTTCACCTGCACCCCGGTCGCCGAACGCGACGGCACGAACGGCGCTGCCGGCCGCGGCGTCCTGGTCTTCGCCACCGACGTCACCGACCACGCCGAAGCCGCCGAACGCCTGCGCACCAGCGAACGCCGGCAGCGCGAGACGGCGGTCACCCTGCAGCGCTCCCTGCTCCCCCAGGAGCTCGAGGAGCCGGACGACCTGCGCGTCGCCGCCACCTACCACCCGGGCGGCACGGAGGCCGCCGTCGGCGGCGACTGGTACGACGTCATCACCCTCGGCGGCGGCCGCACCGCCCTCGTCATCGGCGACGTCATGGGCCGCGGGGTCCGCGCGGCGGCGGTCATGGGCCAGCTCCGCACGGCGGTGCGCGCCTACGCCCGCCTCGACCTGCCCCCGCACGAGGTCCTGCAGCTCCTCGACGGCCTGGCCGCCGAGATCGACGCCAACCAGATCGCCACCTGCGCGTACGCCGTCCACGACCCGAACGAGGGCAAGCTCGTCTACGCGTCGGCCGGTCACCTCCCCATCCTCGTCCGCGACGAGAACGGCACGGTCCTGCGCGCCGACGAACCCACCGGCCCCCCGCTCGGCACCGGCGGCTGGGTGCACACCTCCGGCTCGATCCCCCTGGGCCCCGGCTCCACGGCCGTCCTCTACACGGACGGCCTGGTCGAGCGCCGCGACGCCGACCTCGACGAGGGCATCGCGGCCCTGGAACGCGCCCTGGCCGGCGCCACCGGTACCCCCCAGGTCGTCTGCGACCGCCTGGTCCGCTCGGCCGGAGTGACACCCGACCACGACGACGACGTGGCCGTCCTGGTCCTCCAGCACCCGGCCCGCACCGGCCCCGCGAGCGAGCTGTTCCGCAACGCCGCCCTGGACCTGCTCGGCGGCGTCGAAGCGGCCCCCCGCGCGCGTGCCTTCGCCTCCGGCGTCCTGACGAGCTGGCGCTTCCCCGCGGACCTGCACGACCTGGGCGTGCTGGCCACCAGCGAACTGGTCGCCAACTCCCTGCAGCACGGCACCCCGCCGATGCGCCTGCGCCTGCGCCGCACCGACCGCCGCCTGATCATCGAGGTCACCGACGGCGACGACCACCTCCCCAGGCGGCGCCGGGCGGAACCGGGCGACGAATCGGGCCGGGGCATCGCCATCGTCGCCACGATCGCGTCGAACTGGGGCTGCCGCCGCACCCCGGGCGGCGGCAAGGCGGTCTGGTGCGAGTTCGCCCTGCCGCGCCTCCCGATGCCGTAGCCCGGCGGGGGATCAGACGTCCGCGGACACGGGAGCCCCGCCCCGCGCCACGACCCGGCTCCTCGCCTGCCACGGTTGGTCCTGCTCCCGGGTCAGCTGCCGACCCAACCGCAGGGCGAGGACGGTGATCCCCAGGGAGAACAGGAAGAACGCCACGATGTACGGAGCGTGCAGCGAGGCCCCCAGCGGCCCGCCCACCGCCGGCCCGACGGCCAGCGCGAGCTGCTTGACCAGGGCGAACGCGGAGTTGTACTGCCCGGCCATGCCCTCCGGCGCGAGATCCGCCACCAGCGGGGCCACGGTCGGCGACAGCATCGCCTCACCCAGCCCGAACAGCGCGTACGTCGAGACGAAGGCGGCCGTCGCCATCTCCTGGCTCCCGTGCCCCAGCCCCGCGTACCCGGCGACGGCCCACGCCACGGCCCAGATCAGCCCCACGGCCGCGATCACCCGCGAGCGCCGGCGCCGCTCCACGAACCGCAGCACGGCGAACTGCGCCACGACGATCACCAGCGTGTTCGCGGCCAGCGCCGTCCCCAGCGCCGACGTCGATATCCCGGCGGCCTCCACGCCGTACGCGCTCAGCCCCGACTCGAACTGGCCGTAGCAGGCGAAGAACAGCACGAAGCCCAGCACGCACAGCTGCACCATGGCCCGGTTGCCCAGCAGCTGCTTCCAGCCGCCCCGCCCCGACGCCACCGGCGCACCCTCGATGCGCGGCGCGTGCGGCGTCCGCACGGTCGCCATCACCACGACCAGCAGCAGGAACATCGCCGCCTCGATCGCGAAGAGCAGGGTGAAGGACGCGGCGCTGGTCGCGTCGACCAGATGACCGCCGATGAGCCCGCCCACCCCGAGCCCGAGGTTCTGCAGGAAGAACTGCATGGCGAACGCACGCGACCGGGTCTCCGCCGACGAGCAGTCCACGATCATCGTCGCCAGCGCCGGCTGCATCACGGCCTGCCCCGCCCCCAGCAGCGACGCCGACACCAGCACGGCCGCCGCACTGCTCGACAGACCCAGGGCCAGCGCACCGGCGGCGGCCGTGACCAGGGCGGTGAGCAGCACCGGCAGCGGGCCGCGCCGGACGATGGCCCGCCCGGCGAACGGCAGCACGATCAGCGCGGCCACAGCGAAGACGGCGAGCACCAGGCCCGCCGTCATGGCTCCCAGCCCCCGCACCTGCGCCACATAGACGTACAGATACGGGACCGTGAAGCCGAGCCCGAACGCGCTGAGTGCGTTGCCCACGTGGATCCGGCGCATCGCCGCGCCCATCGCCCTGGTCACGTTCACCTCTCTCAGAAGTTAGGAGTGAAGACTTCGAAACTAAAGTTCGAAGCTAAAGAGTACAGATCGAAGGACTTCAAGGCAAAGAGAAGGCGTGCCATACTGCGCCCATGGGCGACACCGCCGGCCCCAGTGAGCCGACCCTCGAAGAGCAGATCGCCGCGTACCAGCGCGAGTTCCAGGACCTGGACCCCCAGGTCGAGCAGATCGTCTCGGCCCTGTCCCGCCTGAACCGCCGCATGAACGTCGCCTACGGCCGTCAGACCTCGGCGCTCGGCATCAGCAACGCGGAGTGGGAGGTCCTCAAGGCCCTCGTCCTCTCCGGCGCGCCCTACCGCCTGGGCCCCAGCGACCTGGCCAAGCGCCTCGGCCTGACCCCCGCCGCCATGACGCACCGGATCGACCGCATGGTCGGCGAAGGACTGGTGACCCGTGAGCGGGACGAGACGAACCGCGTCCGCGTCATCGTGGAGCTGACATCCGAAGGGCGGGAGAAGTGGCTGGAGGCGATGCGCCTGGCGTCGGTCTTCGAGGAGGACCTGCTCCAGGACCTCTCCCCGGGGGAGCGCGCGGTCCTGGGCGAAGTGCTCACCCGCCTGCTGCGCCGGGTCGAAGACGCCCAGCCCGACGCCGGCGGACGCCTCACCGACCTGGACTGACACCCGACGAAAAGATCTTGACAGGGGGCGCTTGACAGCCCCCTGAGCGATCCGTAAGGTTCTTCGGGTTGCCGCGGAGCCGTAACGGTTCTTCGTCAGCACTTCCGCCGCTTCAGCGGCACCAACCATCAGCAAGATCGATCCCAGCGGGGTTGTATTCGGCGTGCCCGAATTCAATTCGAATGGGGACTCGACGTCCTGATCGACTGCCGGTCGGCAGCGATTTTGGAATCGCCGAGGGACCGCGCTAAGGTTGGACACGTCGGAACGGCCCAACAGCCGCGAAGACAAGCCCCTCTGACTGGGAATCAGGCCCGAAAGGATCTGATAGAGTCGGAACCGCCGGAAAGGGA
>NZ_JBEXOM010000044.1:0-13831 GCF_040611555.1 Streptomyces sp. NPDC006624 | reverse complement strand
GGACCCAGGTCGGTGAGTTCGACGAGATCGAGGCCGGGCTCGACACGGGCATGCCGGCCCTGTCCCCCCTGGAGATCGGCGCCTACGTCACCGACGGCCCGGACGGCCCGGTCCTGGAGACGACGTTCGCCTACGCCCCGGGCGTGTTCGACGAGACGGACGTGACCAAGCTGACCGAGCTGTGGCAGGAGGCGCTGGGCGCGCTGGCCACTCATGTCTCACAGCCCGGCGCGGGTGGGCTCACCCCGTCCGACCTGCCGCTGGTGAGCGTCGGGCAGGGCGAGATCGAGCGGTGGGAGGAGCGCTACCCGAGCCTGTCCGACGCCTGGCCGCTCACCCCGCTCCAGTCGGGCCTGCTCTTCCACACCCTCCTCGACGGCGACGACTCCGCCGTGGACGCCTACCAGATGCAGTTGGTCTTCCATCTGTCCGGGCGGGTGGACGGGGAGCGGATGCGCAAGGCGGGGCAGGCGCTGCTGGACCGGCACGCCAACCTGCGCACCGCGTTCGTCTCCGCCACCGACGGACTGGTCCAACTGGTGCTCGACGAGGTGGATCTGCCCTGGCAGGAACTGGACCTGCGCCGGCTCACCGAAACGGAGCGGGAAGCGGAGCTGGAGGCCTTCCTCGCCCGCGACCACACCGTCCACTTCGACCCGGCCGCCCCGCCCCTGCTGCGGCTGGCACTCGTCCACCTCACGGACGAACGCAGCGAACTCGTGCTGACCGCGCACCACGTCCTCTTCGACGGCTGGTCGGGCCCCCTGCTGATGCAGGACCTGCTGCGGCTCTACGCGTCCTCGGGCGAGCAGTCGGCGCTGCCCGCCGTCGCCGGTTACCGGGACTTCCTCACCTGGCTGACCCGGCAGGACCGGGCCGCCGCCGCCGACGCCTGGGCCGCGGAACTCGACGGGGTCGAGGAACCGACCCTCCTCGAACCGGCCATGCCCGACATGCCGCAGGCCGCCACCGCAGGGCTCGGGCACGTCGAGATCGCACTCGGCGCCGAGGAGACCCGGGAGCTGGCCCGCCGGGCCGGGGAACTGGGTGTCACCGTCAACACCCTGGTGCAGGGCGCCTGGGCCCTGGTGCTCGGCCGGCTGACCGGACGGCAGGACGTGCTCTTCGGCGCCACCGTCTCCGGACGGCCCCCCGAGGTGCCCGGCGCCGACTCCATGATCGGCATGTTCATCAACACCCTGCCCGTCCGGGTCCGCCACACCACCGGCGAGAGCGGACGCGACCTGCTGAGGCGGCTCCAGGAACGACAGACGGCACTGCTCGACCACCATCACCACGGGCTCACCGACATCCAGCAGCGCACCGGGCTCCCGGCCCTGTTCGACACCCTGGTCGTCTTCGAGTCCTATCCGATGGACCGCATCGGCATCGCCGAGGCGGGCGACGCCGCCGGGCTGGTGTGCACCGGCGTCAGGCCCTTCTCCGGCACGCACTACCCGCTGACCGTCATGGCTGTGACCGCACCCCACCTCCAGGTGGGGCTGGACTACCGTACGGAGCTGTTCCGGCACGAGACGGTGACTGGCATCGGCGACCGGCTGCTGCGTGTCCTGCGGGCCCTGGTGGCCGACCCCGACCGTCCCGTCGACACGATCGACACCCTCGGCACGTCCGAACGCACGTGGCTGCTGGAGGAGTTGACGGCTACTGCCGCCGAGGTGCCGGACCTCACCGTCCCCGAGCTGTTCGACCGGCAGGCGGCGCTGACCCCGCAGGCCGTGGCGGTCGAATGCGGCGGGACGGCATGGACGTACCGCGAACTCGGCGACCGGGCCGACGAGGTGGCCGACGAGCTGGTCCGGCGGGGCGCCGGTCCCGAGTCCGTGGTGGGTCTCGCCCTGCCGCGGACACCGGACCTGGTGGCGGCACTGCTGGGCATCCTCAAGGCCGGAGCGGCCTATCTGCCCCTGGACCCCGCCTACCCCAGCCACCGGCTGGAACTGGTGCTGGAGCAGGCCCGGCCGCTGCTCGTCCTCACCGACACCGGCACCGCCCGGCACCTGCCCCTGGGCCAGGCCCCGACGCTCCTTCTGGACGCGCTCGAGGTGTCCGCGGCCCCGCCGGCCCTTCCCCGGCAGGCGCCGCGCCCGGACAACCTGGCGTACGTGATGTACACCTCGGGCTCCTCCGGCACCCCGAAGGGAGTGGGGATCACCCACCGCGGCGTCACCAACGGCCTGGCCGGTCTCATGGCCGCCCTCGGTGTACCGCCGGGCGTCCGGACGCTCGCGGGCACGTCGGTCAACTTCGACGTGTCGGTGTTCGAGATCTTCACCACGCTGTGCTCAGGAGGCACCGTCGAGATCGTCCGCGACGTACTCGAACTGGGCGAGCGGGGCGGCTGGACCGGCGGGGTGATCAGTGCCGTGCCGTCCGCCTTCGCCGAACTCGTGGAGCGCATCGCCGGGAAGGTCCACGCGGACACGGTGGTGCTCGCCGGCGAGGCACTGCCCGGCAGCCTGGTGGAACGCATCCGCAGCACCATGCCGGGAGCCCGCGTCGTCAACGGCTACGGACAGAGCGAGAGTTTCTACGCCAGCCTCTACACCCTCGCCGCCGACGACGACTGGGACGGCGCCGACAGCGCCCCCATCGGCGCCCCGCTGGGCAACATGCGGGCCTACGTCCTCGGACCCGCTCTCACCCCGGCCCCGCCCGGTGCCGTCGGTGAGCTGTACGTCGGCGGGCTGGTCGGACGCGGCTACCACAGGCGGCCGGACATGACCGCCGAGCGTTTCGTCGCCGACCCGTTCGGGCCCGCCGGCGCGCGGATGTACCGCACCGGCGACCTCGCCCGGTGGACGTCCGACGGACAGCTCGAGTACGCCGGGCGCGCCGACGCGCAGGTGAAGGTCCGCGGCTTCCGGATCGAGCCGGGTGAGATCGAGGCCGCGCTCGTCGGTCACCCCGACGTGGGGCGGGCCGTGGTGCACCCGCGAGGCGACCAGCTCCTGGCTTACGTCGTCCCCGAGGTGGACGGGCACGCACCGGACGCGGGAGAACTGCGCCGGTACGCGGCCGAGCGCCTGCCGTCGTACATGGTCCCGGCCGTCGTCGTCCCGCTGGACCGGCTGCCGCTGATGCCGAACGGCAAACTGGACCGCTCCTCGCTCCCGGTACCGGCCTACACCGGTGAGGCCTACCGGGCGCCGGAGACGGACGAGGAGCGGCTGCTGGCCGGGCTGTTCGCCGAGGTGCTCGGCCTCGACCGGGTCGGCGTCGACGACAACTTCTTCGCCCTGGGCGGCCACTCCCTGCTGGCCACCCAGCTGACCGGCCGGATCGGGCACGCCCTGGGCACCGAACTGCCCATCCGGACGCTGTTCCAGTACCCGACGGTGGCCGAACTGGCCGTCCGGCTCGGCGAGGACGGCGCCCCGGCCTTCGAGGACCCCTACGCCCGGCTGCTGACCATCCGCTCCGGCGGCGACCGCGAGCCCCTCTGGTTCATCCAGCCCGGCTTCGGCCTGAGCTGGTCGTACCTCAACTTCGCCCCGCACATCACCGACCGCCCGGTGTATGCCTTCCAGGCGCAGGTGTTCGGCGGCGAGGCGGCCCCCGAGACGGTCGAGGACGTGGTCGACGACTGCATCCGGCGGATGCGGGAGATCCAGCCCGAGGGGCCCTACCACGTCCTGGGCTGGTCCTTCGGCGGCACCGCGGCCCACGCCGTCGCCGCCGAACTGGCCCGCCGCGGTCACGAGGTGGGCCTGCTCGGTCTACTCGACTGCGCGCCCGCCGACTACTTCGACGACGCCGAGATGCTCCCGCAGCAGGACGTCGAACACATCCTGGAGGACTACATCGGGCACATGGTGGGCGCGGACGAGTACCGGCGCGTCCTGGAGAACTCGGCCCTCGCCCTCATGAACCACGTGGCCATCCTCCAGAAATTCACCTCCCCGCACTACGCCGGGGACGCGGTGTTCTTCCACGCCACGCAGAACCCGCACGACCTGTACGCCGGGGACGCCGGGCACTGGGCACCCCACATCGGCGGCACCGTCGACTCGTACGACATCGAGACCGGTCACCCGCAGATGTGCGACCCCGGGCCCGCCGCCGAGATCGCACGGATCATCAACCGCAAGCTCGCCGGCGCATAGCCGGGCCGCACGCGAGCGGGGCGCGGCCACGGCCGCGCCCCGCTCGCGTGCGGTGCCCCCGTGACGGGGGCGTTCTCACCGGTTCGTCACCAGACGACGGGCAGTTCGGACAGGCCGTACACGCCCTGGTCGCCCTTGAAGCGCAGCTCCTCCAGCGGCACGGCCGCCTTCAGGCCGGGCATCCGGGCGAGCAGAGAGTCGAAGACCACCTGGAATTCCAGCCGGGCCAGGCTCTGGCCGAGGCACTGGTGCGGGCCGTGCCCGAAAGCGAGGTGGTTGCGGGCAGGCCGGTCGATGTCGAACGCGCCGGGGTCCTCGAACACCGACGGGTCGTGGTTGGCGGCGAGACCGAAGCCCACCACCCCCTCGCCCGCGGCGATCGTCTTCCCGCCGATCTCGACGTCCTCGGCCGCGACCCGGACCATGGCGAGTTCCGACACCGTGAAGTACCGCAGCACCTCCTCGACCAGCCCCGGCGTCAGCGAGGGATCCGTTCGGACCCGGTCCATGTGCTCGGGGTGGCGCAGCAGCAGCGCGATGCCGAGAGCGATGGTGCTGGCGGACGTCTCGTGGCCGGCCACCAGCAGAAGGAAGGCCAGACCCATCAGGGCCATGCGGTCGTAGTCGCCGCTCTCCCGGCTCTTGGCTATCTGCCGGCTCAGCAGATCGTCGCCGGGCTCCTCCTCCTTCTGCGCGATCAGGTTCATCAAGTACCCGGCGAGTGCGCCGAATGCCTCGTCGCGCTCGCTCTCCGACGTGGTGATGCTCACCAGGCGCGTGCTCTGGGACAGGAAGAACTGGTGGTCGCCGAGCGGGACGCCGAGTTGTTCGCACATCACCAGCGCGGGCACCTGCACGGCCAGCTCTGCCACCAGGTCGGCAGGCTGCGGGCCGGCCAGGATGGCGTCCAGCCGCTCGTCGACGATCCGCTGGACGGTGGGCCGCAGCTCCTTGACGCGTTTGGCGGTGTACTCGGTGATCACCTTGCGGCGGACCTCACCGTGCGCCGGCGGGTCCAGGTTGATCATCGTCTGGATCGGCTGCTCGGTCGGCTTCTCCAGGCTGAACAGCGGGTAGCCGGGGTGCCGGTTGTCCGAACTGAACCTCGGGTCGCCGAGCATGGTCCGCACGTCCTCGTAGCGGGTCAGCGCCCAGACCTCGTCGTTGTTGGGCAGCCGGACCCGCGCGACCGGGTCCTGCCGGCGCAGCCGGTCATAGGCCTCGGGAGGGGAGAACGGGCACTGCCGGGGAAACGGGATCCGGTCCTCGACCGGTGCGTTCTGCTCTGTCATGTCAGGGAGCCCTTCGTGGTGGGTGGTTCAGATACGGACGGGCAGCCGGACGAGGTGATTGCCCTCGCCCGGCCAGCACGCGTACTCCAGCTCGTCGCGTCCCACCGCCAGGCGCAGCGAGTCACGCCGCAGCAGCAGCCGGTCCAGCGAGATCTCGGCCTGCATCACGGCGAGCGCAGCGCCCAGGCAGTAGTGCGCACCGCCGCCGAAGGCGAGGTGCGGTTCGCCCGAGCCCTGCGTGCGGGTGATGTCCAGCCGGGCCGGCCCGTCGAAACGGTCCGGATCATGGTCCGCCGCGAGCAGCCCGTAGGTGACCGCCTCGCCGCGGCGCACGGCGACACCGGCGAACTCGAGGTCCTCCGTGGCGTACGCGGTCGCCCCGATCGTCACCGGCGTGGTGTACCGCAGCAGTTCCTGGATCGCGTTGCCCAGCAGCCCCGGCTCGGCCCTGAGCCGGGCCAGCTGGTCGGGGTGGTCCATGAGCGTCAGCAGCGCCGAGCTCAGGAACAGCACCGGAGGCGTGTGGCCCGTGTTGATCAGCAGGAAGATCATGGCGATCATCTCGGCCTCGGTCGTGTGATCCGGGTCGGCGATCATCCCGGAGACGAGGTCCCCGTTGGGTGAGTCACGGCGCCGCTTGATCAGGTTCTTGGTGTAGCCGATGACGCCTTCGAGACCGGCGACGATCTCCTCCGGGCTCTCCCCGGAGACGTACTGGCGGATCCAGTCGCACATCTGCTCCTGGTCCGCCTCGTCGACCCCGATCAGGTCGCAGACGGCCTTGTTGGCCAGCGGATAGGCGAAGTCGGCCATCAGGTCGAATCGGTCACGCCCGGCCAGTTCGCCCACCAGGGCGTCGGCGAGCCGCTCGATGCTCGGGCGGAGCGCGTTGATGCGGCGCATGGCGAACGCGCGGACCACCTTGCCGCGCAGCCGGGCGTGCTCGGGGCCGTCGAGGACCACCAGGCTCGTCAGGTACTCCGTGTACTCCAGCGGGAGGCCGTACGCGGCCAGCATCTCCTCGCCGAGGTTGGGGATGTTGGTGCCGGGCAGCTTGCGGTGATCCCGTACGAAACGGGGGTCGTGCATCAAGGCCTTGACATCCTCGTAGCGCGAGGCGAACCACACCGGCGTCTGCGTGCCCGGCAGCGTGACCCGTACCAGCGGGCCCTCCTGACGCAGCGCGGTGTAGCCGTCGACGGGGTCGCTCACTTGCTCGGGGAGCAATTCCACGGGAAGAGGAGAGGACACGGCTTTCCCTTCTGGGTGCGAAAGTGATTCTGTAGACGGTGTCGGACGGTTCCCCGACAGCGGCTCGAAAGAAATGCGGCCGGGATGTCCTTTTGCGGGACCGCATCGACCGGCGGACTCGCGAATTTCGATGTCGAGCACACTACGATGCGGTGCGCCATTCCGGCTATCGTCGCTCCGGCGCCAGAACGGCAAAGTCCGAACGGTCAGGAAACCCTTGGCGCGGGCCTCCCGTTCCAGCCCGACGTGTCCCGTCGACGGGACACGCTTCCTCGACGACCCGACACCCGCGTGAAAGCGGTGTCGGCATCCGAGACCAGACACAATCTGGCCAACCGAAGGAGTAAACGTGTCAGAAGGAAAGACGGCGGTGCCCGGCGGCAAGGCGGCCACCACGCGGCGCTATCTCATGTGCCGTCCGACGTACTTCGACGTCACCTACTCCATCAACCCGTGGATGGAGCCCGGCAAGCCCAGTTCGGCCGAAGTGGGCGTCGAGCAGTGGAAGCAACTGCACGACACGTTCGTCACGCTCGGGCACGACGTGCAGCTCATCGAACCGGTGGCCGGCCTGCCCGACATGGTGTTCGCGGCCAACGGCGCGACCGTCGTCGACGGCAAGGTCCTCGTCGCCCGGTTCCGGCACGAGCAGCGGGCCGACGAGGCGCAGGAGTACCTCGACTGGTTCCGCTCGCGCGGCTGGAGCGAGGTCGAGCAGGCCCGGTACGTCAACGAGGGCGAGGGTGACTTCCTGTGCGCCGGGGACGTGATCCTGGCCGGCTCCGGCTTCCGCAGCGACGTCCGGGCCCACGACGAGGCGCGTGAGTTCTTCGGCCGCGAGGTCGTGTCGCTGATGCTGGTCAACCCGCGCTTCTACCACCTGGACACGGCCCTTTCGGTGCTCGGGGACGGCGAGGTCATGTACTACCCGGAGGCGTTCTCCGCCAGCAGCCGCCAGGTCCTCGCCGAGCGGTTCCCGGACGCCGTCCTCGCCGAGCCCGAGGACGCGGAGGTCTTCGGGCTCAACGCCCTCTCGGACGGCCGGCGGGTCTTCATGCCGCGTCAGGCCGTGCGCCTCGCGGACCGGCTGCGCGAGCGCGGCTACGAGCCGGTCGGCGTCGACCTGAGCGAACTCCTCAAGGCCGGCGGCAGCGTGAAGTGCTGCACCCTGGAACTGCGCGACTGACTCGGTCCTCCCCCCTCCCCGGGGGTGGGAGCCGCCGTCCTGTCGGCGGGACGGGGGCGGGCTGCCGAGCGCCCCGCCCCCGCACAAGCTGTTTCCCGGTTCACCGGCCGCCGTTCGAGAGGTATGTTCGAGAGCGGGGAAATCCACTCGAGCGACGACTGGCCGAGACGGATTCACCAGAATTCGGGAGCACGGACCGGTATGACGCGGAAGTCTTGTGCAAGGGCTCCGTTCCGCACCCCCGCCTGTTAATTCGGAGGAGTGTCGCATCCTCTTCCTGCGGGCCATTCGATGAAATTCCTCCGCCCGGCTCCGGAATTGTTCCGGGCGCATTCAGACCTCGTGAAGAACCAGCGTGCAGGAGAAGGGAACATGGCGCATTCCACTACCCGCCGGCCCCGCACCTCGTCCAGGGCCGCGCTGCTGCGGGGAAACAGCCTGGGAGAACTCTTCCTGCTCGCGCGGGAACGTGGCGCCATCGACCTGGCGGTCGGTACCCCGGGCTATCCCGAGCCGGCCCCCGAGATCATCGAGGCCGCGGCCGAGGCCATGCGGAGCGGCCGCAACCAGTACGACCACCCCTCCGGCGACCTGCCGCTGCGCGAACGGATCGCACGGACCCTCGCCACACCGGCCGACCCGGCCACCGAACTGACCGTGACCGTCGGCGCCACCGAGGCGCTCTGCGTCGCCCTGCTCGCGACCGTCGACCCCGGTGACGAGGTCGTTCTCCTCGACCCCGGGTACGAGCAGTTCACGGCCGCGATCGCCCTCGCCGGGGCGGTGCCCCGCTTCGTGCCGTGCCAGCCGCCCTCCTGGCGTTGCGACCCGGCCGACCTGGCTGCCGCCTTCGGCCCCCGCACCCGGGCCGTCCTGCTCAACTCACCGGCCAACCCCACCGGACGGGTACTGGACCGCACCGAGCTGGACGAGATCGCGGCGCTGTGCGAGCGTTGGGACGCCACCGTCATCTGCGACGAGGTCTACAGCACCTTCGTCTTCGACGGCCGTCCCCACCTCTCCGTCACGGAGGTCCCCGGCCTCGCCGAGCGGAGCATCGTGGTCGGCTCCCTCTCCAAGAGCCACGCCATCAGCGGCTGGCGCCTGGGCTTCCTGCGGGCCGACGCCGAGCGCACCGAGGTGCTCCGGCGCGTGCACGAGGTCACCACCAACGGTGCCGCCACGCCCCTCCAGGTCGCCGTGGGCATGGCCGCCCTCAGCGTCGACCTGGACACCGCAGCCCGGGAGATGGAGGGCCGCCGGGACCTGGCGCAGGAGATCTTCTCCCGCAAGGGCATGAAATTCGCCCCGGCGGAAGGCGGCTGCTTCCTGTTCGCGGACGTCGCCAACCTCACCGCAGGCCGCCACGACGGCCGGCGGTTCGTCCTCGAACTCCTCGACGAGGCAGGGGTGCTGATCGTGCCCGGGGCCTCCTTCTTCGCCGACCCCGCCCGCGGCGAACAGTACGTACGCATCGCGTTCAACCGGCAGACCGACCTCCTCCACGAGGTCGGACGCCGGGTCCTGGGCGGCTGACGCCGACGAGCTGGGGGAGAGACCCGAATGAGTCAGTGCACGGCCGGTCAGCTGGGACCGCTTCCGGATTTTCTGCTGGACGGCACCGAAGACGTAACCCGCATCGTCACACCCGCCGGCGACAAGATGTGGCTGGTGCGCGACTACGCGCTGGGGCGCACGGTGCTGACCGACAAGCGGTTCAGCCGGGCCGGCGCCCTCGCGCCCGAGGCGCCGAAGTTCAACGACGCCCAGCCCACACCCGACTCGATGATGAGCATGGACGGCGACCGCCACACCCGGCTGCGCCGCATCGTCAGCGGTGCCTTCTCCACCGGCCGGATCGCCGCCATGGGCCCCTTCGTCGAGGAACTCGCCGACCGGCACCTCGACGCGATCGCCGCGCACGGACCGGGCGCCGACCTCGTCGAGCACCTCGCCGCGCCGCTGCCGCTGACCGTACTGTGCTCGGTGCTCGGCATCCCGCCCGAGGACAGCGCCCGCTTCCGGGACTGGGTCGAGGTCCTCTTCGACATCTCCGCAAGCGAGCCACGGGAGAAGGCGCGCCGGCGCATCGAACTCGCCGAATACATCACGGACCTGGTGGGCCGCAAGCGGCGGCAACCCCAGGACGACCTGCTCTCGAGCCTCATCGCCGTCCACGACCGCGGCGACCTCACCATGAGCGAACTGCTCACCCTCGGCCTCACCCTGCTGATGGCCGGCTACGAGACCACCGTCGGACAGCTCGGCCTGTCGGTCCTGTCGCTGCTGTCGGACCCCGACACGCACCGCGAACTCGTCGCCCGGCCCGACGCGATCGCGCCGGCCGTGGAGGAACTGCTGCGCGTCAACCCGGCCACGCCCCTGGCCTTCCCCCGCGTCGCCCTCCAGCCGGTGCGTCTGGGCACCATCACGGTCCAGGCCGGCGAGGCCGTCATGGTCGCGCTGCTGCACGGCAACCGCGACGCCAAGGTCTTCGCCGAACCGGAGTCCCTCGCCCTGGCCGGCCATGACGCGGTCCACCTGACCTTCGGGCACGGCGTGCACCGCTGCCTGGGGGCCCCGCTGGCCCGGCTCCAGGTCCGCGTGGTCGTCGAACGGCTGTTGCGACGCTTCCCCACGCTGCGGTTCGCGGCCGTCGACACCCCTGTGATCTGGAAGGACGGTCTGGCGACCCGCGGGCTGGCCCGCCTCCTCGTCGACTGGTAACCCCCGCCGAGCGCCGCCGTTCCTCACGCCAGCCGGACGTGCCGCCCCCAGGCACGTGCCCAGACCCGAAGCGAGAAACACGTGTCCGCAGATCACGCACGCACCGAGGCCGGGTCCGCCTGGACACCGCTCACCGTCGTCGGCACGGCCTTCACCGAGCCCCTCCGCCGCTCCCGTACCGTGCCGGCACCGTCCGCGGACGCGGAACGCCCGGCCGCCGAAGGCCCGGCCGCGTCGCGGCATCACCTGAGCGGTCTGGGCAGGGCGGCCCTCGCCGACGCCGGACGGGCCCTCGACGAGCCGGTGGGACTCGTCCTGGCCGGCGGGGGAGGTGACCGGCAGGCACTCGCCCGGGAGACCGCCGACGACCTCGCCCTGCGAGGCCCCGTGCACACCCTGCCCGGTGGCCGGGACCGGGTGGGGCAGGCCGTGGACCTCGCGGCCGCGACCCTGGGCACCGGCGCCGTCCGCACCGTGCTGGTCCTGCTCCCTCCCGACGCCCACGAACCCACCGGTGCCGCCCTGCTGCTGTGCCCGGCCGACCTTGCCGAAGCCGTCGGCTCCCGCGTCCGTGCCACTCTGCGCACCGGCGAGGACGTGACGGCCTTCCTCACCGCGCCGGTGGCCGCCCCGGCCTTCCGCGGCCCGACGGTGCCGGTGCCGCTGTCCGGCGCCGATCGTGCCGCGGTGGGGGAGCGGGCAGCGCGGCTGCGCGCCCACCTCGAGGTGCACCGCCCGCCGCTGCCCGCCCTCGGACTGGCCCTGACCGGCACCGATGCAGAGGGACCGTTCCGGTCCGTCGTCCTGGCCGACACACCCGAGCGGCTCGACGCCGAACTGCGGACGCTCGCCGAAGGAGGACGCAGCGCCACCCGGATCGACGCGGTCGCCGAGTCCCGCGAGCGGACCGTGTTCGTCTTCCCCGGCCAGGGCTCCCAGTGGGCCGGCATGGCCGCCGGACTCCTGGAGACCTCCGACGTGTTCCGGGCCTCCGTCGACGCCTGTGCCGACGCCCTCGCGCCCTTCGTCGACTGGTCCCTGCACGACGTGCTGCGCGGTGCCCCCGGCGCCGCCCCCCTGGACCGGGACGACGTCGTCCAGCCGGCGCTGTTCGCCTCGATGGTGGCTCTGTCGGACCTGTGGGCCTCGTTCGGCGTGCGCCCCTCGGCCGTCGTCGGGCACAGCAACGGCGAGATCGCCGCCGCGGTCGTCGCGGGCGCCCTGAGCCTGGAGGACGGCGCGCGCATCGTCTCGCTGTGGAGCAAGGCCCAGGCGCGCCTGGCCGGTCAGGGCGGCATGCTCTCCGTCTCCGCGGCCGTGACCGAGCTGGAGCCCAGGCTGGCCGCCTGGGGCGGCCGCGTCGCCGTCGCCGCCGTCAACGGCCCGGCATCGGTCGTGCTCTCCGCGGACCGCGAGGCCGTCGACCGGCTGCTGGAGGAGCTCGCCGCCGACGGGGGCGACGCCAAGCGCATTCCGGTCAACGTGGCCGCCCACTCCCCGCTCGTCGAGGCCTTGCGCGAGGAGATCCTCGAAGGGCTGGCGCCCGTGCGCCCCGGCGCTTCGAGCGTGCCCTTCCACTCCACCGTGACCGGCACGGTCCTGGACACCTCCGGCCTGGACGCCGACTACTGGTACGCCAACCTGCGCGGCACCGTCCAACTGGACCCGGTCGTCCGCAAACTCGCCGACCACGACGCCTTCGTCGAGGTCAGCCCCCATCCGGTCCTCACCATGGCTCTCCAGCAGACCCTGGACGACGTCGCGTCACCCGCCGTGGTGTCGGAGACCCTGCGCCGCAACCAGGACGGTGCCACCCGCTTCCTGACGTCGCTGGGCCGCCTGCACACCGCCGGTCTCCCCGTGGACTGGCGCCCCGCCTACGGGCCCGGCACCGCCCCCGCCGACGTACCCCGCGACGAGCCCGGCCGGCCCCTGCCCACCCCCGCCCCGGCCGGGCGGCCGGACGGCGCGGACCGGGAGGAGACCGCCCACCGGATGCTGGAACTGATCCGCGCCGAGACCGCCCTGGCGCTCGGCCTCGGCGCGGGCTCCGACGTGGAGGCCACCGCCGCCTTCCGCGGCCTGGGCCTCGACTCGGTCATGGCGGTCGAACTGCGCAACCGGCTGGTCGCCGCCACCGGCCTGCGCCTGCCGGTGACCGTGCTGTTCGACCACCCCACCCCGCGGCGGCTGGCCGGCCACATCGCCGACCGGCTCACCGGTGCGGACACGCACACCGCGCCTGCCGCCCGACGCGCCGCCGGCACCGATGACCCGGTGGTCATCGTCTCCATGGCCTGCCGCTTTCCCGGCGGAGCGAACAGCCCCGACGACCTGTGGCGGCTCGTCATGGACGAGAAGGACGTGGTCTCGGACTTCCCCGGCAACCGCGGCTGGCCCCTGGACAACCTTTTCGACGGTGACCCCGGACAGCCCGGGAAGTCCTACACCCGGCAGGGCGGGTTCCTGTACGACGCCGACCTGTTCGACGCGGAGTTCTTCGGCATCAGCCCGCGCGAGGCCCTCGGCATGGACCCCCAGCAGCGGCTGGTCCTGGAGACCGTGTGGGAGACCCTGGAACGGGCGGGCGTGCGCACGGCGGACCTGCACGGCAGCAACACCGGCGTCTACCTGGGCGCCATCGGCCAGGACTACGGCCCCCGGCTGCACGAGGCGGACGACACCGCCGGCGGCTACCTGCTCACCGGCAACTTCACCAGTGTGCTCTCCGGCCGGGTCGCCTACACCTACGGTCTGGCCGGGCCCGCCGTCACGGTGGACACCGCCTGCTCGTCCTCCCTGGTGGCCTTGCACCTGGCCGCCAGGGCGCTGCGCCAGGGCGACTGCGACCTGGCGCTGGCCGGCGGAGTGACGGTGATGTCGAGCCCCGGACTGTTCGTGGAGTTCAGCCGGCAGCGGGGACTGGCGCCGGACGGCCGCTGCAAGGCCTTCTCCGACGCGGCCGACGGCACAGGGTGGGCCGAGGGCGTGGGGGTGCTGCTGCTGGAGCGGTTGTCGGACGCCCGGCGGCACGGGCACGAGGTGCTGGCGGTGGTGCGCGGTTCCGCGATCAACCAGGACGGAGCCAGCAACGGCCTGGCCGCGCCCAGCGGTCCGGCGCAGGAGCAGGTCATCCGCTCGGCCCTCGCGGATGCCGGTCTGTCGGTGGTGGATGTGGACGTGGTGGAGGCGCACGGGACGGGTACGCGGCTGGGTGATCCGATCGAGGCGCAGGCGTTGCTGGCGAC
>NZ_JBEXOM010000043.1:0-14744 GCF_040611555.1 Streptomyces sp. NPDC006624 | reverse complement strand
ACCCCCAAACCTCATTACAAGCGTGGGTGTTGGTTTTTCTGTGTTTTGATATACCTACCGCCCCCCGGCCCGCCCCGCCGCCCCCCCCCACCCCCGGGCGCCCCCCCCCCCGAGGTGCGGGCCGCCCGGTCGGAAGGTCAGTGAGCGGCCGGGTCGGGGAGCGCCGACCGGTCGAGTTTGCCGTTGGGGGCGAGAGGGAGGCGGGGCAGGGTGACGAACGCGGCCGGGATCATGTAGGTGGGCAGCCGTTCGGCGACGTGCCGCCGCAGCGTGCGCGCGGACGGCGCCTCGCCGGCGCCGTCCGGACCGGCGAGGACCAGATAGGCCACCAGCCGGTCGCCACCGGAGCCCGGATCCGGCCGCAGCGCCACCGCGGCCTGGGCGACGCCGGGGTGCAGGGCGAGAGCGGCCTCGATCTCGGCGGGTTCGATCCGGAAGCCGCGCACCTTCATCTGGCCGTCTCCGCGCCCGACGTGCTCGAGGAAGCCGTCGGCGTTCCAGCGGGCCAGGTCCCCGGTGCGGTACATGCGCGATCCGGGTGGCCCGAACGGGTCCGCCACGAAACGCTCGGCCGTCGCCCCGGGCCTGCCGTGATAACCGCGGGCGACCGACCCGGCGACGTACAACTCGCCGGTCACACCGGGGGGTACGGGAACCAGACCGGGGCCGAGGACATAGGTCCGCATGTTGTCCAGCGGCCGGCCGATGGGCACGCTGCCGCCCTGCCAGCCGTCCGGGACGGTGAAGGCGGTGGCGTAGAAACTCTCGGTCTGGCCGTAGGCGTTGACCACGCGCGCCCCGGGCACGGCGGTGCGCAGCCGCTCCACCAGGTCCGCGGGCAGCCGCTCGCCCGCGAACATCAGGACGTCGGCGTGCAGTCGCCCCGCGACGCGGTCGGTGAGCTCGGCGAACACCGACGGCACGGTGTGCAGCACACCGCCCCGCCAGCCGCTCCGCTCGGCGAGCACCAGCACGTCGCGCACGACCTCCACGGTGGCGCCGGTGGTGAGCGCGGTGAACACCTCGAAGACGGAGACGTCGAAGTTGATCGAGGTCCCGGCCAGCACCCGGGTGCCGGACCGGATACCGGCCACGGCCGCCAGGCGGGTGACACCGTTGACGATGTTGGCGTGGGTGACGGCCACGCCCTTGGGGACCCCGGTCGAACCCGAGGTGTACATCACGTACGCCAGGTGCCCGGGCCCCACCGGCACCCGGCGGCCCGTGTCCCCGGGCTGCCGCAGCGCGAGGTCTTCCATGAGGCACACCGGGGCGGTGGCCTCCGGGAGGTCCCCGGCGGTCTCCTTGTCCGTCAGCACGAGGTCCGGTGCGGCGTCGCGGAGCAGGAAGGACAGCCGCTCGGCCGGGTACCGCGGGTCGACCGGCAGGTACGCGGCGCCGGACTTGAGGGTGCCGAGCAATGCCACGACCAGGTCCGTGGAACGGGGCAGGGCGAGGGCGACGAGGGACTCCGGGCCGGTGCCGGCCCGGAGCAGCCGTGCCGCCAGCAGGTCGGCGCGCTCGTCGAGCTGACGGTAGGTCAGGGACCGGTCGCCGCAGACGACGGCGACCGCGTCCGGGGTGGCCGCGGCCTGCCGGGCCACCAGGTCGGGCACCGAGACGTCCGGGGTGGGGGCCCGGCGGCCCGCCAGTTCCTCCAGCAGCAGCCGGTGTTCGGCGGGGTCGAGGAGCGCGGCTCCGCTCACGGCGCTCGCGGGCCGGTCCGCGAGCTGCCCGAGCACCCGGGTGAAGCGGTCCGCCAGCTTCTCGGCGCCGGTGGGGTCGAAGAGGTCGGCGGCGTACTCGAGCCGGCCCGTCAGCGCCCCGTCACCGGCCCCGAGGCCGTGCGGGAAACGGATCACCAGATCGGGCACGGAGTCGCCGGCGAGGCCGCGGTCCTCGGTGATCGCCAGGCCGGCCGGCACCGTCCCGGACGGCCACGTGGCGGCCTCGCCGGTCGTCACCATCACCTGGAAGAGCGGGTGCCGGTCCGCGGGGGCCTTCGGGGCCAGCTCGGCGACCAGCCGGGCGAACGGCACCCGGGTGCGCTCCCGTGCGGCTTTCGTCCGCTCCCGCACCCGGTCGACCAGGTCGGCGAAGGAGGGGTGGCCGGACACGTCGGCGCGCAGCACCCAGGTGGTGCCGGGCAGATCGGGTGCCGCGCCCCGGGCGATGTGGACCCCGACGGGCAGGTCGGTGCCGGCGCCGAGCTGGTGCAGCAGGGCGCACAGGGCAGCTTGGATCACCATCGCGGGGCTCGCGCCGCGGTCCGCGGCGAGCTTGTGCACGGCGTCCGCGACGCCGTGCTCCAGGACCAGCGGCACGCTGCCGGTGCGGCCACTCGCCACCGGGGGGCGCGGGTGGTCGCAGGGAAGCGGCAGCGTGTCCGGTGCCTGGGCAAGCGCCGCACGCCAGTGGGCGGTCTCGTCCGTGAGGACGGCATCCGCCTCGGCCGGGGCGGGCCCGGTGGCAGTGCTCCCGGGCCGCGCGGCCGCGGTGGGGCCCGGGCGGGCGGCGGGCGGCTCCTCGCCCACGTACCGGGCGGCGAGGGCGTCCGCCAGATCGCGCACCAGCAGCGCGGCCGGCCGGTCCTGTACGGCGAGGGGGTGCAGGACCAGGATGAGGACGTGTTCGTCGGCGGCCGTGCGCACGATGCGGGAGCGCAGCGGCGGCTCGACGGTCAGGTCGAACGGGCGGTCACGCAACTCCTTTACAGCATCCGCCAGTTCGTACGGGGTCACGGATTGCACCCGCGGGCGCGGACCTGCCTCGGTCAAGGGTGGGACACGCCGGGCCGGGGTCCCGGAGGCGTCCTCGCACAGCAGCGAGCGCAGGATGTCGTCGCCGGCCGCCGCGTCGGCGACCGCCGCAGCCAGGACGGCACCGTCCAGGGGCCCCCTGAGGCGCCACACGAGGGTGGTGTGCCGGGCCCTCCCCGCGTCCTGCGGCCGGCGGGCGAACCGCAGGCACTGCTGCGCGAACGACAACGGGATCATGCGTACCTTCTCCTTCGGCGTCCTGCTGGTGTCGTCGTCCGGCCGCGGCCCACCGCCCGCCGCTTCCGGCGGACCGGTCAGTCCTGTCGGGCCGCGGCTGCCTGTCGCGGCATGGCCAGAGGGCCCGCCGGGGCGAGCAGTTCGGGGGTGAGGTCGCGGACGCCGCCGCAGCCGCCGAGTGTCAGCGCGAGATCGAACTCGGCGAGCAGGCAGCGCAGCACGTGCCGCACGCCGTCGCGGCCGTCCAGGGCCAAGCCGTACAGGTAGGGCCGGCCGAGGAGCACGGCGTCCGCCCCGAGCGCCAGTGCCTTGACCACGTCGGCGCCGGTGCGCACACCGGAGTCCATGAGCACCGGCACGCCGTCCCCCACCGCCGCGCGTACGGCGGGCAGGCAGTCCAGGGCGGCGACGGCGCCGTCGAGCTGGCGGCCGCCGTGGTTGGAGACGATCACGCCGTCGGCACCGTGCGCCAGGGCCGCACGGGCGTCATCGGGGTGCAGGACGCCCTTGACCAGGAGGGGCAGACGGGTCAGTCGCCGCAGCCACGGCAGGCGGTCCCAGGTGAGCGCGGGGTTGGCGGAGACGGACGCCCAGTGGGCCACGGCCTCGCGCGGGCCGGCCTCCGGGGGCAGCGCCGCCGCGAAGACCGGATCGGAGGTGAAATTGGCCAGTCCGGCGCCGTGCAGGAAGGGCAGATAGCCGTGGTCGAGGTCGGTGGGACGGTAACCGAAGGCGGGGTTGTCGACGGTGAGGACCAGGGCGTCGTAGCCGGCGGCCTCGGCGCGCCGCACCAGGGACTCGGCGAGCGCCCGGTCCGAGGGCCAGTACAGCTGGAACCAGCGCGGCTGTGAGCCGGCCGCCGCGGCGACCTCCTCCATGGAGTGAGAGGAGAAGCACGACAGGACGAAGGGCAGGCCCGTGTCGGTGGCGCCGCCGGCGGAGGCGAGTTCACCGCCGGGGTGGACGACGGTCTGGGCGGCGACGGGCGCCAGCAGCACCGGTGCGGCCAGGTCCCGGCCGAACAGCCGCACCCCCAGGTCGCGCCGGGTGACGCCGCGCAGCATCCGGGGCACGACCCGCCACCGGTCGAACGCCTCACGGTTGCCGCGTCCGGTCGCGCCGCACCCGGCGTCGCCCACGACATAGCCGTACGCGGACGGCTGCAGCACCCGGCGCGCCGCCTCCTGGAGAGAGGTGAGGTCGGTGGAGAGGCGGGACGACCGGCCGTCCGGTCCGGCGAGATAGATCTCCCGCACCAGGTCGGCCGGCGGGCCGGCGGTGCGGACGGCCAGGTCCTCGCGGATACGGCCGGCGAGCAGCCGCGCGCTCTGAGCCGCCCGTTCGGTCAGTCCGAAGTGGCCGCCGGGATGCACGGCGAGGGCGTGTGCGGCGGTGGTGTGCCGCGCCCAGCCGCACACCTGGTCCGCGGTGTTCTTGGGATCGTCCTCGGCGAGCAGGACGGTGATGGGGACGGCGAGCGCGGTGTCCGGCTCACACCGGTAACCGCGCAGCAGGCGGTGGTCCGCGCGCAGCAGGCGCAGCACCTCGGCGCGGAGGTCGGGTTCGGCGAGCAGGACGTCGGGCACGCCGCCGAGTCGCCGCAGCCCCGCGACGACCGCCTCGTCGTCGAGCGTGTCGAGGTCCGGCTCCTGCCAGTCGTCGGCGGGTGGCCGGGCGGCGGAGACGAAGAGGCGGGCCACAGTGCCCTGCCGGGCCAGCAGCCGAGCCGTCTCGAACGCGGCCAGGGCGCCCATGCTGTGGCCGAGGAGGAACAGCGGACGGCCGGTGTACGGGGCGAGCGCGGCGGCCGTGGCCTCGGCGACCTCGGTGACGTCGGCGGCGCAGTCCTCGGCGCGGCGGTCCTGGCGGCCCGGGTACTGCACGGCGAGCAGGGCGATGTCGTCGGGCAGCGCTGCGGCGAGGTCGGTGAAGGCGGTGGCGGTGCCGCCCGCGTGCGGGAAGCACACCAGGCGGGCGACCGGGTCCTCGTCGGCGGGGAAGGCCCGCAGCCACCGGGAGGAACCGGTGACGGGCCCGCGGCGGACGACGGGGGCGTCGGTGCGCGCGGGGCCCGGGGTCGCGGTGGTGCGTTCGGTCATGTCCTCGGTGTCCCGTCCTCAGTGGTGGTGGGCAGCTGGTCCAGCAGGCGGCGCAGACGCTCTCCCAGCCGGGCGCGTTCGGCCTCCGCGAGGGCGGAGTCGGCGACCAGGGCCTCGACGCCGGCGAGAGCGTCGGACAGGAGGTCGTCCGCCGCCTCCTCGGGCAGCTCGGTGCGCAGGTGACCGGCCAGCTCGCGAGGCGTGGGCCAGTCGAAGGTGAACGTGGCCGGCAGTCGTACCCCGGTGGCGGCCGCGAGGCGGTTGCGCAGCTCGACGGCGGTCAGCGAGTCGAAACCGATCTGGTCGAAGACGCTGTCCGGGCCGATCTCCGCCTGCGAGGTGTGGCCGAGCACGGTCGCGACCTCCCGAAGGACCAGCCCCATGAGGTCGCCGCCCGCCGTACCGGTGGGCGCGCCGGGTTCCGGCACGGCGTGGGCGGCGGGGAGCGCCGCGTCCGGCCGGGCGCCGGCGGCCGGGGATGCCGCCGGCGGCGCCTTCGCGGGCGCCATGTCGTCGAGCAGGGCCGGCAGGGTGCCGTCGCGGCGGTGCTCGGCGAGCCGCTCCCTGTCCCATCGGGCGGCCACGGCAACGGGCGTACGGTGCTCCAGCGCGGCGTCCAGCAGGCCCAGGCCGCGGGCAGCCGCCAGCGGCCGCACTCCGAGCCGGGCCATACGGGCGACGTCGGCGTCGGTGAGGGCGGCGCCCATGCCGCCGGCCGTGTCCCACAGACCCCACACCAGGGACACGCCGGGCAGGCCGTCTGCGCGCCGGCGTTCGGCCAGGCCGTCCAGGAAGGCGTTGCCGGCGGCGTATGCGGCCTGCCCGGCGGAACCGAGGGTGCCGGCGAGCGAGGAGTAGACGACGAACGCCGACAGGTCGCGCCCGGCGGTCAGTTCGTGCAGGTTGACCGCCGCGTCGACCTTCGGCCGCAGAGCGCGGTCGAGCTGTTCGGAGCTGAGGGCCGACAGCAGCGCGTCGTCGACGACACCGGCGGCGTGGACGACGCCACCGATCCGGATGCCCTCGCCGTCGAGGCCGTGGAGGGCGGCGGCCAGCGCGTCGCGGTCCGCGGCGTCGCAGGCGAGGACGCGGACCTCGGCACCGAGGTCGCGCAGTGCTTCCAGGTCGCGGGCCGCGTCCTCGCCGGGCGCGCCGCGTCCCATCAGCACCAGCTGGCGCACACCGTGCTCGGTGACCAGGTGGCGGGCGGTCAGCCGGCCGAGCCAGCCGAGTCCGCCGGTGACGAGGACGGCCCGCTCGGTGTCCCAGACGGGGCCGGGCAGTTCGAGGACCACCTTCCCGATGTGCCGGGCCTCGGCCAGGTGACGGAACGCCTGTGGCGCGTCGCGCAGGTCCCAGGCCGACACCGGCGGCGGCCGGAGCGCGCCGGACTCGAAGAGGGCGAGCAGCGCGCGGAGCATCTCCTGGATGCGGTCGGGTCCCGGTTCGCGCACGTCGTAGGCGCGGTAGAGGACACCGGGATGCTGCCGCGCGACCTCGGCCGGGTCCCGCCGGTCGGTCTTGCCCATCTCCAGGAAGCGGCCGCCACGGGGCAGCAGGCGCAGCGAGGCGTCGGTGTAGGGACCGGCCAGGGAGTTGAGGACGACGTCGACGCCCGCCCCACCGGTGGCGTCGAGGAAGTGCCGCTCGAAGCCGAGGTCGCGCGAGGAGGCGATCCGGGTGTCCGGCAGACCGGCGGCGCGCAACGCGTCCCACTTGCCGGGCGAGGAGGTGGCGTAGGCCACGGCGCCGAGGTGCTGGGCGAGTTGCAGGGCGGCCGTGCCGACACCGCCCGCGCCGGCGTGCACCAGCACGGACTCCCCCGCGCTCAGCCCGGCCAGGTCCACGAGGCCGTAATAGGCGGTCAGGTAGGTCACCGGGACCGCCGCGGCCTGCTGGTACGTCCATCCCCGGGGGACGGGGCACACCAGCCGCCGGTCGGTCACGGTGGTCGGTCCGATGCCGGAGAAGAGACCGAGGACCCGGTCGCCGGGGCGCAGGTCGGTGACCCCCTCGCCCACGTCGAGGACCACACCGGCGCCCTCACCCCCCTGGCCCCGGTCGCCGGCGTCGGGATCCACCGAGGGCGGGATCACTCCGAGGGACAGCAGGACGTCCCGGAAGTTGAGGCCGGCGGCCCGCAGCCGCACTCGGACCTGGCCGGGTCCCGGCGGCCGGTCCGCCTCCGGCCAGGGTTCCAGGGACAGATCGGCGAAGGACTTCTTGCCGACGTAGTCGAGTCGCCAGGTGGGGGTTCCGGCGGGCGGGAGCAGTCCGCCGCTCTCGGGGGCGTCCGCGAGCAGCGGCCGGTGGGCGGTGCCGTCGCGCAAGGCGAGTTGCGGCTCGCCGGTGGCCACGGCGGCGGGCAGGGCGGCGCGGGAGGCGTCGCTGCCGTCGTCGTCGACGAGGACGAAGCGGCCGGGGTGTTCGGCCTGGGCCGCGCGCACCAGCCCCCATACGGCACGGTGGGCGAGCCGGCCGGGTGCCCCCGTGCCGGACACGGTGACCGCCTCGCGGGTGCGGACGACCAGGCGGGTGCCGGCGAGCCGCTCGTCGCGGACCAGGAGCCGGGCGGCGTCCACCACGGCGTGCAGGACGTCCCGCACGGCGGCCGGGTCGCCATCGGCGTCGGCGCAGCCGAGCAGGACGGCCTCGGGGGCGGGGGCCCCTGCGGCCAGGGCGTCCGCGAGGGCGGCCGCGTCGGCGAGGGATTCGCCGGGGCCGACCCGCGTCCAGCGGGCGGTGTCCGGTGCGGGGGGCAGATCGGTCAGGGAGGTCCAGCGCGGCAGGAGGAGGCCGGTGGCCGGTGCGGCGTGGCCCGATGGAACCGGGCGCAGGGTCAGCGAGTCGACTGCGGCCACCGGCCTGCCGTCGGCGTCGGCCACGTCGACGGTGACCGCGTCCGATCCGGCGGGTGCCAGCCGCACCCTGAGCGTTCCGGTCGCCGCGCCATGGACGCGCGCACCGGACCAGAGGTAGGGCACCAGGCTCCGGCCGTCCTCGGCGAGCCCTGCGACGGCGAGGGGGTGCAGGCAGGCGTCGAGCAGGGCGGGATGCAGGGCGTACCGGCCCTCCGGCCACTGCCCGGCGGTCGGCGCCACCTCGGCGAAGACCTCCTCGCCGCGCCGCCACACCGCGCGTACGCCCCGGAAGACGGGCCCGTACTCCAGTCCCCTGACGGCCAGGTCCTCGTACAGCTCGCCGGGCGGCACCGCCACGGGTTCGGCGGCCTCGGGGGGCCAGACGTCGAGGGGAGCGCCGTCGCCGGACCGGGGGGCCGCTCCGCCGAGCGTGCCGTGGGCGTGGCGGGTCCATTCGGCGGGTTCGGGCCCGTCGGCGCGGCGGGCGTGGACGGTCACCGCCGTCGTGCCGTCGCCGGCGGGTGGGGTCAGCAGCACGCGCAGCTGGATCTCCGCGTCGCGGGGTACGGCCAGGGGTGCCTCCAGGACGAGTTCGCCGACCGGTCCGCGGTCCGCGTCCCGGGCGGCGCTCGCCACCAGGTCGAGCAGTGCCGTGCCGGGCAGCAGCACCTGTCCGGCGACCCGGTGGTCGGCCAGCCACGGGTGGGTGGTGAGGGAGAGCCGCCCGGTGTACACCGTTCCGAGCTGCTGGGGCAGCTCGGCGCTGGCGGTGAGCATCGGGTGGTCGAAGCGGGTGAGCCCCGCCGAGCTCACGTCGCCCGGGGTGTCCGGCTGCTCGATCCAGTAGGTGCGGCGCTGAAAGGCGTACGTCGGCAGCGGGACGTGACGGGCGCCGCGGCCGGCGAAGACCGCCGCCCAGTCGGTGGGGGTGCCGCATGCGTGCAGCCGGGCCAAGGCGGCCAGCGCGGCCGCCGGTTCGGGCCGCCCCCGACGCAGCGCCGGGATCAGGGCGCGGGCGGCCGGGTCGGGGAGGCAGGCGGCGGCGGTCGCGACGAGGTCGCCGGTGGGCCCGAGGTCGAGGAACCGGGTGCAGCCCAGGTCGCTCAGGCTGCGCACACCGTCCTGGAACCGGACCGTCTCGCGGGCGTGGCGGACCCAGTACTCGGGGTCGGCCAGACGGTCGGAGGGCACCGGTTCGCCCGTCAGGTCGGAGACGACGGTCACCCGTGCCGGACGGAAGGCCAGCCCCTCCACCACGCGCCGCAGTTCGTCGAGGGCGGGCCGCATCAGCGGCGAGTGGAAGGCATGGCTGACGGGCAGCCAGGTGGCCTTGCCGCCGGAGGCCTCGAACCCCTCGACGACGCGCTCCAGTTCGCGCCGGTCTCCGGAGAGCACAGTGGCGGCCGGGCCGTTGACGGCGGCTATGGAGACGCGCTCGGTGTGACCGGCGACGAGCGCGGCCGCCTGTTCCTCGCTCGCTCGCAGCGCGACCATGGCGCCGCCGGCCGGCAGTCGCTGCATGACCCGGCCCCGGGCGACGGCCAGCTCCGCGGCGTCGGCCAGCGAGAGCACGCCGGCGGCGTGGACGGCGGCGAGGGCGCCCACCGAATGCCCGAGGACCGCGTCCGGCCGGACGCCCCAGGACTCGAACAGCCGGAAGAGCGCGACCTCGCAGGCGAACAGGGCGGGCTGGGTGTACTGGGTGTGGTGCAGCAGCGCGGCTTCGGCGGAGCCCTCGTCCCCGAACAGCACCTCGCGCAGGGGGCGCTCCAGTCTGGCGTCCAGTTCGGCGCACGCGGCGTCGAAGGCCTCGGCGTAGGCGGGGAACGCCGCGTACAACTCGCCTCCCATGCCGATCCGCTGGGAGCCCTGCCCGGCGAAGAGGAACGCCGTACGGCCGTCGACGGCGGTGCCCCGTACGGCGGCCGGGTGGTCGGTGCCGTCGGCGAGCGCCCGCAGGGCGTCGCGCAGCTCCGCCTCATGGCGGGGCAGCAGCACGGCGCGGTGCGCGAGGTGGGTCCGCGTGGTGGCCAGTGCGTGGCCGAGGTCGACCGGGCGCTCCGGTCGCTCGGCCATCCGGTCGAGGAGCCGGGCGGCCTGAGCGCGCAGCGCGGCCTCGCCTGCCGCCGAGACCGGGACGGGGACCACGGGCAGCGGGCTGCCACCGTCCTCGGTGGCGGATGCCGGATTCGGTTCGGGCTCCTGTTCCAGGATGACGTGGGCGTTGGTGCCGCTGATACCGAAGGACGACACGGCGGCCCGGCGGGGGTGGTCGTGTTCCGGCCACGGGGTGGCCTCGGTCAGCAGTCTCAGCGCCCCGTCGGACCAGTCGACGTGCGGCGTGGGTTCGTCGGCGTGCAGGGTCCGGGGCAGTACGCCGTGCCGCATCGCCTGCACCATCTTGATGACGCCCCCCACGCCGGCGGCGGCCTGGGTGTGGCCGATGTTGGACTTCAGCGAGCCGAGCAGCAGCGGGCGGTCTGCGGGGCGGCCTGCTCCGTAGACGGCCTGGAGGGCCTGTGCCTCGACGGGGTCGCCGAGGGAAGTGCCGGTGCCGTGCGCCTCAACGGCGTCGATCTCGCCGGCGGGCACACCGGAGGTGGCCAGGGCATCGGCGATGACGCGTTCCTGGGCCCGGCCGCTCGGGGCCGTCAGGCCGTTGCTCTCGACGCTGTGGTTGACGGCGGTGCCCCGGACGACGGCGAGCACCCGGTGGCCGAGGCGGCGGGCGTCCTCCAGCCGTTCCAGGAGCAGCAGACCGGCCCCCTCGGACCAGCCGGTGCCGTCGGCCGACGCGGCGAACGACTTGCAGCGGCCGTCGGCGGCGAGTCCGCGCTGCCGGCTGAACTCCACGAACGGCATGGGCGTGGACATGACGGTGGCCCCGCCGGCCAGGGCGAGCGAGCACTCGTCCCGGCGCAGCGCGGCACAGGCCAGGTGCAGGGCCACCAGGGAGGAGGAACACGCGGTGTCCACGGTCAGCGCGGGACCGCGCAGGCCGAGGGTGTAGGCGACACGTCCGGAAGCGACGCTGCCGGCGCTGCCGAGTCCGAGGTAGCCCTCGTACTCGGCCGGTGCGGGCTTGAGACGCGAGCCGTAGTCGCCGTACATGGTGCCGACGAAGACGCCGGTACGGCTGCCGCGCAGTCCCGACGGGTCCAGCCCGGCGTCCTCCAGGGCCTCCCAGGCCGTCTCCAGCAGCAGCCGGTGCTGCGGGTCCATGGCGTGGGCCTCGCGGGGGCTGATGCCGAAGAACTCCGCGTCGAACCGTGCGGCGTCGGCGAGGAACCCGCCCTCCTTCACGTACGACGTGCCGGGCGCGTCGGGGTCCGGGTCGTAGAGGGAGGCCAGGTCCCAGCCGCGGTCGTCGGGGAAGGGCCCGATGGCGTCGACCTCGTCGGCGACCAGCCGCCACAGATCCTCGGGGCCGGTGACACCGCCGGGGTAGCGGCAGGCCATGCCGACGATGGCGATCGGGCCGGACGCCTGCCCGGTGCCGCGGGCGGCCGCCCTGAGGCGCTCGTTCTCCTTCAACGCCGCCCGCAGCGCGTCGACGACTTGTTCGTGGGATGTGGCCGTCATCGTGTCTCCGTAACTTGCTGCTAGAGCTGTTCGGGGCGGGCCTCGCCCAGGGCCAGGCGGACCAGTTCGTCCGTGCTCATCACGTCCACGGCGCTGCCGTCGCCGCCGGTGCCGGACTCCCGCGGCTCGGTGCGCGGGGTGAGGTCTTCGCCCAGGCGCTCCGCAAGAGCGCCGGGGCTGGGGTGGTCGAAGACGAGAGTGGGGGGCAGCCGGACGCCGGTGACGGAACTGAGCCGGTTGCGCAGTTCGAGGGCGGTCAGGGAGTCGAAGCCCATGTCCTGGAAGCGCCGGTCGGCCGGGATCCGGTCCTGAGTGACGTGTCCGAGGACGGCGGCGACCTCGGACCGTACGGCTTCGAGAATGATGTGGCGCCGTTCCGTGTGGGGTGCCGAGGCCAGCCGGTCCTGAAGTCCGCCGGCCGGGGCCGCGGCAGGAGCGGACGCGGCGACGGCGGGCCGCAGGCCCCGCAGGACGGGCGGTGCGGTGGCGGGGTCGAGGCCGCGCAGGTCGAGGCGGCCGGGTGCGAGGACCGGCGCACCGTCCGTGAGGGCGGCGTCGAAGAGGGCGAGGCCCTCCTCGGCGGTGAGGGCGCCGACGCCGGACCGGGCCAGCCGGCGCAGGTCGGTCTCGCCCAGGGCGGCGGTCATGTCGCCTTCGCCTGCCCACAGCCCCCAGGCCAGCGACACGGTGGGCGCCCCGTCGGCGCGGCGGGCTCCGGCCAGAGCGTCGAGGTAGGCGTTGGCCGCCGCGTAGGCGCCCTGTCCGGCGGTGCCCAGGGTGGCCGCGAGGGACGAGAACAGAACGAGCGCGGTCAGGTCCAGATCGCGCGTCAGTTCGTGCAGATGGACGGCCGCGTCGGCCTTGGGAGCGAACACCCGGTCGAGGCGGTCCGGCGTGAGTGCCTCGACGACGCGGTCCTCGAGCACGCCGGCCGCGTGGAGCACGGCGGTCAGCGGCCGGTCCCGGGGAACTTCGTCGAGGACGGCGGCCAGGGCACTTCGGTCGGCAGCATCGCAGGCGGCGACCGTGACCTCGGCGCCCAGGGCCTCGAGTGCGGCCGCGAACTCCTCGGCGCCGGGCGTCTGCGGACCGCGGCGGCCGGTGAGCAGCAGCTTCCGTACGCCGTGGTGCTCCACCAGGTGGCGCGCGAGGAGCCTGCCGAGAGTGCCCAGGCCGCCGGTGATCAGGACGTGGCTGTGCTCGTCGAAGGGCGTCCGGCGCGCACCCGTCGACGGGCCTGCGTGGCGGCGCAGCAGCGGCACCCGCGTGCGGCCCCGGCGCAGAGCCACTTGGGGTTCGGCCGAGGCGAGTGCCGTGGCCAGGACCCGGCGTGAGGCCGGGTGATGGTCGGTGTCGAGGAGGGTGAGCCGTCCGGGATGCTCGGACTGCGCGGACCGGGTCAGGCCCCAGACCGCGGCGCGCGCCGGGTCGGGGCGGTCGCCGCTCTCGGCCGGGACGGCGCCACTGGTGACGAGGGCCAGCCGGGAGGCGGCCAGCCGCTCGTCGGCGAGCCAGCGGCCGAGCAGGTCCAGGGCGGTGTGCAGGGGCTGGGTGTCCGCCCCGGCGGACCGCCCGGGTCGGGCGGTTCCGCCGGAGGCGAGGGCGCCACGGGATGCCGCGGCCCCGGAGTGTCCGTCCGCTCCACCGGGTGCGGCGGAGGTGCCGGACGTGGTGGGACCGCTGTGTGGCTCGGTCGCACCGGGCAGGGGGACGACGACGAGCGCCGGTACCGGCGCTCCCTCGTCGAGCGAGCGGAGCAGGTCGTCGAGTCCGGGGTGGGCGGTGGCGCGGACGCCGGAGGCGCGGACGGCGGCGCGGATCTCCTCGCCGTCCGGGCCGAGGACCGCCCAGGGCCCCTCGGGCAGCGGTACGTCCGGGTCCTGTTCCGTCCAGTCCACGGTGTACAGCGCCGCGCTGTCGGCGGGGCGGTCCTCGGTGCCGGTCAGCTCACGCAGGTCGAGCCGGGACACGCCCAGGACGGGGGTGCCGTCATCAGCGGCGATCAGGAGGGAGTAGGTGTCACCGTCCCCGCGGCGCAACCGTACGCGCAGCGGGCCGTCCGCGGCCGGCCGGTGCAGGGTCAGACCACTCCAGGCGAACGGCACGAGCATGCGGGAGTCGTCACCGGCGGCGCCGAGGAGGGTGTGCAGCGCCGCGTCCAGGGCGGCGGGGTGCAGCGCGAAGCCCTCCGGCCCGACGGGCGGCGTGACCTCCGCGTAGAGGTCGGTCGTGCCGCGCCACAGGGCGCGCAGGCCGCGGAAGGCGGGGCCGTAGGCGTAACCGCGGTCGGCGAGGCGGTCGTAGAGACCGTCCACGGGCACGGGGACGGCATCCGCCGGCGGCCAGACGCCGAGCGGTGCGGCCTCGTCCTGGGCGGCGGGCTCGTCCGTGCCGGCGGGGGCCAGGGTGCCGCTGGCGTGCCGGGTCCAGGGAGCCGTCGGCGTGCCTGCGGGCCGGGCGTACAGGACGAGGTCACGGCTGCCGTCGGCGCCGGGTGCGCCGGCCATGAGCTGGAGATCCGCGGCCTCGGTCAGCGGCAGCGGCTGCTCCAGGGTCAGTTCGGCCACCCGGTGGTCCCCGGTGGTGCGGCGGGCCGCGTGCAGCGCGAGGTCGGCGATGCCCGCTCCGGGCAGCCGCGGTGAGCCGGCGATGACATGGTCGGTGAGCCAGGGCCGGGTACGCGGATCGAGCCGCCCGCTGAACACGGTGCCGGAGCCGTCGGCCAGTTCGACGCCGTCGTCGAGCAAGGGGTGGGTTCCGGTGAGGCCGGCCGGGGCCGGCCTCACCGGTTCGCTCAGCCAGTACCGTTCCCTCTGGTAGGCGTACGTGGGGAGGGGCACCGTGCGGGCCCCGGGGTAGAAGCCGCGCCAGTCGACGCTGACGCCGTTGACATGAGCGCGGGCGAGCGCGGTGGCCAGGGTGCGGGTCTCTTCGTGGCCGCGGCGCAGCAGTGGGGCGGCCACGGGCACGCCGGTGTCGTCGTCCGTCAGGCTGCCGCGGACCATGGCCGTGAGCACCGGGTCAGGACCCAGTTCGAGCCAGGTGGTGGCCCCCGCGTCGTGCAGGGTGCGTACGCCGTCGTGGAAGCGGACGGTGCCGCGCAACTGACGTACCCAGTAGTCCGGGTCCGCCAGCTCCTCCACGCTCGCCACACGACCGGTCACATTGGACACCAGCGGAATCCGCGGAGGATGAAACACCACCCC
>NZ_JBEXOM010000042.1:0-16502 GCF_040611555.1 Streptomyces sp. NPDC006624 | reverse complement strand
GCTCCATGGCGCCGCCGGCGGCCTGCTGCATGCGGTGGGCGTCGGCGAGCAGGTCGGCGTCGCCGTCGCGGACCCGGGCCTCGGTGGCGCGGCGGCGCTCGGCGAGGCGCTTCTCCACGTCGGCGAAGCGGCGGGTGTCGAACAGGCGGCCCAGCAGTTTGCCGCGGGCCTCGGCGTCGGCGCGCAGGAACCGCGCGAAGTCGCCCTGCGGCAGCAGCACGACCTGGCAGAACTGCTCCCGGCTCATGCCGAGCAGCTGGGTGATCTCCTCGCCGATCTCCTGGTGGGAGCGGCTGAGGTCCTTCCAGGTGCCGGCCGCGGTGTCGTACGCGCGCAGCCAGGTCTGGGCCTTGTCCACGGTCGTGCCGGTGCCGCGCTTCTTGGGGCGTTCCCAGGGCGGCTGGCGGGTGACCTCCAGGCGGCGTCCCGCGACGGTCAGTTCGAGGGCGACCTCGGTGCGGACCGCGGGGGCGGCGTGGTCGCTGCGCAGGGACGTGCCCTGGCCGGTGCCCTGCCGGGCCCCCGGGACCGAGCCGTACAGGGCGTAGCACACGGCGTCGAGGACGGACGTCTTGCCCGCGCCGGTGGGTCCGTGCAGCAGGAACAGCCCGGCCGCCGACAGGTCGTCGAAGTCGACGCTCTGGGTGCCGCCGAAGGGCCCGAAGGCGGTGACCGTGAGCCGGTGGAGCCTCACCGGGCCACCTCCCGCAGGGTCTCGTCGGCCCGCACGGCGTCGAACGCCTCGCGCAGCACGCCCTGTTCGTGCGCGTCGGGTCCGGTGCCGCGCACATGGGCGACGAAGTCCTCGGCGATCTGCTGGTCGCTGCGTCCGGCGAGACGGCGGGCGTAGGAGACCTCGGCCTCCTCACGGTCCCGGTCGGGGTCGAAGACGAGGCTGAGCGTGTGCGGGAAGCGCTCGGAGATGCGGGCCATCGGATCGGCCGGGCGGACCGGGTCGGTGAGGGTCGCCTCGACCCACGCCTCCTCGTGCCGGGCCAGTGCGGGGTCGGCGAGCAGTTCCTCCAGCGTGCCCCGGATCCGGGCCAGGGGGCGCGGGACCGGGCAGTCGACGCGCTCGGCGGCCACCGTGCCGTCGGCGGCGAGGTCGACGAGCCACATGCTCTTGCGGTGGGCGGCCTCGGAGAAGGAGTAGGGCAGCGGGGAGCCGGAGTAGCGGACGCGGTCGGTGAGGGTCTGGCAGCCGTGCAGATGGCCGAGTGCGACGTAGTCGACGCCGTCGAACACCCCGGCGGGTACGGCGGCGACGCCGCCGACGGTGATGTCCCGTTCGCTGTCGCTGGGTTCGCCGCCGGTGACGAAGGCGTGCGCGAGGACGACGGAGCGGGTGCCGTCCGGGCGGGTGGCGAGGTCGGCGCGCACGCGGTCCATGGCGGCGCCGAGCACGGCCTCGTGCCCGGCCTTGTCCACCCCGAACTCGTCCTTCACCAGGGCCGGTTCGAGGTAGGGCAGCCCGTAGAAGGCGACGTCGCCGTGGGCGTCGGCCAGCACGACCGGGGTGCCGGCCGCCGACGGCTCGGTGCGCAGATGGATCCCGGCCCGCCCGATCAGCCCGGCGCCGACGCCGAGCCGGCGGGCCGAGTCGTGGTTCCCGGAGATCATCACCGTCGGGACGCCGAGGTCCGCGAGACGGTGCAGGGCGTCGTCGAACAGCTCGACCGCGGCCAGCGGCGGCACGGCCCGGTCGTAGACGTCCCCCGACACCACCACGGCGTCCACGGACCGCTCGCGCACGGTCGTGACGAGATGGCCGATGAACTCGGCCTGGGCGCCGAGCATGTTCACCCGGTGGAAGGCCCGGCCCAGATGCCAGTCGGACGTGTGCAGCAGCCTCAAGACCCCGCTCCGACCCGCATGTCTCCCCCTGTGGCCACTCCACGTCCCGCACGGGCCGGTACGGCCCGCTGTCAGCACCCACCACGCTAACCCGTGCGGGCACCCGGTCCCTCACGAACCTCGGCATCCACGCCCATCGAACGCCAATTCACCGGATATGTCCGGGTGTACGCCGTGGAACGGATCACAGTGCGCGAGGACAGGCCGGGCGTCAGGCGTCTCCGTAGGCCTCCCCGCCCAGGGCGAAGCCGGCCGTCCCGGCGGTCGCGTCGGCGAGCCACGCCCGGAAGGCGTCCACGTCGGCGTCCGGCAGGGCGATCTCCAGCGTGACGGCCTCGCCGTAGCGCACGTCCCGCACCTCGCGCCCACCGGTGCGCAGGTCGTTCTCCAGCTTTCCGGCCCGCTGGTGGTCGACGGTGACGGTCGCGAGCCGGAACCGGCGGCGGGTGCGCGTGCCGAGGGTGTCCAGGGCCTCGCCGACCGCTCCGCCGTAGGCCCGGATGAGCCCGCCCGCGCCGAGCTTGACCCCGCCGAAGTAGCGGGTGACGACGGCGACGACGTACCGCATGTCCCGGCGCAGCAGCATCTGCAGCATGGGGACGCCGGCGGTGCCGCCGGGTTCGCCGTCGTCGCTCGCCTTCTGCACGGAGGCGTCGGCGCCGATGACGTAGGCCCAGCAGTTGTGGGTCGCGTCGGCGTGCTCCCGGCGGACCGAGGCGATGAACTCCTGGGCCTCCCGCTCGGTGGCCGCCGGGGCGAGGGCGCACAGGAAGCGGGAGCGGTTGACCTCGGTCTCGTGTACGCCCGCCCGGGCGACCGTGCGGTATTCGTCCTGCATCCGGCCAGCCTATGCGTGCCGGCGGTGCTCCTTCTTCGCGCCCCGGGGCACGGTCACGGACGTGAGCAGCGCGGTGCCGGGGGCGAGGGCCTGCCAGGCCGGGCCGTGCCAGGACAGGACGGCGATCGCCGAGGTGGGGAACTTGGTGCGGACCCGCTCCAGGGTGTCGTCGAGGCCCTCGCCCGCCAGCGCGAGGACCAGGTCCTCCAGGCCGGGGTTGTGCCCGATCAGCAGCAGTGTCTCCACCTCGGCCGGGGTCTCGCGCACCACGGAGAGCAGGCCCGAGGGACCGGCGGCGTACAGGCGCCGGTCGTGGCGGACGGGCGGGGGCGTGCCCCACTGGGCGGCGGCCAGCTCCCAGGTCTGGCGGGCGCGCAGCGCGGTGGAGCACAGCGCGAGGTCCGGGAGGCAGTCGGCCTCGGCCAGGGCCCGCCCGGCCGCGGGGGCGTCCCGGCGGCCGCGCGGGGAGAGGTGTCGTTCGTGGTCGGCGACGTCCCCGGGCCAGGCGGCCTTGGCGTGCCGCAGCACGACCAGGCGGCGCAGCGGGCCCGTTGCGGTGCTGTCCATCATGGCGGGGATCCCAGGTCGGCGGCGAGGTCGAGGCCGAGGAGCCGGTCGGCGTAGGCGAATGTCTCGAAGCGGGCGCCGTCCGGCAACGCCGGTTCGTTCTCCACATGGTGCAGGACGTCCAGCACCCGCGGCACGTCCAGGTCGTCCTCCCAGGCGTCGCGCAGCCGTACGCGCACCTCGTCCGGAACCGGCCGGGAGGGGCTGCGGGCCCAGCGTGCGACGGCGGCGCGCCAGCGGGCGAGGGTGGCCCGGGCGTCGTCGAGGAGAGCCGCCTCCAGCTCGGCGGGGGCGCTGTGGTGGCGGGCGAGGAGGGCCAGACGCAGGACGGCGGGCCCGGTGCCGGCCGGGACCTCCGGGGGCAGAGCGTCCGCCGCGCGCGACCGGGCGTCCGGCCGCACGTCCGCCGCGCCCGGCTCGGCCGACCGGGCGAGGAGCCCGTCCGCGTGCCCCGGCCCGTCGGCCGGTGCCGCGGGCTCTGCGGGGCCCACCGGCGCGACCGTGATCCGCACCCCGCCGGCGGTCGGCTCCCCCTCCGGCACCACGTGGATGACCTGCGCCTCGACCAGGCCCGCACCGGCGTCGGAGCCGTCCTCGAAGGGGCGGATGCCGAGCACGGTGGCGCTCGCCCGCAGTTCCGCCTGGCGGCGGCCTCCGCTCAGCAGGGCCCACACCGGTGTGCCGCCGAGTTCCAGGGTCCGGACGAGGACGTCCGCGACGAGCAGCACGCGCAGGCTCGTCAGGTCGGAGCCGGGCGCGTGCACCACGACACGCGTCAGGGCCCGGCGGGCCGGGACGGCGTCGGCCGGCTCGCCGGTACGGGCGTCGATGATGCGCAGCACGAGGCGAGCCTAGGCGGCCGGGCGCGTACGCGCAGGCGGGCCGGGCGCGTCCCGGCCACCTCGGCGGGATCCGCCTGCCCCCGGCATCCCGGCCATCTCTGGGGACCCGCCCTCCCCGGCATCCCAGCCACCTCTGGGGACCCGCCCTCCCCTTGCCCCGGCGACCTCGGCGGGATCCGCCTGCCCCCTGGCGCTCCGTCAGGGGCCAGGCGGCCCGTCAGCCGAGCGTCCCCAGGAACCGTACGTGGGGCCGTCCCCCGGCACCCTCGCGCCGGACGTCCGCCCGCACCCCGTACACCTCGGCGATGAGCCGCTCGGTGAGGATCTCGGCCGGTGTGCCGCCCGCCACGACCCGTCCGGCGCGCAGCACGACGACGCGGTCGCAGTACATCGCCGCGAGGTTGAGATCGTGCAGCGCGACGACGGTGGTGACCGGCAGGCCCGTGACGAGGGTGAGCAGGTCCAGCTGGTGGTGGATGTCGAGGTGGTTGGTCGGCTCGTCCAGGAGGAGCTCGCGGGGTTCCTGGGCGAGCGCGCGGGCGATCTGCACGCGCTGGCGCTCACCGCCCGACAGGGTGTGCCAGCGCTGCCCGGCCCGGTCGGCGAGACCGGTGCGCTCCAGGGCGGCGCGCACGGCGCGGTCATCGTCCGCCGAGGCGGGCGTCCAGGCCCGCCGGTGCGGGACGCGGCCCAGCCGTACGACGTCCAGCACCGTCAGCTCGACCTGTGTGTCGACCTGTTGCTCGACCACGGCGAGCCGGCGGGCGACGGTCCTGCGGGGCAGGCCGGCGAGCGGGCTGCCGTCGAGGGTGACGACTCCGGCGGTCGGTGCGAGCAGCCCGGCCAGCAGCCGCAGCAGCGTGGACTTGCCGGAGCCGTTCGGGCCGAGGACCCCGACGGTGGAGCCGGTCTCGGGCGCGAGGACGACGTCGTCCAGGACGAGGCGCCCGTCGGTGCGCCGGGAGACCCGGTCGGCCCGCAGCCCGTCCCCGCCCGCGGCCGCCCCCGCCCCGCTCACCGCACCCTCCGCGTCCGGTACAGCACCGCCACGAAGGCCGGCACCCCGATCAGCGACGTCATGACGCCCACCGGGATCTCCTGCGGTTCCAGGGCCGTCCGGGCGAGGGTGTCCACCCACACCAGGAACACCGCGCCGGCCAGGGCCGTGACCGGCAGCAGCCGGGCGTGGCCGGGACCGGCCAGGGCCCGGGCGGCGTGCGGCAGGACCAGCCCCACGAAGCCGATCGCCCCGGCGGAGCTGACCAGCGCGGCCGTGAGCAGCGCGGTGACGCACAGCAGCACCAGGCGGGTGCGGGCCACCGCCACCCCGAGCGCGGCGGCCGCGTCCTGCCCGAAGGCGAAGGCGTCGAGGGTACGGGCGTACGCCAGGCACACCACCAGCGCCACGGCCAGCACGGCCAGGCACAGCCACACGTCGGTCCAGCCCGCGCCGCCGAGCGAGCCGAGGAGCCAGAACAGCACGCCCCGGGTGGTCTCGGCGTCGGCGGAGGTCATCACGACGAAGGAGGTGAGCGCGGAGAAGAGCTGCATGGCGGCGACCCCGGCGAGGACCACCCGGTCGGTGGTGCCCCCGAGGGTGTGGCTGAGCAGCAGCACCAGGGCGAAGGACACGAGGGCCCCCGCGAACGCGCCCGCGGACACCGGTAAGGCCCCGCCTCCGACGCCCAGCACCACCACGACGACGGCGCCGGTGGAGGCGCCCGAGGACACCCCGAGCACGAACGGATCGGCGAGCGGATTGCGCAGCAGGGACTGCATCACCGCCCCGCACACGGCGAGCCCGGCCCCGCACACGGCCGCGAGCAGCGTGCGCGGCAGCCGCAACTGCCAGACGATGCCGTCCCGGATCGGCGTCAGCTCCGAGCCGCCGAGGCCGAGGTGCGCGGCGACGACGGACCACACGTCGGCGACCCGGATGTCGGCGGGGCCGATGGTGATGGCCACCGCGACGGAGGCGGCGAGGGCGACGGCCCCGGCCGTGCCCAGAGCGAGCCCGGCCCCGCGCCGGGTGCGCGCCCCGGCCGCTTCCTCATCCGCCGCGGTCAGCTCCCGGGCGGTCACTTCACCAGCCCGAACTCGCGCAGTCCGGCGGCGACTTCCTCCACGCCCTCGACCGTGCGGATGGTCGGGTTCATGGCCTGCCCGCTGAGCAGCACGTACCGCTTGTGCCGGACCGCGTCCATGGTGCGGGTGACCCGGTTGGACTCCAGGAAGGCGATCTTCTTCGCGGCCGACTCGGCGGTCTGCGACCTGCGGGTCAGGTCGCCGATGACGAGGACGTCCGGGTCGCGGTCGGCGACCGTCTCCCAGTTGATCTGCGGCCACTCGTCGTGGGTGTCGTCGAAGACGTTCCGCGCGCCGACGGCCCGGGTGATGATGCCGGGCGCTCCGCAGCAGCCCGCCATGTAGGGCGACTCGGAGTTGGCGAACCAGTACAGGAGGGTGACGTCGGAGGCGTCCAGGCCGGCGGTGGCCTTCCGCATGCGCTGCCGGAGCGAGGCGACGAGTTCCTCTCCGCGCTGTTCCACCCCGAACACGGTGGCCAGGTCGCGTACTTCGCCGTAGACGGTGTCGATGCCGAGGGCCTCGGCGCGGGAGCCGTCGCCGCCCGTGGAGTTGTCCTTGCCGGCGCAGTCGGACGGGGAGACGTAGGTGGGGACGCCGAGCTTGTCGAACTGCTCGCGGGTGGCGACGCCGCCCTTGCCGAGGGTGGAGACGAATGAGGCGGCGACGAAGTCGGGCTCCTCGTCCAGGACCCGCTCGAAGGAGGGGTTGTCGTCGGCGATCCGCGGCACCTTCGCGTTGGCCTTCTCCAGCCCCTTCATCACGGGGTCGGTCCAGGTGGCCGTGCCCGCGAGGCGGTCGGCGAGGCCGAGGGAGAGCAGGATCTCGGTGGTGCCCTGGTTGAGGGAGACGGCGCGCCGGGGCGGGGCGGGCACGCGGACCTCGTGGCCGCAGTTGGCGAGGGTGGCGGTGGCCCCGGCGGCGGGGGCGGCGGTGCCGCCGCAGCCGGTCAGGAGCAGGGAGCCGGCCGTGAGCAGCACGGCGGCGCGGACGGGTCGGATGAGGGGCACGGGGAATTCGTCCTCAGGCGTCGAGGGCTCGGTCGCGGAGCCCGGTCGTACGGTGCTCCCCCGCCGCGCTCCGGCCGCGGGGGCCGCCAGCAGGTCTTCGGACTCGGGTTCGTCCGGTACGGGGCGCCTTCCCGGACGTCACACGAACCGTCCAGTGGCCGAGGCCCCGCCCGTCCCCCTCACCGCTGCGCGTCAGTTCCGGATTCCCACCGGATTCCCTGACCCACGTACATGGGTTCGACTGGCCTCGGCAAGCTATCACGGAGGGGTTCCGGGGAATCACCGCGCGCCGTGCGGGGTTGTCCGGACGACCGCTTTGTGGCGGACGGCGATTCCACGACTTTCCCAGGAGGTTCCGGTGTACGGCGACGAGGCAACGGTCCGCAGGATCCTCACCGAGCTGGGCGACACCTGGGCGGTGGTGGGCCTGTCGTCGAACCGGCAGCGCGCGGCGTACGGCGTCGCGGCCGTACTCCAGCGCTTCGGCAAGCGGGTCGTGCCCGTGCACCCGAAGGCGGAGACGGTGCACGGCGAGCAGGGGTACGCGAGCCTCGCGGACATCCCCTTCGACGTGGACGTCGTGGACGTGTTCGTGAACAGCGACCTGGCCGGTGCGGTCGCCGACGAGGCCGTCGCCAAGGGCGCGAAGGGACTCTGGTTCCAGCTCGGCGTCGTCGACGAGGCGGCGTACGAGCGGGCCCGCGCGGCCGGCCTGGAGATGGTGATGGACCGCTGCCCGGCGATCGAGATCCCCCGGCTCCCGTAGCGCCGCGCCCGGTAGCCGGCACCGCCCGCGCACGCGCCGCCGCCTCCATAATGAGCGCATGACCCGTGCCTCCGCGTCCGCGAACTCCGGTGCCCCGCAGCGTTTCCCGGTCGTCGTCGTGGGCGCCGGCCCCGCCGGTCTGACGGTCGGCAACATCCTGCGGGCGGCCTCGGTGGACTGCCTGGTGCTGGAGACGGAGACCCGGGAGTTCATCGAGCGGCGGCCCCGCGCCGGGGTCATCGAGGAGTGGGCCGTGCGCGGCCTGGAGAAGCGGGGCCTGGCCCGGAACCTGCTGGACCGCGCGGAGCTGCACTCCGCGTGCGAGTTCCGCTTCGACGGGGAGCGCTACCGGTTCGCGTACGGCGAGCTGACGGGCAGCCACCACTTCGTCTACCCGCAGCCGTTGCTGGTGACGGACCTGGTGCGCGAGTACGCCGACGTACGCGGCGGCGACATCCGCTTCGGGGTCCGGGACGTGCGGCTCCACGACCTGGACACCGACCGGCCGTCCGTGTCGTACCGCTGCCCCGGCACGGGTGAACGGCAGGTCGTGGAGTGCGACTTCGTCGCGGGCTGTGACGGGGCGCGCGGGGTGACCCGGGCCTCCCTGCCGCCGGAGCGGGCGCGCATCGCGCGGCACGACTACGGCATCGGCTGGCTGGCCCTGCTCGCGGAGGCGCCGCCGTCCGCCGACTGCGTGCTGTTCGGCTGCCATGCGCGCGGCTTCGCCGGGCAGATGCCCCGCAGCCCGCAGGTGACCCGCTACTACCTGCAGTGCCCGCCGGGAGACGACCCGGAGAACTGGCCGCACGAACGGGTCTGGGCCGAGCTGCGGGAACGGCTCGGGGCGGCCGGGGCGGCGCCGCTGACGGAGGGTCGGCTGATCGAGAAGCGCGTGCTGGACATGCACGACTACGTGGTCGAGCCGATGGTGCACGGCAGGCTCTTCCTCGCCGGTGACGCCGCCCACCTGGTCGCGCCGATCGCCGCCAAGGGCATGAACCTCGCCCTGCACGACGCCTTCCTGCTCGGCGACGCCCTGGCCGCCCACCTGACCACGGGTGACGACGGCGGCCTCGCCGGCTACGCGCAGGCGTGCCTGCGGCGGGTGTGGGACTACCAGGAGTTCTCGCAGTGGCTGTCCGAGGTGTACCACGGCACGGCGGCGGGCGACCCGTTCCGCGCGGGCACCGCGCAGGCCCGGCTGCGGCGCCTGTTCACGTCGCGCACGGCGGCCGCCGCCTTCGCCGAGCAGTACCTGGGGACGGCGGCGCGCTACTGAGCCCGCCCTGCTCAGTCGTGCGGGGGACGGTCGCTGAGCCGGTGGTCGGCCACGTTCAGCGCCTCGTCCAGGAGCCGGCGCAGATGGCCGTCGCGCAGTGAGTAGACCACCCTGCGGCCGTCCCTGCGGGTGTCCACCAGGCCCGCGAGGCGCAGCCGCGCCAGGTGCTGGCTGACGGCCGGCCGCGCCGCCCCGCAGGCCTCCGTCAGCGTCGTGACGTCGGCCTCTCCCCCGGTCAGCGCGTGCAGCAGGGCGAGCCGCGTCCGGTCCCCGAGCAGGGCGAGCAGCTCGGCGGCGAGCGCGAACTGCTCCTCGCCGGGACTGCGCGGATGCGCATCGTGCGCAGATGACAGGTGCATGCGTGCGCTCATACGCACATAATGGCGCCACGGCGGGGGTACGTCCACTCCCGCGCACACCGGAAGGGGATCCCTGTGAGCGACCCGCACGAGCACACCCACCCCCACGGGCAGGAGCACAGGCACGGGCACGGGCAGGAGCACAGGCACGGGCACGCGGGCATGCGAGGGCTCCGCCACCGGATGGGCCACCTCCTCACCCCGCACTCCCACGAGACGGCCGACAAGGTCGACTCCGCCCTGGAGTCCTCGGCCCGCGGGATGCGGGCGCTGTGGGTCTCGCTCGCGGTGCTCGGCGTGACGGCGCTCGCGCAGGCGTTCGTGGTGGCCGCCTCCGGCTCGGTGGCGCTGCTCGGGGACACCGTCCACAACACCGCCGACGCGCTGACCGCGGTGCCGCTGGGCATCGCCTTCGTCCTGGGGCGCCGGGCGGCCACCCGCCGCTTCACCTACGGCTACGGGCGGGCCGAGGACCTGGCGGGTCTGGTGATCGTCCTGACGATCGCCGCCTCCGCCGCCTTCGCGGGATGGACGGCGCTCGACCGCCTCCTCGACCCGCGTCCCGTCGCGCACGTCCCCGCCGTGGCCGTGGCCGCGCTGGTGGGTTTCGCGGGCAACGAGTGGGTGGCCCGCTACCGCATCCGCGTCGGCCGCGCGATCGGTTCGGCGGCCTTGGTCGCCGACGGACTGCACGCCCGCACCGACGGGTTCACGTCCCTGGCCGTGCTGCTGGGCGCCGGTGGCTCGGCCCTCGGCCTGCACCTGGCCGACCCGGTCGTGGGCCTGGCGATCACGGCGGCGATCCTGCTGGTGCTGCGGGACGCCGCGCGCGAGGTGTTCCGGCGCGTGCTGGACGCCGTGGACCCGGACCTCGTGGACCGGGCGGAGCGGGCGCTGGCGGAGGTTCCGGGGGTGCGCGCGGTGGGCGAGCTGCGGCTGCGCTGGATCGGGCACCGGCTGCGCGCCGAGGTGGCGGTGGTGGTGGACGGCGACGTGACGGTGCGCGAGGCCCACCGCATCGCCGTCGACGCCGAGCACGCGCTGCTGCACGCCGTACCGCGGCTGACCGCGGCCCTGGTGCACGCCGACCCGGAGCCGGTGCCCGGGGAGGCCGATCCCCATCTGGCGCTGGCGCACCACACGGCGGCGTGAGGACCCGTCCGCGATCTTCGTCAGGCGATGCCGAGCCCCTCCAGCACCACCGCGCCCGGAAGTTCCGCGAAGGCCTTGCCGGGGACCAGCAGCTTGCCGCGCCGGCGTCCGCTGCCGACGAGGACGTACGGCAGGTCGACCACGGCGGCGTCCACCAGCACGGGCCAGCCGTCCGGCAGGCCGAGCGGGGTGATGCCGCCGTACTCCATGCCGGTCTCGCCGGTCGCGGTGTCCATGGGGGCGAACGAGGCCTTGCGGGCGCCGAGCCGGCGGCGCACGGCGTTGTTGACGTCGACCCGGGTGGTGGACAGCACGACGCACGCGGCGAGTGTGGTCCCGCCGCCGCGCTTTCCCGCGACCACCACGCAGTTGGCGGACCGCTCCAGCAGGTCCTGTCCGTAGTGCTCGACGAAGGTGGCGGTGTCGGCCCACTCCGGGTCGGTGTCCACGTAGACGATCTGCTCGGCGGGGACGCCGCCCCGCCAGTGGCGTACGGCGTCGGCGACCGGGCGGGTGAGTTCGCCGAGGCAGTCGGGGGCCGGCCGGGCGTCGTCGAAGTGTCCGATGGGTGCGCGCATGGCCGCACGCTAACAACGGCGGACCGCTTCCGGCCCGGGCGTCTCAGGACACGGGCGGCACCGACACGGCCATGACCATCTCCATCGGCACGTCACCGCTGTTGCCGTAGGTGTGCGGGACGCTCGCCTCGAAGTGGACGCTGGCGCCCGCCGGTACGCGGTGCTCGACGCCGTCGACGGTGAGCGTCAGCTCCCCGGCCGTGACGTGGAGCAGTTCGGTGGTGCCGGCGGGGTGCGGGTCCGAGGGGCTGCTCTCACCGGGCATCAGCCGCCAGTCCCACATCTCCAGCGGGCCGGGTGCCTCGGTGCCCGCGAGCAGCCGGTTGTAGCTGCCGGCGTCGGTGTGCCAGAGCCGTACGGCCTGCTCGGCGGGGACGACGCGGACCTTCGGGCTCTGCTCGTGTTCGAGCAGGGTGGTGATGCTGACGCCGAGCGCGTCGCCGATCTTGACGACGGTGCCGAGGCTGGGGTTGGTGCGGGCCTGCTCGATCTGGATGAGCATGCCCCGGCTGACTCCGGCCCGGGCGGCCAGCACGTCCAGGGTGAAGCCGCGCACCGCGCGCCAGTGCTTGACGCTGCGCGCCAGGGACTGGGTCAGCAGCTCGAGGTCCGACACGTTCCGTCCAATATTTTGTATGTCACAGCACAACAGAGTGCACTATGCTGGGGTTGACCTGATCGTTCACCGAACTGTACTGCGAGGCCTCCGCCCCATGACAGCGCTCTTCGCCCTGGCCACCAGCCTGCTGTGGGGACTGGCCGACTTCGGCGGCGGCCTGCTGACCCGCCGCACCCCTGCCCTCACGGTGGTCGTGGTCTCCCAGTCGATCGCGGTGGCCGTGCTCGGCGCGGTCGTCGTGGCGACCGGCGGCTGGAGCGAGGCGGGCCCGCAGCTGTGGTTCGCCGTGGCGGCCGGCCTGGTCGGGCCGGTGGCGATGCTGGCCTTCTACAAGGCGCTGGCGCTGGGCCCGATGGGGGTGGTCTCGCCGCTGGGCTCGATCGGCGTGGCCGTGCCGGTCGGGGTGGGCCTGCTGCTGGGCGAGCGCCCCGGCCTGCTCCAGTTCGCCGGCATCCTGGTCGCCGTCGCCGGGGTGTGCCTGGCCGGCGGTCCGCAGCTGCGCGGCGCGCCCGTCCAGCGTCGGGCCATCGCCCTGACGCTGGTCGCGGCGTTCGGGTTCGGCGCGGTGATGGCCCTGATCGCCGAGGCGTCGAGCACACTCACGGGGCTGTTCCTCGCGCTGTTCGTGCAGCGGGTGACGAACGTCGCGGCCGGCGGGGTGGCGCTGTACGTCTCGGTGCGCCGCGGGGCTCGCGCCCTTCCGGCGGACGGCTTCCCCTGGCGCTCTCTGCCGGCTCTGGCCTTCGTCGGTCTCGCGGACGTCGCCGCGAACGGCACGTACTCCATCGCCGCGCAGCAGGGCCCGGTGACGGTGGCGGCCGTGCTGGCCTCCCTCTACCCGGTGGTGACGGCCGTGGCGGCGCGCGGTGTGCTGCGCGAACGGCTGCGGGCGGTACAGGCCGCGGGCGCGGGCCTGGCCCTGGTGGGGACGGTGCTGCTCGCGTCGGGCTGAGCCCGCGGGCTCAGGACTCCGGCTCCAGTTCCAGCCCGGCCGCGGCCTGCTCGTCCAGCTCCGCCAAGCGGGCGGCCGCCTCCTCGTCCAGTCCGGACAGGGCCCGCAGCTGCTCGGGCGTGACGCCCTCCGGTATGGGCACCGGCGCCGGGGTGCGCAGGGGCGGCTGCCAGCCGTCGGCGGGAGTCCAGCGCCGTACGACGCGGGCCGGGGCGCCCGCCACCACGGCGTGGTCGGGCACCGTGCCCCGGACCACCGCGCCCGCGGCGACCACCACGTTCCGCCCGATGCGGGCGCCCGGCAGGATCACCGCCCCGGTGCCGATCCAGCAGCCGGGCCCGATCTCCACCGGCTCCATCCGCGGCCACTGCCTGCCGATCGGCTCGTGCGGATCGTCGTAGGAGTGGTTCGTGGACGTCACGTAGACGTACGGGCCGAAGTAGCAGTCGCTGCCGATCGTGACGGTCGTGTCCGCTATGACGTGGCTGCCGCGGCCCAGGACGACGCCGTCGCCGATGCGCAGGATCGGGTCCGGGCCGAGGTCGAGGTCGGGCATCAGGCCCGCGGTGAGCGTGACCTGTTCGCCGACGATGCAGTGGGCGCCGACATGGATCCAGGGCTCGCCGAAGACAGTGCCGAGCGGGAAGGCGAGCCTGGTACCCGTTCCCATCGCGCCGAACCGGTAGCGCCCGGGGTGCTCGGCGGTGACGGAGCCGGTCCGCTGTACCCAGGCCCAGCCCGCATGGACGGCGCGCTGCGCGAGGCCGCGCCGCCAGGATGAGAACGTGTTCTTGCGCTTGGGCACCCGCTCACGGTACTCAGCGGCCGCTCACCCCGCGGCGCCGGAGGCCTGTGATCTTCGCCCCACCGGGTGGCGTACGGTGTGCGCGGTGTCTACGACGTCTGGAGGCGGACATGGGTCAGCGGGCCATGATCACGGGGATCGGCGGCCGGGAGCCGGAGATCGACGGCACGGCGTTCGTGGCGCCGACCGCGTCGGTGATCGGGGGCGTCACGCTGAGCCCGGGGGCGAGCGTCTGGTATGGCGCGGTGCTGCGCGGGGACGTGGAGTCGATCACCGTGGGCGCCGACAGCAACGTCCAGGACAACTGCACGCTCCACGCCGACCCGGGGTTTCCCGTGCGGGTGGGTGAGCGGGTGAGCATCGGGCACAACGCGGTGGTGCACGGCGCGACCGTCGAGGACGACTGCCTGGTCGGCATGGGTGCGACGGTGCTGAACGGGGCGGTGATCGGGGCCGGCTCCCTGGTCGCCGCCCAGGCGCTGGTGCCGCAGGGGATGGAGGTGCCGCCCGGGTCCCTCGTCGCGGGTGTGCCGGCCAAGGTCAAGCGCCCGCTGACGGAGGAGGAGCGGCAGGGCATCACCCTCAACGGCACGATGTACGCCGAGCTGGCGAAGGCGCACCGCGAGGTGCACGCGTAGCCCCCGTGCCGGGCTACTCCGCGGCGGCCACCGGCTGGGCCTGCTTCGCCTTGCGCTTGATCACCAGCATGGACGTCAGGCCCACCAGGACCGCCGCCACCAGGCCCAGCCACGAGAAGCGCTTCAGCCAGGACTCCGCGACGATGCCGACGTAGTAGATGACCGCCGTCGTGCCGCCGGCCCAGAGGATGCCGCCGAAGACGTTGGCGACGAGGAACTTCCAGTACGGCATGCGCAGGACGCCGGCGAGCGGGCCCGCGAAGATGCGCAGCAGGGCGACGAAGCGGCCGAAGAAGACGGCCCACATGCCCCACTTCTCGAAGGAGCGCTCGGCGGTGGCGATGTGGCCCTCGCTGAAGTGCTTGGGGAACTTCGTGCCGAGCCAGGCCAGCAGGGGCCGGCCTCCCCTGCGGCCGATCGCGTAACCGATGGAGTCGCCGATGATCGCGCCGGCCGTGGCGCTGGCGCCGAGGACGACCGGGTCGATGTCACCGTGCTGGGAGGCCAGCAGCGCGGACGAGACCAGGATGATCTCCCCCGGCAGCGGGATGCCCAGGCTTTCCAGGCCGATGACCAGCCCCACCAGCGCGTAGACAGCCACCGCGGGTACGGTTTCGAGCCACTCCTGGACGTGCAACGCCGGTTCCTTTCCCTGAGCTTCCCTGCGGGCACGGGAAGCCTACCGGCTGCTGAGACGTCCCTCGCGGCTCAGGCGTTCCAGCTCCACTCGGCGACCTCGGGCAGGTCGGTGCCGTGCTCGCGGATCCAGGCGTGGTGGCGGGTGCGGGTGTCGGCCATCATCTGGCGCAGGGCCGTGGCGCGCACCGCGAGTCCCGGGACGCGGTCGATGACGTCCATGACCAGGCGGTAGCGGTCGAGGTCGTTGCGGACCACCATGTCGAACGGCGTGGTCGTGGTGCCGGCCTCCTTGTAGCCGCGCACGTGCAGGTTCTTGTGGCCGGTGCGGCGGTAGGCCAGGCGGTGGATGAGCCACGGGTAGCCGTGGTAGGCGAAGATGACCGGCTTGTCCGTGGTGAACAGGCCGTCGTACGCGAAGTCGCCCATGCCGTGCGGGTGCTCCTCCCGGGGCAGCAGCCGGGCCAGGTCGACGACGTTCACCACCCGGACCGACAGCTCGGGCAGGTGCCGCCGGAGCAGGTGCGCCGCCGCCAGGGTCTCCTGGGTGGGGACGTCCCCGGCGCAGGCCAGGACGACGTCGGGCTCGGTGCCGTCCTCGGTGCCGGCCCATTCCCAGATCCCGGCGCCGCGGGCGCAGTGCACCCGGGCCTCGTCCATCGACAGCCAGTCGAAGCAGGGTTGTTTGCCGGCCACGATGACGTTGACGTAGTCGCGGCTGCGCAGGGCGTGGTCCGCGACCGACAGCAGGGTGTTGGCGTCCGGCGGCAGATAGACCCGCACCACCTCGGGGCTCTTGTTGAGCACGTGGTCGACGAAGCCGGGGTCCTGGTGCGAGAAGCCGTTGTGGTCCTGCCGCCAGACGTGGGAGGTCAGCAGGTAGTTGAGGGAGGCGATGGGCGCCCGCCACGGCAGACGGCGGGTGACGCGCAGCCACTTGATGTGCTGGTTGACCATCGAGTCGACGATGTGCACGAACGCCTCGTAGCAGGAGAACAGCCCGTGCCGTCCGGTCAGGAGATAGCCCTCCAGCCAGCCCTGGCAGAGGTGCTCGGAGAGGATCTCCATCACCCGGCCGTGCCGGTCCAGGTGCTCGTCGACGGGCAGGGTCTCCGCCTGCCAGGCCTTGCCGCTGGCCTCGAAGACGGCCTGGAGCCGGTTGGAGGCGGTCTCGTCCGGGCCGACCAGCCGGAAGTCGCGCCGTTCGGCGGTGTCCCGCATGACCCGGGCGAGGAGGTCGCCGAGGACGCGGGTGGGCTCGTGCGTCGTCGTGCCCGGCTTGTCGACGGGGACGGCGAAGTCGTCCAGGGACGGCATCGGCAGGTCCCGCACGAGCAGTCCGCCGTTGGCGTGCGGGGTGGCGCCGAGCCGCCTGGTGCCCTCGGGGACACAGGCGAGGACGTCCGCGACCGGGCGGCCCTCGGCGTCGAACAGTTCCTCGGGCCGGTAGGAGCGCAGCCAGTTCTCCAGCTGCCGCAGATGGTCGGGGTTGTCACGGACCCCGGAGAGGGGCACCTGG
>NZ_JBEXOM010000041.1:0-19618 GCF_040611555.1 Streptomyces sp. NPDC006624 | reverse complement strand
TGCTACGACCCCGAGATCCACCGAGCCAGCAACAAGATCAAACAGGACCCGGACACGCCTCTGGCGGCATAGAGGTTGACTCAGGGAACTCACAGGGGCGCGCGGTGCCATCTTTACGAAACGGTTCTGTTCTTCCCTGCCTCACCGACGGTAACTTCCGCCCCGTACGGAGAACCAGCGCTGGAGGACCTATGCACGGGCCCACTCCGCCCCTGCCCCTGCCGACCGACCGGCTGCGGTTCGCGATGCCGCCGATGCACGAGTCGGCCGAGGACGAACGCCGCCACCGCAAGGAACGGCTCGCGGGCGCCCTGAGGATCTTCGGACGGCTCGGCTACGAGGACGGCGTCTCCGGGCACATCACCGCCCGCGACCCCGAGTTCACCGACTGCTTCTGGGTCAACCCCTTCGGCCTGCCCTTCCGGCACGTCACCGTCAGCGACCTGGTGCTCGCCAACCAGGACGGGCAGGTCGTCGAGGGCCGCTACCACGTCAACCAGGCCGCCTTCACCGTGCACGCCCAGGTCCACGCCGCCCGGCCCGACGTGGTCGCCGTCGCGCACTGCCACTCCGTGCACGGCCGGGCGCTCGCGGCCCTCGGCGAGCTGCTGGAGCCGATCACGCAGGAGAGCTGCGCCTTCTACGAGGACCACGCCCTCTACGAGGCCTACAGCGGCGTCAACGTGGACGCCGAGGAGGGGCGGCGCATCGCGGCCGCGCTCGGCTCCCGCAAGGCGCTCGTGCTGCGCAACCACGGACTGCTCACCGTCGGCGACTCGGTGGACGCGGCGGCCTGGTGGTTCGTGACGATGGAGCGGTCCTGCCAGGTGCAGCTGACGGCGCAGGCGGCCGGGCGGCCCGTCCGCATCGACCACCGGATGGCGGTGGCGACCCGGGAGCAGCTCGGCGGCGACCTGGTCGCGTGGATCAACTACCAGCCCATGTGGCAGGACATCACCCGCAGCGAGCCGGACCTGCTGGACTAGCGGCGCTTCGTCACTTTGTGATCGCTGTGTCAACACGGCACGCCGCTGTTCACCCGTGTTGACGAGGCGGGGCGGACCTGAAGGGGTGGTATAGGGCACAATTCGCTCTCGTCGCACGGGAGTTGCACAGCGGTGTCTCCGGGTTCCCGGGGGGACCGGCGGTGGTTGGGTTCGCGGGAAGGCGGGCGTCGGGCGTGGCGGTGCGGGAGGCGGGGCAGGGCGGCGGGGACGCGGGGGTGTACGCGGGTGCGCGGCCCGGTGCGTATCCGGGTGGATATGCCGGCGGGTACGAGGGTCATGGCGGTGGACACCCCGGTGGTCACGGAGGCGGTGGCGGGTTCGGGACCGGAGGTGGCGCCGGGTTCGGTGCCGGTTTCGGCCCCGGTGAGGCTCACGCCGGCGGGTGCGCCTGCGGGGACTGTCCGCACGGGGCCAGGGAGGGGCATCGGCGGGCCGTCGCCGCGTTCGTGCGCAGGCGCGAGGAGTTCGCGGCCGGGCAGGGGCTGCCCGCCGCCGTGGCCCACTCCGCCTCGGCGTCCCGCCAGTGGATCTCCGAGGAACTCGCGCAGTCCGCTGAGGCCGTCGCCGAGCGCAGGCGGGCCGAGGGCCGGGCCTGGCTGGCCGGACTGTGGCGGCGGACGGCCGCGGTGGTCTGGGCGGCCGTCGTCCTGCTGCTGCTCGGCCAGGCCCTCACGGCGGTCGGCGCGGGCTGGACACCGGCCCGCACCGCAGGGCTGGCCGCCGCGCTCCTGGTCGCCGGCGCGCTCACCGCGGCGTCGTGGTTCCACCGGGCGAAGGGCGGTGCGCTTGCGCCCGTGATCGGCGAGGACAACCGGCTGTCCACCTCCCGTACGGTCGCCGCGGCGTGGGTGCTGTTCGTGGCCTACGCGGTGCTCGTCCTGGCCGGGCGGCTCGCCGCCGCCTCCCGGCACCGGGAGCGGGACGCGCTGATCTCCGGGCTGGAACTCGCCCGGGGCGCCGGGGTGGTGACCGTCCTCGCCGTGGTCTGCGGGATCGCCGTCCTCGTGCGGCGGGTCGTGGGGCTGCGCGTCCTGGGCCAGCGGCTGCAGAAGGTGCCCGCCGACCGGCCCCGCGCCGCCGACCTGCTGACCGACGACGCGGGGCGTGGCACCTTCGCCGACATCCAGTACGTCGTCGTCAGCGGCGTCGCCCTGCTCTTCGCCGCGGTACGGCTGGCGAGGCGGCCCGACCAACTGCCCGACCTGCCGTGGGGACTGGCGGTGGTGGTGCTGGTGTCGGCGGCGACGTACCTGGCCGGGAAGTACGCGGAGGGCGGCCGGCCCGTCATCCTCTCCGTGGTCCGGGCCCGGGAGGCGGGAGACCTGGACGCCCCCATCCGCACGGGGGACGACATCGAGATCCGGGGTGCGGGGTTCGTGCCGCCCGGGGCGCAGGGGGCCGACCGGCTGGCCCGCATGGTGGTGCGGGTCGGCGCCGTGCACGTCCATGTGCCGCTGGTGCCGGTGCCGGGCGGCTTCGGCAACCCGACGGACACGCTGCTGACCGTGCCGGTCCCGGCGGAGGTGGAGCCGGGGCGGATCGACATCCAGGTCGTCACGGCGGCGGGGGCCGAGACCAACCGGTACGCGGTGGAGGTGACGGACTGACAGCGGGCCGGCCGCGCCGGCGGGCCGGGTCCGGCGGAAAGGGCGCCCGCGCAGGATTGAGCGCGCCCTCGACGCCGTACGTATGGTCTGTCGAGGGGGTCTCGGCACAGGCGGGCGAGAGGCGGCTGGCAGCGATGACGCACCGTATGCGGACGGACACCTACGGCACCCCCCACTCCGGTGAAGGCGACTGGCGGGAGACCGCCACCCGTTACGCCCTCGTCCCCCTGCGGATCTTCCTCGGTGTCACCTTCATCTACGCCGGCCTCGACAAACTCACCGACGGCGCCTTCATGAAGGACTCCGGTTCCGGGTCGATCGGCGACATGATGCGTGCCGTCCGCGACTCCTCCGCCATCCCCGCCCTCGTCGACCTCTCCCTGAAGAGCCCGGTCGGCTTCGGCTACGCCATCGCCTTCGGCGAACTGGCCGTCGGCATCGGCACCCTCCTCGGCCTGCTCGCCCGGCTCGCAGCCCTCGGCGGCGCGCTGATCTCCCTCAGCCTCTGGCTCACCGTGAGCTGGGCCTCCGACCCGTACTACTACGGCAACGACCTCGCCTACCTCATGGCCTGGATCCCGCTCGTGCTGGCGGGCGCGCCCGTGCTGTCCGTGGACGCCGCGCTGCGAGCCCGGCGGCAGCGCGCCGGGAGCCACCACTAGCCGCGCGGGGCGCCCTCACCGTCAGCCGGCCGGGTGCGGGCCGGATCCGTCCGCCGCCGTACCGCCCGCCGCCGTACCGCCCGCCCGGCGGCGCCGACGGGCGCGGCCCGTCAGGAGCGCCACCGCGCCGGCCAGGCACAGCCCGCCCGCGACGAGAGGGAACACCACGAACCACGGTGTCCGCCAGGCGCCGTCCGCGTCACCGGCGTAGAGGACGCCCGCGGTGACGAGGACCAGGCCGGCGACCAGCTTCCCGGGCTGGAGTTCATGACGCAGCACGGGTCACCTCCGCCTGTCCCATGCCGACGTGGAGGTCCAGGTCGATCGTGCCGGACGGGGGGACGCCCTCGGCGGGGGAGAGCGTCGTCTCCTGGTGCTGTCCCGGTTTCACGTCCACGTCCTTCGGGTCGTCGCCCGGCAGTTGGAGGTCGCCCATGCCCACGTCCACCCGCAGCCGCACGGTCGCGTCCTTCGGCACGATCACCTTCACCTGCCCCAAGCCCACGTCGGCTCGGGTGGTCACGGTCTGCGCGGCGGTCAGGTCCAGCCCGGTCAGGTCCAGGGTGCCGGCACCGGTGCCCAGGTCGTACTGCTCGCGGACGTCCGCCACGGTCACCGGGCGCCACGTCGTGCGGTTCCACTGCGTGCCGATGTCCTCGGGCAGGGCCGCCGCGGCGGCGAGCAGGCCGGCCGTGACGATCGCCAGGAGGATCGAGCCGGCCCCCGTGCGCCCCAGGAAGGCGCTGACGGCTATGCCCAGACCCAGGACGGCGAGCGCGCAGGCCAGACCGGTCTGCAGGCTGGTGCCGAGCGGGTGGGTGTCCCAGGTCCTGCTCGTGCCGAGGAACGCCGCGAGCAGGGCCAGCAGGAAGACCCAGCCGCCGATCCAGCGGGGGCCGCGCGGCTCGGCAGGCCGGGTCCGCGGGGCGGGTGCGTCCTCGCGGGTGCCGGACGGGATGCCCAGGCTGATGTTGACCGCCGCCGCGATGTCGAGGTCGCGGGTGTCGCGCGGGCCCCAGAGGTAGCCCGTGCCGCCGATGTGCGTGCCGTCCTTGACGATGGGGTCGCGCCACCAGGAGGGGTAGGTGGCGAGGACCGGCGGCGCCTGCGGCTCGGGCGGGGCGTCGGCGGCGGCCTGGGCGGCCAGGGGATCGGGGCTGGGGGCGCCGCGCCGGCTCGACCAGTAGCCGGCGCCCGCGAGGACGAGGGAGAGGACGACGGCGAAGGTCAGCACCCCGCCGTTGTTCAGCATGGTCAGGAACACCCCGCAGCCCACCAGCGCGAACAGCACGGCCGCCAGGGCCTGGCCGTCGACGCGGCCCGTGAGCAGCTTGCGCACCTCGTTCTCGTCCTCGTCGTCGTAGGGGACGAAGAGCCAGGCGAATCCGTAGAAGATCAGGCCGAGGCCGCCGGTGGCGGAGAGGACGGCGAGGGTGATCCGGAAGATGACCGGGTCCATGTCGCACTGCCGGCCGAGCCCGGCGCAGACGCCCGCCAGGGTCTTGTACCGGCGGTCGCGCCGGAACCTGGGGGGCGGCCCCGGCGGGGCGGCCTCCCCGGGCCGGTCCGAGGCTCCGGGGGCTCCTCCTCCCCGGCCCTCCGCGGCGGGCGCGGCATCCGCCGGCCCCGCGCCCGGTGCGGGGCGCGGGCCGGGGCCGGGTCCCGGACCCGTCGCGGCGTGCTCGTGATCGGTCATGGGTCCATGGTGACGGGCGCGGCGCCCCGGCGGCAGTCGGAACGACCCTGGCCGGACCCTGAAATCGGCCCTGAGACCGGGGGCGGGAAGCGTTCGACGGCCGGGACGCGGAGATCAGGGGAGTCTCCGGGGCCGACCCTGATGCTCCGGCCCTGCGCGCATGTGACCATCGGTGGCATGTCGGAAGCCGCAGCAGCGCCCCTCGCCGAGCCGCGGCCGCCGCGCAAGCTCTACCGCAGCAGCGACGGACGCTGGCTGGGAGGCGTCGCGCGGGGGCTCGCCGGGCACCTCGGGCTGCCCGTGATCTGGGTACGGCTGGCCTTCATCGGCCTGTTCATGGCCGACGGCCTCGGTGCGCTGCTGTACGCCGCGTTCTGGTTCTTCGTCCCGCTCGGGGTGGGCGGTGTCGACGCCCAGAGGCCGCCGTCGCCGATCGCCACGGAGACCTCGCCCGACGGGCGGCGCAGGCTCGTCGCGCGCAGACCCGACAAGGGCCAGATCGTGGCCCTGCTCCTCATGGTCGTCGTGGCCATGGTCTTCGTGGGCAACGTCAACCTCAGCGGCGGCGCCCGCGCCTACCTCTGGCCCATGGTGCTCGTCGGCGCGGGCGTCGCCCTGGTCTGGCGGCAGGCGGACAACGCCCGCCGGGCCCGCTGGGTCGAGGTCGGCCGCCGCCGGCGCACGGTGACGCTGCTGCGCGCGGTGGGCGGTGTGCTGCTGGTCACGGCCGGCGTATCCGGCCTGTTCGTGCTGCAGGGCTCCGCCGCCCACCTCGGCTCCGTCCTGCAGGCCGCCCTCGCGGTCCTCGTCGGGATAACGCTGCTGGCCGGCCCATATCTGGTGCGCATGACGCAGGACCTCTCCGAGGAGCGGCTGATGCGCATCCGCGCCCAGGAGCGCGCGGAGGTCGCCGCCCATGTCCACGACTCGGTGCTGCACACCCTCACCCTGATACAGCGCAACGCGGACAACGCGAGCGAGGTGCGCCGCCTCGCCCGCGCCCAGGAACGCGACCTGCGCACCTGGCTCTACAAACCCGAGGGCACCGGCAAGGACGAGGCCGACGAACCCACGCACCTCGCCGACGCGGTGCGGCGCAACGCGGCCGAGGTCGAGGACAAGCACGGCGTGCCCATCGAGGTCGTGGTGGTGGGCGACTGCCCGCTCGACGAGAGGATCGCCGCACAGATGCAGGCCGCACGCGAAGCGATGGTGAACGCCGCCAAGTACGGTGGCGAGGGCGGCGCCGTACAGGTCTACGCCGAAGTCGAGGGCAAGACGGTCTTCGTGTCCGTCCGGGACCGCGGCCCCGGCTTCGACCTCGACTCGATACCCGCCGACCGGATGGGTGTCAGAGAATCGATCATCGGCCGCATGGAGCGCAACGGCGGCACGGCGCGACTGCGCGCGGTGCCGGACGGCGGCACGGAGGTCGAGCTGGAGATGGAGAGGGCGGAGAAGACGTCATGAGCGACCCGACCGAGGCGAACGGTACGGCGGGACCGGCGGAGGCGGCCGGCCCCGCGGAGTCGGGCGGCGGCACCGGGCGTCGCGTGCGCGTGGTCCTCGTCGACGACCACCGGATGTTCCGCACCGGCGTCCAGGCCGAGATCGGGCAGACCGAGCAGACGGGGGTCGAGGTCGTCGGCGAGGCCGCGGACGTCGACCAGGCGGTCACGGTCATCACCGCGACCCGGCCCGAGGTGGTCCTGCTCGACGTGCACCTCCCGGGCGGCGGCGGTGTCGAAGTGCTGCGCCGCTGCGCCCCGTTGATGGGGGACACCGAGCAGCCGGTCCGCTTCCTGGCGCTGTCCGTGTCGGACGCGGCGGAGGACGTCATCGGCGTGATCCGCGGCGGGGCCCGCGGCTACGTCACCAAGACGATCACCGGCACGGACCTGGTGGACTCCGTCTTCCGCGTCCAGGAGGGCGACGCGGTGTTCTCGCCGCGGCTGGCCGGATTCGTGCTCGACGCCTTCGCCTCCACGGACGCGCCGCCGGTCGACGAGGACCTGGACCGTCTCACCCAGCGCGAGCGCGAGGTGCTGCGGCTGATCGCCCGGGGCTACGCCTACAAGGAGATCGCCAAGCAGCTGTTCATCTCCGTGAAGACGGTGGAGTCCCACGTCTCGGCGGTCCTGAGGAAGCTCCAGCTCTCCAACCGGCACGAGCTGACGCGGTGGGCGACGGCTCGCCGGCTGGTGTGACCCGGGGCCGGCGGCCTCAAGGCCGGGGGATGGGCCGGCGCTGACGCCGCCGTGCCGTGCCGTCACACCACCCGTGTCGCCCCCGCGTACGGCATCTCGTCGAGCGGGGCGACGCGCACGGGCGCGGAGGGGTTCGGGGCGTGGATCATCCGCCCGTCACCCACGTAGATGCCGACGTGACTGATGCCGGCGTAGAAGAACACCAGGTCGCCGGGGCGGAGTTCGGAGCGGGAGACGCGGCGGCCGGCGTCGATCTGGGAGTACGTCGTGCGCGGCAGGGAGACGCCCGCGGAGCGGTACGCGGCCTGGACCAGGCCCGAGCAGTCGAAGGCGTCCGGGCCGGTCGCGCCCCAGACATATGGGCTGCCGAGCTTCCGGTAGGCGTAGGAGACGGCGGCGGCCGCCCGGGAGTCGGGCGCCTGGGACGTCGCGGGCCCGGGCGCCGCGAGGCCGTCCCGGGCGCCGGTGGAGCGGGCGGCGCGGGGTGCCGCGCCGAGCCGGGCGCGTTCCTCCGCGGTGAGCCGGGAGAGCAGCCGGCGTGCCGAGCCGAGCTTGCCGGTGATCGTGCTCTTGTGCGTTTTCAGCTCCGTCCGCCACGACTTCAGCGACGTCAGCTCGACGTGGGCGGCGCCGCGCAGTTGCTCGATCTCGCGCAGCCGCTTGCGTACGCCCGCGACGGCCCAGTGCTGCCGGTCGCCGGCCCGCTCGGCGAACGCGGCGTTGCGCAGGTACCGGTCGGGGTCGTCGGACAGCACGAGCTGGACCGCGGGGTCGAGGCCGCCGCTGCGGTAGTGGGCGGCGGCGGCCGAGCCCAGGGCGTCGCGGGCCGTGTCGAGGCGCTCCTGCTTGCGCGCCGCCTGGTCCTGCAGGTCCCTCAGCCGCTGTGCGGCCTCCCGTGCCTTCTCCCGCGCGCCGTTGTACTTCTCGGTGGCGACCTCCGCCTCCCGGTACAGCCGGTCCACCTCGGCCTTGACCTGCCCGGGGGTGGGCTGCGGTTCGGCGTGCCCGGTCCCGTCCAGGCCCGTCGCGGTCGCCGCGCTGGCGAGGGCGATGGTGGCGGCCGTCCGCGCCGTGCCACCGGCCGTGGGGCGTCGTCGGGGCTTGCGGTGCGATGCCACCAGGGGTCCACGTCCTTTCCTCGCCCGCCGGTGGGGTGCGGACGGCCGCCGTGGGGAGCGGGACGGGCGGCCTGCGTGTCCGGCGGCGGCGCGCACAGGGGGAGCGGTCCGCCGCCGGACCTTCTCGGCGGTGGCGCCCGGCTGCCGCCCCTGGCCCGGGCGGCGGTGGGGAGCCGGTCACCTGGTGGGACGCTAGGCCTCGCCGTGGCGGGCCGGTGGCGGGTGTGCGGAACTGTCCCCGGAGGACCGTCGGTGACCGTATGCGAACGTGATCCCGTCGCGGGCCCGACATGTTGACTCAGCGTGATGATCGATGCGCCGAATCATGGGCGAATGACCTTGAACGGGTGCTATGGGGCGCATATATGCATCACCAGGCCGGTGCCGACGGGTCCCGGGGCCCTCATTAGGCTCCGGCCTCATGGACGTACTCATCCACCTCTTCGTCGGTCTCCACATCGTCGGCATCGCCGCGCTCCTGGGCGGCTTCCTCACCCAGATGAAGGCGATGGGCGACGGCACCGCCCGCTACACCCCCGCGATGCTGCACGGCGCGCTGACGATGCTGGTCACGGGCGTGATCCTGGTCGGGCTCAACCAGGCCGACGACCAGTCCGTGAACAACATCAAGATCGGCGTGAAGCTGGCCCTGCTGATCGTGATCCTCGGCCTGGTCTACGTGAAGCGCGACGACGAGAAGGTGGACAAGGGCCTCTTCGGCCTGGTCGGGGCGCTGACCACGGCGAACCTCTTCATCGCCGTGCTCTGGACCTGACCCGCCCGGAGCCGGCGCCGGCCCGGGCCGAGGCGAGCGCCCAGGCGGCGCAGCCGAGCCAGACGGCCACCGCGACCCACAGCAGCGCCCGACCCGCGCCGTCGAGCCAGGGGACGTCGAGGGCGGCCGCGATCGCCAGGGCGGCCGCGGCCGTCACGGCCACCACGAAGACGGTCGCCCAGCGGGACACGTCGTAACGGTGCCGGGGCCACATCAGCTCGGCGGTGAGCAGGACGACGCAGCAGACCAGGGTGAGCACCAGCAGCGCGACGGCGACCCTGGTGAGGACCGCGCGGTTGTCGTCGTTCCACAGGTAGAAGCCGCCGCTGTCGGCGCCGAGGAGCAGCGCCCCGGCCAGCGCCGAGACACCGAGTCCGCCGGCCGCGAGCCAGTGGTCCCCGGCGTCCTCGGTCATCTGCCGGGGCCGGAAGCGGAACAGGGCGACGACGTACAGCACGAGCCCCAGCCAGAACAGCACCAGGGCCGTGTGCGCGAGCCAGGCGGCCCGCTCCGCGGCGGCCAGGGCGGCGCCGAGCACGGCGAGCCCCTGGGTGGCCACACAGCGCAGGAACACCGACCCCTGACGGTCCGGGGTCCGCACGCCGAGCAGCCCGACCCAGAGCAGCCCGGTCCAGAGCAGCGCGGCGAGCGCCAGCAGCGCCGCCGCCGACCGCGGCCAGCCCGCGGCACAGAAGCCGGTGCCCACCATTGCGGTCGCCGCCGTGAAGGTGAGCGCCGCAGCGGCCTCCTCGCGCCACGCCCGCGGCGGCCGCAGTACGGCGCGAGCGACCGCTGCCAGCCAGCTCGCGCAGGCCAGGGCGAGGACGATGCGGGAGAGGACCTCGTACCCCGCCGAGTCGAGGCCGACCGACAAGGTGCCGGTCGTCAGCGCGTGGATCGCCCACAACGTGGCAGACGGGGAGGGGCCGGGCATAGCGCCGATGCTAGAGAGCGCCGCCCGCAATGGGAGAGGGGCACGCGCGCGTGCCCCTCGAAAACATCCCGGGCCGGTCAGGCCGGCCGCACCACGCTGTGGATCGACGACTCGCCGTCGTAGTAGATCGACTCCTCGCGCACGTAGGTGCCGGGCTTCGGGGCGTGGATCATCATGCCGTTGCCGATGTAGATCCCGACGTGGCTGAGGTCGTCGTAGAAGAACACCAGGTCACCGGGGAGCGCCTGGGAGAGCGGGACCGTGGTGCCGGCGTCGACCTGGTCGTACGTGGTGCGCGGGAGGGTCACTCCCGCGGCCTTCCAGGCGGCCTGGGTGAGGCCGGAGCAGTCGTAGGAGCCGGGGCCGACGGCACCCCACACGTACGGCTTGCCGATCTGGGCGCGGGCGAAGGCGAGCGCCTTCTCGGCCTTGGTGGCGTACGAGGAGTCGGCCGGGGCCGTCGGAGCGGACGGGGACGTGGACGAGCCGGACTCCGGGGCCGTGGTGGAGGTATCGCTCTCCTGCTGCCGGGCGGCCTCCTCCTGCGCCTGCTGCTGCGCGGCCTGCTGCCGGGCCAGCTCGGCGGCCTTGCGGGCGGCCTCCTCCTGCTTCTCCTTCTCGATCGCCGCGAGCCGCGCCTTCTCCTCGGCGGTCAGCCTCGACATCAGCTCCCGCGCGTCGGCGAGCTTGCGCTGGACGGTGGCCTTGGCCGTCTTCAGGTCGCCCTGCGACTCGGTGAGCGTCCGGAGGCTCTCGGTGGCCTCCTGGCGCTTCTTCATCGTCTCGGACTGCTGGGTGACGAAGTCGTCGACGGCGACCTTCTGACGGCCGGTCATCCGGTCCATCAGCTGGGTCTGGTCGAAGTAGTCCTGCGGGGTGTCCGCGAGCAGGAACGTGGCGGTGTCCGGGGCGGCGGCGCCGGTGCGGTACTGGGCGGCGGCGAAGGAACCGAGCTCCTCACGCGCCTCGTTGAGCTTCTGGGTGCGCTGGGCGACGTCGTCGAGGAGGGTGTCGACGCGCTTGCGCTGCTTCGCGGTCTTCTCCTTGGCCGCGTTGTACTTGTCGGTCGCCGACTCCGCCTGGCGGTACAGGTCGTCGACCTTCTTCTCGACTTCCTCGAGGCTGGGTCTGTCGTCGGCCTCGGGGGCGGCGTTGGCCGACTGGGAGAGCAGGGCCACGGAGGTGAGGGCCGCCGTTGCCAGGGCGGGGGTCCGTATGCCTGCCACGCGCGAACCCGTAGGACGCGACTTGCGGTGCGACGCCAAGGGAGGCGACTCCTTCCATGTTCCGCCTACCGGGTTAGCTGTCGGGTTCGGGCGGGTGGTTCGGAAGGGTTGCCCTACGGCCCTCCCCGGAGGGTCGGGCCGATTCACCCCAAGGTCTCGGTGGGTCCCCGGCTCCGGCTGCCGCTGCGGCACACCGGACTCGGCGGAGGCCGCGCGGCCCGGCGAGGTTCGCCGGTGGAGGTCGTACGGCCCGGTCGCACGGTAGCCAACTCGTGTGGCCCCTGTGAAGGTTGATGGGTGATATGCCCGATACATTTTCGTGACCTTGTTCCGGGGTGCCGCCGGGAGTGAGGGATCGCGGGAGGTTGATCCGGAGTCGTCCCGAAATCGGGTGGCTGTCGCACGCTGTGATCCTGCGGATCCCGGGCGTGACAGGAGGGCGCTTCCGGTGATTCTCCGGGGTGGCGGCCGGTTGTCGGTGGGGCGTCCTAGACTCGGAGAGCGATGAGCAGCCTCTTTGACGACCACTTCCTGGCGAGCCTCCAGGCCCAGCGGGGCCCTGCGGACGAGCCCCCGCCGCCACCCGAGGACGATCACGTTCCGGAGCCGATCCCGGACGATCTGTTCGGCGGGAAGTTCGACGTGCCGCCGGACCGCGACACCCACTACCGCGACGGCGCACCGCGCCCGGTGGTGGACACCGCCGCGCTCCTGGAGGGGCTGAACGACAACCAGCGCGCCGCCGTCGTCCACTCCGGCTCCCCCCTGCTCATCGTGGCCGGTGCCGGCTCCGGCAAGACCCGGGTGCTCACGCACCGCATCGCCCACCTGCTCGCCGAGCGGGACGTGCACCCGGGCCAGATCCTCGCGATCACCTTCACCAACAAGGCCGCCGGCGAGATGAAGGAGCGCGTCGAGCAGCTCGTCGGCCCCCGGGCGAACGCCATGTGGGTCATGACGTTCCACAGCGCGTGCGTGCGCATCCTGCGCCGCGAGAGCAAGAGGCTCGGCTTCACGTCCTCCTTCTCGATCTACGACGCCGCCGACTCCAAGCGCCTGATGGCCCTGGTCTGCCGCGACCTGGACCTGGACCCCAAGCGCTTCCCGCCGAAGTCCTTCAGCGCCAAGATCAGCAACCTGAAGAACGAGCTGATCGACGAGGAGGACTTCGCCGCCCAGGCCACGGACGGTTTCGAGAAGACCCTCGCCCAGGCCTACGCCCTGTACCAGTCGCGGCTGCGCGAGGCGAACGCCCTCGACTTCGACGACCTGATCATGACGACGGTCAACCTGCTCCGCGCCTTCCCGGACGTCGCCGAGCACTACCGCCGCCGCTTCCGGCACGTCCTGGTCGACGAGTACCAGGACACCAACCACGCCCAGTACGCCCTCGTGCGCGAGCTGGTCGGCACCGCCGAGCACCCCGTCGACGTCCCGCCCGGCCCGGACGACGTCCCGCCCGCCGAGCTGTGCGTCGTGGGTGACGCCGACCAGTCGATCTACGCCTTCCGCGGCGCGACGATCCGCAACATCCTCCAGTTCGAGGAGGACTACCCGGACGCGACGACGATCCTGCTGGAGCAGAACTACCGCTCCACGCAGACCATCCTCAGCGCCGCCAACGCGGTCATCGAGCGCAACGAGTCCCGCCGCCCCAAGAACCTGTGGACCAACGCGGGCACGGGCGCGCGGATCACCGGCTACGTGGCCGACACCGAGCACGACGAGGCGCAGTTCGTCGCCGACGAGATAGACCGCCTCACGGACGCCGGCGAGGCCAAGGCGGGCGACGTCGCGGTCTTCTACCGCACCAACGCCCAGTCCCGTGTCTTCGAAGAGGTCTTCATCCGCGTCGGCCTGCCCTACAAGGTCGTCGGCGGCGTCCGCTTCTACGAGCGCAAGGAGGTCCGGGACGTCCTGGCCTACCTGCGCGTCCTGGCCAACCCCGAGGACTCGGTGCCGCTGCGCCGGATCCTCAACGTCCCCAAGCGGGGCATCGGCGACCGCGCCGAGGCGATGATCGACGCCCTCGCCCAGCGCGAGAAGATCAGCTTCCCGCAGGCGCTCAAGCGCGTCGACGAGGCGTACGGCATGGCCGCGCGCTCCACCAACGCCGTCAGGCGGTTCAACACGCTGATGGAGGACCTGCGCACGATCGTCGAGTCCGGCGCCGGACCGGCCACCGTCGTGGAGGCCGTCCTGGAGCGCACCGGCTACCTCGCCGAACTGCAGGCCTCCACCGACCCGCAGGACGAGACCCGCATCGAGAACCTCCAGGAACTCGCCGCCGTCGCCATGGAGTTCGAGCAGGAGCGCGGCGAGGGCACGGAGACGCCCGGCACCCTGGCCGACTTCCTCGAGCAGGTGGCGCTGGTCGCCGACTCCGACCAGATCCCCGACGAGGAGGACGGCGACGGCGTCATCACGCTGATGACCCTGCACACCGCCAAGGGCCTGGAGTTCCCGGTCGTCTTCCTGACCGGCATGGAGGACGGCGTCTTCCCGCACATGCGCGCCCTCGGCCAGACCAAGGAGCTGGAGGAGGAGCGGCGCCTGGCCTACGTCGGCATCACCCGCGCGCGTGAGCGGCTGTACCTGACCCGGTCCACCCTGCGCAGCGCCTGGGGCCAGCCGTCGTACAACCCGCCCTCCCGCTTCCTGGAGGAGATCCCGCCGGCCCACGTGGAGTGGAAGCGGACCGGAGCGACCTCGCCCGCGTCCTCCGGCCCGGTCTCCGCCGTGGCCGCCTCGCTGTCCTCGTCCCGCTCGCGCTCCTCGGCGTCGGGCGCGTCCGGGTTCGCCACGCGCCGGACCTCCGAGAAGCCGGTGGTGTCACTGGCCGTCGGGGACCGCGTCACCCACGACCAGTTCGGGCTCGGCACCGTCGTCGCGGTGAAGGGCACGGGCGGGAACGCCGAGGCGACGATCGACTTCGGCGACGCCAAGCCCAAGCGGCTGCTGCTGCGGTACGCACCGGTGGAGAAGCTCTGACCCGCTGACCCGGCCCCCGCCGGCCGGGCCGGCGGGGGCTGCGGGGACGCTACGTCGGGTCGACGCCGTGGCTGCGCAGCCACGAGAGCGGGTCGATGGCCGAGCCGCCGGCCGGGCGCACCTCGAAGTGCAGGTGCGGGCCGGTGGAGTTGCCGGAGTTGCCGGAGCGCGCGATCGGATCGCCGGCCTTCACGGTCGTGCCCGAGGGGACCGTGTAGGTGGAGAGGTGGCAGTACCACGTCTCCGTCCCGTCCTTCGCGGTCACGATCATCATGTTGCCGTACGCGCTGTTCCACTGGGTGCGCACGGTGCCGTCGGTCGCGGCCATCACGGTCGTACCGTACGAGACGGGGAAGTCGATGCCGCTGTGCAGGGACATCCAGTTGATGCCGGACTGGCCGTAGTAGGCGCTGAGTCCGTGCTGCGCGACCGGGAGCGCGAACTTGGGGCGCAGCCGCTCCTTGCGGGCCGCCTCCTCCGCCGCGCGCTTGCGCTCGGCGGCCTGCTGGGCCTTGAGGTCGATGCGCTCCTGCGTACGGCTGGCCCGGTCGGCGAAGTCGTCGGCACCGGCGGCGAGGCTCTGCAGCTGGGTGTCGAGCTTGTTGTTGGCGGCGGCCGGCTTCACCGGCTGCGCGTCCGCCGCGGTGGTGTGCGCCTCCGCCGCGCTGTCCTCGGTGAGGCTGCCGACGGAGGCGGCCGCGATCCCGGCCACGCCCATCACACACGCCGAGGGCACCGCGATGGTCAGCAGCGCCGAGCGCTTGGGCGGGGTGCGGCGACGGGAGCGGGAGCCCGCGCGCGAGGCGGCCCGGGACGGCGGGGCGACCTCCTCCTGATCGTCCAGGAGCGGCTCGACCGCGGGCAGTTCACCGGTGGCGTCCGGCTCGCCGCCGTCCGCGGAGGGGTCGTGGTATCCGGCCCCGTCGGCCTCGTCGTAGGCGGTCTGGTCGAACGTCGCGGTCTCGTGCTGGTCGAAGGTCTCGGCGTGCTGCTGCTCGTAACCGTCGGCGGCCGCTGCGGGAGTGCCGTCGGAGTTCCACTGCGTGGCGTCGTAGGCACCGGTGTCGAAGCTCTGCGAGCCCCATTCCCACTGCTGGGTGTGGTCCGCCGGGTTGCCCGACTGGTCGGGCTGCAGCCACGCGCCGGCGTCCCACTGGCCGCTGACGTCGGGGAACGTGGCCTGCGGCGGGATCACCGACAGCGGCTGCTCGGCGTTCCAGCCCGTCGTGTCGTAGACACCGGTGTCGTAGGCCGCCTGGTGCTGTGCCGCATACGGGTCGTAGTTCAGGTTTTCGTGGGTACCCGTGGGCCAGTGGCCCGTCTCGTAGGCGCCCGTGTCGTGGCCGGTGCCCGGCATGTCGCCGAAGAGGGGGTCGGTCGCGAAGCTCGCGGTCGTGTGCCCGGTGGCGCCGGTGGGATCAAAACCGGTGGCGGCGTAGTCGCCGTACGTGGTGAAGTCGCCGTACTGGGCTTCCTGGGTGCCGTACGACGCGTAGTGCGCCGGGGCGGCGTCGGAAGCCGGAGCCGGGGCCATGGTCCCCGACGGGTGACGGTCGTTCACCAACTTCTCTTTCGCCTCGACAACAGGGGCTGCCAGAGCAGTGCGGCGACTGTACCCGGCGGTACGCGGGCACGACAATCTTCGGCAGGTTTCGCGCGCGCAGGAAACGGGCATTCGGCCGTGTTTTGGCGGACTGCGGGCGCGAGTTTGGTTTTGTGTTCGAAGTTTGTTCGAGGTTGGTCGCGGCGTCGACGGGGTCCGTCGTCTGTATGACGAGTCCGTGAGCCGGGTGTGACGGCTTCCGGCCGACTGTCGCCCGACCGTGTGGGGCGCCGGGCGCGGCCGGGCCGGCGTCAGGCCACCGTGAGGCCGTCACCGCGAGCGGCGGTCGGCTCACCCGGGCGGGCCGTGTCGAGGGCCTGGCGTATGCCGCCTGCGACCGCGGGGTGGACGGGCAGGGCGAGATGGCCGATGCCGGTCACGCGCACGTTCTCCGCGCTCAGATCGGGATGGTCGATACGGGCCGTCTCCACCGGATCCATCACATGGTCGAGGTCGCTCCAGTAGCTGACGAAGTGCGTGGCGCAGTCAGGGGCGGGCTCCGTGAGCTCTTCGAGCACCGATGAGCCGGGGCGCATCTGGCGCACGATGGGGTGCGCGTCCGCCAGGGGCGCCACCCGGGTGCCCGAGTGCGGCGTGCCGAGCGTCACGAGGGTGCGGACGCGCGTGTCGCCGCCGAGCCGCTGCACGTAGTAACGCGCTATCAGGCCGCCGAGGCTGTGCCCCACGACGTCGACCCGCCGGGCGCCGGTGCGCTCGCAGATCTCCTCGATGTGCCGGCCCAGCAACTCGGCCGCGGCCCGTATGTCGCAGGTCAGGGGCGAGTAGTTGAGGGACTCGATCTGCTGCCTGCCGTGCTGGGCGAGGCTGCGGCGCAGCAGGACGAACACGGAGCGGTTGTCGATGAAGCCGTGCAGCAGCACGACCGGGGGCTTCGCCTCCGTCGGCAGCCGGGCCGCGCCGTCCGCGGGCAGGGGTGGGGCCGGGACCCGTCGCTCCCGGGTGATCCCGGAGGGGTAGAGGAGGAGGTGCCCGGCCAGGATCGCGATCTCCAGGGCGGTGGCCTTCAGCAGCGCCGCGGAGAGTCCCGCCAGCCGGCTCGGCAGCAGGCGCCGGCAGAACGGGAAGAGGGGCAGAGCAGCCCCGGTGACCTTCATGGCCGACCTCCTGTCGGCACGCGGGAGGACGGCTGTGCCCCCCGTGTGCTCTCGTGGAAAGCAGCGGCGAAGACGGCCGTCGTCGACCGCGCGAGCGGCGTGAGCCGCGTGAGCTGCGAGGAATGAGCGCGGCGGGTGGCGCCTGTGACGCCGGTGGTGCGACGGGGTCCCCGGTGGGTGGGGTGAGGCGGATCCCCGCTGGTGCGCCGTGCGTGCCCTGCGTGCTGTGCGTGCGGTGCTTGCGGTGCGTGGCCGTTGTGCCTTCGCCGAAGTGCCGTGCCCCCGCCGTGGGTCATGGGTGGCGCTGCGGTACGACGACCTCGTTGCGGCTTCCCTTGCGCTTGTCCCAACGTGTGATTTCCCCCTCCCTCCGCACCGCGAAACTGCCGGTTGCGGGATGCTGGAGATAACGTTCGTTCACTTCCCCGGACGGTTCGGGGCGGGATGTCCGTGCCGTGGTGCCGCAGCCGGTGCGGTGGGCGGCGGCCCGGGCCGTGCACGCGGGCGACATGACGGGCGCAGTGCGTACGTCGTGTACGGCTCGAGCAATGTGTGCGGTACTTGTCGGTACGGATGGATGTAGTCGGTTCATGGAGGCAGTGATGGGTGTGGCAGCCGGTCCGATCCGCGTGGTGGTGGCCAAGCCGGGGCTCGACGGCCACGATCGCGGGGCCAAGGTGATCGCGCGGGCCCTGCGCGACGCCGGTATGGAGGTCATCTACACCGGCCTCCACCAGACTCCGGAGCAGATCGTCGACACGGCGATCCAGGAGGACGCCGACGCGATCGGCCTGTCCATCCTCTCCGGCGCGCACAACACGCTCTTCGCGGCGGTGATCGACCTGCTCCGGGAGCGGGAGGCGGAGGACATCCTGGTCTTCGGGGGCGGGATCATCCCCGAGGCGGACATCCCGCTGCTGAAGGAGAAGGGCGTCGCGGAGATCTTCACGCCCGGCGCGACCACGCAGTCGATCGTGGACTGGGTCCGGGCGAACGTACGTCAGCCGGCCGGGGCCTAGGAAACCGGCGGCGGAGCCGATCGTGCTGGCGCCGGTCGCCCCGGAGTCGACCGTGCTTGAGCCGATGGTGCTTGAGCCGCTCGTGGCGGAGCCGATGGTGCTTGAGCCGCTCGTGCCGGAGCCGATCGTGCCGGCGTCGACCGCGTCGGCCGGCTCCAGCGGGCCGTGCCCTGCGGGCGCCGTCCCGGTGAGCCGGCTCCGGCCCGTCCGTCCGGTGCGGTTCAGCGCTGCACCGGCCCCAGCTCCTCGATCATCGCCGCACGCAGGCGCAGTGTCGTGACCAGCCGCTGGAACGCCTCCGCCCAGTAGCCGCCCGCGCCGGGCGACGCGTTCTCCGGTTCGTCCGGTACCGCCAGCAGCGCCTCCAGGCGGGCCGACTCGGCAGGGTCGAGACAGCGCTCGGCCAGCCCCATCACTCCGCTGAAACTCCATGGATAACTCCCCGCGTCCCGGGCGATGTTGAGCGCATCCACCACCGCCCGGCCGAGCGGCGGAGCCCAGGGCACCGCACACACCCCGAGCAGTTGAAAAGCCTCGGACAGCCCGTGCGCGGCGATGAAGCCGGCCACCCACTCCGCCCGTTCCGCCGCGCCCAGCGTGCCCAGCAGCTTGGCGCGTTCGGCCAGGGACACCGCGCCCGGACCGCCCGCCTCCGGTGCCGAGGGCTCGCCGAGCAGCGCGCGCGACCACTCGGCGTCCCGCTGGCGGACGGCTGCCCGGCACCACGCCGCGTGCAGTTCGCCCTGCCAGCCGTCCGCCACCGGCAGTGCCACGATCTCCCGGGGCGTCCGGCCGCCCAGCCGCCGCGACCAGGTCGCCAGCGGCGCCGCCTCCACCAACTGACCCAGCCACCAGGACCGTTCGCCCCGCCCCGCGGGGGCCTTCGCCACCACGCCGTCGCGCTCCATGGCCGGATCGCACTCGTGCGGGGCCTCCACCACGATCACCGGCACGGGCGGGGCGGCGTCCTTCCCCCCTGCGGGCTCCACGGGCCGGGCGCCCCGCGTGCGGTCGATGGCCACGCACGCCTCGGCCCGGACCGCCATCCGCGCGGCGAGCGCCGACCCGGGCAGGGCCGACAGCAACTCCGCCGCCGTCGCCCGGACGTTACGGCTGCGGTCGGCCAGTGCCTGCTCCAGGAAGGGCTCGTCGTCCGGACCGAGGCCCGCGCGCAGCGAGTCGAGGAACATCAGCCGGTCCTCGGCCCGCTCCGTCGCCCAGGTCCCGGCCAGCAGATCGCGTGCGGCGGCCGGTTCGCGGGAGCGCAGCGCGGACAGGAGAGCGACCCGTTCGGCGAACAGGCCCTCCTGCCACAGCCGCTGCGTCCGCTCCTCGTCCTCCAGGTGCGGCAGGGCCGCTCCGCCGCCGGGTGCCGAGCGCAGGGCGAACCGCCAGTCCGGGTTCAGCCGCGCCAGCCACAGCGCCCTCGGCCCCGCGAACTCCAGCGCCGCCGGACGCAGATCCGTACGCCCCCGGGCCGCGTCCAGCAGCGCGGGCAGCGCCTGCGGAGGCGGCGCGAATCCCCGGGCGTTCGCCGCCGCCAGCCACTGGGGCAGCAGCTCCATCAGGTCCGGCGCGGCTCCCCGGCGGCTGCCGCCGGACGACCCGGGGCGGTCGGCCAGCAGCAGGGCCAGTCTGCGCGCGGCCGCGGGCGGCAG
>NZ_JBEXOM010000040.1:0-30683 GCF_040611555.1 Streptomyces sp. NPDC006624 | reverse complement strand
GTGGCGACGCCGAAACGGGCGCGCGTGGGGGAGGGATGACGGGAGATCACAACGGTACGACAGCGGCCCCCGCCCCACAGTTGCCCGCCGGGCGATAACGGAACCGCAACGCCGTCGGCCGAGGTCCGGGGTGACCCACGACCTGCTGTCCTGTTCGGGTCACAGGAGGGGGAGGCTGTCACCGCCGAAGAGCTGCCATCCGGAGGCGGGGAGCCCGAATTGCGAGGTGGTGAACATCTTGCTGCCGGTTGCGGTGGGCCGGGTGGTGCCGCCGGGCAGGGTCCACGCGGCGCCGGCGTAGTTGTTCTCGCCGTGTGCGCTGACGATGAGTTCGGGGCGCCCGTCGCGGTTCACGTCGCCCGCCGAGACGGTGGTGCCGAAGTGGTCGCGGCTCTCGCTGCCGCCGGGGACGCCGGTGGTGTCCTGGCTGTAGGAGTAGGCGCCGGAGCCCGGGGTACCGGTGCGCTTGCCGGGGATGACCGTGACCATGCCGGCGCCGGCGACGGTGCCGAGCTTCTCGCCGGACGCGCCCACCGCGATGTCGCCGACGCCGTCGCGGTCGAAGTCCGCGACCGCGACCGATGCGCCGAAGCGGTCGCCCTTCTCCCCGGAACCGGGGACGCCGGCGGTGTCCTGGGATATCACCACGGGGTTCGTGTCCGTCGGCACTCCCGCCGGACTGCCGTACCAGATGAGGATGCGCCCGCCGAGTTCTCCGTCGACTCCGCGCTGTTCGGGCTCGTCGGGGTCGCCGGCGACGATGTCGCCGTATCCGTCGCCGTTGACGTCGCCGACGGTGGCCACCAGGGCGTCGCCATGCGTCAGCGGGACGCTCCACTGGGGTTGGTTCTCGGCGTTGACGTGGATCCGGCCGCCGGTGTGCCCGCCGGCACGCCCCGACACCGCCACCGTGTCGGCGCGGCCGTCGCGGTCGAGGTCACCGGCGGCGACGGAGCCGAACCACTCACCCAGCCCCATTCCCGCGGAAGTCGGCCCACTTGAGCGGGTGAACGGGCCCTGGAAGGTACGGGTGTAGTTCCAGCCGCCGACCGTCACCAGGCTGGTGGCCGAGGACCCCTTGCCGACGGCGGCCACGTCCCGGCCGATACGGTCGAAGTCATGGGGGCTGTCGGGTGTCGGCAGGGCCCGCCCGGACACCAGGCCCGATCGGCTGCCCCACAGGATGGTGACCATGCCCTTGTTCTCCCCCTGGGCGAGATCCTCGTAGGGCGCGCCGACGACCAGGTCGGCGTATCCGTCCCGGTCGAGGTCGGCGGAGGCGGTGGAGGCACCGAAGTAGTCGCCCCGCTCGGCACTTCCGGGCACACCGGCGGAGTTCTGGGTGATCACGACCCGGGACTTCGCGGAGAGCCCGGAGGCGGAGCCGTACAGGACGATCACGGCGCCCGCGTCCTCGCGCCCGGCGACGTCGGCGGCGGGGACCCGCAGCACCACGTCGCGGTAGCCGTCACCGTTGAAATCCGCGGGGACGGTGTCCCCGGCGGCGTGCGCGCTCGGGACCTGCACGCTGCCGAGCAGCCCGGCGAGCACAGCGATGGCGATGGTCCGGCATCTGCTGCCGTGACCGTCCTTCTTGGTCATGTGAGTTTCTCCCACGTCAGAGGTGCCGTCCGCGCACGGACGGCACCTGGAGACCGTCGAGGCACGGAGAGGTGTGATGCGGGTCAGGACAAGGGGACCTGTCCCGTGCCCTGCGTACGGCCGTCGGCGCCGCGGAGATCACGTCGGTTCCGCGGTCGTCGATGCCGCCGCCGACGAAGCTGCTGCGGGAGCCGACTCGACGGGCGAGCAACTCCGCGCCGGTGCACCGGTACCGCGACGATGCGGACGGCCAGTCGGCCACGCGACACGGCGGCTGCGCCCACGTGCCATCCCCTCCCGCTCAGCGACGCTCGGCGACGCTCAGCGACCTGTTCTCGCACAAGTGAGCGGATGCTATCAGCGAGTTGACGACGGACGGTCCCCGCGGACCAGCGCTTGATCCGCACGCGGACGGCCGGAACGTCGAGGCCGAGAAAGCCCGGATCGCGGTGCGCCCTATCGGCGGCCGGATCTCGTCACTGCGACGGCATTCGGCCAACACTCCATCCCTTTCCGTCTCCGGGACAACCGAGCAACCCATCCGTTCCTCTCACAGCGCGGGCGAAGCGAAAACGCCTCTCACACGCCGGCCCCGGCCCGAACCTCGCGGACGCGCCGTGCCGCCTGCTTCCTGCTCACAGCACCGGAGGACGAGAGAACCATGACCAGAAAGCGCACCGCTCGGCTGCGACGTACGCTGCTCGCCGGCACCACGGCCGTCGCCGTGACGGCCGTGACGGCCGGCATCGTGGCCGCGGCGCAGGAGCCGGCGAAGGCCGCGACCGGCCCCGAGCTGAGCCTCATCGCGGCGACCCCTTCGGTGACGCTCACGACCTATAAGGAAGAGCCGGGTGTGTACCTGGACCTCGGCACCTACCTCATCGCCGAAGGGAAGCCGCTGGAGTTCAAGGTGACCCGGAAGTCCTACAAGGACCCCGTGAGCGTCACCCAGACCGTGTACGAGGGCGGAAAGGCCAAGGCCAAGAAGCTGCCCACGGGCACCGTGAAGGACTTCTCCGGGCTGCCCGGCTTCGTGAAGGTCACCCTCACCGACAAGGCCGGCAAGAAGGTCCTCACCCGCACCGAGAGCTTCTGCCCGAACAACGCCAGCGGCCGGGTGCGGCCGGACGCACCCTCCACCTCCAAGTATCCGGAGAGCTGCCCCACCAACCCCTTCACCCTCGGCTCCGTGTGGGGCGTCGAGAAGGGCTGGGCGGCCAACACCTACGCGGGCTCCTACAGCGAGCCCGTCCAGCTCCCGGCCGGTACGTACACGGCCAAGGTCGGCGTCGCCAAGAAGTACCGCGACCTGTTCGGCATCGCCGACCGGGTGGCCACGGTCAAGGTCACCGTGGTGGAGGAAAGCTTCGAGGAGGAAGAGGGCAGGACCGAGGCGGCTCCCCGGTTCGGGAAGGCCGGTGAGCACGCCGGGCACGGTGCCGCTCACCAGGCGCCGAACGCTCACGCCGGCCACGGACCGGGGCATGCTCCGGCTCCCGCCGAGGCCGCCGCGCCGGTGACGAGCGGTGCGGGCCCCTCGTACAACGTGGGCCACGGTCCGCTGAAGGCCGCGCCGCCGGCCCTGCCGTGGGCGGTGAAGAAGAAGCAGCAGAAGTCCGCGCTGTCTCTGCGGGCCCGGGACACCAGCGGCCAGACCGACGGCTCGCGTCAGGCGCCCGCCCTCAAGCCGCTGTCGAAGCGGCCCGCCGGCAAGCCCTCCGTCCCGGACGTCCCCAAGCCGGACCTGCGCTCGCTGCCGGCCTACGGCATCACCATCAGCGACGGCGACAAGGACATCCCGGGCAAGGACTACCTGGCGTTCAGCGCCAACGTGTGGAACGCCGGCCCGGCGCAGCTCGTGGTGGACGGGTTCCGCTCGCCCGGCAAGGCCAAGATGGACGCCTACCAGTACTTCTACGACGCCAAGGGCAAGCAGGTCGGCTACACCCCGACCGGCACCATGGAGTGGGACCCGCGCCCGGGGCACGTGCACTGGCACTTCACCGACTTCGCCAGCTACCGGCTGCTGAAGGCGGACAAGAAGGAGGCCGTGCGCAGCGGCAAGGAGGCCTTCTGCCTGGCCAACACCGACGCGGTCGACTACACGGTGAAGAACGCCAACTGGCACCCGAACAACACCGACCTGGCCACCGCCTGCGGTGAGGAGAACTCGATCTCCGTCCGCGAGGTGCTGGACGTCGGCTCCGGCGACACTTACACCCAGGACCTGCCGGGCCAGTCCTTCGACATCACCGGCGTGCCCAACGGCACCTACTACATCCAGGTGCTGGCCAACCCGGAGAAGCGGCTGAAGGAAACCAACCTCGACAACAACAGTGCCCTGCGGAAGATCGTGCTGGGCGGCAAGCCGGGGAAGCGGACGGTCACCGTCCCGGCGCACGACCTGGTGAACGCCAACTGACGTCGCCTCGCGCCTGAGGCCGTGTCCCCGCCCTGGCCCAGGGCGGGGACACGGCCTGCGACGCCCCACCTGGGCCGGTCAACGGTGGCAGTGGTCGGTCGAGCTGCCGGCCACCAGCGAGTACGAGCGGTTCCAGCTCCGCGGCTGCGACCGTGACGGGGTACGCGCACACCGCACGAGCGAAGTCAACGTGGTGTGGCGGCACAGGGATCTTGCGCTGTCGACCCGGTGAGTGCGACGGCACTCCATGCAACTCCCGGGCTCCACCGGGCGGCGAGCGGCAGCGCTGAACCGCTCATTCCCGGAACTTCTCACTCCGCCCTTCTGCCGCGCGCATCAACTCGCCCAGCTCATCGTCCGTCCACTGAGAGCGTTCAGCCCGCAGAGCGATGACGACGCCGTCATCGAGGCTCACCAGCAGCTGATTGCTCGCGGTGGCGATACGGAACCACTCGGGCTTCCCACCGAGGCCGCCCACGGCTTGAGCCTTGCAGCCCTCCAGGTGGTCCCGATAAGCAGCCACGATCGAGGGCCGCTGTTCGGACGGCGATGAAGCGAGCACGATCTCCTGAAGCGTCTTCCCCTTCGCGGTGAAGGTGACATCGCCCCGAGCGCGCACACCGGCGCCGGCCAGTTCCCGGCTCGCAGAGGCCGCTGACGTGGTCCAGGGGAATGCCCCCGGCTCGCAGGACGTGGTCGGCACCTTGGCAGGCTTCGAACCGGTCGTGCACGCCTTCGGGTCCAGTTCGACGACGGTCGTCGTCTCCTGCGATCTCCCCGGCTGCGACCAGACGTCTTCGGTCTGCAGCAATCCGGCCTGGTAGTAGGGCTCGTCACGAGCGCAGGCAGCGGGAGAGGGGGAGGACACCGCATCCCTCGAGGCCGCCTGACCCGTCTGCTGATCGCCGGCGCAGCCGGTGAGAAGCAAGGCCGAGCCGATGGCGACTGCCGCTGTCCCCACCTCCGGGCCGGTGATGCCGGCGCGCAGCCTTCTCTGTATGCCTCTGATGAACGTCATCACATTCCTCTCTCGACACCTCCATACCTACCTGACCAAGAAACCGTGAACGCTGCCGGGTGCCCCGCAAGCACTGGTCGCGACCGAGATGACCTTGTCATCTCATCCCGCAGCCCTCCCGGACAGGGGGCCGGCTGACGCGGTCTGAAGCCGGGCGCCGCCCACCTCGTCGCCCTCGTCCGAACCGGAGCCCACTTCGAACGCGGCTACCTCGTCGAACGGCCGCATACGACCGCAGCATGAACCATGAACAGGGTGGCGGACATGCCTCGAAGTCCGAGATCATCCGAACCGGTCCTACGATCTTTACGAGAGCGTGGGGTTCCGGAGGCGGAACGAGTACGTCCGATACCGCAAGCCGCTCGCTTGATCGACCGGTCGTCGGACTGTCCGGCCGGTCCACAGGATTTGACGAGCCCTCCGTCAGGACGGCCTGTGCCTGTACTCGCCGGTGGGTGTCGTGGGTGAGGGGGAGTTCGAGCTGGCGGGCAGGTCGGAGATGTGTTTCTCGCCGGAGACCGGGGCGTGACGGTCCTTGAGGAGGTAGCCGATCCCGCCCTCACCGTCTGCCGGGAGTGCGGCGGCCTGGGTGCGCTCGACGTACCGCGACAGGAGGATCACCGGCGGGGCGGGCCTGCGGCGGGCGCCGACCTCGACCGCGGCGCGCAGTCCTGGTTGCGGAAGCCGGGCGGAGGTGGAGCGATGGCTCACCTGCTGGGGGCCCAGGGGAGGGCGTCCTTGTACGAGTTCACGGGCTTGGCGACCTTCTGCACCGCGCGGGCGTCGAGGGCGACGGCGGCGGAGTTCGTGCCGAGGGTTCCGTCGGGACGCCAGGTGCCGGTGACGGTGACCCAGGTGTTGGCGGCGGGGGCCGGGACACCGTGGATCCGTACCTTCACGGACTGGGCGTCCGCCGCGCAGCAGGAGATCGTGATCCGGGTCAGGTACCAGCTGTCCTTCCGCTCGGCGGACGTGGCGAAGCCGGTCATCTGGACCGTACGGTCCTGTATGGCGCGTGTGCGGTCTTGCTGCACGCGGCTGGTGAAGTCGGTCAGGGTGATGGGAAGCGGCGAGGTCGTGGGCAGCGGGTCGAAGGTGTCGCGTTGGGGGACGGTCTTCGCCGGCTCGCGGGAGGCGGTGTAGGCGCCGAGAGCGGGCGGGGCGTAGAGGAGGAGGCTCAGCGCGGGCAGGAACAGCAGCCATGCGGGGCGCGGCACGGAGGAATGGTGGTGCCCGTGCCCGTGGTCATGGCCGTGGCTGTCGTCGCCGGGGTCGGTCTGCTCGTCATGGCGGCGTCGCCGCAGGGAGGAGACCAGGTCGGCCACGGCCAGCAGGATCAGCAGAACACCGGAGGCGATCAGCAGCGGCCGCATGCCCTCCTTGACGTAGCGCAGGTACAGGTCGGTGAAGAGGGCGATGCGCAACAGACCGACGCCGCTGAGGAGCAGCAAGGCCATCTGCAGGGGACGTCTCACAGCAGGACGGCTCCGATCAGGACGCTGGACAGGACCGCCACGACCACTGTGGCGGCACCGAACCGGATGGCGAAGGCCCGGCCGAACGTGCCCGACTGCAGTGCGATGAGCTTCAGGTCGACCACGGGACCGACCACCATGAACGTCAGCCGCGCGACGGGTGAGAACCCGGTCAGCGAGGCCGCCACGAACGCGTCCGCCTCGGAACATATCGCGAGCACGATCGCCAGCCCGGCCAGGAACAGCACCGACAGCCAGGGATTACCGGAGAACGCATCCAGCACGGAACGGGGCACCGCCACGTTGAACGTGGCCGCTGCCATGGCGCCCACCACCAGGAAACCGCCCGCGTGGAGGAAGTCGTGCTGGAAGCCGGCCCGGAACTCCCGCCACCGACTGCCTCCCGCCTGGTGCCCGGTCTGGCGCACGCTGGGCCGTAGCCACTCGGCCCGCCCCAGCCAGAGCCACAGCCAGCCCATCACCACCGCCGTGGCCAGGGAGGCCAGCAGTCGCGCGGCGACCATCTCCGGCTGCCCCGGGAAGGCGACGGCGGTGGCGGTCAGCACCACCGGGTTGATCGCCGGCGCCGACAACAGGAAGGCGAACGCGGCGGCCGGCGTGACCCCGCGGCTGATCAGGCTGTTCGCCACCGGCACCGACGCGCACTCGCAGCCCGGCAGTACCACTCCCGCCGCACCGGCCACCGGCACGGCGAGCACCCGCCGACGCGGCAGCACACGGCTGAACAGCCGTGCGGGCACGAACGCGTTGATGGCCCCGGACAGCGCCGTGCCCAGCAGCAGGAAGGGCAGCGCCTGCACGGTCACCGCGAGACAGACGGTCCGCCACGCCTGCATCGCGGGCGTCTCCATCCACCGGCCCCCGAAGTAGAGCACCGCGCCGGGGAGGACGGCCGCCCCCAGCAACAGCAGCGGCCACGGCAGGGGAAGGCCGCGCGGTGCGTCGTCCTTCGCGCCTGTGTCCGCGTCCGCACCCATGTCCGCGTCCGCGTCAACGTCCCCGGTCTTCGCGACGCGTTCTTCTGCTCTCTGCACTGCCGGCCCCACCTCTTGGATGTCGAGGCCAAGATAGCGGGCGCTGAGAACGACTGCGCCTGCACCCACCCCGCCGTCGTCTACGGCTCGCCGACCGGCTTCATGGACACCGGCGTACAGGCTCTGACGCAGGACACTCCCGGCGTGCCGGCGACAACGAGACGGGTGACGACGGCTGGCTCCCGCTTCCGCACCTGACCGGGCAAGCCGCGGCGACCGACCACGCGGGCAGACCCAAGGCGTCGCTGGGCCGGCCCGCGTTGTCGGTGGCGGCTGCAAGGCTTGGTCGGATGAACGGCGATGAGCAGCTGCTGAACGGCCGCGTCTATGGCGCGGAGCACGACGACCCCAACCCCGGCCCGCTCCCACAGCGGACCTACGCCGAACTGGTCGGCGGGCCGCTGGACGGCCTGCTGCTGGACATCCACGGGTGGCGGACCGAGGAAGTAGACGACGGCGCGGCCCTGTCCACCGAGCTGTCACGGTGGCCCGGCGGCCGCGCCCTGTACGACCCGCGCCCCGGCGACCCCCGCGCACAGGGGCCCGGCGTCGCGTGCCGCTTCTACTACTCCGGCGACGCGCCCTGACCACGGGCCCGACCACGGCAGGCTGGCGCGCTGCTCACCGCCACCGGCTCGCTGCGGCCCGGCCCTCGGCCAGCCGGCTGGCGGTGTTCTCGATCCACTGCAGTGTCCACTCGGCTCCGGCCCGCCGGCCGGGCTCCGCGCTGGCGTACGGGTTCTCGGCGTCAGCGCCGAGGTTGACCGCGAACCCACACCGGGCATCAGGCCGCGACGAGCTCCCGCTCGCGTTCCGGCGTCTTGACCTTGGGCTTCTTGTTCGGCAGCGAGAGCCGGAAGACCTTGTGCCACGCGGAGAACACCTGCTTGGGCAGCGGCCCGGTGACGTACTCCAGCTCGTACTTCTCGAACAGCGCGCGCACCTTCACCGCGACCTCGGCGTACCGGTTGCTCGGCAGGTCCGGGAACAGGTGGTGCTCGATCTGGTGCGACAGGTTGCCGGTCATGAAGTGCATGGCCTTGCTGCCGCTGATGTTCGCCGAGCCCATCATCTGGCGCAGGTACCACTGGCCGCGCGTCTCGCCCTTGATCGACCGGCGCTCGAAGACCTGCACGCCCTCGGGGAAATGCCCGCACATGATCACCGAGTGCGACCAGAGGTTGCGGACCAGGTTCGCGGTGAACGTGGCGGCGAGCGTGGGGAGGAAGGACGGACCCGACAGCAGCGGGTGGATCACGTAGTCCTTGAGCACCTGCTTGCGGATCTTGCGGCCCACGGCCTTGGCCCGCGCGCGGAACTCCGGGTTCTTGCGGCGGCGCTTGCTCAGATTCTTGCCGAGCTCCAGGTCGTAGGCGGCGATGCCGTACTCGAAGAAGCAGGCGTTGATGAAGTTCCACAGCGGCTGGCCGAGGTGGAACGGGTGCCACTTCTGGTCCTCGTCGACGCGCATGATGCCGTAGCCGAGGTCGTTGTCCTTGCCGATCACGTTGGTGTACGCGTGGTGCAGTTCGTTGTGCGAGTGCTTCCACTGGTCGGCCGGCGAGACGTGATCCCAGTCCCAGGTGGTGGAGTGGATCTTCGGGTCCCGCATCCAGTCCCACTGGCCGTGCAGGACGTTGTGGCCGATCTCCATGTTGTCCATGATCTTCGCCACGGACAGACCGGCGGTGCCGATCACCCACGCGGGCGGGAAGAGCGAGAACAGCAGCACGCCCCGGCTGACCAGCTCAAGCTTGCGCTGCGCCGAGATGACCTTGCGGATGTAGGCAGCGTCCTTCTCGCCGCGGCTGGCGATCACCTCGTCGCGGATCGCGTCCAGCTCGCGGCCGAGCTCCTCGATCTGCTCTGCGGTCAGGTGGGCGGTGGGGTCGATGGCGGTCAAGGTGCTCCTACCGTTCGATGTCGCAAGGGCCCGCCGCGGCGGACACGCAGGTCTGGATGAGGACGCCCGGCTCGGCCTCGGTGATCTCGCCGGTGCGCAGGTCGCGGACGGCGCCCGCCTTGAGCGGCGTGACGCAGCCGAAGCAGATGCCCATGCGGCACCCGGAGGGCATGAGCACGCCGGCCTCCTCGCCGACGTCCAGCAACGGCGTGGCACCGTCCGCGTCGACGGTCTTGCCCGTGGTGCTGAACGTGACCTCGCCGCCGTCGCCGGCGACGACGATGCTGGGGCGGAAGCGTTCGGTGTGCAGGCGCTCCGGTACGCCGTGCTCGCTCCAGTGCTTCTCGGCGGCGTCGAGCAGGCCCGTGGGCCCGCACGCCCAGGTCTCGCGCTCGGCCCAGTCGGGCACGAGTTCGCCGAGACGGGCGATGTCGAGCATGCCGTCCGTGTCGGTGTGCACCTCGGTGAGCCGCAGCTTCTTGTCCGCGACCAGGTCGTGCAGTTCGTTGCGGAAGATCACGTCGTGCGGCTGCGGCGCGGAGTGGACCATGACGACGTCGTCGAACTCGGTGTCGCGCAGCATGCCCATCACGGGCGTGATGCCGCTGCCGGCCGTCAGGTAGAGCACCTTGGCGGGCTTGGCCTGCGGCAGCACGAAGTCACCGGTCGGCTGGTCGAGCTGGATCAGCGTGCCCGGTTTCGCCCTGCGGACCAGGTGGTTGCTGACCTTGCCGTCCGGGATCGCCTTCACGGTGATCGTGATGCGGCCGTCCGGGCGGTTCGTCGGCGAGGTGAGGGAGTAGGCACGCCACAGGCGCACCCCGTCGACATCGACCCCGACCCGCACGTACTGACCGGCTGTGTGACCGCGCCAGCCCCGTCCCGGCCTGATCACGATGGTCGCGGCGTCACTCGTCTCGGGGTGCACGGCCTCGATGCGCCCTCGCAGGTCAGCGCCCGCGCGCAGCGGGCTGACCAGGTCGAGGTAGTCCGACGGCAGGACCGGCGTCGTGACCATCTCCAGCAGTTTCCACGCCCTGCTGCGGAGGGCAGTACTCGTCATGACTCCAGCTTGCTGTGCCTTGAGGCGTAAAGTCCTGACCACAGGACGTGAATCTGGTCGATCGATTTGTTCGCAGGGAATAAAAAGTGAGCCATGCAATCCGCCGGGCCAGCGAACTGGCCTTGGACGAGACGACGGTCACCGCGCTTCGGGCCGCGCTGAAGACCACTGCCGACGAGGTCGTCCAGGCGATCATCGACGAGGTCCCTCCCTACGCCAACGCCCTGTCGGGCCACATGGGCGCCACCATCCGCCGTGCCGTCCGCACCGCCCTGGGGCACTACCTGGATCTCGCGAGCGGGAACGCCACAGGGGGCGACGGCAGTGACGCGGCTTACGAGCTGGGCCGCGGCGAGGTGCGCGACGGCCGTTCGATGGACGCCCTGCTCAGCGCCTACCGCGTCGGCGCCCGGGTGGCCTGGCGATGCCTGGCCGCGGGCGCCGTACCCGCAGGTCTGCCCGCCGCCGAGGTCGCCAAGTTCGCCGAGCTGACCTTCGCCTACATCGACGAGCTGTCCGCCGCGAGCGCCGCGGGCCACGCCGACGAACTGGCCGCCCGGGGCAGGGCCCACGAGCGCCACCTGGAACACCTGGCCCGCGACCTCCTCGCCGGCGCGAGCCCGGACGTGCTGCTGGCCTCTGCTCAACGGGCCGGCTGGCAGCCTCCCGTTTCGCTGACCGCGGTCCTGCTGCCCGCCGCCCAGGCCCGGCCCGCCTACCGCACGCTCGACCCGAGCACCCTCGTCCTCGACGACCTGCCGGACGCCACCGGCGTGCTGCTCGTCCCCGACGCCGACCGATCACACCTCCTGCGGCAGCTGACCGACCGCACCGCCGTGGCCGGCCCGGCCCGGCCATGGACGCGCGCGTCCGCCTCGTACGCACGAGCCGTACGCGCGCGCTCCCTCTCCTCCGATATCCGCGACACCGAGGACCACCTGCCCGAGCTGGTGCTGAGCGCCGACGCGGACGCGTTCGCAGACCTGCGTGCCCGAGCCCTCGCACCGTTGCGGACCTTGCCCGACACGACGGCACGACGGCTGGAGGAGACGCTGCGGGCGTGGCTGCTGCACCAGGGCAGGCGGGAGGAGGTGGCGGCGGCGTTGTTCGTCCACCCCCAGACGGTCCGGTACCGGATGTCGCAGCTGCGGGAGCTGTTTCCGGACCTCGCATCGCCCGACCGGGTCCTTGAACTGACGCTGGCGGTCGGTCTTCGGGTCGGCTGACGCGTAGGGGCTGATTCCTGCCCCCATGAGCGGTGAGTCGCAGGGGCACGGTCCGGAAACCGTGCCGGTCCGGTGCCGCCTCGCGGGCGCCCGGTGACCGCTGGGGCCGCCGGGGGTCATGCCTTCCTGGCGGGGGAAGCCATGCACGCCGACGGTTCCGCCGCAGCGGGACCTCGCCCGGCTTCACCTCCCGCTTCAGCGATTGCGCCGCTGTGCACCATCCCGCCAGAGGCGAGCCGGTGGCGTTTCCGCAGACTGCACAGTCGTACAAAGGTGAACATTATGGTTCGCCTGTGTCATCTCCCCCTGAAGACATACGGAATTGGCGTTAAAGACGCTTCAAGGGCGCCGCAGGGCACGGCATGCTCGCAGTGCTCAGCGGCGCGCTCCATCACGTAAGGCACCGCGCTCACCGCCCGAAGCCGGGCAGTGGAAGGAACGTGCGCGACTCAGCACAGCGGTGCGCCGTCGCCGCACTGACATCACAAGGGGCAGACGCAACCGCCCCTCTCATCCGAGTCCCCTCGGTGCTCCACCGTACGGAAGCGAAGCACCACACGGTCTCCACTTCTCCGGGAGCATGCATGGTCGGAAAGACTCTGCGGGCCACTGCGCTCGCGACAGCGCTCTGCGGTCTCGCACTCCACCTCAGCGGCGTGGCCGACGCCGCCACCAGCGAGGCGCCCGCGGCTCAGGCCCTCGCCACCACGCTCGTCAACAAGACCGGTACCACCGTGACGGTCACCGCAGGTGTGGGTTACGGAAACACGATCTCCGTATGGCAGGTCGGTGACGGCATCAGGATCAGGGACACCGGCGACGTCATCGCCGGGTCCGGCGGTTGCACCTCGGTCAGCGCCAACGAAGCCGTCTGTCCCGGTGCCGCGACCACGACGGAACTCGTGGTCGCTGCGGGTGACCAGAACGACAGCGTCACGTCGTCGCTCAGCGGGCTCGGGGTCACCTTGCTGGGCGGTGGGGGCGACGACAGCCTTGTCGGGGGAGGAGCCAACGACACCCTCGAAGGGGAGGAGGGCGCCGACACGCTGTCGGGCGGGAGCGGGAACGACACCCTGATCGGTGGATCAGGCGCGGACCGGATCACGGGCGGCTCGGGCAACGACTCCGTCGAGGGCCGCGACGGCGCGGACATCATGGGCTCCGGCGCCGGAAACGACGTCGTGGAAGGCGGCAACGGCGCCGACCAGATCGTCGGTGCGGAAGGGTCCGACTACGTCGCCGGAGGCAACGGCAGGGACATCATCGACGTGGTCGACGAGATCAGCGGCAACGACTACGCCGACGGCGGCGCAGGACCCGACAGATGCAGCTACGACCTCGGCGACTCCGTCACGAGTTGCCCCTGACGGCCAACGGCCGTGAGCGGAACACCGCACACCCCATCCGACGGGACGACAGGGAGCACGTGATGACGAGAACCAGGCGCGCGCCGACCACGCTGTGCGTCACCGCACTCGTTTGCCTGGCCTTGGCCGGTTCATCGGCATGGGCCGACCCGGGCCACGCCGAAGCCGGCGGACTCGCGGACACGACGGTCGTGTCGTACTCGGACGACAGCGTCATCGTCACCGCGAGCACGGGCGTCGCCAATGACATCACCGTCCGGAGGCAGGGCGACCTCCTCGTGGTGTCGGACGCCGGGGACACCGTGTCGGCCGTGGGACCGTGCCAGGCGCGGTCGCAGAACTCGGCGACCTGTCCGCTGCCCGGGACCCTGATCCGCATCGCCGCTCAGGACGACGACGATCAGATCACGGTCTCGGCGAACGTGGAGACGCCCTCGACGGTGTTCGGAGGCGACGGTGACGACCGCCTCGACGGAGGCCCCAGGGCGGATCGGCTCTTCGGCGACGACGTGGCCCCCGGCATCAAAGCCGCGACGCCCGGCAACGACACCATCAACGGCGGCCCGGGCAACGACACTCTCTCGGGACTGGGCGGAAACGACACCATCAACGGCAACGCCGGCAACGACACGCTGAACGGCAACGAAGGCAATGACACCCTCAACGGAAACACCGGCAACGACACCCTCACGGGAGGCACCGGCAACGACAGCCACAACGGCCAGGAAGGCATCGACACCCTCGAGGCGGTCGACGGCATCCCGATGAACGACTCACTCGACGGAGGCCTGGCCATCGACACATGCAACCGCGACCCCGGGGATGCGGCCGTCAACTGCCCCTGAGCCGGACGTCACCGGCGCGAGAACCGATCAGTGAGCGCGGGGACTCTCGCCCCTGAAGCCACTGAAGGGCCCCGGGCGGGGTGAGCCACGACGCCCGGGGCCCGGCAGTGGGGCCCGGCCAACGCCCACGAGTACGCGCGGCGATCGGCCCCGGGCGCCAGGTGAGGGACGGGAACGTGCTGTCCGACTTCCTCCGGGGCCTTCCTCCGCCGGGTGGACAACCGGCGGATGGATTACCTGCGCGAGCTCTACGGGGCCTTCTGCCCCGACGAGGGTGATGTCGAGGCCCGCTGCCTGATCACATTCTCCCTGCGTGTCGGGGCGGATGAGCCCCCTGTGGCAGCGCAGGGCAGCGCTTGGCCCCCGGTATGCCCCTGCCCACGGGGCTCGGGCCTGTGTATCCGCCCCCTTCCAGCACGGACGTGAGCGGGTGTCGCGGGCGACGCGGGTGACATCGACGAGGGCGGCGGCCTCGTCGAGCCAATTGGCGAACTGCAGCTACCCGACTGACCTGGTCGGACTGCGCCTTCGAGAACCTCGCCGACTGGGGCTTCAACGACAAGACAACGTCCTGGCACAACAACCAGAGCCGGGGAACGCAGACCCACGTGTACAACTGGACGGGATCGTCCTGGGCCCGGCTGCGGACGTCCCGTTGGGCGTGAACAGCGCGGGTATCGACCTCGGCGCCTCGGGTACTCCGTACGGGCATTCAGTATGTCGCGCCGATTGTTGGGGAGATTCTTGGTGCCGAGCATTGAAGATGAGAGGGGCAACCGATTCTGCAAGGCGTGCGGTGTGCCGGCCGAGGACGGGAGGCTGTGCAATCGCTGCGGAGCGGTTCTGGACTTCCCTGATGAGGGTGGGTTGATCGAGGACCATGGTGCCGCGGTGCGGCGGGACTTCGAAGGGCGTGCTCCTCGCCCAGAGGTCTGAGTCCCTCAAGGGGTGAGCACCGGCACTTCATGCCTCGCGTTCGGCTGCCACCTCCTGCGTGATGCGTGCTGTATGTCGTGGGCCTACGGGGAGCAACAGTCGAGCCATGGATTCTCTTGCGTTGCACGGATAGAAGCCCCATGGGCAACCCGGTCCGGTCCAGGACATGCGAACCGCAGGAGGCAGGCAGGCGACCGTCGCACCGTCACGAGTCCTCAGTCGGGTCGCCGAGAGCGTCGCCGTAGAGCCGGAACAGGCGCAGGCTCTCCGGCCCGTCGGTGGGGGCCCGGCGCAGGCGTTGCCAGCAGTCGGCGGTGAGGCTGCGAGCTTGGGTGCCGGGCCATGGCTGCGGCAGCAGCTCCGGGGGCAGCAACGGGTCGGGTTCCATGGCCCTGGTGAACTCGGCGGCCAGTTGGACGGCCATGGCGAGTCGCCCGGCCGCCACCTGCTCGGTGCCGTCGGCTCTTTCCCGCGTGCCCAGTTCGGTCAGGCAGTGGCGCGCGAAGGCGGTGAGCCGTTCGTAGCGGGCGGCGATCTCCTCCAGGGGCCACAGCTCGGCGGCCAGGGCGGCGGGGTCGGTGAGGGTGCCGACGCGCAGGTCGGTGCTGGTGAGGAAGGTCAGAGAGTCCAGAACGCCCAGGTGGCGGGCGTGGACCTCGACGATGTCGGTGACCGGGTTGGCGGTGACGTAGAGGCCGCCCTGGAGGGGTGCCGCGCCGAGGTGGAGGAGGGTGTCCCGCAGGGCGTCGCGGATGGTGCGACGGGATTCCGGGATGGCGAAGGCGAACAGGTGCCAGACGCCGTCCCAGTGTGCGCTGCCGGAGTCCTGGCGATAGGCGTGGCGTACGTACTCCGCGTTCGGCGCGAGCGCACCAGTTGGGTCGGCCACGGCCCGCAGCACGGCCTTGCGCCCGCGGCCGTCCTGGGTGAACCGGCCGTCAGCCACCAGGCGTTTGATGCACAGCCGCACCTGTTGGTCGGTCATACCCAGCAGTCCCGCGACGCTGTACAGCTCACCGGCGGCGACTGTGCCGTCCTCACGCACGAGGGCGTGTACGAGCAGCCGGGTGGGGACCTCCGGACCGGGCGCGCGTTCCGTGCCGGTAGCCGAGGCGGAAGCGTCGGGGGCCCTCACCGCGCACCCCCGCCTGCTTGGTCCGCCTCCGTCACGGGGCGGTACATGGTCGTCACGGCGCCGAACCCCATCAAGCGGCGTAGGTACGGCGTCTGTTCGGTGTGCCGGGCGACGAAGCCGTGGCGTTCGTACAGGGCGCGGGCACGGGGGTTGGTGTCGATGACGTCCAGACGGGTGCGACGGCAGCCGTTCTCCGCCGCGATGGCGACGACCTGCTTGAGCAACAGGCTGCCGATTCCGCAGCCCCGGTGGCGCGCGTCCACGGCGATGCCGTCCATGACGAGTTCTCCTTCCCGCGGAGTGCGTTCGAACAGGGCGAGCACCGCGAGCCGGGGCAGACCGCGGATGAGGCCGTAGGCGGACAGGACGTCCCGCACGTCGCCGCCGGTGAGCGCGCGCCCGCCGAGCTGGTAGCCCGCCACGCCGACAACCGTCCCGTCGACGAGGGCGGTCACGCCTCGGTCGCGGTTCACGTGCGCAGCGATGAAGGCCCGCCCGGTGTCCGGGGGGTTGAGGGCGGGGCCGAGCTTGCGGCCGAAAGCCTCCCAGTACAGCGCGGCCACCTCCTTCTCGCTCCCCTCGGGCACACCGCGTCGGCAGGTCACGTCCTCGATGCTCACTTGTTCCTCCTGTCGGTCCTGCTCCCCTTGCGCTATCGACCATAGTACGTTCATCTTCAAAACGAGCGTTCTTTAAGCGATAGATTGGGGGACCGGTGCTGAGGCGACGGGGGAGGGCCCGCGTGGGGCGCGGGCGGCGGCGCCTACTGTGGGCGCTGGTGGGCGTCCTGCTGGTGTCGGGCGGTCTCGGCGGGATCGTGGTGTGGCAGAACACGTACGCCCTCCGGGAGGAGCGCGTGGTTTTGTGGCACGACGGACATCGTCTGGAAGGGGTACTGGCCCTCCCGCCGGCAGGCGACGGGCCGTTCGGGCTGGTCGTCTTCGTACACGGGGACGGGCCCGTCGACGCGACCCACGACACCTTCTACCGGCCCCTGTGGGAGTCGTTCGCGCGGGCGGGCTACGCCTCACTGTCCTTCAGCAAGCCGGGCGTCGCGGGATCGGAGGGCGACTGGCTCGAGCAGAGCATGGACGACCGCGCCGCAGAGACCCTCGCCGCCGTCGCCTGGGCCCGCAGCCGTCCTGGCATCGACGGCCGTCGCATAGGACTGTGGGGAGCGAGCCAGGCCGGCTGGGTGCTGCCGAAGGCAGCCGCGAAGGACAGGCGACTCCAGTTCGTCATCGCCGTTTCTCCGGCCGTCAACTGGCTTCGGCAGGGGCGCTACAACCTCCTCACCGAACTCCGCCGGGAAGGCGCCGACCGGCGGCGCATCGACAAGGCGCTGCGCCGCCGCGAAACGACGCTGCGCCTGCTGCGGCAGCAAGCCTCCTACGAGACGTACCGCGCGGCGGTCGGTGACACCGGTGACGTCACGCCCGGCCGGTGGCGGTTCATCGCGAAGAACTACACCGCGGACGCCGCCGCCGACCTGCGCGCCATGAGGAACACCCCCGTCCTGCTCGTACTGGCCGGCCACGATGTGAACGTCGACGTGACGGAGACGGAGGCGGTATACCGCGAGATCCTTCCCGCCTCGACACTGACCGTCGAGCACTACCCCGACGCCACGCACTCCCTGGTGGACCACAACACCGAACGCTCGCCGTGGCGCCTGACAGCGACCGCCGTTTTCGCACCTCGGAAGCTGTACGCGGCAGGGTTCCTCGACAGCCAGGCCCGCTTCCTGCGGCGGACCGGCCCGGGGGAGGGGGCTCCATGACCGCGCCCGAGGAGACAGCTCACGCAAGCCCGGAGCCTGCCGACGGCTCAGCCCGCGGCAGGTTACTGCGGCACGATCGCTCGTCCTCATGCCCGTGAGGAGAACCGCGCGGCAGAAGGGATCCTCACGGCAGTGTCCCTGGCTCTGAGTTCTGCCCTCCTCCTCAGGTCCGCGGGCTGCGGCCCGGCGCATACGGGGCGGGATCCTGCTGTCCGGGCGGCGGTGGGGCGGTTGCGGGCTCCACACAGCCTGCCCGTACCGCGAGGGCGACGGTGGGGGACAACGCGACCGACCGGTGCATCGGACGTTGCCCCTGTTCGAGGGAGGGTGCGCGCAGGAAGCCCCGTCGGGACAGAGTGGCCAACATGGGTTCCCTGCCCCGACGGAGCCCGGTCGGTCGGGTGGCGGATTACCGGCGCCCGACAGAGCCGGGTGCGGTGTGCAACGCTTCTCAACTCAGCCGAAGTTCACGTCGCTGCACCACATGTAGGCCTGGTCGAGGTGCGAGGCCTGCCAGATCACGAACAGGATGTGGTGTCCGGTGTAGCCGGAGGTGTTGACGTTGAACCTGATGTCCTGTGCCGGGGCGTAGCGGCCGGTCTGCGTGATGAAGTCGAGGTTGCCCCATCCCAGGGTCTGGGTCTTGGGGTTGAAGCCCTGCTTGCTCACGTAGACCCGGAAGTAGTCGGCACCGTGGGACGCCTGGTCGTGCAACTGGACCGTGAAGTTGTTGGTGACGTTGGTCGTCTTCCACGGCCCGGGCTTGTTCAGGCTGTCGTTCCTCGAGAGGTTGTTGCTGCAGAGCGTCCCGTCGGGCGTCCGTGCCTGGAACTGGCCACCGAGGCCGTCGCGGAGGGCGCTCATCCAGTTCCACATGGTGTCGGGGTTGGCCTGGAACGCCTGATAACACATGGGGTCTTCGGTCTGCATGGCCGGGCTCGTGTGGTTGCTGCCCCACGTCTTCCAGCACTGGTAGGCGCGGGTGGCGGGGTTGACGATGGTGCCGTGCGCCTGGGCGGGGGTCGACCAGGCCAGTGCTCCGACGACCACGGCGAACACCATGACGAGCGCCTGAAGAGGTCGGCGCAGGGACCGCGAACGCCCGGTTAACGGACTTTTTTTGCGCATGTGGGGGGAACTCCTTCCAGTTGCAAGGCTGCCATGGGAGCGCTCCCAACAGTACGACTGCTGAGTGAAATGTCAATGAAACGAACGGAGTTGAACCCAGGGGCGGCGGAGACCTTATGGGCTCCACGCCCGACGGCTTGGGCCGACTGGACCGTTCATCGGGGAAGAGGACCGTTGTGACGCCGGGCGCCAGCCGATACAGGACACCGTCGCCCTCGACGGTGGCGGGCACGTCATCGCCGAGGCGCGTGGCCGGGCGGCCGGCTCTCTCGCACGTATCCGGGCGGAGCACGGCAGGCCGGTGTCCGCACGAGCCATGGACCTGACGCAGCTGGTGGTCGGCGAGCTGATCACCGACGCCCGCGAGTACGCCGCCGGACCCGTGCTGATGGAACCGCGCGTCTGCGGCGACACGATGCCCGTCATGGTGGAGGGCAGCGAACCCGGTCCTGCCGGTGCCCCGGGATCCCCTGGGCGCCCCGATGTCGCTCCGCTGACCACGGTGGGGCCACGGGACATGCCGAGACGGCCTGCCAGGTGCGGCCGGTATGGGGCCGCGACGGGCATGGGCACCTGGCCCGCTCCCCATACGGCGGCTGGGCCGTCACACCCGCCACGTATCCTGCTTCCACATGCGTAATACTCGACGCATGAAACCGAGTGTTACGCCTACGCCTGGTGCGACCGCCGTACGACGGGCCGTCGCTCGGGACGCCAAGCGACTCACGCGCCTCGTGCGTGGCTCGCGCGCCTACCAGGGCCCATACGCCGCGATGGTCGAGGGCTACCGCGTCGGCCTCGACTACATCGAGACCCACCGCGTCTTCGTGGCCGTCGACACCGAGGATCCCGCGAACCGGGTGCTCGGCTTCTACTCGCTGGTCCTCGTGCCGCCGGAACTGGACCTGCTCTTCGTCGCCGACGGGGCGCAGCAACGCGGCATCGGGAAGCTGCTGGTACAGCACATGAAGGGCGAGGCACGCGCGGCAGGGCTGGATCATGTCCGCGTCGTATCGCATCCTCCGGCCGAGGGCTTCTACCGCCGCATGGGCGGGCTGCCCACCGGGACCGTCTCCGCGAACCCACCCGCGGTGGCGTGGGACCGTCCCGAGCTGAAGATCCCGATCCCGTAGCCGCCGACGGGACAGGCGCGGACGGGACGCCGGCCGCGGGATGGCGCACGAGGTCGCCTGCCGGCTGGACCGGAAGGTGTCCGACGTCAGGGGCCAGGGCCCTTCTCCTCATCGCCGCTCAACGGGCAGCGAGGTCGGAGCGCTGCTGAGAGGTCTGGCCGACCGGCCTCACGGGTGCGCATCCGTGATCGCGATGACTTGGTCGAGGTGGTCGAGGGCGGCCCGCAGGTCGTCGATCTTGGCCTGGATGCGCTCGCGCTCGGCTCGCAGCATGGCTCGTTGGTCGGCGTCGGTGTGCCCGGAATCCCAGCACGGCAGAAGTTCGGCGATTCGCCGGCTCGTGAGACCGGCGGCGAACATCTGCTGGAAGAAGCGGACCAGGGCGATGGCGTCCTGCCGGTACAGGCGCTGGCCGGACGGGCTGCGCTCCGCGGTGAGCAGCCCTTGCTGCTCGTAGTACCGCACGGCCCGCACGGAAACGCCGGCCCCTCGTGCCACTTCGCCGATGCGGATCAGCCGCTCGGCTGCGCCCACTGTGGCAGTCATGGTGATTCCTTTCACCGCTGGCCGTGGCGTGCGGCACTTGCCTCTGACGTTGACGTCAGGTTTTAGCGTACCGGCCATGGACATCAACAACTGCGTCGCCCTTGTCACCGGAGCCAACCGCGGCCTGGGCCGCGCCTTCGCCCAGCGCCTGCTCGAACGGGGCGCCCGCAAGGTCTACGCGACGGCCCGCCGACCGGAGAGCGTGGACCTGCCAGGGGCCCAGGTGCTGCCCCTCGACATCGCCGATCCCGCATCCGTGAGGGCCGCCGCCGAGGCCGCCCCGGACGTCTCGCTGCTCGTCAACAACGCGGGAATCAGTACGGGGACCGACCTGGTGACCGGTTCGCTGGAGGCGGTGCGGCACGAGCTGGAGACCAATATGTTCGGCCACCTGCACATGATCCGGGAGTTCGCGCCGACGCTCGCCGGGAACGGCGGGGGAGCGATCGTCAACGTCCTGTCGGCCATGTCGTGGTTCGGGGGCAAGGGCGCCAATGCCTACCACCTGACCAAGGCCGCCGCCTGGGCCATGACCAACGGCGTCCGCCTGGAGCTCGCCGAGCAGGGCACGCTCGTCACAGCGGTACACCTCGGCCTGGCCGACACCGACATGGCGGCGGGCTGGCCCGTGGACAAGATCGCTCCATCCGACCTGGCCGACGCCGCGCTCGACGGTGTTGAGGCGGGTGCCGCCGAGGTCCTCGCCGACCAGTGGAGCCGGGACGTCAAGTCCCGTCTGCCGCTGAGGCCGGAAGAGTTCAACGCCGCGATGGACCGCGCCCTGGCGGCGCTGATGGCGGCCTGAGGGACCCCTCGGGCGGCACGGCACCGGTCGGCAAGCAGCTCACCGTGCGGGCCACTCGGTGCTCGTTGCCGCCGGTGCCGGGCACCGGGTAAACACTGTGGCTTCGAGGTCGGCTCACCTCACGCATTGCGGCGGGCGGCGGCCCTCCGGGAGCAGGTGGTGTCAGGCGTGGTCGGCCGGGTGGCGCTTGCGTACCTGCTGGGAGCTGCACCGGGCTGTCGGCACATCGTCCCTCTGTGCGTCTTGCGCGGCCGCGCGGGGCAGCGGCCCCGGCACGGCATGCCGGTCGCGTCGAACGCACCACCGCCCGCCCGCGTTCGGCGCACCACAGCAGCTCTGAAAGGATGGCGATCAGTCGTCGGTGCCGGGTCCGGGAACCCGCGGGCGGTGAGCGACGGGCGGGAGAGGGGAGTGGTGCGGCACATGCCGGAGTACCCGGAGTACGTCGCCGCGGTCGTGTTCGCCGCGGGCGGCGTCGTCAGCGCCTTGCTGGCACCGCACAGGTTCTCCACCGCTGTCCTGTTCTGCCTCGCGGTGACCTCCGCCGGACTCGGCGTGGCCGTTCGCGGTGTGGCGGCGCACCCGGCCATCGCCACCGTCCTCGCCGCCACCGCCCTGCTCCTGGCGCTCGGGCTGGGCCTGCTGCTGCTTGCCGACGGCGTCCTGCTGGTCCGGCGCTACGGACCGCAGGCGGCCCTGCTGGCGACCTCGGCCGCCGGCGGTGCGGTGCTGGCGGTGCTCGGCCTCGACGCGGTCTTCGCCGTGGTCGGTGGCGAGGTGTTCGGTGCTCTCGTGGTCGCGGTGAACGCGGTGGCGGGATACCTCGCTCTGCTCTTCCTCGTCTTTGCGGGCTACGCGTTCGTCTGGGGCCGTAGCGCCCCTCTGCCGGAGACCACCCATGTCGTGGTCCTGGGCGCCGGGCTCGACGGCGAGCGGCCCGGCCCGCTGCTGACCCGCAGGCTGGAGCGCGCCCTCGCGATCGACGCCGCCCGCGCACCGGACTCGCCTGGTGTGGTGTTCGTCGTCTCGGGCGGCCAGGGCGACGACGAGGTCCGCTCGGAGGCGGACGCCATGGCCGACTATCTGCGCGGACGCGGAGTGCCCGCCGAGCGGATCGTGCGGGAGGACCGCTCCGTCAACACCGGGCAGAACCTCCGCTTCAGCGCGGCCCTTGTGGAGGGCGCTGAGGGCACCTCTGCCGGCCACCGCGCCGCGGTGGTCACCAGCGGCTTCCACGTCTACCGCACGAGTCTGCTGGCCCGCCGCGTCGGCGTGCCCGTGCACGTCGTGGGCGCGCCGACGTCCCCCGCCTACTGGCTGGCCGCGACGCTGCGCGAATTCGCCGCTGTCTTGTGGCTGGACCGCCTCCCGCTAGTCGGACTCAGCCTGCTGCTGGCGGTGCCGGTGGCGACGGCGGTCTTCGAGCACTGAAGCGCCACTGAAGCGCCGGGCCGACACTGCCGGCTTCGTCGTTCTGCCCCGGGGCGAGGATTCTGGAGCGGCAGCGGCACAGCCGCCTCCGTTTCCGGCCCTCAAAGCCACCGAATAGCCAGGGTCGGAACGCTGTCATAATCCGCTCAGCTGGCGAATCGCCTCCAGCGGGTAAGGGGTCTGCCTGCTCTGGTGCTGGAACGTGCGGTTGAAGTCGGACATCACGGTGGCGATCGGCGCATGGCGGGTGAGGAGTGCGGCGGCCTCGTCCGGGATTCCTGTGGGGCGCTTGCCCTCCGCGTAGGACCGCACCAGCGCGTGACGCCTCTCCTGGTCCTCCCTCTGGTATCCGTAGAGTGCGGTGACCAGCCAGTTCACCAAGTACGTGGCGGTGTAGCAGCGGTCGTAGGACTGGTGCAGGGCGAAGAAATCGGCTTCGCCCTGCGACAGTTCGAAGCCGGAGGAGATGGCAAGGCCAAAGTCTGCGAAGTAGAGGCGTCGGCCGTCGGTCAGAATGTTCTCGAAGTGGGCGTCGAAGTGCAGAAGTCCGCGGCTGTTGATGAACGAGATGCCGACCGCCAGTTCCTTCTCCACCATGGTGCAGGCTCGGCCGGTGTTGTGGTCTCCCGCTTCGATCCTGGCGCCCAGCCATTGGTGCAGGTTCTGCGGGATGTATTCCAAGAACAGTGCGATGCTCGCTGAGGACTGCTGAAGAGCCTCGATCCGGCTGCGTACGTGCGATCCGCCGCCCCAGTAGGCGACGGCCCGTTCGACGTCGGCCAGTTCTTCCGGCAGCGGCGCCGAGTCCGGCACGATCCGCCAGTGGTACATCAGCGGGAAACCCTCGTGCTCCGCTGCGAGCACCCAGTTCGTCGTCATGGTGTGCACGGCGAGCTCTCGCCAGGCTCCGAAGCCCGGTCCGCCAATGGTGCCGGTGCCGAAGTGGCAAAAGAGGGGAAGCTCGAACAGGTTCGCTGTGGACCGGACGTGCTCAGGTTCGCTTTCCAGGTCGGTGAGAGGCACCCGCTTCACGAAGACCGGGGTTCCAGCGACCTCCGTCAGGGCCGACGTCCCGCCGATGCCGGAACCGAGCGGTGTAGCCGTGTCGACGAGTTCGCGCAGCGCGCGATCGCTGCACAAGGCCAGGGCTGTGGAGACGGCGCTATAGGCGGTCAGCCGTGCACCGTGCGACATGTCAGGGCCCTTCACTGTGACCTCCTCGGGGGCGGACCTCGGATCTGCGCCCCCCATGGACAGTGCAGTGTCAGAACACTGCCTCTTCACCAGTACACCGCCCCGGCCGGTAGCCGCGATGCCGCCACCGGGCTCGCCGCCCTCATGTGGGCACTGGCCGGCACCTTCGCCCTGCGCGGCCTGACCCTGCGGCCCATCGTCCACAACCACCCGCCGCAGTACCAGTTCAGCCCCGCGCTCCACCTGCACGCCACGATCCCCGCCCCCACCCCCGGCGGACGACGACTACGGCCCCGACAACGCCCACCCGCCCCAGCGCTGACCCCGCACCGCACTGTCCAGCACCGCCACCACGCACCGAAGTTCTGGGTGGGCACCTTCCACCTTCCACGGGAGCCACGACGGCCTACGTGAAGGGCCCCTGATCCGCAGCGTGGCCGACAACCGGAGTCTGGTCGCTGGCCCCAACTCGTAGTTCAGGGAAGGCTTCACAGCTGGCACTGGCTTGACTCTCCATGACCCACCATCACCCTGACGAGCTGTTGTCAGTAATTGCAGGAGACGGCGTGAAGGGCGGGTCTTCGCTCTCCCGGCGGGAGTGGAGACGACCCCGACCTGTAACGTGGCGATCTTCGGGCGGCGCGGGCCCCCGGAGTCCCGAAGGTGACTCCCATGATGTTCGACGAGCTGCCCGTCGCGTGGCGACTGTCCTCCAAGGACGTCCAGGCGGGGTGGCGTGCGCTGTGGTGGACCGTGGGACCGGACGGCGAACTCGCCGTGATGCTGGTCCAGCGCCGGTACCTGAGCCGCGGCAAGTATCCCCGCGGGTGGATCGGATGGCGTGCCGAGACGCCGTTCGACGGAGAGTTGGTCATCGCCTCCGGGCAGGAGGAGCGGCGTATCCCGGTCGAAGGGATCGACATGTGGCCCAGCCATCTGGCGCTACTCCCAGGCTCCCGGTTCCTGCTGGCATCGGGTCGTACCCACCGGGACGCGGAGGGAACCTGGTGGAAGAACGCCGTCGTGTACTCCCCCGAGGGCCGGCCGGAGGGTGCCTTCTGTCTCGGTGACGACATCCCGGCCCTGGTCACCGACCGCAGCGGGGGCATCTGGACCGCCTACGGCGACGAGGGCATCTACGGCACCCATCCGGAGTCCGCGGCCGGCCTGGCGGGCTGGAACACCCGGGGTGTCGCGACGTGGGCACCGAAGGGGAGACTTCCCGACTGGCCACTGGAGGGTTGCACGGCCGCCACGGAAGGCGAATCGGTGTGGCTGGTCTGGTACAGCCCCGAAGGAACCTTCCTCACCCGGATCACACCCTCCACCGGCGAAGTCGCGAGTTATCGCAGCCCGGTGAAGGTCCCGGACGGATTCGCCGTGCGCGGCACGCGGGTGGTCCTGACCAGCCGCGACCACTACCAGCGCAGGACCACCGTGACCCGTGCGGAACTGGTCGGCGACGTGTGTGTCTCCATCGGCCAGGAGCGGGTGCGGGTGCCCGGGCGGGTGGTCATGCATTGCGGCCAGGGTCGCGACGGCACCCTGTTTCTCCGCGCCGGCCGGACCTGGGTGCGCATCGACGCCTGAGATCCGCGGCTGTCAGGCCCGCGACAGGGTGCCTGTGAAGGCCCGCCGGGAGGCCGACGGGGAGACGTCGATCGCGACCGAGAGCCACTGGCGCAGAGGGACGGCCGCCCCGAAGCCCGCGTGGGCCGCGACCTCCTCAACGGACTCCTTGCAAGAACGGGCTTCTCCCTCGACCTCCCACCACCATCACCCCGACAGCCGAAGTCGGTGACCGCCCTCACCGCGTGATTCAGAGAAAACGCCTTCCCCCTCGCCTCCGCCCGGCACCACGGCTGGGAGACGGTCGCGGCCTTGGTCGCCACCGCCAAGGCGACCACCCGGTGACCGGCCGTTCCCGTACCCGCCTGGAACGGGGTCGCGCCTCTCTCGGCATCGCCCAGCTCGCCCTCCAGCAGGTCCAGGACGACCTGACCGCCGACGACGTCGATGCCCGCGAACTCGCCGCGATCCTGCGCGAGCTTCAGGAGGACGTCGACGTCCCCGGCGGCTACTTCCCGATGCTCGCGCAGGTGGTCAGCACCGCAGCGCGCCGGGCGGAGCAGATCGAGCCGGACCGCGACGGCGACGCCTCCTGCCCCCCCGCACGAGGCCGCCCTGATCACCGGCAACGCCGGGCAGCGCCTGAACTGCGCAGCCCGCTCCCGCACCGACCACCACCCTGGCAAGTCCGAAGACGCGCACCGTGCCGTCCTGCCCGGCGCCCACCCCAGTACCGACCCGTGGCGGGACGCGACCGTCCGCCGGCACGCCCGCAGCCTCCTGTCCGCGATCGGCCACCTCCCGCCCGCGAGCGCCCCACCCGGGACGTGCGCAAGGCCCTGATCACCGCAGGCGGGCTAGGGTGCTGGCCATGGTTTTGGACCGAGATGGCGTGATGCTGCCGCGACTGCGGCCGGCGGACGTTGCGCGGCGAGCGGTGACCTTCGGCTTGCTGGGCACGGTGCCGCTCATGGTGGCGACCTTGAGTATCAGCGGCCACAGCGACCGGGAAGAGTTCCTAGCCGTCGTCGGCGCGATCGCCGGACTCTTCGGCCTCGGCCTCGGTGTGGTCGGTGCTGGCTTCTGGTGGGCCAGCGCGGGGGACATCCGACGCCTGCGGGACTGGCGCACGCTCACGACCCAAGCCGCCTCGGTCACCGTCGTCGGTCCGGCCTGCCTGCGCTCCGGGCTCTTCCTGATCGTCCTCGGGGCTGCTGCTCTCGGGCTGTACCAGCTCGTGGACACTGCGCCATACGGCAGTTGGCTGCACGGCTAGCACTTGCCTCGCCGAAGGGATCAGGACGCCATCTCAATTGGTGGCTAATGACGTAGACAGTCGCTGGCAGGCGTGCTGTGGGGACGGTTGAATGTCGTGGTGAGCGACTACTGGACACCCGCGCATCAAGCGGTCGAGCAGGAGGATGCTGAGGCCCTGGCTCGGTTGCTGGCCGCTGGTTCCGATCCCGACGAGGTCTTCAGTAATGTGACGCTGCTGACGCACGCAATCGACACTGAGGGTGATGGCTCCCTGCAGAGCGGGCAGCCGTTGACTGTGCACACCACGGCCGTGTTGCTGGCCTTCGGGGCTGATCCGGAGCTCGCAGACCCAGACGGCCGCACCCCCATGGACATGGCCAATCACTACGGCCACTACCTCGCCGTGAAATTGTTGCAGGCCCACATCAGCAGCCGACCCGCCGATAACAGATGAGGGTGCAGGCGATGCTCGTGAAGGCGAGGAAGTGCTCGGCCTTGCGCTCATAGCGGCGGTGGAGGCGGCGGCAGCCGGCGAGCCTGGACATGGTTCGCTCGATGGTCCAGCGGTGGCGGCCGAGCCGCTGCGAGGTCTCGATCCCCTTGCGGGCGATGCGGTGCTTAATGCCGCGCTCTCGTAACCATCGCCGCAGGTGAGGATAGTCGTAGCCCTTGTCTGCGTGGAGCTTGTCCGGCTTGCGTCGCCGCCGCCCGCGGCGGGAGCGGATCGGTGGTATGCCCTTCACCAGGTGAATCAGTGCCTGGCTGTCGTGCAGGTTCGCCCCGGAGATTCCGACGGACAGGGGCGGACCCGCCCGCTCGGTGATCAAATGGATCTTCGATCCGTACTTGCCCCGGTCAACAGGATTCGGGCCTGTCAGGTCCCCCTTTTTCAGGGCCCGCATGTTCACCGAGTCGATCGCGCAGCGGGACCAGTCCAACTCGCCGCGGGCGCCGAGTTCGTCGAGGACCAGGCGGTGGAGCTTGGCCCGCACCCTGGCCTTCGTCCACTCGGCAAAACGGCGGTGAGCCGTCGCCCCGGACGGGCCGAACGACGCAGCGGGCAACTGCTGCCACGTGCAGCCCGAGGTGGCCACGAACGCGATCGCCTCACGCCTCGTCAAAGGCCTCGAGCAGGTGCTCGTACGCCGGCTTCGGCCGCAGGGCCGCGTCCCATGGCAGGGAATCGGCCGTGCGCGGAGGGTAGATCTTGGTGTCGGCGGTGGAACCGTACCGGTCGGTGAATCCCCATGTGGAGAACGATGTGCAGTTCGGCTCCTCCAGGCAGACCCGCAGCTTGCCCGCCATCTCATCAGCCTGGGTCTGCCGCCCGTCCTCCTCGTCCTCACCTATGGGGACGTCCATCTCCGACACCCGCGCCTGAACCCCGAGCTCCGCCAGATCCCGCACATGGCTGCGGAAGGTCTCCGGGTCGATGCGGTCGGCGGGTGCGTACTCATAGTTCTGGAAACCCACGCCGTCGATCGGTACGCCGCGTTCCTTGAGCCGCTTGACCAGATCGTAAAGGGCGTCCCACCGCTCGCCTTCCTCCTCGATGCCGTACTCGTTGAGGAACAGCCGTGCCTTCGGATCGGCCCGGTGGGCGGCCCTGAACGCCTCGTCGATGTACTCCTCGCCCATGGCCTCGAACCACGGGCTCTGCTCGGAGCGCAGACCGAGATCCCCGTTGGTGTAGCTCTTCTCGTCGTCGGACATGGGCTCGTTGACCACATCCCATTCCGCGACCTTTCCCTTGAAGTGCCCGGCGACCACGGCGATGTGCCGCAGCATGGTCCGGCGCACCTCCTCGGGGTCGTCGTTCTCCCGCATCCAGTTGGGCAGAGCCTCGTGCCAGACGAGAGTGTGCGCGTGCACCTTCATGTCGTTTGCACGGGCGAAGCGTACGAGTAGGTCCGCGTCGCGGAAGTCGTAGACGCCCCGGCGTGGGTGGAGGAACTGTGGCTTGAACGCGTTCTCCGGAGTGAGCATGGAGAACTGGCTCCCCGCGAGCGCCCGGTAGCGTGAGTCGGTGAGCAGCGGGTTCTCGGCCAGGGCGGCGCCGACGTCGAACGGCCGCCCCACGTCTGCGGCCCGCGCACGCAGCGAGTCGTCGGACTGCTCCTGGCGTAGCTGCGGCGCCTTGATCACGCGGAGCGAGTCACCGCTCTCTGCCCGCGCGATCAGCTGCGTCAGACGCCATCCCTCGCGGCGCTCGTCTGCGCCCGTGTCCGCCTCCAGACCGAACCAGACAGTGCCCTCGGCGAACACCCCCGGGTCCCGCACGGTTCCCAGCCGCCGCCCGTCGGCTTTCACGCGGAAGGTGTCACCGATGCTCGACACGACGAGCGTCACCGTCCCGGAGCAGCCGCAGTCGAAATCCTTGGAGGTGGCCGGCTCATCGCCCTCGCCGTCCCATATCTGTACCTTCACTTGTCCGTCGGCGCTCACGCCGATGCGGAGTGAGGGCCGCTCCTGCCGCCACTCGTCGTAGATGACCGGTACCCGTCCGTACGGCCGCAGCCATGAGTCGCCGCCATCGTCACCCACACCCGACATGCGCGCGGTGACGGTGAAGTCGCCATCGGACCTGAGATGCGGGCCGGCCAGGTTCAGCGGGGGGTTGGGCTGGCCGCCTGAGGAGTCCTGCTCCACGATCTGCCGATCCAATGCGCTGACCCGCAGGATGTCGTTGTGCGCGGTGGTGCCCGGCATCTGCGTCCAGTCGTGGTTCCGCAGCAGGTCTTCGTCGTTTCCGCCGCCCGCGCCTTCGCCCTGCCCCGTACACCCGGCCGCCACCGCCATGACGAGCACCACGGCGGTCAGTCGCTGCCACATCCCCCCACCAAGGTCCACGGGCCCTCCCGCTCTCTTGTTCGAAACGAGAGCAACGTCCCGCAACCGGGCCACAGTTCATCACACATGAGGAACGGCGGCCTTGTGTGGCACGTCCCGGCTCGTGTGGCGGAGCGGGCCCGGATCGCTGCGGCCTGCGCGGGAGGCGCATCAAACACACGTGTGCCGGAGGACTTCAGGGGATCCACAGAAACGGTACGCAAGTCGCCGCGGTGGGTCTCGGCGCTCCCGTCGAACCGGTGCAGCTCCCGGGCGGCCGTCCTGTAGTCGCGGGCGAGTGTCGGGGCGACTTGCTCCAGCCCCACGGATTCCGCCCGGTCGCCGAGCGCCTCCGACAGCAGCACCGCCCGGTGTTCCTCGATGGCCACCGCGGCCTTTTCCGCCCGGTTCAGGGTGGCCAGGCAGGTCACCAGGTCCCCGACGAGGGTGCGGCCTTGCTGGAGCCAGGCGTGCCGGGTGGTCTCGGGGATGCCGTGGGTGCGCAGGGTGTGGATCTGCCGCAGCGCCTCCTTCAGCGTTTGTTCAGCCGCTGCCCACTGTTGCTCTCCGATGGCCAGGGTGGCGGCGAGGCGGGCCGTGCGCAGCGTGCGCTGCGGGCCCTCGGAGCCTGTGCCGCCCCGGATCGCCTCATCGAGGGCCTCGATCCCGTCCTGCGCGGCAGTGCCCTGGCCGGATGTCATCTCGGCCAGGGCATACGCGCCGCCCAGTATGGGTTGCCACTGGGCACGCGTCTGCGGGTTCTTCCCGGCTGCGATGCGTTCACGTACGACGGCGATCAGTTTCCGCGCACCGGCGACGTCGGGCTCGGCCAGGGCTCGCAGCAACCGGGCCTGTATCCGGTATGCGCGCAGCGTCGTGACGGCCTGGGTCTGCCCGGGCCGGCCCCGGCGTCCTGGCGGCGCGAGGTCCGGGGCGTCATTCCCGTCGCCGGGCAGGAGGCCGG
>NZ_JBEXOM010000039.1:0-39859 GCF_040611555.1 Streptomyces sp. NPDC006624 | reverse complement strand
CTTGCGTTTCCGACTCTATCAGATCTTTCCGATCCGATTTCCTCGGTGCTTTCCAGGTTCCCGCTTCCGCGTTTCCCTTTCCGGCGGTTCCGACTCTATCAGATCCTTTCGGGCCTGATTCCCAGTCAGAGGGGCTTGTCTTCGCGGCTGTTGGGCCGTTCCGACGTGGTGAGACTTTAGCGGATTCCCTGGCTCCCGACCTAATCGGGGGCCTCGTCCTTTCGAACGGGTATTCCTCATTCCGTAAATACGCACGCCAAGGAAACGACGGCATACGTACTGCACGTCGAAGTGGGTGGGTACTTGCGGGATGGCTGTCCGGGGACCGACCGGGGTCGGCGCTCACGTCGGACAACTCGGAGAACAGTACGGATGGGCTCCGGGCGTGTCAACTCAGGGGCGGACCGCGCCCCGGGGGCGTACGGTGGGCCGCATGACGACGCGTACGTGCAGCCAGTCCTGGCGGGCCGCCTGACGGCGGCCGTCCTCACGTATGCACTCACGGCCGCCGCTTCGGCGGCCGTTCGTGTTTCTCCCTCCGGGACCACCGAGGGGCGGCCGCTCGGGCGGCGGTCCCGACCGGAAGGTGGAGGAGAGAGATGACGCGGGTCTTCAGCGGGGTCAAGCCGACGGGGCATCTGACGCTGGGGAACTATCTGGGAGCCATGCGGCGGTGGGCCGCCGTGGATCAGCACCGGTCCGACGCCTTGTTCTGCGTGGTCGATCTGCACGCGCTGACCGTGGACCACGATCCGGCGCGGGTGCGCCGGCTCAGTCGCCAGGCGGCGACCCTGCTGCTGGCGTCCGGGCTGGATCCGGAGCGGTGCACGGTGTTCGTGCAGAGTCACGTCGACGAGCACGCGCGGCTGTCGTACGTGCTGGAGTGCGTGGCGACCGACGGTGAGATGCGGCGGATGATCCAGTACAAGGAGAAGGCCGCGCGGGAGCAGCGGCGGGGCGGGAGTGTGCGGCTGTCGCTGCTGACGTATCCCGTGCTGATGGCCGCGGACATCCTGGCGTACGGGACCGACGAGGTGCCGGTCGGGGACGATCAGCGGCAGCACGTGGAACTCGCACGGGATCTGGCCGTGCGGTTCAACCAGCGGTACGGCCACACGTTCGTGGTGCCCCGGGCCACGCGGCCGGGGGTGGCGGCGCGGGTGATGAACCTGCAGGATCCGGCGTCGAAGATGGGCAAGAGCGACGACACCGGGCCGGGGATCGTCCATCTGCTGGACGAGCCGGACGTGGTGCGGAAGAAGGTCATGCGCGCGGTGACCGACAGCGGGCGCGAGGTCGTGTACGACCGGGAGGGGCGGCCGGGGCTCGCCAATCTGCTGGAGATCCTGGCCGCGTGCGCCGGCGGGAGTCCCGAGGAGCTGGCCGGGGCGTACGGGTCGTACGGGGAGCTGAAGAGGGACACCGCGGAGGCCGTCGTCGAGGTGCTGCGGCCGCTGCGGGCGCGGCACAAGGAGTTGTCCGCGGATCCCGGCTTCGTGGAGGCGGTGCTGCGGGACGGCGCGGAGCGGGCCCGGCGGACGGCCCGGCCGACGGTGGACGGTGCGTATCGCGCGATCGGGTTGCTGCCCCCGGTGGCGGAGACGGCCGGTGCCGGGGCCGTGGTGACGGTGTGAGGTGAGGTGGCCGCGGGGGCGGGTGATCGGCCCGCCCCCTTCGGCGCTCAGCTGTTGTTGCCGGAGGCCAGGGCTCGGCTGCGGTCGCGGGCGGCTTCGAGGGCGGCGATGAGGGCGGCTCGTACGCCGTGGTTCTCGAGTTCGCGGATGGCGTTGATCGTCGTGCCGGCGGGGGACGTGACGTTCTCGCGGAGCTTGACCGGGTGTTCGCCGCTGTCGCGGAGCATCGTCGCGGCGCCGATGGCGGACTGGACGATGAGGTCGTGGGCCTTGTCGCGGGGCAGGCCCAGGAGGATGCCGGCGTCGGTCATGGCCTCGACCAGGTAGAAGAAGTAGGCCGGGCCGGAGCCGGAGAGGGCGGTGCAGGCGTCCTGCTGGGACTCGGGGACGCGCAGGGTCTTGCCGACGGCGCCGAAGATCTCCTCGGTGTGGGCGAGGTGGTCGGCGGTGGCGTGGGTGCCGGCGGAGATGACGGACATCGCCTCGTCGACGAGGGCGGGGGTGTTCGTCATGACGCGGACGACCGGGGTGCCGGGGGCCAGGCGCTCCTCGAAGTAGGCCGTGGGGATGCCGGCGGCGCCGCTGATGACCAGGCGGTCGGCGGGGATGTGGGGGGCCAGCTCGTCGAGGAGGGTGCCCATGTCCTGCGGCTTGACCGTGAGGATCAGGGTGTCGGCGGACTTGGCGGCCTCGGGGTTGGTGACCGGGGTGACGCCGTAGCGGGTGCGGAGTTCGTCGGCTCGTTCCTGGCGGCGGGCGGTGACCAGGAGGTCGGCCGGGGACCAGCCGGCGCGGATCATTCCGCTGAGCAGGGCTTCGCCGATCTTGCCGGTGCCGAGGACCGCGACTTTCTGGGGCATGGCTGGGGTGTCCTCCCGGGGTTGCGTCGTCCGGGTTCATCCTCGCACCCGGCGGTGGTGCGGCGGGGGTGTGTCCGGTGGGCGGGATGTCGTGCGGGGCGCGGGCGTTCCGCGTGCTTTCCGCGTGCTTTCCGCGTGCGGACGCGGGTCTTCCGGTGGGCCGCGCGGCCTACTCCGTGCGGCGTCGCAGGGTCGCCGCTCCGAGGGCCAGGACCAGCAGGGCGCAGCCGGCGACGATCAGGACGTCCCGGACGAAGACGGCCGTCATGTCGGAGTGGCGCAGGACCTCGTTCATGCCGTCCACCGCGTAGGACATGGGCAGGACGTCGGAGATGCCCTCCAGGACCGGGTGCATGTTGTCGCGCGGGGTGAACAGGCCGCACAGGAGCAGCTGGGGGAAGATCACCGCGGGCATGAACTGCACCGCCTGGAACTCCGACGCCGCGAACGCCGAGACGAACAGGCCGAGGGCCGTGCCGAGGAGGGCGTCGAGCAGGGCCACGAGCAGCAGCAGCCAGGGGCTGCCGGTCACGTCGAGGCCGAGGAACCACAGGGCGAGGCCCGTGGCCAGGGCGGACTGGACGATCGCGAAGCCGCCGAAGGCGAGGGCGTAGCCGGCGATGAGGTCGCCCTTGCCGAGGGGCATGGCGAGGAGGCGTTCGAGGGTGCCCGAGGTGCGTTCGCGCAGGGTGGCGATGGACGTCACGAGGAACATCGTGATCAGCGGGAAGATGCCGAGGAGGGACGCGCCGATGTTGTCGAAGGTGCGGGGGCTGCCGTCGTAGACGTAGCGCAGCAGGAGCAGCATCAGGCACGGGACGAGGAAGAGCAGCGCGATGGTGCGGGGGTCGTGGACGAGCTGGCGCAGGACCCGGGCCGCGGTGGCGGTGGTGCGGGAGGCGTTCAGGGCCCGGGGGGCCGCGGGGGCGGGGGCGGGCGTCGTGGTCATCGCGTTGTCTCCTTCGTGCGGGCTGCCGCCTTCGCCTCGTCGACGAGGTGCAGGAAGGCCTCCTCGACCGTTTCCGCGCCGGTGCGGTCGCGCAGGGCGTCGGGGCTGTCGTCGGCGAGGAGCTCGCCCTCGCGCATGAGGAGGAGGCGGTGGCAGCGCTCGGCCTCGTCCATGACGTGGGAGGAGACGAGCAGGGTGGCGCCGCGGTCGGCGGCGATGGCGTGGAAGAGGTTCCACAGGTCGCGGCGCAGGACCGGGTCGAGGCCGACGGTCGGTTCGTCGAGGACCAGGAGTTCGGGGGTGCCGAGGAGGGCGACGGCCAGGGAGACGCGGCTGCGCTGGCCGCCGGAGAGGGTGCCGGCCAGGGCGTCGGTGTGGCTGGTGAGGTCGACGTCGGCGATGGCCCGGCTGACGTTGTCGTGGCGGCGGCCGGAGGCGTGCCGGCCGGGGTCGAGGATCGCGGCGAAGTAGTCGAGGTTCTGGCGGACCGTCAGGTCGTCGTAGACGGACGGGGCCTGGGTGACGTAGCCGATGCGGGTGCGCAGGGTGGGGTGGCCGGCGGGGCGGCCGAGGACGTCGAGGGTGCCGGTGACCTTGGCCTGGGTGCCGACGATGGCGCGCATGAGGGTGGATTTGCCGCAGCCGGAGGGGCCGAGGAGGCCGGTGATCTGGCCGCGGGGGACGGTGAAGGCGAGGTCGCGCAGGACGGTGCGGGAGCCGCGGACGACGGTGAGGTGGTCGGCGTGGACGGCGGCCGCCGCGGCCTCCTCGGCGGCGGGCGGTTGCGTGGGTGCGCCGGGCTGTGACGGGTCGGGGCGTGGTGAGCCGGGAGCATTATTCATCATGTGATGAATAATGCTCCCGGGTGCGGGGCGCGTCAAGCACGGCGGGCGGGGGAAGTGGGTGGCGGCTTCGGCGAGCCAGGGGACGCCGACGGCGTCGGTGTTCCACCACGGGGCGAGGGCGCCGCCGAGGCGCAGGGCCTCGGGGGCGGCGCGGTCGGGGCCGGTCCAGTGCCAGGCCTGGGCGCGGGTGACGAGGTCCAGGGAGGCGGTGACCAGGGGAAGGGCGTCGCCGGTGCCGCGGACGAGGGGGAGGTGCGGGAGGTGCGACGGAACCGGGCCGCCATTCCGGCGCCGGGTTCCACGCCGCTCAAGTGCGCGCCGCGGGCGGAGGGCTCGGGGGTGGGGACGGCTCCGGTCGGGTCGTGGGCGGGTTCGGTCATGGTCATGCAGCCATGTGGCCGTGCCCGACGGCCGTGCGGGGCGCGTGAGTCAGGCGCGGCGCTTCTTCGACTTCGACGGGTTGCCCGAGCGGCGGGTGGCGCGCTTGGCGTGCCGCGCGCGGGCCGCGTCGTACTCCTCGCGGTGCAGCCTCTCTCCGGGGGCCTCGGTGAGGGAGCGGAAGAAGTAGGCGAGGAGGGAGCCGACGAAGCCGACGGCGAGGAGCCCGCGGAGGGACGCCTGGCGTTCGGGGTCGGGGCGGCGGGTGAAGCCGTCCCAGGTGTGGCGGAAGGCCAGGGCGCTGCAGATCGCGAACATCACGACCATGAGGAGCGTGACGAAGCCGCCGATCGCGGCGAGGCGGAGGCCCTGGTAGGCGAGGCGCAGGACGAGGCAGGAGACGGCGGCGGCGGTGAGCGAACCGGCGGAGACCGCGATGCGGCGGGCCGTGTAGCCGTGGTCGTGGTGGAGCCAGGTCGTGCCGAAGAAGCGCAGGGGCTCGGGGCGGGGGCCGGTGGTGCCGGCCGGGGAGCCCGCGGGGGTGACCGGGGTGCCGGGTTCGTCTCTCACGAGTCGATTATGGCGCCGGGCGTGCCGCGGGCTCCGTCGGTGTCAGCCGCAGCGCGGGCGGACGTAGCCGTCGCTGCCCGTGCGCACGTAGACGTCCGCGACGTACTGGCCGTCGCCGATGTTGTCCCAGATGTTGGAGGTGCCGTAGGGACCGGAGACCGTCGTGCCCGGTGTCTGGCAGTAGATGGTCACCCTGGCGCCCTCGGGCAGGACCCGGACCACGGAGTAGCCGGTGCCGGGACCGCTGCGGACGTTCAGCCGGACGCCCGGGGCGACCGGGTAGGAGGGCAGGGCCGATGCCGCCATGGTGGCGACCTCCGCCTCGGCCCCGTCCCCGCCTTCGAGTGCTTCCACGTGATCGACAGACATGAAAAAACCTCCCCCGTTGCACCCCATGACTGCCATGGGGCCCCGTTGATTCCCCCGCGTCACGGAATGAAACACCTGTGCGTGACCCGTGCGGGGAGGCTAGCAAGCCGCCTCTGTCTCGTACGAGTCATCGACTAGGCTCCGTGCGTCGCGCACGCGGACGAACAGCACGGGGGTGGTCCCATGGCGCCACAGCGGGACGCCGGAGCGGGACCGGAAGCGGAACTTCCCGAAAGCGTCGGCCACTACCGGCTGGAGACCTGCCTGGGCTCCGGCGGCATGGGTGTGGTGCACCTCGCCCGGAGCACGTCCGGGATGAAACTCGCGGTGAAGGTGGTGCACGCCCAGTACGCCAACGACCCCGACTTCAGGGGGCGTTTCCGCCAGGAGGTGGCGGCGGCGCGCAGGGTGAGCGGGGCCTTCACGGCATCCGTGGTGGACGCCGACCCGGAGGCCGTACGGCCGTGGATGGCCACCGTGTTCATCCCGGGTCCGACCCTCTCCGAGGAGGTGAAGCGGAACGGGCCCATGACGACGGCTCAGCTGCGTCGCCTGATGGCCGGGCTGGCGGAGGCACTGCGCGACATCCATCGGGCCGGCGTCGTCCACCGGGATCTGAAGCCCAGCAACGTCCTGCTCGCCGAGGACGGGCCGAAGGTCATCGACTTCGGCATCTCCCGGCCGTCGGACAGCGAACTGCGCACCGAGACCGGCAAGTTGATCGGTACGCCGCCCTTCATGGCGCCCGAGCAGTTCCGGCGTCCGCGGGACGTGGGTCCGGCCGCCGACGTCTTCGCGCTCGGGTCGGTGATGGTGCACGCGGCCACGGGGCGCGGGCCGTTCGACTCCGACAGCCCCTACGTCGTCGCCTACCAGGTCGTGCACGACGAACCCGACCTGTCCGGTGTGCCGGAGGAGATCGCGCCGCTGGTGCTGCGCTGTCTGGCCAAGGAGCCGGAGGAGCGGCCCACGCCGGACGAGCTGATGCGGGAACTGCGCTCGGTCGCGGCGTCGTACGACACGCAGTTGTTCATACCCGCGCAGCGGGCGGACGACGTTCCGGCGCGGCAGCCCTGCGCCGGGGAGTCCGCCTCGCCGGAGTCCGTTCCGCAGGAGCCCGTTCCGCAGGAGCCCGTTCCGCAGGAGCCCGCCGCGGAGGGGCCCGCCCCCGAGGCGACGGCCGGGCGCGAGCGGGGCAGGCGCCTCGGCAGGCGGGCGGCACTCGGGGCCGGGGCGCTCGGCCTGGCCGTCGCCGGGGCCCTGCTGTCGCTCCCGCCGGGCGGCGGCGACGGCGGTGCACCGCCCGCCGCGGCCCCGCGGACGACGTCCGCCGCGTTCAACGGGTGGGAGGCGACGCCCGCGTCCGGCAAGGGAACGCCCCGGTGCTCCCAGGGGGCGGGGCGGTTGCTCTGCGGCGTGCCGGGGCTGGTCTTCGCCCTGGACCCGTCCGACGGGCGCGTGCAGTGGCGGCATCCCGTCGGCGGGGGCCCCAGGAGCGGGCCGCCGGTGCTGACCGGCGGGCTCGTCCAGCCCGCGCTGGGCCAGGGGCCTCACCTGGAGGCGCTCGACCCGGACTCGGGCGAGGTCCGGTGGGAGCGGGACGTGCCCGCGAACAACGGCGTGGCGGCGGCCGGTGGCATGCTCCTGCTCACCGGTACGGACGGGGTGGTCACCGGCGTCGACAGCGCCTCCGGTGATCCGCGGTGGAGCCACCGGATCCCCGGTCACCAGACGCCCTACTTCACCACCTTCGCCGGTGACCCGCTGGCCTACGCCGCGAGCACGTCGGCCGACGGGTCGGGCACCCGCGTCACCGCGGTGGACCCGGAGACGGGAGACGTGCGGTGGGACGCCCGGCTGGAGGGGACGCTGGAGCCCTTCGGCACGGCGGACGGGTCGATGTTCCTGCTGGCCGTCGACGCGACACGGGGCGACGCGACGGCGGTGGTCCGCCACACCCCGGACAGCGAGGAGACGCGACGGGTGCCGCTCACCGTCCCCCTGCAGCAGGCTCGTGGCACCGTGCGCGGGAACGTGGCCTTCCTCATGGCGGCCGGCGGCTCCCTCACCGCCGTCGACCTGGGCACCCGCGAACGGCTGTGGAACCTGGAGATCGGCGTCACCCGCGGCTCCACGCCCGTCGCCGGTGACCGGTACGTGTACGTCACCACCCCGGACGGGCGGCTGCTCGCCGTGGACGCCCGGCGCGGGAAGCTCGCCGGGCAGACCTCACCGCGGCTGGGCGCACGGTCGGACCGGGTTCCCGCGGTGCTCACCGAGCCCCTGCTCGCCGGTGACCGGGTCTACGCCACCGCGCCGGACGGGTCCGTCTTCGCCGTCAACGGGCGCGACCCCGCCGCCTGGTAGGGCCCCGGCCGGGGCGGAGGCGGACACGCGCGAGGACCGCCCCCCTCTGCGGTGATTTTGTGGGAAGCGGCCCTCGTCGCGAGAGGGGACTCAGCCGAGCTTCGTGACGTCGCGCACCGCGCCCTTGTCCGCGCTGGTCGCCATCGCCGCGTAGGCGCGCAGGGCGGCCGAGACCTTGCGGTCGCGGTTCTTCGGGGCGTACACGCCGTTCAGGGCCTGCTCGCGGCGGGCCAGTTCGGCGTCGTCGACCAGCAGGTCGATCGAGCGGTTCGGGATGTCGATGCGGATGCGGTCGCCGTCCTCGACGAGGGCGATCGTGCCGCCCGCGGCCGCCTCGGGCGAGGCGTGGCCGATGGACAGGCCCGAGGTGCCGCCGGAGAAGCGGCCGTCCGTGACCAGCGCGCAGGTCTTGCCGAGGCCGCGGCCCTTCAGGTACGAGGTCGGGTAGAGCATCTCCTGCATACCGGGGCCGCCCTTGGGGCCCTCGTAGCGGATGACGACGACGTCGCCGTCCTTGACCTGCTGGGTGAGGATCTTCTGGACGGCCTCCTCCTGCGACTCGCAGACCACCGCCGGGCCCTCGAAGGTCCAGATGGACTCGTCGACGCCGGCCGTCTTCACCACGCAGCCGTCCACGGCCAGATTGCCCTTGAGGACCGCGAGGCCGCCGTCCTTGGAGTAGGCGTGCTCGACGGAGCGGATGCAGCCGCCCTCGGCGTCCTCGTCCAGCGCCTCCCAGCGCTCGGACTGCGAGAAGGCCTCGGCGGAACGGACGCAGCCGGGCGCCGCGTGCCACAGCTCGACGGCCTCGGCGGACGGGGAGCCGCCGCGCACGTCCCAGGTCTTCAGCCAGTCGGCGAGGGACGGGCTGTGGACGGAGTGCACGTCCTCGTTGAGCAGGCCCGCGCGGTGCAGCTCGCCCAGCAGGGCGGGGATGCCGCCGGCGCGGTGCACGTCCTCCATGTAGTACGTGCGGTCCTTGGCGACGTTCGGGGCGACCTTGGCCAGGCACGGCACGCGGCGGGAGACGTCGTTGATCTCCTCCAGGCCGAAGGGGACACCCGCCTCCTGGGCGGCGGCCAGCAGGTGCAGGATCGTGTTGGTGGAGCCGCCCATGGCGATGTCGAGCGCCATGGCGTTCTCGAAGGCCGCGAAGGACGCCACGCTGCGCGGCAGGACCGTCTCGTCGTCCTGCTCGTAGTAGCGGCGGGTGATGTCCATGACGGTCTTCGCCGCGTTGACGTACAGCTGCTTGCGGGCCGTGTGCGTGGCGAGGACCGAGCCGTTGCCCGGCAGGGACAGGCCGATGGCCTCGGTCAGGCAGTTCATCGAGTTGGCGGTGAACATGCCGGAACAGGAGCCGCAGGTCGGGCAGGCGTTCTCCTCGATACGGAGGATGTCCTCGTCCGAGATCTTGTCGTTCACGGCGTCGGAGATCGCGTCGACCAGGTCGAGCGTGCGGACCGTGCCGTCGACGAGGGTGGCGCGGCCGGACTCCATCGGGCCGCCCGAGACGAAGACCGTCGGGATGTTCAGGCGCAGGGCCGCGTTGAGCATGCCCGGGGTGATCTTGTCGCAGTTGGAGATGCAGATCAGGGCGTCGGCGCAGTGCGCCTCGACCATGTACTCCACGCTGTCCGCGATCAGGTCGCGCGAGGGCAGCGAGTAGAGCATGCCGCCGTGGCCCATGGCGATGCCGTCGTCCACGGCGATGGTGTTGAACTCCCGCGGGATGCCGCCGGCCTCGACCACCGCCTCGCTGACGATCCGGCCGACCGGCGCCAGGTGCGTGTGACCGGGGACGAACTCCGTGAAGCTGTTGGCGACCGCGATGATCGGCTTGCGGCCGATGTCCGCACCGGGTACACCGGAGGCGCGCATCAGGGCGCGGGCGCCCGCCATGTTGCGGCCGTGGGTGACTGTGCGGGACCTCAGCTCGGGCATCGTCGCTCGCTCCTTCAGAGACTGCGTCAGAGGATTCGGAGATTTCTGACTGCTACCGAGCGTACGCCGGTCATCCAGTGGGCGGGACGGTGTGTCCGGAATGCGGGATGACTGTCTCGGCTCGCGCACGGGCTGACGACTGTCTCGGCCCGCTCGCTGGCTGATGACTGTCTCGGCCCGCTCGCCGGCTGATGACCGTCTCGGCCCGCGCGCGGGCTACGGACCGGTCAGGTGCCCCTGCACGACCGGGGCCAGCCGCGCGATGATCTGCTCCGGGTCCGCCGAGGCCAGCGGCTCGACCTTGATGACGTAGCGCAGGACCGCCGTGCCCACGAGCTGGGCGGCGGCCAGCTCGGCCCGCAGTTCCGCGTCGGGCAGGTCCAGCCGTACGGCGATGCGGCGCAGCACCTGGGTGGCGATGATCCGGCGGAAGACGGCGGCCGCGGTGTCGTTGGTGACGGCCGAGCGGACGATGGCGAGCAGGGGCGCGCGGGTCGCCGGGTTCTCCCAGACGCCGAAGAAGAAGCGGGCCAGCCGCTCCCCCACGCCGTCGAGCGGGCCCTCCTCGACGGCCTTGGGCGCCTGCAGGGCGGGGCCGAAGGACTGGGTGATCGCCGCCTCGAAGACCTGCTCCTTCGTGCCGAAGTAGTGGTGCACCAGGGCCGGGTCCACCCCGGCCGCCTTGGCGACGCCGCGGATGGAGGTCTTCTCGTAGCCGCGCTCGGAGAACTCGTCGCGGGCGGCGGTGAGGATGCGTTCCCGGGTGCCCGCCGACTCGGTGCGCGGGGGGCGCCCGCGGCGGCGGGCGGCGGGGCCGGCCGGGTCGGTCATCGGCGTGGCACCTTCGCCGCCGACGCCAGGTGGAGGCGGGTGAAGGCCAGCGCCTCGGCGAGGTCGGCCTCCCGCTCGGCGCTCGACATGGCGCGGCGGGTGTTGACCTCGATCACGACGTGCCCGTCGAAGCCGGTCAGCGCGAGCCGTTCCAGCACCTCGGCGCAGGGCTGGGTGCCGCGGCCGGGGACCAGGTGCTCGTCCTTGGCGGAACCGCGGCCGTCGGCGAGGTGGACGTGGCCGAGGCGGTCCCCCATGCGGTCGACCATGTCCAGCGCGTCGGTACGGGCCGTCGCGGTGTGGCTGAGGTCGATCGTGAAGTGCCGGTAGTCGTCCTTGGTGACGTCCCAGTCGGGGGCGTAGGCGAGCATCTCGCGGTCGCGGTAGCGCCAGGGGTACATGTTCTCGACGGCGAAGCGCACGTCCGTCTCGTTCGCCATGCGCCAGATCCCGGTGACGAAGTCCCGCGCGTACTGGCGCTGCCAGCGGAACGGCGGGTGGACCACGACCGTGCTCGCGTCGAGCTTCTCCGCCGCCGCACGGGCCCGCTGGAGCTTGGTCCAGGGGTCGGTGGACCAGACCCGCTGCGTGATGAGCAGGCAGGGCGCGTGCACGGCCAGGACCGGGATCCGGTGGTAGTCACTGAGTCTGCGCAGGGCCTCGATGTCCTGGCTGACCGGATCGGTCCAGACCATGACCTCGACTCCGTCGTAGCCGAGGCGCGCGGCGATCTCGAAGGCCGTGGCCGTCGACTCCGGGTAGACCGAGGCCGTCGAGAGGGCGACCTTCGCGTCCGGGATCTTTACGGCTGGCTCTGCCATGCAGCACAGATTACGGGGTGGGGTGGGGAGGTCGTGGGGTGCCCGTTCGCCGTTGTGGTGATTGCCACGTGCACGGCGGGGCGGACCGTGGCGCCGGTCACGCCGGGGAGCCGTCCGCCGGCACGGCCCCGCGCCCCTCGCGCCCTACGCCGACTCCATGTGATCCAGTTTGCGCAGGATCACGCCCTCCCTGAGCGCCCACGGGCAGATCTCCAGGCGCTCCACACCGAAGAGGTCCATGGCGGCCTCGGCGACGAGCGCGCCCGCCAGCAGCTGGCCCGCCCGGCCCTCGGAGACTCCGGGGAGTTCCGCCCGTTCCCGCTCCGTCATGCCGGACAGCCGCGGGACCCAGCCCTCCAGGGACTCCCGCTTGAGCTCGCGCTGGACGTAGAGGCCCTCGGCGGAGCGGGCGGCGCCGGCGATGCGGGCGAGCTGCTTGAAGGTCTTGGAGGTGGCGACGACGTGGTCGGGGGCGCCGAGGCGGCTGAACTCGCCGACCGTGCGGGCGATCTCCGTACGGACGTGGCGGCGCAGGGCGCGGACGTCGTTGGCGTCGGGCGGGTCCCCCGGGAGCCAGCCGGCGGTCAGGCGTCCCGCGCCCAGGGGCAGGGAGGCGGCCGCGTCGGGCTCCTCGTCCATGCCGTAGGCGATCTCCAGGGAACCGCCGCCGATGTCCAGGACCAGGAGTTTCCCGGCCGACCAGCCGAACCAGCGGCGGGCGGCGAGGAAGGTGAGCCGGGCCTCCTCCTCGCCGGTGAGGACCTGCAGCTCGACGCCGGTCTCGGTGCGCACGCGCGCGAGGACGTCGTCGGCGTTGCGGGCCTCGCGCACGGCGGAGGTCGCGAACGGGAGCACCTCCTCGACGCCCTTGTCCTCGGCCGCCTGCAGCGCCTTGTGGACGACCGAGACCAGCCGGTCGACGCCGTGCGGGCCGATCGCGCCGTCGTCGTCGAGGAGCTGGGCGAGGCGCAGTTCCGCCTTGTGCGAGTGGGCGGGCAGCGGGCACGCGCCGGGGTGCGCGTCCACCACGAGCAGATGCACCGTGTTCGATCCCACGTCGAGGACACCGAGTCTCATGTACGGAACGCTACTGCCAGCCGGGGCCCCGGCCGTCCTCGGCGGGGGTAAGAGGCCCGTACCCTGGACTCGTGCCAAAGACGAAAAAGGCGAAGCGCGACAAATCACCCGGTGCCGCGGAACCCGACGAGAAGGGCCTCGACTTCGCGCGCGCGTGGGTGGAGTTCCCTGATCCGGCGGACGAGGAGCAGGTGTTCCGCTGCGATCTGACATGGCTGACCTCTCGCTGGAACTGCATCTTCGGCAGCGGCTGCCAGGGCATCCAGGCCGGCCGTGCGGACGACGGATGCTGCAGTCTGGGTGCCCACTTCTCCGACGAGGACGACGAGAAGCGCGTCGCCGAGCACGTGGCGCGGCTGACACCGGACATCTGGCAGCACCACGCCGAGGGCACCAGGAACGGCTGGGTGTCCGAGGACGAGGACGGCGAGCGCCAGACGCGCCCCTTCCAGGGGTCCTGCGTCTTCCAGAACCGGCCGGGCTTCCCGGGCGGCGCGGGCTGCTCGCTGCACATCCTCGCCCTGAAGGAGGGCCGCGAGCCGCTGGAGACCAAGCCGGACGTGTGCTGGCAGCTGCCGGTGCGGCGGACGTACGAGTGGATCGACCGGCCCGACGACACGCGCGTGCTGCAGGTGTCGATCGGTGAGTACGACCGCCGCGGCTGGGGCCCGGGCGGGCACGACCTGCACTGGTGGTGCACCTCGGCGACCTCGGCGCACGGCGCGGGCGAGCCGGTGTACGTCTCCTACCGGCCGGAGCTGATCGAGCTGATGGGCAAGGCCGGCTACGACCGGCTGGTCGAGCTGTGCGAGGAGCGGCTGGCCTCGCAGCTGCCGCTGCTGGCCCCGCATCCGGCGGATCCGGCCGGTCCGCAGGCCTGACCGGCCGGCGGACCGGGTCACCGGGCTTCCCGGGCCCGTCTACGACATGGAGGGGCTCGGGTCCGCGCTCTCCGGGGGCGCGGAGCTCGCGGAGGTCGCGGCCATCGGCTCGGCCGTGGCCGGCTCCGTCGGTTCGGGCGTGGGCGTCGGTGTGGGCGTGGGGTCCGGGTCGGGCGACGGGGGCGGCGTGGTCGGTGTCGGCTCCGGGTCCGGGGCGGATGTCGTGGGCGTCGGATCGGGCCTGGTCGGGGGCGGGTCGGCCGGGCCGCTGGGCCGGGGGGCTGGTCCGGGCGCGGAGGGCGTCGGCGCGGTGCCGTAGCCCTCGATGTGCACGACGGCGCCGACCGGGGCGACGGCCACCTGTGCGCGCCAGGGGCCGGACGGCTCCCGCAGGTGGTCGACGTACACCTTGATCGTCGTCGACTCGCCGGGGCGGAGCGTGCCCGCGGACCGGCTGAGGTAGAGCCAGCCGGCTCCCGTGGAGGCGGACCAGCGCACCGAGGTGCTGCCGGTGCCTGTGAGGGTGATGAGGGTGGTGTCGCCGCTGTTGTCCGCGGTGACCTCCAGGGCGGCCTTCTGTCCGGCGCCCGCGACGCCGATGACCTCCACGGAGACGTCGGGCTCGCCGTCCTCGCCGAAGCGGGGGCCGGGCCGGGTACTGGCGTTGCCGGTGTTCTCGTAGCCGCCGCCCGCCATCTCGCCGTCCAGGCCGAGCGGGTCGTCGCTCTCCTGGGCGGAGGCGGAGCGGCCGTCCTGTGCCTCGCCTACCGGGGTGCCCCGGTAGGCCGCCCACAGGGCGAGCACGGGGGCGGCCACGACGGTGGCGACGACGGTCGCGGTGACGGCACGCGCGCGCAGGCGGTCCCTGCGGGCGGCGTGGTCCTTGGGGTCCATGGGGAAGCCGCGCCGGTCGAAGCGGGGGGCGGCGCTCCGCGCGCGCGGCTGGTGCGCCATGGCCACGTGCAGGGCCGCCCGGGGCGCGGGCAGGACGGGCAGTTCGGCCGGGGTGACGCTGGTGCCGGGCCAGCGGCCGGGGATGGCGCGCTCGGCGGTCCGGCGGCAGCGCGGGCAGTCGTCGACGTGCCGGACGAGTTCACGGCGCAGGGCCGTGCCGAGCACGAGCCGGTTGTCCCCGACGAGGTGCGCCACGCTCGGGCAGGCCCCGGTCTCGACGACGGCGAGGGCGGCACGCGTGCGCTCCACCTCGCAGGCGGCGGAGGCGAGCAGGTCGCGGGTGGCGGCCACGTCCTTGCCGAGGACGGCGGCGACCTCGTGCGCGGCGAGGTGGTGGCGCACGGCCAGTTCGAGCGCCTCGCGCTGCTCCGGGGTGGTGCCGGCGGCCTCCGGCCAGGCCAGCAGGCCCAGTTCGCGGCGGCGGCGCTCCCGGACCTCCTCGGAGACGGCCGGGGCGTCCGGGCCCTCGGTGCGCTCCCGCCCGGTGCGGCCCGCCGCGTGGCTGCTCTGACGTTTCTGCTTGGCCTCGGCCAGCTTGCGCAGGCACGCCCAGCGGGCCAGCGCGTAGAGCCAGGCCCTGCGGTCGGCGGGGGCGGCGGGGACCTGGCGGCCGCGGCGTTCGGCGACCGCGAGGGCGTCGCCCAGGGCCGCGGTCGCGGTGTCGTGGTCGCAGAGCACCGACAGGCAGTAGGTGAACAGGCCGTCCAGGTAGGGCTCGTACCGCGCGGGCGGATGCTGCGCCAGCGTGCGCGCCGCCCCGCGGTCACGCGCTTCCCGGTGCGCCCGGTGTGCGCCGGCCGTGCGGGTCGAGCGGGTCGGGATCTCCGGAGTACTGCTCATCATTCGGCGACCGTAGGGGGCCGACAGTGGCGGCTTCTGGTGGCTTGGGCACATTTAATCCGTAAGGGTGAAACGATCCCTCAAACGGGGCCAGGAACCTTTCGTTCCGCCGTCGGCGCGGGGTGGCGGACCCTGGCGCGCGTGCCGCGACCGCCGACCGGTCCCCGCGATGTCAGTGGCGGCGGCTACGGTTCGGTCCATGGCTGCCCGTACGAAATCCACCAAGGACCGCCCGTCCTACCGCTGCACGGAGTGCGGCTGGCAGACGGCGAAGTGGCTCGGCCGCTGCCCCGAGTGCCAGGCCTGGGGGACGGTCGAGGAGTACGGCACGCCCGCGGTCCGTACGACGACGCCGGGCCGGGTCACCACCTCCGCCCTGCCCATCGGCCAGGTGGACGGCCGCCAGGCCACCGCCCGCCCCACCGGCGTGCCCGAGCTGGACCGCGTGCTCGGCGGCGGACTGGTCCCCGGGGCGGTGGTGCTGGTCGCGGGCGAGCCGGGCGTCGGCAAGTCGACGCTCCTGCTGGACGTGGCGGCCAAGTCGGCGAGCGACGAGCACCGCACGCTGTACGTCACGGGCGAGGAGTCGGCGAGCCAGGTCCGGCTGCGCGCCGACCGCATCGGCGCCATCGACGACCATCTGTACCTGGCGGCCGAGACGGATCTGGCCGCGGTGCTGGGCCATTTGGACGCGGTGAAGCCCTCGCTGCTCGTCATGGACTCGGTGCAGACGGTGGCCTCCCCGGAGATCGACGGCGCGCCCGGCGGCATGGCCCAGGTGCGCGAGGTCGCCGGGGCCCTGATCCGGGCCTCCAAGGACCGCGGCATGTCCACGCTCCTGGTGGGTCACGTCACGAAGGACGGCGCGATCGCCGGCCCCCGCCTGCTGGAGCACCTGGTCGACGTCGTGCTGCACTTCGAGGGCGACCGGCACGCCCGCCTGCGCCTCGTGCGCGGCGTCAAGAACCGCTACGGCACCACCGACGAGGTCGGCTGCTTCGAGCTGCACGACGAGGGCATCACGGGCCTCGCGGATCCGAGCGGGCTGTTCCTGACCCGCCGGGCGGAGCCGGTCCCGGGCACCTGCCTGACCGTCACCCTGGAGGGCCGCCGCCCGCTGGTCGCCGAGGTCCAGGCGCTCACGGTCGACTCGCAGATCCCCTCCCCGCGCCGCACGACCTCGGGCCTGGAGACCTCCCGCGTCTCGATGATGCTGGCGGTGCTGGAACAGCGCGGCCGGATCAGCGCCTTGGGCAAAAGGGACATCTACTCCGCGACGGTCGGCGGGGTGAGGCTCTCGGAGCCCGCTGCGGACCTGGCCGTCGCCCTCGCGCTCGCCAGCGCCGCGAGTGACACACCTCTCCCCAAGAACCTCGTGGCGATCGGCGAAGTGGGGCTCGCCGGAGAGGTGAGGCGCGTCACGGGCGTGCAGCGCCGCCTGGCCGAAGCCCACCGTCTGGGCTTCACACACGCGCTGGTACCGGGCGATCCCGGCAAGATCCCGCCGGGCATGAAGGTGAGGGAAGTCGCGGACATAGGGGACGCCCTGGGGGTCCTTCCCCGGTCCCGTCGCAGAGAGGCCCCACGGGACGAGGAGGGTCGCCGGTAGACTTTGCCCTGGTCTCGCCCGTCCGTGCGAACCAAGCGCGCGACACGGGGGCGCCCAGAACCTGCGACCGGAGGAGTGCAGTGGCAGCCAACGACCGGGCAGCAGCTCCCGGAAAGTCCGGTGGGAGTGCCGGTACCGATGGCCTGATGCGCGCCTCTCTGAGCGCCGTGGCACCGGGCACCGCCCTGCGTGACGGCCTGGAGCGGGTGCTCCGGGGCAACACCGGCGGGCTCATCGTGCTCGGCTCCGACAAGACGGTCGAGGCGCTGTGCACCGGCGGCTTCGTGCTGGACGTCGAGTTCACCGCGACCCGTCTGCGCGAGCTGTGCAAGCTGGACGGCGGCATCGTGCTGTCCTCGGACCTGTCGAAGATCCTGCGCGCGGGCGTGCAGCTGGTCCCCGACCCGGGGATCCCGACGGAGGAGACGGGCACCCGGCACCGCACCGCCGACCGGGTCAGCAAGCAGGTCCGCTACCCGGTCGTCTCGGTCTCCCAGTCGATGCGGCTGATCGCGCTGTACGTGGACGGCCAGCGGCGCGTCCTGGAGGACTCGGCGGCGATCCTGTCCCGCGCCAACCAGGCCCTGGCGACCCTGGAGCGCTACAAGCTCCGCCTCGACGAGGTCGCGGGCACGCTGTCGGCGCTGGAGATCGAGGACCTGGTCACCGTCCGGGACGTCTCGGCGGTCGCCCAGCGCCTGGAGATGGTGCGCCGCATCGCCACGGAGATCGCCGAGTACGTGGTGGAGCTGGGCACGGACGGCCGTCTGCTCGCCCTCCAGCTCGACGAGCTGATCGCCGGCGTGGAGCCCGAGCGTGAGCTGGTCGTGCGGGACTACGTCCCCGAGCCCACGGCCAAGCGTTCCCGCACGGTCGACGAGGCGCTGTCCGAGCTCGACGCCCTGACCCACGCCGAGCTGCTCGAACTGCCCACGGTGGCACGGGCGCTGGGCTACACGGGCTCGCCCGAGACACTGGACTCGGCTGTCTCGCCGCGCGGTTTCCGTCTGCTGGCCAAGGTGCCCCGGCTGCCCGGCGCGATCATCGACCGCCTGGTGGAGCATTTCGGCGGGCTGCAGAAGCTGCTCGCCGCGAGCGTTGACGACCTGCAGACGGTGGACGGCGTCGGCGAGGCCCGGGCGCGCAGCGTGCGCGAGGGCCTGTCGCGGCTGGCGGAGTCGTCGATCCTGGAGCGGTACGTCTAACGCGCGAGCGGCGGACACGGCCGAGGGGCGGTCACCGTCAAGCGGCAGACAGACCGAGGGCGGTCACCGTCAGGGGGCAGACACGACCGAGGGCGGTCACCGTCAGGCGGCGGACACTACCGAGGGCGGTCCCGTCAGGGGAACCGCCCTCCGGTGTCCTGGCAGCCGGGCCTCAGTCCGCCGACAGCACGAACGACGTCTGCACCTTCGCGAAGCCCGGGGCCTTCGCCTCCACGAGGTAGGTGCCGGTGCCGGCCTTGCCCGCCGGGGGCGTGGCGCACTCGGGGCGGCTGGGCTCGCGGTCCCACTTCAGCACGTAGGTGATGCCGCTGCCCGCGGGCACCCGGTACAGCTGCCGCGCGTCGGCCTTGGGGCAGTCCTTGCTGGACCAGTAGTCGTCGTCGCTGCTCGCCTCGGTGATGGTGAACACCGCGTTCTCGGGCCCGAGGTCGATCTTGCAGTCGCTGCCGGAGATGTTCCGCGCGGTCAGCAGGAACGTCGGCGTCTGCTCGGGGTCGTAGGTGTTGTGCCGGCTGCGCAGACTGAACTTCACCACGCTCGCCGTGCAGTTGGGCAGGGTGGAGCCGGCCGGCAGGGTGTCGCCCGCGCCGACGCCGCCGAGCGTGGCACCGCCCGCGGAGCCGCCGGCGCCCTCCGATCCGCCGGAACCGCCCGACCCGCCGGAGCCGTCGCCGGATCCCGAGCCGGAACCGCCCCCGGAGCCGCCGCCCGAGCCGTCACCGGAACCGTCTCCGGAGCCCGACGACGAGCCACCGGAGCCCGAGCCGCCCGATTCGTCCCGTCCGCCGGGCGCCTGGCTGATGGCCGGGCCCGAACTCGACGGTCCGGGCGTGATGGAGGGTGCGGGATTCTTGCCGTTGGAACCGTTGTCGCCGTCCTTGTCGCCCCCGCCGCCCATCGTCACGATCCAGGTGATCAGGAGCGCCAACACGGCGATCACAGACACCAGTACGACCCTCCGACGCCAGTAGATGGAGGAGGGAAGCGGCCCGACCGGATTGCGCAGAGATCCCACGGCGCAAACCATACGAGAGATCGGCGCGTTCGCCGGTCCCACCCGCCGTTCAGCGAACAACTTTTCCGGATCATCATTTCAACCTGGTACGGAACCCCGGACTTTGACGCGACAAGGCTCACTTCCCGGCATTTTCAACCCAGTTCCGACATCGATGATCAAGAAGGGGCAAGCGCCTCCGGCACGTTGGCGGTGGAGCCGCCGGCCGCGGCCCGGCCCGCCGCGCGCCGCGAGCGCCCCCTCGGGAAGCTCCCGGGGTGGCGATGCGCCCGTGCGGGAGCCATCCCGTGGCAGGATCGGAGGGCCATGACTGCACCCACGAAGCCCTCACAGACCGGTTCCGCCCCCGCCCTCCCCGAGACCGCCGCCGCCACGCTGCACTCCCCCGTCATCGACTGGTTCGACGAGAACGCCCGCGACCTGCCGTGGCGGCGACCCGAGGCCGGGGCGTGGGGCGTGATGGTCAGTGAGTTCATGCTGCAGCAGACGCCGGTGAGCCGTGTGCTGCCCGTCTACGAGCAGTGGCTGGAGCGCTGGCCGCGCCCCGCCGACCTGGCCAAGGAGGCGCCGGGCGAGGCCGTCCGCGCCTGGGGCCGGCTCGGCTACCCGCGCCGCGCGCTGCGGCTGCACGGCGCCGCCGTCGCGATAACGGAACGGCACGGCGGTGACGTACCGGCCGACCACGCCCAGTTGCTGGCGCTGCCCGGCATCGGCGAGTACACGGCCGCCGCCGTCGCCTCCTTCGCCTACGGGCAGCGCCACCCGGTGCTGGACACCAATGTGCGCCGGGTCATCGCGCGGGCGGTCACCGGCGTGCGGTACCCGCCGAACGCCACCACCGCCGCCGAGCGCAAGCTGGCCCGCGCGCTGCTGCCCGACGACGAGCCGACCGCCGCCCGCTGGGCCGCCGCCTCCATGGAGCTGGGCGCGCTGGTGTGCACGGCGAAGAACGAGTCGTGCCACCGCTGCCCGATCGCCGCGCAGTGCGCGTGGCGGCTGGCGGGCAAGCCGGAGCACGACGGCCCGCCGCGCCGGGGCCAGACGTACGCGGGCACCGACCGGCAGGTGCGCGGGCGGCTGCTCGCGGTGCTGCGCGAGGCGCCCGGTCCGGTTCCGCAGGCGGCGCTCGACCGGGTGTGGCACGAGCCGGTGCAGCGGGCCCGGGCCCTGGACGGGCTGGTCGCCGACGGTCTGGTGGAGCCGCTGGCGGGCGGGCTGTACCGGCTGCCGCTCACCTGACCCACCGCAGACGCACAGCGACGGGCCCGCCGTCACGGCGCCCGTCACCGTGACCCGCGCGGACAAATCGCCACCAACCCTCCCCAACTCGCCCAGCGCTCTACCCCGTTACGGCGTCCGTTACACAACCGACGGACAGCCGAGCGCTGGCCGCAGGCTGCTTCGGACAGCGCCGTGACAACGCCTCCGTACCTTCGGTTGCGTTCCCGGAAGGACCCGGGACGACCAAGGAACACAGGCAGTGCACGGGCGGCGGGGAGCCGCCCGGAACGGGGAAACGGGAGGCGGTCACCATGGCGCAGGGCGAGGTGCTCGAGTTCGAGGAGTACGTCCGCACGCGGCAGGACGCGCTGCTGCGCAGCGCCCGCCGCCTGGTCCCGGACCCGACGGACGCGCAGGACCTGCTGCAGACGGCGCTGGTGCGCACGTACGGCCGCTGGGAGACCATCGAGGACAAGCGGCTCGCGGACGCCTATCTGCGCCGGGTCATGATCAACACGCGGACCGAGTGGTGGCGCGCCCGCAAGCTGGAGGAGGTCCCGACCGAGCAGCTGCCCGACTGCTCGGTCGACGACGCCACCGAGCAGCACGCCGACCGCGCCCTGCTGATGGACGTGCTGAAGGTGCTCGCCCCGAAACAGCGCAGTGTCGTGGTGCTGCGACACTGGGAGCAGATGTCCACGGAGGAGACGGCCGCCGCACTCGGCATGTCGGCCGGAACGGTCAAGAGCACGCTGCACCGGGCGCTCGCCCGGCTCCGCGAGGAGCTGGAGTCCCGCGACCTCGACGCACGCGCGCTGGAGCGTGAGGAGCGGGAGCGGTGCGCGGCCTGACCGGTGGGGGTTCCGCACGGAACCCGGGCGGCAACCAGGCGGTGATCACGGCACTGGCCGTGTTCGCCGCCCTCGCCCTTTTCGCGTCCTCGTGCGCCTCCGGGGGCACCGGCGCCCGGGACGAGGGCCCGGCGCACGCCGACTCGGTGGTGGGCGCCACCGCGACACCCCCGGCCGCCCCGTCGAGGACGCCCGACACCGTGGACGCGGTCCGGCTCGTCAAGGACGACCCGAAGGTCGCGCCAGAGGTGAAGCGCGAGCTGAAGCCGTGCGTCGCCGACGAGTACCCCGTGGACGTCTCCTACGGCAACCTCACCGGCGGCTCCGCCGACGACGTCGTCGTCAATGTGCTGACCTGCAACGACGCGGTGGGCGTCGGCAGTTATGTGTTCCGCGAGCAGGACGGCTCGTACCAGAATGTGTTCAAGGCCGAGGAACCCCCGGTCTACGCGGAGATCGACCGCGGCGACCTGGTGGTGACCAAGCAGGTGTACGAGAGGGGCGACCCGGTGTCGAGCCCCTCCGGGGAGAACGTGATCACCTACCGGTGGGCCTCGGGCCGGTTCACCGAGGAGTACCGCACGCACAACGACTACGGCAAGGTCGTCGGCGACACCGCGACGCCGGCGCCGGCGAGCTGAAGGCGGGCGGCCGGGCCGCGTGAACCGATCGGGCCGCCCGGTCCGATCCCCCGGTGAACGCGGAGCACGGACCGTGCGTCCCAGCAGTCAGAAGCACCCCACGGACCACGAAGGACTGAGAGCACCGGGATGGCAGACCAGACCCACGTCCTGTTCGTCGAGGACGACGACGTCATCCGCGAGGCCACGCAGCTCGCCCTGGAACGGGACGGCTTCGTGGTCACCGCCATGCCCGACGGGCTGTCCGGCCTGGAGGCGTTCCGGGCCGACCGCCCCGACATCGCCCTGCTGGACGTCATGGTGCCCGGCCTGGACGGGGTCAGCCTGTGCCGCCGCATCCGGGACGAGTCGACCGTGCCGGTGATCATGCTGTCGGCGCGGGCCGACTCCATCGACGTCGTGCTGGGCCTGGAGGCGGGCGCCGACGACTACGTCACCAAGCCGTTCGACGGGGCCGTGCTGGTCGCCCGGATCCGCGCGGTGCTGCGCCGCTTCGGGCACGCGGGCGGCGGCCGGGCCGAGGAGTCCGCCGACCCGCCCGGCGGCGCGGTGCTGACCTTCGGGGACCTGGAGGTCGACACCGAGGGCATGGAGGTCCGCCGGGCCGGGCAGCCGGTGGCGCTGACGCCGACCGAGATGCGGCTGCTGCTGGAGTTCTCCTCGGCGCCGGGCACGGTGCTCTCCCGCGACAAGCTGCTGGAGCGGGTGTGGGACTACGGCTGGGGCGGCGACACCCGGGTGGTGGACGTGCACGTGCAGCGGCTGCGGCAGAAGATCGGGCAGGACCGGATCGAGACGGTCCGCGGTTTCGGTTACAAGCTGAAGGCCTGAGCCGGGTATGAGGGGGCAGTTCCGGCGCCTGGTCGCCGCGGGCCTGGAGCGCGCGGGCATCCGCACGGGCCTGAGATGGAAGCTGAGCGCGGCCATCGCGCTGGTCGGGGCGCTGGTGGCGATCGCCCTGAGCCTGGTCGTGCACAACGCCGCCCGGGTGTCGATGCTGGACAACGCGCGCGACCTGGCCGACGAGCGGATCATGATCGCCCAGCGCAACTTCGAGCTGTCCGGGCGGATGAACTTCCCGAACACCAAGATCGACGACCCGGACCTGCCGGAGGAGCTGCGCGACCGGGTCGAGGCGGGCCAGCGGGCGACCTACGTGGCCGACCGGCCGAACGGGGCGCCGGACATCTGGGCCGCCGTGCCGCTGAAGAACGGGCACGTGATGTCCCAGCACTCCGGCTTCACCGACCGCAGCTCGGACATCCTGCAGGACCTCGACCAGGCCCTGCTCATCGGGTCCATCGCGGTCGTCCTCGGCGGCAGCGCGCTCGGGGTGCTCATCGGCGGGCACCTCTCGCGGCGGCTGCGCAAGGCGTCCATCGCGGCCAACCAGCTCGCGGGCGGCGAGACGGACGTCCGGGTCCGGGACGCCATGGGCGGGGTCGTACGCGACGAGACCGACGACCTGGCCAGCGCGGTGGACGCCATGGCGGACGCGCTGCGCCAGCGTATCGAGGCCGAGCGGCGGGTCACGGCCGACATCGCGCACGAGCTGCGCACCCCGGTGACCGGGCTGCTGACCGCCGCCGAACTGCTGCCGCCCGGCCGCCCGACCGAGCTGGTGCTGGACCGGGCCAAGGCCATGCGCACGCTCGTCGAGGACGTGCTGGAGGTGGCCCGGCTGGACGGCGCCTCGGAGCGGGCGGAGCTGCAGGACATCATGCTGGGCGAGTTCGTCACCCGGCGGGTGGCGGCCAAGGACCCGGACATCGAGGTGCGGATCGTGCACGAGTCGGAGGTCACCACCGACCCCCGGCGTCTGGAGCGCGTGCTGTTCAACCTGCTGGCCAACGCGGCCCGGCACGCCCGGCCGCCCATCCAGGTCACCGTCGAGGGCCGGGTCATCCGGGTCCGCGACCACGGGCCGGGCTTCCCCGAGGACCTGCTCGCCGAGGGGCCGAGCCGCTTCCGCACCGGCAGCAAGGACCGGGCCGGCCACGGTCACGGCCTGGGCCTGACCATCGCGGCCGGGCAGGCGCGGGTGCTGGGCGCCCGGCTGACCTTCCGCAACGTCCGCACGCCGGGCGCGCCGGAGGGCGTACCGGCCGAGGGCGCGGTGGCGGTGCTGTGGCTGCCGGAGCACGCGCCGACGAACACGGGCAGCTACCCGATGCTGCCGCCGTCGGGGAGCTGACGGCGGCTCGCGCCTGTCCCCGGACACGCGAAGGCCCCCGGGGTCTGCACCCCGGGGGCCTCGTACGGTCCGCGCCCGGTCCGGCTTCTCTCCGGCAGCCCGGCCGGGTCCGCAGCGTCAGCGCGATCCTCACCCTGCACGCCGGGATCTCACTGCTCCGGGACCTCGAAGGCGACCCCGAGGAGAAGAGCAGAGCCGTCCTCGAGGTCGCCACGGACCTGGTGACCCGGGCCCGCCGGGGAGCCGGGGGCCATTAGCGGGCCCGCCGGGTCAGAGCGTGACGCCCTTGGCGCGCAGGAACTTGACCGGGTCGATCGCCGAGCCGTAGTTCGGGGTCGTCCGGATCTCGAAGTGCAGGTGCGGACCGCTGGAGTTGCCGGTGTTGCCGGACTTGGCGATCTCCTGGCCGGTCTTGACGATCTGGCCGACCTTCACCGTGACCTTGGACAGGTGCGCGTACTGCGAGTACGTGCCGTTGCCGTGCTTGATCACGACGGCGTTGCCGTAGGCGGGACCGTCACCGGCGCCGTTGCCGCCGGCCTTGACGACGGTTCCGCCGTGCGTGGCGACGACCTTGGTGCCGCTCGGCACGGCGAAGTCCTGGCCGCTGTGGGTGGACTGCCACATGCCGCCGTTCTGGGCGAAGCTCGCGGAGAGCTTGTACTGCTTCACCGGGTCGACCCAGGAGGGCTTGGCCTTCTTCGCGGCCGCCTTCACCGCGGCGGCCTTCTTCGCGGCCGCCTTCTTCGCGGCAGCGGCCTGGGCGGCCTTCTCGGCCTTCACCGCCTCGGCCTTGGCGGCCTTGGCCTGGACGGCGGCCTGTGCCTGGACGGCACTGGCGGCACCGGACGCGGCCGTGGTGTCGGCGGCGGACGCGACCCCGGCTCCCAGTGCGACCGAGACGCCGAGGCCGGCGGCCAGCACGGTCGCACGGGTGCGGAGCTGGGACGTACGGGAGGAACGGGACGTGACGCGCTGGGACATCGGAACCTCGTGGAGAAGGGGACGGAGAAAACCACCCGGCGCACAGTCGCTCGCCGAATGGCCATCTCTTGGTAACCCGAAGCCCGACAAACTCCCAAAAGCGTGATCTACGACCGAAGTTAGTAATTTGGTTCAGTGTTCTACGTCTCTTGACACAGTCCCCATACGGGACAAAACAGGGCACCTGCTCACACTTCGGCGCCCACCCAGGGGGAAGTGTCCCTTTCTTCCCGGTCCGCTATCCACTATTCCGCCTAGTAACGGACATAACGCCTGTGCGGCATGTCACCGGCGGCCCTCCGGGGCCATTCCGGAAATGTGGCGCACGCCTCTATGCACCTACCGTCCGGTAACCCTACGGTTCCCCTCGCGCCACCCTCGCCCACGAACATGCACACGACATGTTGGCAGCGTCATTGACGTGAGAGGACCCCCCACGACCATGCAGACCCGACGCCCCTGGCTGCGCCGCGCCTCCGTGACCGCCGTCTCCACGGCCGCCCTCCTGGCCCTGGCCGCACCGGCCGACGCCACGACCGCCCCCGCCGCCACCACGACCGCTGCCGCGGCGGACGTGGACTACGCGACCTGGCAGAAGGACGTCCAGGCGGTGATGGACCAGGCACTGCCGTATCTGAAGCAGCGGATCGCCGCGACCAAGCCGGGTGAGAAGCAGGCGATCGTCTTCGACATCGACAACACGACACTCGAGACGGACTTCGGCTTCAGCTACCCCCAGCCGGCCAACAAGCCGGTCCTGGAGGCCGCCAGATACGCCCAGGACCGCGGCGTCGCCCTGTTCTTCGTCACGGCCCGCCCGGACATCATCGCCCCGTTCACCGATTACAACCTGAAGCAGGTCGGCTACCAGGTCTCCGGCCTCCACGTCCGGAACTTCATCGACCTCTTCAAGAACGTCGCCGAGTACAAGACGGCCCAGCGCGTGGCGATCGAGAAGAAGGGCTACACGATCATCGCGAACATCGGCAACAGCACCACCGACCTCTCGGGCGGCCACGCCGAGAAGACGTACAAGCTGCCGGACTACGACGGGCAGCTGTCCTGACCCTCCTGATCAACTGCGGGTAGTCTCACCCCCGTTCGCGCGATCACGGGGGTGAGGCGGTTGGATCCGACGGTTCTCGGCGGCAGGCTGGCGTCCTCACTGGTCGCCCCGCTGCTGAAGAAGCTCTTCCGGGCGGAGGGCCCGGGAGCGGGCCTGGTCGACAAGCCCGTGCGCCTGTCCGCGCTCGTCTCCTTCCGCGGCGAGAAGCGCACCCTCACCGAGCCGGACGTGCACCGGCTCGCCGAGCGGATCGTGGCGCAGGCGGTCGCCTCCCCCGGTGAGCGGCCCTTCCCGGCCGACGAGCGGATCGCCGTCACCGACACCCTCGCCCGCAGGCTGATCGGCCTCGGGGACCTCGACATGGACGACGTCCAGGCGGTCCGCCTCGGCCACCGCGAGCTGGCCAGGGAGCTGCACCGCTCCGGCCCCGCCCCCGACGGCCTGTCCGCGGACGCCTGCCACTTCCTGGACTACGCCACCGAGTGGGCGTGCCTGAACATCCTGGAGTTCTTCACCCGCCGCTCCACGTTCGTCGCGCGCACCCTGGTCGAACAGACCCGGGCCCAGGCGGAGCTGATCGCCAAGGTCGACGAGCTGATCACCCGCACACCCCGCCCGGACGGCCGGGACACCGCCTTCGAGCGCCGCTACCTGCCCTACGTCACCGAGCGTCACAACCACATCACCATCTTCGGCATCGACCTGCGGGACTCCCCGGACCGCTGGCCCCTCGAAGTGGCCTATCTGAGCCTGGAGGCGGCCGGCACCGAGCAGGGCCCGGCACCCGAGCCGCCGCCGGGCGAGAGCGCGGCGGCGGCCGCCCGCACCGCCGTGCGGCTGCCCGCGGAGGAGGCCCTCGGCAGCCACGACCGGGTCCTGTTGCGCGGCGACGCCGGTTCCGGCAAGACCACGCTCGTGCAGTGGCTCGCGGTGACCGCCGCCCGGGACACCGCCCGCGTGCCCTACGTGCTGCCCCTGCGCACCCTGATCCGCGCGGGCGCGCTCCCGGCACCGTCCGCCTTCCTCACGGCGGTGGGCTGCCCGCTCACCCCGCCCGCGGGCTGGGCCGAGCGGGTCCTGACCGCCGGGCGCGGGCTCGTCCTCGTCGACGGCCTGGACGAGATCCCCGCCGCCGAGCGGCACCGCACCCGCGACTGGCTGCTCGCCCTGATCCACGCCTTCCCCGGCAACCACTGGCTGCTGACCTCCCGCCCCACAGCCGTACGCCCCGACTGGCTGGCCGGCGAGGGGTTCCGGGAACTCACCCTCGCCCCGATGCGCCGCTCCGACGTCGCGACGTTCGTGCACCGCTGGCACGCGGCCGCCCGGGCCACCGAGTACGCGCCGCGGCTCCTGGACGCCCTGCGCACCAAACGCGACCTGGCCCGCCTCGCCACCAACCCCCTGATGTGCGGGCTCATCTGCGCCCTGCACCGGGAGCGGCGGGGGTACCTCCCGGCCGGCCGCAAGGAGCTGTACGACGCCGCCCTGGGCATGCTCCTCGCGCGGCGCGACCGGGAGCGGGGCATGGGCGCGGTGGACGGTGCCGAGCTGGGCGAGGAGGCCCGGCTCGAGCTGCTCCAGCGCCTCGCCTACGCGCTGGTGCTGAGCGGCCGCACCGAGATGGACCTGGAGACGGCAGAGGGGATCGTGGAGCGCTGCCTGCCGGCCATCGGGCTCCTGCCGGACCAGCGCGCCGCGGACGTGCTGCACGCCCTGATGCTGCGCAGCGGCCTGCTCCGCCAGCCGGCCGAGGGCGTCGTCCACTTCGTCCACCGCACCTTCCAGGACTACCTGGGCGCCCGGTACGCCGTCGAGGAGGGCCACCTGGACGTCCTCGCCGGCCACGCGGGCGACAGCCTGTGGGAGGACGTGATCCGGATGGCGGTCGCACACGCCCGGCCCCGGGAGCGGGCGGTCCTGCTGCGCCGGCTGCTGGCCGAGGACAGCCCGCGGCTGACCCTCCTGGCCCTGGCCTGCCTGGAGCACGCCGTGGCGCTGGATCCCGCGGTGCGGGCGGAGGTGGAGCAACGCGCCGGTGCGCTCATCCCACCGCGTACGACTGAGGAGGCGAAGGCCCTCGCGGAGGCGGGCCCGCTGGTGCTGGAGCTGCTGCCCGGGCCGGAGGGACTGACCGAGGAGGAGGCGCACGGCGTCACCGTCACCGCCTCACTCCTCGGAACCGAGGAGGACGAGGGCGCGCTGGCGGTGCTGCGCCGCTTCCGCGAGCACCCGGCGCTCGACGTACGCCGCCAGCTGGTGGGCACGTGGGGCCGGTTCGACGCGCGGGAGTTCGCGGTCGAGGTGCTCGACCACCTGGAGCGGGACGGTCTCACCCTGGTCTGCGATACGGCCGAGCAGCGCGCGACGCTCGAGCTGATGCGCCCCTGGCAGCGGCTGAGGTTCGACGGCCCGCTCACCGCGTCCGAACTCCTCGCCTGCGTCCCGGAGCCCGGCGAGGTCAAGCGGCTGCACCTGTGGGACAACCCGAGCCTCGGGCATCTGCGGGGACTGCGGGCGTTCCGCTCGCTGACCGCTCTGTGGCTCAACAGCTGCCCCGGCACCGAGGGCCTGTCGAGCCTGGCGGAACTGCCGCTGACGGACCTCGTGGTCTTCGACCGCCGAGCGGACCTCACCGGGCTGGAGACGCTGCGTCTGCTCATCCAGCTGTCGATCGACCGGGACCTTCCGGGAGACCGCCTCACCGACAGCCTCCCGGCCGACGCGCCGCTGGCGCATCTCTTCCTGGGGATGAACGCCATCGCCTCGACCGGGCTGCGCGGTCTGAGCGGGTGGCCCACGCTCAGGTCACTCACCGTGGGCGTGCCGGGCAGGAGGCACCTGAGCACCGAGGACTGGCGCGAGGTGGCCGCCCTCCCGGCGCTCACCAGTCTCCGCCTCCACGGCCGGTCCGAGCACTACGGTTTTGACGCCATGCCGGAACTGCCGGGCATCGAGGAACTCGAGTTCCCCGGGGACGTCGACCCGCAGGTCTTCCACGTCATCGCGTCCCGGCTGCCGGGCCTGCGCAAGCTGACCGTCTCCGGGGCACTCGCCCCCGCGCCCCCTCCCGAGTCGTGGGCCGGGCTCTTCCCCACCGCTGAGATCGTCCTCGTCTGACTCCGGGCGGACACGGAGAAGGGGCCGGTGCCCCGGAAGGCACCGGCCCCTCTCACTCGGCCGTGACGCTTACGCGTCCTTGCTCAGGTTCGGACCCGTGCCGCCGGCCGCCTGCTCGATCGGCGGGACGTCCGGCAGCGCCGACTTCTCCTCGCCGCGGAAGGTGAAGGTCTTGGCCTCGCCCTCGCCCTCCGTGTCCACGACCACGATGTGGCCGGGGCGGAGCTCGCCGAAGAGGATCTTCTCCGACAGGGAGTCCTCGATCTCGCGCTGGATGGTGCGGCGCAGCGGACGCGCGCCCAGCACGGGGTCGTAGCCCTTCTTGGACAGCAGCTCCTTGGCGGACTGGGAGAGCTCGATGCCCATGTCCCGGTCCTTCAGGCGCTCGTCCACCTTGCCGATCATCAGGTCGACGATCTGGAGGATGTCGTCCTGGCTGAGCTGCGGGAAGACGACCACGTCGTCGACGCGGTTGAGGAACTCGGGCCGGAAGTGCTGCTTGAGCTCGTCCTGGACCTTGTTCTTCATGCGCTCGTAGTTGGTCTTCGTGTCACCCGAGGCCGCGAAGCCCAGGTTGAAGCCCTTGGAGATGTCCCGGGTGCCGAGGTTGGTCGTCATGATGATGACCGTGTTCTTGAAGTCCACGACCCGGCCCTGGGAGTCGGTCAGGCGACCGTCCTCCAGGATCTGCAGCAGCGAGTTGAAGATGTCCGGGTGGGCCTTCTCGACCTCGTCGAAGAGGACCACCGAGAACGGCTTGCGCCGCACCTTCTCGGTCAGCTGGCCGCCCTCTTCGTAGCCCACGTAGCCGGGGGGCGAACCGAAGAGACGCGAGACCGTGTGCTTCTCGCTGAACTCCGACATGTCGAGGGAGATCAGCGCGTCCTCGTCCCCGAAGAGGAACTCGGCGAGCGCCTTGGACAGCTCGGTCTTACCGACACCGGACGGGCCGGCGAAGATGAACGAGCCACCGGGGCGCTTGGGGTCCTTCAGACCGGCACGCGTACGGCGGATCGCCTTCGACAGCGCCTTGACGGCGTCGTTCTGGCCGATGACCCGCTTGTGGAGCTCCTCCTCCATGCGCAGCAGGCGGGAGGACTCCTCCTCGGTGAGCTTGAAGACCGGGATGCCGGTGGCGGTCGCGAGGACCTCGGCGATCAGCTCGCCGTCGACCTCGGCGACGACGTCCATGTCGCCGGCCTTCCACTCCTTCTCCCGCTTGGCCTTGGCGGCGAGGAGCTGCTTCTCCTTGTCGCGCAGGGAGGCGGCCTTCTCGAAGTCCTGCGAGTCGATCGCGGACTCCTTGTCGCGGCGGACGCCGGCGATCTTCTCGTCGAACTCGCGCAGGTCCGGCGGCGCGGTCATCCGGCGGATGCGCATCCGGGAACCGGCCTCGTCGATCAGGTCGATCGCCTTGTCCGGCAGGAAGCGGTCCGAGATGTACCGGTCGGCCAGGGTGGCGGCCTGGACCAGCGCCTCGTCCGTGATGGAGACGCGGTGGTGCGCCTCGTACCGGTCGCGCAGGCCCTTGAGGATCTCGATCGTGTGCGGCAGGGACGGCTCCGCGACCTGGATGGGCTGGAAGCGGCGCTCGAGGGCCGCGTCCTTCTCCAGGTGCTTGCGGTACTCGTCCAGCGTGGTCGCACCGATGGTCTGCAGCTCACCGCGGGCCAGCATCGGCTTGAGGATGCTCGCGGCGTCGATGGCGCCCTCGGCGGCACCCGCACCGACCAGCGTGTGCAGCTCGTCGATGAACAGGATGATGTCGCCGCGGGTGCGGATCTCCTTGAGGACCTTCTTCAGGCGCTCCTCGAAGTCACCGCGGTAGCGGGAGCCGGCGACCAGGGCGCCGAGGTCCAGGGTGTAGAGGTGCTTGTCCTTGAGGGTCTCGGGCACCTCGCCCTTGACGATGGCCTGGGCGAGGCCCTCGACGACGGCGGTCTTGCCGACGCCGGGCTCACCGATCAGCACCGGGTTGTTCTTCGTACGGCGGGACAGCACCTGCATGACCCGCTCGATCTCCTTCTCGCGCCCGATGACCGGGTCGAGCTTGGACTCACGAGCGGCCTGGGTGAGGTTCCGGCCGAACTGGTCGAGGACCAGGGACGTGGAGGGCGTGCCCTCGGCAGGACCGCCGGCGGTGGCGGTCTCCTTGCCCTGGTAACCGGAGAGCAGCTGGATGACCTGCTGCCGCACACGGTTCAGATCTGCGCCCAGCTTGACCAGGACCTGGGCGGCGACGCCCTCGCCCTCGCGGATCAGGCCGAGCAGGATGTGCTCCGTGCCGATGTAGTTGTGGCCCAGCTGAAGGGCCTCGCGGAGCGACAGCTCCAGGACCTTCTTGGCACGGGGGGTGAAGGGGATGTGGCCGGACGGGGCCTGCTGGCCCTGGCCGATGATCTCCTCCACCTGCTGGCGGACCGCCTCGAGCGAAATCCCGAGGCTCTCAAGGGCCTTGGCGGCGACACCCTCACCCTCGTGGATCAAGCCCAGGAGGATGTGCTCGGTGCCGATGTAGTTGTGGTTGAGCATCCGGGCTTCTTCCTGAGCCAGGACGACAACCCGCCGCGCGCGGTCGGTGAACCTCTCGAACATCGTTAATCGCTCCTCAGAGCGGTCAGGCAGTGGGGGGAACTTCCCCTCCCTGTCCTTCCGCAGCTTAGTCCCGCAAGCGGGGACCGCTCATTCCAACTGCCGACACCGTCCTTGGCCTCCTGACCCCGAACGCCGACATCTGCTCCAACCCGATGGTGCGAGACGATGTTCCCGCAGGCCAGGCAGATACCCCACTCGCCACTACGCCGATGGCGAACGTGAGACGTCCTTTCCCGCGCGTCGCCCCCTCCCACTAGGGATGTCTTACCCGCAGGGACCGGAAGTCCATGCCGGGCGCCCCCGTTCCCTCCGCTACGGGCGAACAACCTTGCGCCTCCCCGCACCCCCCGCGCGCCCCCGATTCGCCACTCTGTGCGCCCGGAGCGGCACGCAGCGTGCGCCCAGCGTAACCCGCACGCCCTTCCGACGGTTGCACTTGGCATGTCCGGCGCCCCTCACTCCCCGCTCTCGTCCTCGCCCCGGGTGGTCCCGCTCCCCCGCCGGCCGCTCGACCCGGCCGGTCCCGGCGCGAGCGGCCGGATCCGGCGGTGGTACGAGAACGAACTGGGCTGGCCGACGGTGCCCGGGAACCCGGTGCGTCTGGCGGTGGGGGCGCGCTTCGACGTCCTGGACGTACCGGCCGAGGCGGGTCACTCGGCCCTGCGGCACCTGGGCCCGCACTCGCCGGTGGCCCTGCGGGGCGGCCGGATGCTGCTGCTGGTGTCCGCGGGCAGCGCGGAGGAACTGCCCGGGCTGCTCCAGTGGCTGGAGTGGGGGACGCTGCCCCTCGATCTGACGGCCCTGGGCCCGGGCGGCACCCTGCCCGCGCCCCTGCCGCCCTGGACGGCCACCGCGGTCGCCGGAACGCCGCGGCCGGGCACCGACAGCGGCGTGGACACGCCGTTCGGCCCGGACGGCACCCCCGGCATCACGCCTCGCGCTGCGACGGGCACGCCGCACGGCGTGACGGAGACGGAGCACGACCCGGCAGGCCTCGTGGGCAGCCCGCTTCCCGTCGGGCCGGGCACGCCCCGCCGGGCGGGCGGTCCGGTACGCCCCGCGTCCGGCTCGGATGCCGGTCGGCCGCTTCCCCTGGGCCGACTCGGTTCCCAGGGGGCCGCCGTGTGGTTGCGGCCCCCCGAGCCGGGATGCGAGGTCGAGGCCTCGCTGCCGACGCTGTCGGCCTTGGGGGGCGTTGGGGGCGCCCCCGATCTCGTACGGCTGGTGAACACGGTGGCCACACAGTGCCACCGCATCCGGCTGCGGGGCGCGGACGCCCGGCCGCCGGCCTTGCCTGCGCGGGGTCGGTAGTGCCGCTGTTCAGCCGTTGGCCTTCTCGTAAGCCTCGCGAATGGTCGCGGGGACACGGCCGCGGTCGTTGACCTCGTATCCGTTCTCCTTCGCCCACGCGCGGATCGCCGCGGTGTCCTGGCTGCCGCCGGAAGCCGCGCGCGTCTTTCCGCGACCGCCCGAAGCGCGGCCTCCGGTACGACGACCGCCCTTCACGTAAGGCTCGAGAAGGCCACGGAGCTTGTCCGCATTGGCGGTGGTGAGATCGATCTCGTACGTCTTGCCGTCCAGCGCGAACGTCACGGTCTCGTCCGCCTCGCCACCGTCGAGGTCGTCGACAAGAAGGACCTGAACCTTCTGTGCCACCGGATTTCCTTTCATCGATATCTTCAGGGCCGGGGTGTGCCGGCGTCCGCCGTATCGCCGTCCCCTGTTATATGCAGTACTGCAGTACCTCGGAAAGCAAACCGCTTTTGCCGGAAAAACACAAACCCTCGGCAGAGACCGGCAGCCCTGACTACGTCCGGAAACGTGCGCGTTTCGGACATAGGGCACCTGGGCAGGGCCACGGCGCGGAATCGGTCTTGTCCGCGGTGGTCTTGTCTCGCGCTCCGCGATCACAGATGCAGAAGCATCCGGCTGTTGCCCAAGGTGTTCGGTTTCACTCGTTCGAGACCGAGGAACTCCGCGACACCCTCGTCATAGGAACGCAGCAGCTCCGCGTACACATCCGTGTCGACGGGCGTCTCGCCGATCTCCACGAAGCCGTGCTTGCCGAAGAAGTCGACTTCGAAGGTCAGACAGAAAACCCGGCGAACACCGAGCCAGCGGGCGGTCTGCAGCAACTTCTCCAGCACCCGGTGCCCGACGCCCGCGCCCTTCAGGTCCGGCTTCACCGCGAGAGTGCGCACCTCGGCGAGGTCCTCCCACATCACGTGCAGCGCCCCGCAGCCGACGACCTCGGCGTTGTCGTCGCGTTCCGCGACCCAGAACTCCTGGATGTCCTCGTAAAGCGTCACCGTTGCTTTGTCGAGCAGGATGCCGCCGCGGACGTAGGCGTCGAGGAGGCGGCGCACAGCCGGGACATCGCTGGTGCGGGCCCGTCGGACGGTGATGGCTTTTGCGGGGGCTTCGGGGCTCTTCGCGGACATGAACGGACGCTATCGCCCGCCGGGGTCCGCAGGGGAGGCGGGGTTCTCCGGGGAACCTTCCGGGGGTTCCGCCGGCGGCGCGGCTTCCCGGGGTTCCGCGCGTTCCCGTTCCGCGGGTTCTGCGGGCTGCGCGGCTTGCACGGGTTCGGTTCGCCCGGCGGATTCCGGCGGTTCGGCCGCTTCCGGTGTTTCCGGGCCCTGGACGATGCGTACGGCGTCGCGGAGAGCGTGGCGCTGTTCCTCGCTCATCATGCCGAAGAAGGCGACGAGAGCGGCGGCGGGGTTGTCGCTCTGCGACCAGGCGTCGTTCATCAGGGCGGCCGCGTAGGCGGCGCGGGTGGAGACCGCCTCATATCGATAGGCGCGCCCTTCCGCCTCGCGGCGCACCCAGCCCTTCTGATGGAGATTGTCCAAAACGGTCATCACGGTGGTGTACGCGATCGACCGCTCCTTCTGAAGATCTTCCAGGACTTCTCGAACGGTCACGGGGCGGTTCCACTTCCAGACCCGCGACATGACCGCGTCTTCGAGTTCTCCCAATGGGCGAGGCACAGCTCAGAACAATAGTGGGAGATCCCGGTAATGGCGTGCCGGACGTGCGCTTCACCGGCGAACGGGAACAAAAAGGGCGTACGACTCGGAAGCGCGGGCGTCGCCGTGTGCGCGCCCCGCGGAGTCGTACGCCGCTGGAGGGTGTGGGGTCAGGCCTCGGCCCGGGGGCCGGTCGCGGAGGACGGGCGGGCGCCGTCGACGCGCGCGAGGGCGGCGTCCACGGCCGCGTCCTCCTTGGCCTTGTTGGCGCCGCCCTGTGTCTTCACGATGACCCGGATCACGCCGATGAAGAGGACGGCCATGACGACCGGGGGCAGGAGCGCGGAGACGTAGTCCATGGGACCAGGGTAGCCACGTCAGCCCGCGGCGAGCTGCCGGGGGCCCGAGGGGGGCGGCGGCGCGGGCTTGCGGCGGGGGAAGACCTCGCCCGGGGTGGGGATCGGGCGGGAGGGCTTGGGGCCGCCTGGGGCGGGCGCCGGGTCGGGGGCCGGCCGGGGCGCGGGCTTCGGGGCCGGGGGCTTGCGGGCCGGTTTCTTCTCGGGCTGCTTCCCGGGTGTGTCCTGGGCGTCGTCGCCCGCGCGGGCGGTGAGGCCGCCGGGCAGCGCGAGGAGACGGGTGCGGGGGGCGGCGGCGGTGCCGGCCGTCGTGCGGGTGCGGGACGCCGGGACGGTGGCGGCGGGGGCCGGGGCGGCGAGAGGGGTGCGCTGGGCGACGACGGAGGGGGCCGTGCAGCGGTCCAGGAGGGCGGCGGCGGTGGGATTGCCGCGCAGGGCGCGGAGGGCGGCGAGGTCGTCGGGGCAGGGGCGGTAGCCGGCGCCCAGGGCCTCGCCCAGGAGTGCGAGGTAGCCGGTGGCGGTGCCGGGGAGGGCGGCGCGGTACCGGCCGAGGTCGGCCACGAGGAAGGCACGCAGCCTGGCCCCCTCCCGCACCGCCTCGTCGAGCGACTCGGCGAGGCGGAGGCAGTCCTGGACGTCCTCGGCCGAGGCGGAGGTCGGGTGGAGGGCGAGGGCGAGGGCGCGGCGGAGCACACGCAGCTCCTCCGCGCCGAACGCCATGCCGCCGCGGGATCCGTATGGCGTGGGCATGCGGCGACGATACGCGCTAATCAGACAAACCCCGCATAGCGGACGGGTGTGGCGTGGGGGACCACCCGGGTGGGCGGGCCGGTTGGCGCCCGCCCCCGCAGCGGCGTGATCCGCCCGGCCCGCCGCCCACGCCCGGGCGCCCTCAGGTGCGCGACACGTTCCGCTCGTAGACCAGGCGCAGGCCGATCAGCGTCAGCCACGGCTCGTGCTCGTCGATCACCGACGACTCGCCCAGGACCATCGGCGCCAGGCCGCCGGTCGCGATGACGGTGACGTCGTCGGGGTCCTCCGCCAGCTCGCGGGCCACCCGGTTGACGACGCCGTCGACCTGGCCGGCGAAGCCGTAGATGATGCCCGACTGCATCGCCTCCACCGTGTTCTTGCCGATCACGCTGCGGGGCCGGGCCACCTCGATCTTGCGGAGCTGCGCGCCGCGGACGCCGAGGGCCTCGACGGAGATCTCGATGCCGGGGGCGATGACACCGCCCACGTACTCGCCGCGCGCGCTGACCGCGTCGAACGTCGTCGCCGTGCCGAAGTCGACGACGATCGCGGGGCCGCCGTAGAGCTCGACGGCCGCGACCGCGTTGATGATGCGGTCCGCGCCGACCTCCTTGGGGTTGTCCATGAGGATCGGGACGCCGGTCTTCACGCCCGGCTCGACGAGGATGGCGGGGACGTCGCCGTAGTAGCGGCGGGTCACCTCGCGGAGCTCGTGCAGGACCGAGGGGACGGTGGCGCAGATGGCGATGCCGTCGATGCCGTCGCCCAGTTCGTCGCCCAGGAGCGGGTGCATGCCCATCAGGCCCTGGAGCAGGACCGCCAGCTCGTCGGCGGTGCGGCGGGCGTCCGTGGAGATGCGCCAGTGTTCGACGATCTCGTCGCCGTCGAACAGGCCGAGGACGGTGTGGGTGTTTCCTACGTCGATCGTCAGCAGCATGGCCCGTACCCGCTCCCTACTCCGCCGGCCGCAGGTCGAGGCCGATGTCCAGGATCGGCGACGAGTGGGTGAGGGCCCCGACGGCGAGGTAGTCGACGCCGGTGTCCGCGTACGCCTTGGCGTTGTCGAGGGTGAGGCGGCCCGAGGCCTCCAGCGCCGCCCGGCCGTCGACGATCTCGACCGCCTCCGCGCACTCGGCCGGCGTGAAGTTGTCCAGGAGGATCAGGTCGGCGCCGGCGTCCAGGACCTCGCGGAGCTGGTGCAGGGTGTCGACCTCGACCTCGATGGCGACCTCGGGGAAGCGTGCGCGCACCGCCTGGAAGGCCTCGGCGACGCCGCCCGCGGCGACCACGTGGTTGTCCTTGACCAGGGCCGCGTCCGAGAGGGACATGCGGTGGTTGACCCCGCCGCCGCAGCGGACCGCGTACTTCTCCATGCTGCGCAGGCCCGGGGTGGTCTTGCGGGTGTCGCGGACCCTGGCCTTCGTGCCCTCCAGGACGTCCGCCCACGCGCGCGTGGCGGTGGCGATGCCGGACAGGCGGCACAGGATGTTCAGCGCGCTGCGCTCGGCCGTGAGCAGGTCGCGGGTGCGGGTGGTGACCGACAGCAGCTTCTGGCCCGCCTCGACGCGGTCGCCGTCCTCGGCGTGGCGCTCGATCTCGAGTTCGTCCTCGCAGACGACCGAGATGACCGCCTCGGCGATGCGCAGGCCCGCCACGACGCCCGTCTCGCGGGCGGTGAAGTCGGCGGTGGCGACCGCGTCCTCGGGGATGGTCGCGACCGTGGTCACGTCCACGCCGTGGGCCAGGTCCTCCTGGAGGGCCACGTTGGCGATGTCCTCGACCTCGACGGGGTCGAGACCGGCGTCGGCCAGGAGCTGGGCGAGTGCGGGGTCCAGGCCGCACTCCAGGTACGCCTCGTCGTCCGCGCCGCAGGCGCAGCCGTCGCCGCAGCCGCCGGACGGGGCGAGGGGAAGGTCGGGGGAGGTCACGTCGGTCACTGCTCCTGGGGGGCCTGGGGAGGGAGGGTCGGGGGGAAGTGTGTGGTGTCCGTGGTGTGCACGGCCAGCGTGCGGTCCGGGTTCAGGCGGACGACGATGTGGCGGCGCCAGGCGTCGTCGTCGCGCTCGGGACGGTCCTCGCGCCAGTGGCAGCCCCGGGTCTCCTCGCGCAGCAGGGCGGCGGCGACCAGGACGCGGGCCACGCACAGGAGGTTGGTGGCCTCCCAGGTGTCGACGCCGGGCTCGGCCGTCTTGCCGTTCTCGGCGAGGGCCTCCCGGGCGTCGGTGTGCAGGCGCTGGAGCTGGTCGGCGGCCTTGCCGAGGGAGGCGGCCGAGCGCAGGACGCCCGCCCCGTTGGTCATGATCCGCTGAATCGTGAAGCGGGCCTCGGGGGTCTGCAGGGGGTGCTCGGGGGTCTCGGGGTGGGGCAGCGGCTGCGGCACGCGCGCGTGGACGCCGGCCCCCGCGATGTCGGCCGCGATGCGCTCGGCGTAGACCAGGCCCTCCAGGAGGGAGTTGGAGGCCAGGCGGTTGGCGCCGTGCACACCGGTGCAGGCGACCTCGCCGCACGCGTACAGACCGGGCACCGTCGTACGGCCGTGGGAGTCGGTGCGGACGCCGCCGGAGGCGTAGTGGGCGGCCGGGGCGACCGGGACGGGCTCGGTGACCGGGTCGATGCCGTGGGCGCGGCAGGCGGCCAGGATCGTCGGGAAGCGGTGCTCCCACATCTCGGCGCCGAAGTGGCGGGCGTCGAGGTACATGTGCTCGGCGTCCTGCTCCTGCATGCGGCGCATGATGCCCTTGGCGACGATGTCGCGCGGGGCGAGTTCGGCCAGTTCGTGCTGCCCCACCATGAACCGCACGCCGTCGGCGTCGACCAGGTGGGCGCCCTCGCCGCGCACGGCCTCGGAGACCAGGGGCTGCTGGCCCTCCGCGTCGGGCCCCAGGAAGAGCACGGTCGGGTGGAACTGGACGAACTCCAGGTCGCTGACCTCCGCGCCCGCGCGCAGGGCCAGGGCGACGCCGTCGCCCGTGGAGACCGAGGGGTTGGTCGTGGCGGAGAAGACCTGGCCCATGCCGCCGGTGGCGAGGACCACGGCGGGGGCGTGGACCGCTCCGACGCCGTCGTGCTGGCCCTCTCCCATGACGTGCAGGGTTACGCCCGCCGTGCGGCCCTCGGCGTCCGTGAGGAGATCCAGGACGAGGGCGTTCTCGACGGTGCGCATTCCGCGCGCTCGGACCGCCTCGACCAGCGCGCGGGAGATCTCGGCACCGGTGGCGTCCCCGCCGGCGTGGGCGATGCGGCGGCGGTGGTGGCCGCCCTCGCGGGTGAGTTCGAGACCGCCCTCGGTGGACTCGTCGAACTGGGCGCCGGTCTCGATGAGGCGGCGTACGGCGTCGGGGCCCTCGGTGACGAGGATGCGGACGGCCTCCTCGTCGCACAGTCCCGCCCCGGCGACCAGGGTGTCGTCGAGGTGCTGCTCGGGGGTGTCGCCCTCGCCGAGGGCCGCCGCTATGCCGCCCTGGGCCCAGCGGGTGGAGCCGTCGTCGAGGCGGGCCTTGGTGACGACGACGGTGTGCAGGCCCGCGGCCTCGCAGCGCAGGGCCGCGGTCAGGCCGGCGACGCCGGAGCCGACGACGACCACGTCCGCCGTGATGGACCAGCCGGGGGCGGGCGCGTGCAGTCGTATGCCTGTGGTGGTCACGAGGCGGCTCCGAAGTTTCCGAAGGTCAGGGGGATGTTGTCGATCAGCCGGGTCGTCCCGACCCGGGCGGCGACGGCGAGCACCGCCTCACCGGTGAAGTCGTCGCCGATCTCGGTGAAGTCGGAGGGGTCGACCAGCGCCAGGTAGTCCAGCGCGAGCGGCGGTTGCAGGCGGGCGGCCTCGTCGAGGACCTGGCGGGCGGCGGCGCGGACGGCGGCCGGGCCGCCGGGGACGGCCGTGGCCACCGCGTGCGCGTCGGCCGCGGCGCGGGACTCGCCGATGGCGCTGAGGGC
>NZ_JBEXOM010000038.1:0-40469 GCF_040611555.1 Streptomyces sp. NPDC006624 | reverse complement strand
CACCAGATACGAAAAGACCGCCACCCCGTACGAGGCAGCGGTCACCCTCGCATCGTTCCTGCTCTGGGCAAGATCCGTTTGAAGACGGACCCTAGACGACGGGCTTGCCGGAAAGCTCGACCCCCGCCCCCTCCATCTCCTCGACCGCCTGCGCGGTGGTCTCCTCGGCCACCCCTGCGGTCAGCTCCAGCAGCACCCGCGTCCGGAAGCCCTCGCGCGCCGCGTCCAGGGCCGTCGCGCGGACGCAGTGGTCGGTGGCGATGCCGACCACGTCGACCTCGGTGACCTCGCGGGTGCGGAGCCACTCGGCGAGGGGGGTGCCGTTCTCGTCGGTCCCCTCGAAGCCGCTGTACGCCGCCGCGTAGGCCCCCTTGTCGAACACCGCGTCGATCGCGCCGGAGGCCACCGCGGGGGCGAAGTTCGGGTGGAAGCCGACGCCCTCCGTGCCCGCGACGCAGTGCGCGGGCCAGGAGCGGACGAAGTCGGGGTGGGTGGAGAAGTGGCCGCCGGGGGCGATGTGGTGGTCGCGGGTGGCCACCACGTGCTGGTAGCCGGACCCGGCCGCCTGCCCGATGAGCTCGGTGATGGCGGCCGCCACATCGGCACCGCCGGTCACCGCGAGGCTGCCCCCCTCGCAGAAGTCGTTCTGCACGTCTACGACGATCAAGGCGCGGCGCATGGTCGGTGTCCTTCGGCTATGAGGTCGGCAGGCCCGGCCGGAGTACAACCGAGCCTATGGACGGGAAGCGGCGGGCGGGAAGGGGCGGAGGCCGGCGCATCGCGGCACACCGCAGTTAGCTACCCGAGGCCGGCTGCAGGTACTCCGTCGGAAGGACGGGCTCCCCGCGCGAGAGCTGGGTCGCCGACATGGGGAGCCCCGCGCGCGCGGCCGCGTGCCGGTCCCGCGCCGCGTCCAGCGGCTCACGGGCGACCACCTCGCCGCCCTTGATCAGCTCCACCAGCAGCTGCCGGTCGGCGAGCCCGGCCGGCACCGGCCCGGTGCCGATCACCTCGGCCTCGGCGACCCCGTGGGAGTCCAGCCGCCGGGCGGCCCACTTGCGGCCGCCCACGGACGCCTTGCCGCCGGTGGTCTTCTTCGCCACCGGCACCAGCGGCGCCTTCGGGTCGGCGCTCTCCGCCCGGGCGACCAGCTTGTAGACCATCGAGGAGGTGGGGTGGCCGGAGCCGGTCACCAGCTGCGTGCCGACGCCGTACGCGTCCACGGGCGCCGCCGCCAGCGAGGCGATCGCGTACTCGTCCAGGTCGGAGGTCACCACGATCTTCGTGTCGGCGGCCCCCAGCTCGTCCAGCTGCTGCCGCACCCGGTGCGCGACCAGCAGCAGGTCTCCCGAGTCGATCCGCACCGCGCCCAGCTCCGGCCCGGCGACCTCCACGGCCGTGCGGACCGCCTCGGTGACGTCGTAGGTGTCCACCAGCAGGGTGGTGCCCCGCCCGAGGGTGTTGACCTGGGCCTGGAAGGCGTCCCGCTCGCTGTCGTGCAGCAGCGTGAAGGCGTGCGCGGAGGTGCCGACGGTGGGGATGCCGTAGCGGAAGCCGGCGGCGAGGTCGGAGGTGGTCGAGAAGCCGCCGACGTAGGCCGCGCGGGAGGCCGCCACCGCGGCCAGCTCGTGGGTGCGCCGGGCGCCCATCTCGATCAGCGGCCGGTCGCCGGCGGCGGCCGCCATGCGGGAGGCGGCCGCGGCGATCGCCGAGTCGTGGTTGAGGATCGACAGGATCACCGTCTCCAGCAGCACGCACTCGGCGAAGGTGCCCTCGACCCGCATGATCGGCGAGCCCGGGAAGTACACCTCGCCCTCGGCGTAGCCCCAGACGTCACCGCTGAACCGGTAGCCGGCGAGCCACTCGAGGGTCTCCTCGTCGACGATCCGCCGCTCGCGCAGGAAGCCGAGCACACCCGCGTCGAAGCGGAAGTTCTCCACGGCGTCCAGGACCCGCCCGGTGCCCGCCACGACGCCGTAGCGGCGCCCGTCCGGCAGCCGCCGGGTGAAGACCTCGAACACGCTCCGCCGCTCGGCCGTGCCCGACTTCAGCGCGCCCTGCAGCATCGTCAGCTCGTACTGGTCCGTGAAGAGCGCCGTCGAGGGGACATCCACCGGCAGCCCAAGGTCCGCTGTGTTCATGGCAACCGATCGTACCCTCATCTCGTCACTATGACGATTTCACATTCCCGGAATAATTGCCAGAAGTGGGCATATCGGAATTCAGTATATTCTTCAGGAGGTAAGGCAGAGTCGCCGGAAAAGCTATTTCCGGCCAGCGGAAGAACGGCGTTGCCAGGCTGCACGCCGACCGCCTAAAGTGACGAACTCATGTGCGACGCAAAGAGGTCCTGACCAGATCTCTGTATGTTGCATCCGATATGGGGGGAATTTGATGAAGGCGAATCTGCCTCACAGAAAGTCGTACCTGGCCACCGGTGCACTCTCGACTTTCGCCGTCCTGATGACGGTTTTGGCGCCCGTGAGTTCTGCCGCTGAAAAGGGCGCCGATCCGGCGGACCCGGCGGTGCAGGCCGCGATCAAGCGCACCCTCGAGGGTGGCTGGACGCAGGCCGACATCGATCTCATCATGACCAACCCGAACCTGGCGGGGTCGCTGCCCGACCCGCGCAAGGACCCGACGGTCGTGGTGAAGGAAGCCGAACTCACCGACGGCGGTCAGCTCGTGTCCCCGGCGAACGGCGAGCCCCTCACGGCCGAAGAGCTCGCGGACCTGACGCCGCCCGCCGACGCGGACAGCTCCAGTGGCGACGCGGTGACGACGCCGGCCGAGACGGAGTCTGCGGCGCCCGCCACCTTCGGGATCCGGATCACGGGCGGGAAGTGGCGGAAGACCCACGTCATCCGCACGCACTACAGCTACACGAACTCCGTGATCTACAAGTACCACCACTGGGCCGAGTTCAACTACAAGGACGGCAAGGTCAGGGCGTGGCGGTACCGGGCCGACGACGTCACCAACGCTCTGGACTGGATCGAGGTGAAGGAACGGCTGAAGAACGAGAAGAGTGCCGTTCCGGCGTCCTCCGCCACGTCCTACATGAAGCGGAAGATCGCTCACTGCTTCGTGGGTGACATCGCGTGCGCCCACACCTACCCTTGGGTCAAGACCAAGGTCAAGGGTAACGGGAAAGTCACGTTCAGTACCGGGTCCTGAGGGGACTTCATGAAGATGCTCATCCTGAAGATCGCCCTGACCGTCGCCGTTTTCCTCGCGGTCCTGACGGCAGTGGGTGGGCGATTCGGGCCGATCGAACTGTCTGTATTGCTGGTGATTCAGGTCGGCCTCATCGCCTACTTCTTCATGGGGTACAGGAAGAGCAGGGTCGGTGCGGGCGCCCGCAATCAATAAAGTCCGTCTCCGGCATTCGTGAGTTCATCGCGCACCAGAAGGCCGGTATCGCTCCTTTCGCTGAAAAGGAGCGATACCGGCCTCTCTTCTTGTGTCCGCGGGAGCCGCTGTGCGAGGCGGTCGGGGTGGCCGTGTCACATCAACGGAGCGCGCGTGGCAGCATGGGCCATGTGACGTCACCCGCGCCCCTGGAGATCGAACGCACCGAGTCGGCGGAGGAGGCCTTCGCCGTACCCGAGCCCGACGTCCCCTGGGTCACCATCGTCCACAACGACCCGGTCAACCTCATGAGCTACGTGACGTACGTCTTCCAGACGTACTTCGGCTACTCCAAGGACAAGGCCACCAAGCTCATGCTCGACGTCCACCACAAGGGCCGGGCGGTCGTCTCCAGCGGTACCCGCGAGGAGATGGAACGCGATGTGCAGGCCATGCACGGCTACGGCCTGTGGGCCACCCTCCAGCAGGACCGCAAGTAGCCAGCACCCCGCCCAGCAGCGAAAAGGCGTTCATGCCCGGAACCTTCGAACCGCTTCCCGGCGGCGGCGCGGCCGTCGCCCTCGACGACGTCGAGATCTCCATCATCCGGTCGCTGGCCGTCCAGCTCCTGGAGCTCATCGGCCCGGGCCCGGCCGCGGACGCCTCCGACGACCCGCTCGCGGCGATGTTCGCCGAGGGCCCGAGCGAGCCGCCCGCCGACCCGGTGCTCCGGCGCCTCTTCCCGGACGCCTACAGCGACCCCGAACAGCCCGCCACGCCCCGGGACGCCGAGGAGCAGCGGGCGTACTCCGCGGAGTTCCGCCGCTACACCGAGAACGACCTGCGCGCCGGCAAGCGGGACAACGCCCTCGCGGTGGTCCGCTCCCTGGACGCGCTCTCCACGGCATCGGCCGGTGAGGGCGGGGCCGTGCTGAAGCTGTCGCCGCAGGAGGCCCGGCAGTGGCTGGGCGCCCTGAACGACCTGCGGCTCGCGATCGGCTCACGCCTGGAGATCAGCGACGAGGAGGACGGCGACCTCCTCTACCGGCTGCCGGACGACGACCCGCGCAAGCCGATGGTGATGGCCTATCTCTGGCTCGGCGGACTGCAGGAGACGCTGGTCGGAACCCTTATGTCGTGATCTGTGAGGGTTCCGTACCCGCCGCGTGACCGATGCGTGTTCGCTCAGCGGACGCTCAAATCCGGGTAACGATCCCCCCAAGAGTGCTCGTGTTCTATGGGTACTCCTGTCGCGCTTTGTCCGCTTCTTTCTGTGCGGTGCGCCACATTTCGCGTCCCGATCCGCCGTGCGGCCGTGATAAATCTTCACGACCGCCCGGCGAACACCACCCGAATGTTCGGCCGGGTGCGCCACCGAGCCGGCGACCGCCGGCCAGGCACGAGCGGGCTCGTGCAGTTCGCTCAACTCCATCATCCGGGGGGATCGAGACCCGATCCGAGGCCGACGGAAGGCCCGGGTCGGCATGGAGAAAGGCGCACCACACATGACCTCTTCGAAGGTCACCGACACGAAGGCCACCGACGTCCCCGAGGAGGGGTACGAACGCGGCCTCGGCAGTCGTCAGGTCCAGATGATCGCGATCGGCGGCGCCATCGGCGTCGGCCTGTTCATGGGTGCCGGAGCCAACATCGCGAAGGCCGGCCCCAGCATCATCCTCATGTACGCCCTCGCGGGCGTCGTCATCTTCTTCATCATGCGGGCCCTGGGCGAGCTGCTGCTCTACCGGCCCGTCTCCGGCTCCTTCGCCGAGTACGCCCGCGAGTTCCTCGGCCCGTTCTTCGGGTTCGTCACCGGCTGGACGTACTGGCTGATGTGGGTGGTCACCGGCATGGCCGAGCTCACGGCCGCCGCGATCTACATCCACTTCTGGTTCCCGGAGATCCCGCAGTGGGTCAGCGCCCTGGTGTTCCTGGTGGTGCTCTTCGGCGTCAACCTGATCTCCGTCAAGATCTTCGGCGAGGTCGAGTTCTGGTTCTCGATGATCAAGGTCACGGCCATCATCGGCATGATCGTCATCGGTCTCGGCGTGCTCACCCTCGGCTTCTCCGACGCCGGTGACACCGCCGCCGTCTCCAACCTCTGGGCGCACGACGGCTTCTTCCCGAACGGCATCGGCTCCAGCCTGATGACGCTGCAGGGCGTCATGTTCGCCTACCTCGCCGTCGAGCTCGTCGGCGTCACCGCGGGCGAGTCCGAGAACCCCGAGAAGACCCTGCCCAAGGCCATCAACACCCTGCCCTGGCGCATCATCGTCTTCTACGTCGGCGCGCTGCTGGTGATCCTCTCCGTCGTCAAGTGGACCGAGTTCTCCGCCGGCGAGAGCCCCTTCGTGCACGCCTTCGGCAAGATCGGCATCCCGCTCGCCGCCGGCATCGTCAACTTCGTGGTGCTCACCGCGGCCCTGTCGTCCTGCAACTCCGGCATGTACTCCACCGGCCGGATGCTGCGCGACCTCGCCGCCAACCACGAGGCCCCGCAGTCGTTCGGCAAGCTCAACGCCCGCAAGACGCCCGCCGTCGGCATCACGGTCTCCGTGGCCCTCATGGGCATCGGCGTCGTCCTGAACTACGTCGTCCCGGAGAAGGCGTTCCTCTACGTCACCTCCGTCGCCACCGCGGCCGGCATCTGGACCTGGATGATGATCCTCGTCAGCCACATCCGCTACCGCGCGGCGGTCGACGCGGGCCGGCTGCGCGCCTCGTCCTTCCCCGCTCCCGGCGGCGCGCTCTTCAGCTGGGTCGCGCTCCTCTTCCTGGTCGGCGTGACCTGCATGATCGCGTACGACAAGGACGCGCGGATCTGCCTGTACGTCGCGGCCGGCTGGGCCGTCGCCCTGGGCGCCGGCTGGGCGCTCCTGAAGAACCGCCACCCGCAGCTCACCGCGCGCGGCGACGACGAGCCGGAGCTCGAGAAGGTCGGCTGACCGGCCCGCCAGGACGCCCGGCCGCCGGGGGTACTCGTGGCACCCCCGCGGCCGCCGCTCAGGGCGTCCGGCATGTGGGCCGTTCCGTACCAGCCAACGGTACGGAACGGCCCGTTGCTTATCCTGACGAGCATGCTGACCATCACCCAGGCCCTCGTCGACCAGATCGTCGCCCACGCGCGCAAGGACCACCCCGACGAGGCGTGCGGCGTCATCGCCGGCCCGGCGGGCTCGGACCGCCCCGAGCGCTTCATCCCCATGCTGAACGCGGCCATGTCGCCCACGTTCTACGAGTTCGACTCCGGCGACCTGCTCAGGCTCTACCGTGAGATGGACGACCGCGACGAGGAGCCGGTGGTCATCTACCACTCCCACACCGCGACCGAGGCCTACCCCTCGCGCACCGACATCTCCTACGCCAACGAGCCCGGCGCCCACTACGTCCTGGTCTCCACCGCCGACACCGACGGCGCCGGCGAGTTCCAGTTCCGCTCCTTCCGCATCGTCGAGGGCGAGGTCACCGAGGAGGAGGTCCGCATCGTCGAGGCGTACTGATCACGCCCTGAACACGGCCTCCGCCTGCGCATCTCGACATGCGGATGAAATGCGTCCGGCATATGGGATCACACTCGGGGGGCCGGGTCGGGAATCGATACGATGACCGCATGGTTTTCCACGACGTGAGCGAAAAGACGCCGGGCATGTTGCTCGTGGCGCGGCTGCACGTCGATCTGTGCAGGCTCGCCAGCGCCATCTGTTGACGCAGCACCCTGCCGCCGTACGGCCGTGAGCCGCGGCGAAACGCTCCACCTGCGTACCACCACGCACGCCCGCGCCGCCGCGCGCCACCAACCGACGACACCTTCCGACAGGAGCCCTGAGCCATGGCCATCGAGGTCCGCATCCCGACCATCCTCCGCACCTACACCGACGGCCAGAAGACGGTGGAGGGCAAGGGGGACACCCTCGCCGAGCTCTTCAGCGACCTCGAGACCCGGCACGCGGGCATCCAGGCGCGCATCGTGGACGGCGACCAGCTGCGCCGCTTCGTCAACGTCTACCTGAACGACGAGGACGTGCGCTTCCTCGACGGCATCGACACGAAGCTGTCGGACGGCGACAACGTCACGATCCTGCCGGCCGTGGCCGGCGGCATGGTCTGATCAGACATGCGCTACGACTCACCCCTGGCCGCGGTGGGCAACACCCCTCTGGTGTGCCTGCCGCGGCTGTCGCCGTCCGCCGACGTCCGGATCTGGGCGAAGCTGGAGGACCGCAACCCCACCGGCTCGGTCAAGGACCGCCCGGCCCTGCACATGATCGAGCAGGCGGAGAAGGACGGCCGCCTCACCCCCGGCTGCACGATCCTGGAGCCCACCTCCGGCAACACCGGCATCTCCCTGGCGATGGCGGCGAAGCTCAAGGGCTACCGCATCGTGTGCGTGATGCCGGAGAACACCTCCCAGGAGCGCCGGGACCTGCTCGCCATGTGGGGCGCCGAGATCATCTCCTCCCCGGCCGCGGGCGGTTCCAACACCGCCGTGCGGGTCGCCAAGGAGCTCTCGGCCGAACATCCGGACTGGGTGATGCTCTACCAGTACGGCAACCCCGACAACGCGGGCGCCCACTACGCCACCACCGGCCCGGAGATCCTCGCCGACCTGCCGTCGGTCACCCACTTCGTGGCCGGACTCGGCACCACCGGCACGCTCATGGGCGTCGGCCGCTACCTGCGCGAGCACAAGCCGGACGTGAAGATCGTCGCCGCCGAACCGCGCTACGACGACCTGGTCTACGGCCTGCGCAACCTCGACGAGGGCTTCGTGCCCGAGCTGTACGACGCCTCCGTGCTGACCACCCGCTTCTCGGTCGGCTCCGCGGACGCCGTCACCCGCACCCGCGAGCTGCTCCAGCAGGAGGGCATCTTCGCCGGGGTCTCGACCGGCGCCGCGCTGCACGCCGCGATCGGCGTGGGACGGAAGGCCGTGAAGGCCGGTGAGACGGCCGACATCGTCTTCGTCGTCGCCGACGGAGGCTGGAAGTACCTGTCGACGGGCGTCTACACGGCGGCCACGACGGAGGAGGCCATCGACACGCTCCAGGGCCAGCTCTGGGCGTGAGGGGCCGCAAGGACGCGCCGAAGGGCCGGAGTCACGACTCCGGCCCTTCGTGTTCACCGCTTCAGCCCGCCAGGTAGCGCACCTGGTCCCACAGCGCCGGATCCACCACCCCGACCCGCCGCCGGAACCCCCACACCGGCACCTCGCGCAACTCGTCCGTCTCCAGGAAGCTCGCGCGGCCCCGGGCGTCCCCGACCGAGCCCGGGGGCAACGGGATCACCCCCGCGCGCCCGTGCCGGAACCGCGTGGTGATCCGGGCGACGGTCGCCCGCTCCCCGCGCACCGCCAGCACCAGGCAGGGCCGGTCCTTCGTCCGGGCGGAATCCTCGAAGGGCACGTCGGCCCACCAGATCTCCGCGGGCTGCGGCCGGCCCGCCACCGCGACCGCCGGCGTACGGCCGCGCCGCTCCAGGGGGCGGCGGCCCCGGCCCCAGCCGTCGACGAGCGTGGCGACGAGCGCGAGCAGTACCACCGCGGCGAGCGCCAGCCACCAGGACGTGTCCATACTGAGACGTTACCGGCGCACACCCTCCCACGCGCCCGTCCTCGCAAGGATCACAGCCGGACCTGCCAGCCGAACCGGTGACACCACAGGTGAGTTCGCCCACAACAGGCCTTGGCGGAGGAGCTACCGGAGGTTTTGCGCCTTACGCTCGACGAACCGCACGACCCCCGACGCCCCTCACAGACATTCCCGCCAGCGGAGGTTTCTGCTTCATGAAGCTCACCGTCGTCGGCTGCTCGGGGTCGTTCCCGTCCGCGGAATCGGCCTGCTCGAGCTACCTCGTCGAGGCCGACGGCTTCCGGCTGCTTCTCGACATGGGCAACGGTGCCCTGGGCGAGCTGCAGCGCCACTGCGGTCTCTACGACCTCGACGCGATCTTCCTCAGCCACCTGCACGCCGACCACTGCATCGACATGTGCGCGTACTTCGTCGCGCGCTACTACCGCCACGACGGCGGCCGCTGCGACCCGCTTCCCGTCTTCGGCCCCGAAGGCACGGAACACCGGCTGACCACCGCCTACGCGGACACCCCCACCGCCTCCTCCATGAGCGAGGTCTTCGACTTCCACACGGTCAAGCCGTCGACGTTCGACATCGGCCCCTTCACGGTGCACACCGAGCGGGTGGCCCACCCCGTGGAGGCCTACGGCATCCGCATCGAGCACGGCGGCAAGGTCCTGACGTACTCCGGCGACACCGGCGTGAGCCCCGCCCTGGACGAACTCGCCCGGGACGCCGACCTGTTCCTGTGCGAGGCGGCGTTCACGCACGGCAAGGAGAGCATCCCCGACCTGCACCTCAACGGCCGCGAGGCGGGTGAGACCGCCGCCCGGGCCGGTGCCCGGCGCCTGGTCCTCACCCACATCCCGCCGTGGACGGACCCCCGGGTCAACCTGACCGACGCCCGTGCGGTCTACGACGGTCCGGTCGAACTCGCGGTGCCGGGCCGGACGTACGGGATCTGACCGCCCGCACACGCGAAGGCCCCGGAACCGGGCGGTTCCGGGGCCTTCGGCGTCAGCGGGCTACTTCGCCTCCGCCTTCTGCAGCTCGGCGAGTTCCTCGTCGGACTCGCGGCCCGGCGTCGGCAGGTTGAACTTGGTGATCGCGAAGCGGAACACCGCGTAGTAGACCGCCGCGAAGCACAACCCCACCAGGGCCAGGCCCCACGGGTTGGTCGCGATGCCGAGGTTCAGGAAGAAGTCCACCGCGCCGGCCGAGAAGCCGAAGCCGTCCTTCATCCCCAGGGCCCAGGTCAGCGCCATCGAGACACCCGTGAGCACCGCGTGGATCGCGTACAGCACCGGCGCGATGAACATGAAGGTGAACTCGATCGGCTCGGTGACACCGGTGACGAACGAGGTCAGCGCGAGGGAGAACATCATGCCGCCGACGACCTTGCGGCGCTCGGGACGGGCGCAGTGCACGATCGCCAGGCAGGCGGCCGGCAGGGCGAACATCATGATCGGGAAGAAGCCGGTCATGAACTGCCCGGCGCTCGGGTCCCCGGCCAGGAAGCGGGCGATGTCACCGCTCTTGCCCTCGTAGGTGCCGGCCTGGAACCAGGGGAAGGAGTTCAGCAGGTGGTGCATGCCGATCGGGATCAGCGCACGGTTGGCGACACCGAAGATGCCCGCGCCGGCGGCGCCGGACCCGACCAGCCACTCACCGAAGTTGTGCAGGCCCGTGCCGAGGACCGGCCAGATGTAGCCGAAGACGATGCCGATCACCAGGCCCGCGAAGGCGGCGAGGATCGGGACCAGGCGGCGACCGCCGAAGAAGCCCGCCCAGTCGGGCAGCTTGGTGCGGTAGAACCGCTGGTAGAGCAGGGCCACGACCAGGCCCATGACGACACCGCCGAGCACCTTGGCGTCGACCGGGGCGTCCGTCATGACGATCTTGCCGTCGACGACCTTGGCCACCTGCGGCAGGTTCTCGTCGGTGAAGGTGGCCAGCACGTTCTTGAAGACGAGGTAGCCGACCACGGCCGCCAGGGCGGTGGAGCCGTCCGACTTCTTGGCGAAGCCGATCGCGATGCCCACGGCGAACAGCAGTGCCATGTTGTCGAGGATCGCGTTGCCGCCGGCTGCCATGAAGCCCGCGATCTTGGTGAGGAAGGCGGGGAACGACTCGCGCCCGAGCATGTCGGTGTTGCCGAGGCGGACCAGCAGGGCGGCGGCGGGCAGCACGGCGACGGGCAGCATGAGGCTGCGGCCGATGCGCTGCAGGACCGCCATCACCGCGGTCCCCTTCTTCGGGCTCGCGGGCGCGGCAGTATCTGTGGACATGGACTTTCCTCCAGGGGGCACGGCGCCGCCCAGGAAGAGTCGACGGGGGACGGCGGCGTCTCAAAGAAAGGGGAACGCGGTCTGCGCCGCGCGACCCTCACCAGTGAGTGGTGTAGACCAGTTGTAGCACGGTAGGCCGAACGAGTGGAACCCGCCAATTCCGCCCGATGCGACGATCACGCCCCGGCGCTGTCCTCGACCTCCTCCGCGGGCTCGCGCCCCGGAGTCCTCAGGTCGAACCTCACGATCGCGAACCGGAAGATCACGTAGTAGACGAGCGCGAAACCCAGCCCGATCGGGACGATCAGCCACGGCCTCGTGGCCAGATTCCAGTTGATGACGTAGTCGATCAGCCCCGCCGAGAAACTGAACCCGTCGTGCACCCCCAGCCCCCACGTCACCGCCATCGACACCCCCGTCAGCAGCGCGTGCACCGCGTACAGCACCGGCGCCACGAACAGGAACGAGTACTCGATCGGCTCCGTGATGCCCGTGACGAACGACGTCAGCGCCACCGACAGCATCAGACCACCGGTCTCCTTGCGCCGCTCCGGCCGCGCGCAGTGCGTGATCGCCAGCGCCGCCGCCGGCAGCGCGAACATCATGATCGGGAAGAACCCCGAGGTGAACTGCCCCGCGTCCGGATCGCCCGCCAGGAACATGTTGATGTCCCCGTGCACCACCGTGCCGTCCGGCTTGGTGTACGAGCCGAACTGGAACCAGATGGGCACGTTCAGGAACTGGTGCAGCCCCACCACCAGCAACGCCCGGTTCGCCACCCCGAACACCCCCGCGCCCCACGCGTCCAGCCCGTCCAGCCAGTCGCTGAACCCCTCCAGCGCGTCACCGACCGGCGGCCACACCCACAGGCACAGCGCCGCGAACGCGATCGCCACGAACGCCATGATGATCGGCACCAGCCGCCGCCCGTTGAAGAACCCCAGCCAGTCCACCAGCCGCGTGCGGTGGAAACGGGCCCAGAAGAACGCGGTCAGCAGCCCCATCACGATCCCGCCGAACACCCCCGGATTCTGGAACGCGAACGCCGTCACCGTCCGGTCCCCCTCGGTCACCTGGCACCCCACGTTCGGCACCGCCACCGACCCCTGAGGGCAGCCCCGCGGGAACTGGCGCAGCACCGAGAAGTACACGAGGAAACCGGCCACCGCCGCCAGCGCCGTCGAACCGTCCGCCTTCCGCGCCATACCGATCGCCACACCCACGCAGAACAGCAGCGGCAGCCCCAGCGCACTGTCCAGCAGCGCCCCGCCCGCCCCCACCATCACCTTCGACACGTTCGTCCAGCCCAGACCGTCCGCCCCGAACACATCAGGCTGCCCCAGCCGGTTCAGGATGCCCGCCGCCGGCAGCACCGCGATCGGCAGCTGGAGACTGCGCCCCATCTTCTGCAGCCCTTGGAACAGCCGGTTCCAGCGGACCCGGGCGGGGCCGGCGGCGGCGCCCGCGCCGGCCGGGCTGTCGGCACTCAATTCCGGCCCCCTTTGTCGAGACACGGGCTCGTGGTGTAGACCAGTCGTTCGAACGGTCGCGCTGACGTGACGCCATCCTTCGGCAGCCACGACAGGACCGCTCGCGAAGATGGGCCAACTGTGGGTTACTGCGACAAAGCGGTTCGGATCAGGGAGAACGAAGATGGCCACCAAGGCTGAGAAGATCGTTGCCGGGCTCGGCGGCATCGACAACATCGAAGAGGTCGAAGGCTGCATCACCCGCCTGCGCACCGAGGTCGTCGACCCGGCCAAGGTCGACGAGGTCGCCCTGAAGGCCGCCGGCGCCCACGGCGTCGTCAAGATGGGCACCGCCATCCAGGTCGTCATCGGCACCGACGCCGACCCCGTCGCCGCGGAGATCGAAGACATGATGTGAAGAGCGGGCATCGTCCCCGGCTTCACCCTCTGAGGGCCCTTTCCCCACCGGGGAGGGGCCCCTTCCGCCGGTACGGATAGGCTCGGCGCCATGTCTCGAATCGACGGCCGCACCCCCCAGCAGCTCCGCCCCATCACCATCGAGCGCGGCTGGAGCAAGCACGCCGAGGGCTCCGTCCTCGTCTCCTTCGGCGACACCAAGGTCTTCTGCACCGCCTCCGTCACCGAAGGCGTCCCGCGCTGGCGCAAGGGCAGCGGCGAAGGCTGGGTCACCGCCGAGTACTCCATGCTGCCCCGCGCCACCAACACCCGCGGCGACCGCGAGTCCGTCCGGGGCAAGATCGGCGGCCGCACCCACGAGATCAGCCGCCTCATCGGCCGCTCGCTGCGCGCCGTCATCGACTACAAGGCCCTCGGCGAGAACACCATCGTCCTCGACTGCGACGTCCTCCAGGCCGACGGCGGCACCCGCACCGCGGCCATCACCGGCGCCTACGTCGCCCTCGCCGACGCCGTCGCCTGGGCCCAGCGCAAGAAGCTGATCAAGGCCGGCCGCCAGCCCCTGACCGGCACCGTCGCGGCCGTCTCCGTCGGCATCGTCGCCGGCGTCCCCCTCCTCGACCTCTGCTACGAGGAAGACGTCAAGGCCGACACCGACATGAACGTCGTCTGCACCGGCGACGGCCGCTTCGTCGAGGTCCAGGGCACCGCCGAGGCCGAGCCCTTCGCCCGCGACGAACTCAACGCCCTGCTCGACCTCGCTGTCGCCGGCTGCACGGAACTCGCCGCCCACCAGCGCTCCGCACTCGACAGCGTCCTCGGAGAGTAAAGGACGCACCAAGACACGTTCTCGGCCCGGGCAACCGCGCCGAGCACCCGCGCGTCTGAACAAGTACGGGCGCACGGCTCATCCCTGTGCGCCCGGCCAGCCACCACGGGCCCGACCGGCCCGTCGAACGAGAGGGACCGCTCCATGGCCGCGAGCCGCCGACGCCGCACCGCAGCCGTCGCCGCCACCCTGGCGGCCGTCGCGCTGACCGCCGGACTCACCACCGGCTGCGCCGCCGTCGACAAGGCGCTGGACTGCGTCCAGACCGCCGACGCCATCGCCGACAGCGTCACGGAACTCCAGCAGGCCGTGGACAACGCCGCGAACGACCCGACCCAGCTCGACGAGTCCCTCGACTCCATCGACAAGAACCTCAACGACATCGGCGACAAGACCGACAACGCCGACGTCGACAAGGCCGTCGACGACCTCAACAAGGCCGTCGACAACGTCCGCACGTCCATCAAGAACGGCGACGAGACACCCGACATCAGCCCCGTCACCGACGCCGCGGGCGAACTGACGAAGGTCTGCACGCCGTAACGCCGCGCCGGCTGGGCCGGGCTTCTCGTGTGCCGGGTTCTGCCGGGGGCCGTCTGCGGGCGCGTCATGGTCGCTCGCGCAGTTCCCCGCGCCCCCTGACGGGGCGCGGCGGAGCCCCGCGATACTGGGGTCCATGACCCGCCTGATCCTCGCCACCCGCAACGCCGGGAAGATCACCGAACTCCGCGCGATCATCGCCGACGCCGGACTGCCCCACGAACTCGTCGGCGCCGACGCCTACCCGGACATCCCCGACGTCAGGGAGACCGGCGTCACCTTCGCGGAGAACGCCCTGCTCAAGGCCCACGCCCTCGCCCGGGCGACGGGCCTGCCCGCGGTCGCCGACGACTCCGGCCTCTGCGTCGACGTCCTGAACGGCGCCCCCGGCATCTTCTCCGCCCGCTGGTCCGGCCGCCACGGCGACGACAAGGCCAACCTCGACCTCCTCCTCGCACAGCTCGCGGACATCGCCGAGGAACACCGCGGCGCCCACTTCGCCTGCGCCGCGGCCCTGGCCCTGCCCGACGGCACGGAGCGGGTCGTCGAAGGCCAACTCAGGGGCGTCCTGCGCCACAAGCCCGCCGGCACGGGCGGCTTCGGCTACGACCCGATCCTCCAGCCGGACGGCGAGACCCGCACCTGCGCGGAGCTGACCCCCGAGGAGAAGAACGCGATCAGCCACCGGGGCAAGGCGTTCCGGGCGCTGGTGCCGGTGGTGCGGGAGCTGTTGGGCTGAGGGGCGCGGGCCCGCCTACGACGAGGGGCGCGGCACCGCGATGGTGCTGCGCCCCTGTCGGCATGGGCCCGGTGGGACTCGAACCCACGACACACCGGACCTAAACCGGCGCCCTCTTGGCCAGCTGGGGTACGGACCCGTCGCGGTTACTGTACTGGGCCGAGAGCGGTGCCGTCGCGGCGAGATCGCGAGTGGGTCCGCGTCTGACTGTGGCACGAGGGGCAGAGGTATCGCAGGTTCTCGATCCGGTTGTCCAGCCGATCGCCGTCGATGTGGTCGATCTCCAGCACGAGTCTCCTGCCCTGCCAACTCTCCCCGGTGCCGCACTCGCCGCACACATGGGGCACGCCGAGGTCGTCGAGTGCCCGCCTGAGGAGGTTCGTCCGCGTGCGGGGAGAACCAGGAGGGCGTCTCACCAGGATCTGGGCCGCGGGCCTACGGCGCGGGGAGGAGGTGCCCCGGAAATGGCCTTGTCCGGTGAAGTGGTCGGTCGGCAGGCCGTAGAACCCGATGCTGCGTTTGGCCTTCGCCCGCCCGGAACCACCGAGAGTGGCGAGACCGAGCATGCGCAGCACCCCGGACAAGCTGTGTGACGCGGCGACGGCACGTGTGATGTCTTCACGCGGGAAGAGGGCCGCCCAGTCATTGTTGCGCCCTCCGGTGAAGTGCGAGGTGTCGATGCCGAACGCGTCCAGCTTCCTTCTGATGTAGCCGTACGGGCTGTCGCGGGGCGAAAGCCCCATGTACTGCACCATTTCCCTGATGCTGTTCGACTGAGCGGCGGCTTCTCGCAGGAGGTGTTCCGGGTAGCTGCGTCGTTCGCGCTCCGGCAGAGACTCCTCGCGGAAGTGCGACACATCGATGCCGTAGTGCCGCAGCCGCTTGCTGAGATAACAGCGGGGGCCGCTCCCCATCGGAGCCTGCAGTCTGCGCATCAGGTCGACCAGGCTGGTGGCTTCCGCGGCAGTACGGGTCAGCAGCTCTCGTGTGTACCTCGGCGTGCTCACGGGGCCGTCCTCCGCCTGCGCCCCCGGTATGTGTCCGTGACCGCATGGCAGTTGGCGCAGAGCAACCGGAGGTTTCCCGGGCGGTTGTCCCACCAGTCGCCATTGATGTGGTCGACCTCCAGCCGGAGGGGCTTGTCGTTCCACGTGGGTCCCGTGCCGCACATGACGCATCTTTCCGGCACTCCGATGCGGAGCAACTGCCGGAGCAGCCGGCTTCCCGGGACCCTGCCGGCCTGTGGTGTTCCGAGGCTCAGCAGATCGCCGCGGGATCTTGACCTCCGCGGTGGCGTCACGAAGTGGGACGTGTCGATGCCCAGGGCCGCGATACGGCGGCTGATGTGCGTGTGGTTGCCGCCGACCGGGCTGATGTCCAGACGGCGAAGCACCTCCTTGACACTGGACGACACCGCCACCACCTCGCGGAGCGTTTCCTCGGTGTGGCGTGCCCACCGGGTCGGGAAGTGGGTGACGTCCACCCTCGCTTCGGTCATCTTCTGGCGCAGATAACGTCTGCTGCCAGGTGTGGGTGTGCCCCCGCACCATCGAACGGCGTCGTCCCAGTTCGTTGTCACCCGGGCTGCTTCTTCGAGCATCTCGCGGGTGTACCTGGCCCCCATGATCGCCTCCGTTCTCGACCACCCGTTCGTGATCTCGTACGGATTAACGAACCGTTTATCGGACCGTCACGCGCGGAATGCGGAACGGCCCGCACCGGACGTCGCCGGTACGGGCCGCTCACAGGGGGATCCGGTGCGGTCAGATCCCCAGGTCCTTGATGATCTTGGCGACGTGGCCCGTCGCCTTGACGTTGTACAGGGCCCGTTCGACCTTGCCGTCCTCGTCGACGATCACCGTGGAGCGGATGACGCCCACGACCGTCTTGCCGTAGAGCTTCTTCTCGCCGAACGCGCCGTAGGACTCCAGGACCTGCTTGTCCGGGTCGGCGAGGAGGGTGATCTTGAGGGACTCCTTGTCGCGGAACTTGGCCAGCTTCTCCGGCTTGTCGGGGGAGATGCCGATCACGTCGTAGCCCGCGCCCGCCAGCATCTCCAGGTTGTCCGTGAAGTCGCAGGCCTGCTTCGTGCAGCCCGGCGTGAGGGCGGCGGGGTAGAAGTAGACGATGACCTTGCGGCCCTTGTGGTCGGAGAGGGACACCTCGTGGCCGTCGGCGTCGGGCAGGGTGAAGGCGGGGGCCACGTCCCCCGGCTGGAGTCGCTCGCTCATCGTCACAGCGTAACCGGGGGTCCTGACCGTGCGACGGGCCGCGGAGCTGACAGACTGTCCAGCACAGGCTTCACACCGACTTCGGAGGCGACACGGTGGCGGACACGGCGGACACCAGGACCCCGGCGCAGATCGAGGCGGACATCAAGCGCCGCCGCGCGACCCTGGCCGAGACCCTCGACGAGATCGGGGTGCGGGTGCACCCGAAGACCATCGTCGGGGACGCGAAGGCCAAGGTCGCGTCCAACATCGACCACACGCTCGGGCGGGCGTACGTGGGAGTCAACCGGGCCGTCACCGATGTGCGCGCCCGCTTCGTGGACGAGGACGGCTCGCCCCGGCTGGAGCGGGTCGTGCCGGTCGCGCTGCTCGTGGTCGGTGTCGTCGGGCTGCTGGCCGTCGGTACCCGGCGGCGCAAGGGCTGACCCGGCCGGCCACGGATCCGGGGGAGACAGGTAGGTTTCAGGGCGTGAGCGCCAAGAGAAACGAGCAGAGCACCCATCCCGACAAGCTGCCCATCCGGATGCTCCACGACCGCGTACTCGTGCGGCAGGAGACCGGCGAGGGCGAGCGGCGTTCCGGCGGCGGCATCCTGATCCCCGCCACGGCGGCCGTCGGCCGGCGGCTGGCCTGGGCCGAGGTGGTCGCGGTGGGGCAGAACGTGCGGACGGTGGAGCCGGGCGACCGGGTGCTGTTCGACCCGGAGGACCGCGCCGAGGTCGAGGTGCGGGGCATCGCGTACGTGCTCATGCGCGAGCGCGACCTGCACGCCGTGGCCGCGGACCGGTTCGAGGGCTCGGAGGACTCGACCGGCCTGTACCTGTAGGGCTGCCGGAGCCAGGTCCGCAGAGTGTCGCGAGGGGCCGGTGACCAACGTCACCGGCCCCTTCGCCGTGCGGGTTGCTAGCGTGGACGGACCCCGACGAGACGCGCCGTACCGGGACCAAGGCAAAGACGACGCACCCACCGTCAGCCCGTTTCCCGGAGGTGCCCGTCATGGCCTGGGTTCTGCTCGTCGTCGCCGGTCTGCTGGAGGTCGGCTGGTCCGTCGGCATGAAGTACACCGACGGCTTCACGCGCCCGGTCCCCAGTGTGCTCACCGGCGCCGGGATCGTCGCCAGCATGCTGCTGCTCTCGCAGGCCGCCAGGACCCTGCCCATCGGTACCGCCTACGGCGTGTGGGTGGGGATCGGCGCGGCCGGGGCGGCGGTGTTCGGCATGGTGGTGCTGGGGGAGCCGGCCACCGCCGCCCGGATCTTCTTCGTGTGCCTGCTGCTGGTCGCCGTGGTGGGGCTGAAGGCGACCTCGGGTCACTGACCCGCCCTACTCGCGGCGGGCGCCCTGCGGGACCACGCCCCAGCCGGGGCCGGTGGGGCCGCCGGTCGTGCCGCCGTCGGTGGTGTCGCCGCCGCCCGTGGTCGTGCCGCCATCGGTGGTGCCCCCGTCCGCGGTGCCGCCGCCCGTGGTGGTGCCGCCGCCGGTGGTCGTGCCGCCGTCCGCGGTGCCGCCGCCGGTGGGGGACTCGCCGCCGGTGGTGCCGTCGGTGGTGCCGCCGTCGGTCTGCCCCTCGGGGGCGCTCGGGGTCTGCTCGGGCGTCTGGGTGCCGGTGTCCTGGCCGCCGGTGGTGTCGCCGCCGCCGTCGGTGGTGCCCGTGGTCGGGTCGGCCGAGGGCTCGGCCGGGGGTGCCTGCGAGGCGTCGGAGCCCGGCTGGAGGCGCAGGTCGAACTGCTTGGCGGGCTTGCCCTCGAGGGCGTCCTGGGTGAACTGCGTCCAGATCTCGGCGGGGGCGCCGCCGCCGTTGATGCGGGGCAGGCCCATCGCGCCGTACAGCGACTTGTGGGCGGCGGTGACCGGGTCCTGGCCCATGACGGAGACCACGGTGGCCAGGTCGGGGGTGTAGCCGGCGAACCAGGCGGCGGTGTCCTCCTCGGCGGTGCCGGTCTTGCCCGCGACGGGGCGGCCGGCGGCCTGCGCGGCGGAGGCCGTGCCGTTCTGGACGACGCTCTGCAGCATCGCGGTGGTGGTGTCGGCGGCCTCGCGGCTCACGGCCTGCCGGGTGCGCCGCTGGGGCAGCTCGATCGGGGTGCCTTCCTTGGCGACCTTCTCGACGATCGTGTACGTGCCGTGCCGGCCGTGGTTGGCGAGGGTGGCGTAGGCCTCGGCCATGTCGAGGACGCTGGCGGTGGCCGTGCCGAGCGCGATGGCGGGGCCGTCGGCGAGGTCGGGGGTGGTCTCGGGGACGCCGAGGTCGATGGCGGTCTGCTTGACCTTCTGCGGGCCGACGTCGGCGGCCATCTGCGCGTACACCGAGTTCACGGAGCTGTCGGTGGCCTCGGTGACGGTGATGTCGCCGTAGGAGCGCTGGTCCTCGTTCTCGGGGGCGTAGGGGTCGCCGGTCCAGCCCTGGACCGTGCGCTTGTTGGTGCCGTCGTAGATCGTGTTCGGGGTGATGGCGCGGCCGTCCTGGGTCGTCGACCCGTTCTCGACGGCGGAGGTGAACACGAACGGCTTGAAGGTGGAGCCGACCTGGAAGTCCCGGCGGGTGGCGTTCGGGGTGTACTGCTTGACGTAGTCGACGCCGTTGTACATCGCGACGACCTTGCCGGTCTTCGGGTCGACGGCGGCGCCGCCCGCGCGGACGTAGCGGTCGACCTTGTTGTTCTTCTTGTCCAGCTTGGACATCAGCTTGTCGTCGACGGCCTTCACGAACGCGTCCTGCTTGCTCTTCTGCAGGGTGGTCGTGATGCGGTAGCCGCCGGCGTCGAGCTTGTCCTCGTCGATGATCTTGTTCTCGGTGAGGTGGTCCTTGACGATCCGCACGATGTAGCCGCGCTGCCCGGACATGCCGGTGGAGAGGGTGGACTCCTTCGGCATCGGGAACTTGATGCCGGCCCTCTCGGACGCGCTGAGCCAGTCCTTCTTGACCATGCCGTCCAGGACGTAGTTCCAGCGGGCCTCGGCGGCCTTGCGGTTCTCGGGGTGGGCGACGACGTCGTACTGGCTGGGCGCGTTGACGAGCGCGGCGAGGTAGGCGGCGCGGGCCGGGTCGAGGTCCTTGGCGTCCATGCCGTAGTAGGCCTGGGCGGCGGCCTGGATGCCGTAGGCGTTGCGGCCGAAGTAGCTGGTGTTGAGGTAGCCCTCGAGGATGTGGTCCTTGCTCACCTCGCGGTCCAGCTTGATCGCGATGAAGAACTCCTTGGCCTTGCGCGTGACGGTCTGCTCCTGGCGCAGGTAGTAGTTCTTCACGTACTGCTGGGTGATCGTGGAGCCGGACTGCTTGCCCTTGCCGAGGGCGGTGTTCCAGGCGGCGCGGACCATGGCCTTGGGGTCGACGGCCGACTCGGTGTAGAAGTCGCGGTCCTCGGCGGCCAGGATCGCGTGCCGGGCGTCCTTGGAGATCTGCGGGAGCGTGACGTTCTCCCGGTTGACCTCGCCGTCGCGGGCGATCACGGAGCCGTCCGCGTACAGGTAGACGTTGGCCTGCTTGGTGGCGAGCGCGTTGGCCGGCGGGATCTTGACCAGCGAGTAGCCCAGGAAGAAGCCGCCGGCCAGCAGCATGACGACGATGATGGCGGCGCCCAGGGTCATGCGCCAGGTCGGGATGATCCGGCGCCACCCGGTCCGCTTCCGTTTCCCGGCCGCCGTGCCCTCGGGCGTGCCCGGGTCGCCGTCGGCGTCCGCCTGCGGCGTACTCGGCGCCCAGCCCGGATTCGGCTGCTGCGGCTGAGGCTCGTCACTCATGTCGTGCACGGACTCCTGTTTCGCGTCGTACGTCGTTCCCGTACGTCTCTGCTCGCTCTTGTGCCCCTGTGATGAAGACTGTCCCGTCCGGCGATCAGTTCCCTGATCGAGGGCCGTGTCGTGAGGCGTGGGGCGAGACGGGCGGCGCGCGGGCGGGCAGGCGGGAGAGCACGGAGTGCACCGCGCTGTTCCCCACGTCTGCTCGCATCGCGCCGTCGCATGCGCGGCGTGCGCCCGGAGGGGGTCACGGCCCGGGACGCGACGGCTCGTGCAGGTCCGCCCCGGCCGGTCGTGCCGCCACGCCGCTCGCCCCGGCCGCGGGCGCCCCGGCCCGCGCGGACCCAACGGATCGTACCGTCTGGGCCGGTGCCGGATCGCCCCGCGGCGCCCCGGTGACGGCGCGAAATCCCGTGGCACGCGGGATCAACGGGCCGCTAGGCTCCTGCGCTTCGGTGCCGGTGGCGAGGAGGGCGGTGGGTGTGGGCTCCGGACGGTTGTACGCGGCCGTCGCGGCGGGGGCGTTCCGGCGGTACGCGACCTATCGGGCGGCCACGCTGGCCGGGGTGTTCACCAACACCGTCTTCGGCCTGATCCTGGCGTACACGTACCTCGCGCTGTGGGACGAGAGACCCGGCCTCGGGGGCTACGACCAGGCGCAGGCGATCACCTATGTGTGGGTCGGCCAGGCGCTGTTCAAGACGCTCGGCATCGGCGGCGGCGGGTTCGAGGACGAGCTGATGGAGCGCATCCGTACGGGTGATGTGGCCGTCGACCTGTACCGGCCCGCCGATCTGGAGCTGTGGTGGATGGCGGCCGACGGGGGCCGGGCGCTGTTCGAGCTGTTCGCGCGCGGGGTGCCGCCGTTCGTCTTCGGGGCGCTGCTGTTCCCGCTGGCGCTGCCCGGTCAGGTGACGGCCTGGCCGGCGTTCGCGGTGGCGGTGCTGCTGGCCTGGGTGGTCGGGTTCGCGATCCGGTACCTGGTGGCGCTGTCGGCGTTCTGGCTGATCGACGGCACCGGAGTGGTCCAGATCTCGTGGTTCGTGGGCTGGTTCTGCTCGGGGATGCTGCTGCCGCTGAACGTCTTCCCCGGCGTGTTCGGTGACGTGGTGCGGCTGCTGCCCTGGTCGTCGGTGCTGCAGGCGCCGGCCGACGTCCTGCTCGGCGAGGCCGACCCGCTGGGCACGTACGCCTTCCAGGCGGCCTGGGCGGTGGCGCTGCTGACGGCCGGGCGGCTGCTGCAGTCGGCGGCGACGCGGCGGGTGGTGGTGCAGGGTGGCTGACACGCGCCGGGAGCACACCCGCCGGGAGCACACCCGCCCGGAACACACCCGCTGGGAGCGCGCCGACGCCGTTCGGCCCGGCCGTGCCCGGGAGGGGCTGCGGACCTACGGGCTGATCGCGGCCATGTGGATCCGCTCCACGATGGCCTACCGGACCTCCTTCGTGCTGACGACGTTCACCAACTTCGCGGTGACGGGGCTGGACTTCGTCGCGATCCTGCTGATGTTCTCCCGGGTCGACGCGCTCGGCGGCTTCTCGCTGCCCGAGATCGCCTTCCTGTACGGCCTGTCCAGCGTGGCGTTCGGGCTGGCCGACCTGCTGCTCGGGTCGATGGAGCGGCTCGGGCGCCGGGTGCGCGACGGGACGCTGGACACGCTGCTGGTGCGGCCGGCGCCGGTGCTGGCGCAGGTGGCCGCGGACCGTTTCGCGCTGCGCAGGCTGGGCCGGGTCACGCAGGGCTCCCTGGTGCTGGGCTGGGCGCTGGTGTCGCTGGACATCGACTGGACGGTGCCGAAGCTGCTGCTGATGCCGCTGATGGTGGCCGCCGGCGGGGCGATCTTCTGCTCGGTGTTCGTGGCGGGCGCGGCCTTCCAGTTCGCGGCGCAGGACGCCTCGGAGGTGCAGAACGCGTTCACCTACGGCGGGACGACGCTGCTGCAGTACCCGCCGGCCGTGTTCGGCCAGGACCTGGTGCGCGGGGTGACGTTCGTGCTGCCGCTGGCCTTCGTCAACTGGCTGCCGGCGTCGTACGTGCTGGGCCGGCCGTACCCGCTGGAGCTGCCCGGGTGGGTGGCGTTCGCGTCGCCGGCGGTGGCGGCGGTGTGCTGCGCGCTGGCGGGGGCGGCGTGGCGGGCGGGGCTTCGTTCCTACCGGAGTACAGGGAGTTGAGTTGACCGGTTCCGAGAGCGGGTTCATCGAACTCGACGGTGTCGAGAAGGTCTTCGAGGTGCGCCGGAAGACCGGCTTCATGAGGCGGGAGCGGCGGCGGGTGCGGGCCGTCGACTCGATCTCCTTCCGGGTGGAGCGCGGCGAGATGGTCGGCTACATCGGCCCCAACGGCGCCGGGAAGTCCACCACGATCAAGATGCTGACGGGCATCCTCACCCCGAGCGCCGGCCGGGTGCGGGTGGCGGGCATCGACCCCTCCCGTGAGCGCACCCGCCTCGCGCACCGCATCGGCGTGGTGTTCGGGCAGCGCACGACGCTGTGGTGGGACCTGCCGCTGGTCGACTCCTACCGGCTGATGCACCGCATGTACCGGATCCCGGACGCCCGTTACCGCGAGAACCTCGACCGGCTGGTCGAACTCCTCGACCTGGGCGCCCTGCTGGACGTGCCGGTCCGCCAGCTCTCCCTCGGGCAGCGGATGCGCGGCGACATCGTGGCGGCGCTGCTGCACGACCCGGAGGTGCTGTACCTGGACGAGCCGACCATCGGGCTCGACGTGGTGTCGAAGTCCAGGGTGCGGGCGTTCCTGAAGGAGCTGAACGCCGAGCGCGGCACGACGGTGCTGCTGACCACGCACGACCTGCAGGACATCGAGCAGTTGTGCTCGCGGGTGATGGTCATCGACCACGGGCGCCTGATCTACGACGGGCCGCTCACCGGGCTGCACGAGGCGGGGGAGGGCGAGCGCACCCTGGTGGTGGACCTGGAGCGGGAACTGCCGCCCATCGAGGCGCCGGCGCCCGCGCGGGTGGTCCGGGTGGAGGGCCCCCGGCAGTGGCTGGCGTTCCCGGCCGCACAGTCGGCGGCGCCGCTCGTGGCGGGGATCGCCAGACAGTACCCGCTGGTGGACCTGTCGGTGCGGGAGCCGGACATCGAGGCCGTGATCGCCCGGATGCTGCACGCGCTGGGGGACACCCGCGAGCCGCCGCCGGAGCCGGCCGGGCGGGCGATCTCGTAGCCGCCGGCGGGGTGAACTCGTAGGCTGCTGTGTATGACCGACGACTCAGTCCCGGACCTCCGCGCCTCCGACGCCGACCGTGAACGGGTCGCCGGCGTCCTGCGGGACGCGCTCGCGGAGGGCCGTCTCGACATGGAGGAGTTCGAGGAGCGGCTGGACGCCACGTACCGGGCGCGCACCTACGGGGAACTGGCGCCGATCACGCGCGACCTGCCGGCCGAGGGCGTCACCGCGCCGGTGGTGTCGCTGCGCAAGGACCCGTCGGCCGAACCGGGCTGGCCGGAGCGGATCGTCGGCGGCGAGGGGTCCTCGACGTGGGCGGTCGCCGTCATGTCCGGCTTCCAGCGCAAGGGCCGCTGGACGATGCCGCGGCGCTTCACCTGCTTCGCCTTCTGGGGCGGCGGGGAGATCGACCTGCGCGAGGCGAACTTCGCGGACCGCGAGGTCGAGATCAACGCCGTCGCGATCATGGGCGGGGTGGACGTGATCGTCCCGCCCGGCGTCGAGGTCGTGGTGCGCGGCATCGGCGTCATGGGCGGCTTCGACCACCGCGAGGAGGGCGTGCCGGGCGAGCCGGGCGCTCCCCGGGTGATCGTGAAGGGCTTCGCGTTCTGGGGCGGCGTCGGGGTGGAGCGCAAGCCGACGCGGGCGGAGAAGCTGCGCCTCCGCGAGGAACGCCGCCGGGAGAAGCTGGAGCGCCGGGAGGGACGGCGCGAGCTCGGCTGACGCCCGCTGCGCTGCTGCCGGCGGCAGCCGTCCCGCAGTTGGGCCACCCCCGGCGGCGGCGCCGTGCACCACGGGCGGCAGGGCTGGGCGAGGGGGCATCCGCGGCACGGCCGGGCGAGCGGGGTCCATCCCGCTCGGGCGGGAGCCGGAGGCCGGGGCGTGGCCGGGAGGCCCGGGCGGGCTGGGAGCCCCGGGCGGGCCGGGACCCCCAGACGGCCGGGAGCCTGGGGCGGTGCGGTGAGCCCGGGGCGGGCACCTGCAGCGCCGCGTTGTGCACCTGCCGGGCCCGGCGGCGACGCCGGTGCGCTGTGACCGGCGGCCCGACAGCTCCGCCGGTCCGCTGTGACCGGCGGCCCTACAGCTCCGCTGGCTGGCGCCGACCCCTTCGCCGTCCGGAGGCCGAAGGACTCCGTCGGCCGGGAGACGTGGAGCGCCGGGCAGGACGGCGGGAGCCCGGCTGACGCCCGCCGCTCCTGCCGCCCGCGGGCAGCCGTCCCGCACGGGCGGCACGGTCGGGCGAGGGGCATCCCCAGCACGGCCGGGCAAGGGGCATCCGCGGCACAGTTGGGCGAGGGGAGCCATCCCGCTCGGGCGGAACCGGGAGCCTCGGGCGGGCCGGGACTCCCGGGCGACCCGGGGCATTCGGGGCGGCACCTGTAGCGCCGCGTTGTGCACCTGCCCGCCCGGCGGCAACGCCCATCCGCCGTGACCGGCGCCCCTACAGCTCCGCCGGTGCCGACCCCTTCAGCGTCTGAAGGTCGAAGGACTCCGCCATCCGGGCGAAGCCCTTGTCGCTGGGGTGCAGATGATCGCCCGAGTCGTAGTCCGCGCGCAGCCGCCGCGGGTCGTACGGGTCGCGCAGCGCCTGGTCGAAGTCGGCCACCGCGTCGAAGACCCGGCCCGCCCGGATCTCGGCGTTGATCGTCTGCCGGACCGACTCCCGCGCGTCCGTGTAGCCGCGGTGGCCGTGGAACGGCATCAGGGTCGCGCCGACCACCTTCAGACCCCGCGCGTGGGCCTGGCCGACCATCGTGCGCAGGCCACCCAGGATCGCCTGGGGGTCGGCCAGCCGCGGGTTGCGCAGGATGTCGTTGACGCCGAGGTCGATGACGACGACCTTGACGTTGGTGCGCTCCAGCACGTCCCGCCCGAAGCGGTTCAGCCCGCTGGGGTTGTCGGCGGGGCGGCCCAGCCCGTCGACCAGGACCTGGTTGCCGCTGATGCCCTGGTTGACGACGCTGTAGCGCGGCAGGTCCCGCCCGGCGGCGATCTCCTCGCGCAGCCGGTCGGAGAGGACGTCGGTCCACCGGGCGTTGGCGCCGGAGGTGGAGGTGATGCCGTCGGTCAGCGAGTCGCCGAGGACGACCACCGTGCCCTCGGCCTCGTTGCTCAGCACGTCCAGCGCGGTCAGGTACCGCCAGGCGCCGGTCCGCTCGGTGTACGGGGCGCCCGTGGCGTCCCGCGTGTGGTCGCCCTGGGCGACGTAGGAGGTCTGCCGGGCGTGCCGGTGGTAGGTCACCGGGCCGCCGCCGGCCGCCGTGTACGTGGTGACCAGGACGTCCGCGTCGGCCGGGACGGCGATGCGCACGGCGTCGCTCATCACCTGGCGCCCCGGCGGGATCACCACGCTCGGGCCGCCGTTGAAGGTCAGCTGCCGCAGGGTGTCCGGGACCGCGGCGGGCGTGCCGCCGCCCGCGGCGACGGCGACGGACGCGCCCGTGATGCTCAGCGGCGACTGCCCGTAGAGATTGGAGAGCGTGATGCGGGCACTCGTACCCCCGACGCTGGTGTGGACGACGTTGCGCACGGAACGGTCCGCCATGCCGGTCGTCTCGGTGCCGGGCTCGCCGCCCGAAGGGGAGGTGGACCAGGTGCCGACCCAGGTGCCGGTGGAGGCGGGGGCGGCCGGGTTCTGGGGGGCGCGGCCGTCGCCGGAGGCGCTCCGCCCCCGGGCGCCGTGGTCGGACGCCATGCCGACGTACAGCGCGGTCGAAAGGCCCACGATCGCCGCGACGACCAGGGCCAGGAGGGCGTAACCACGTCCTCGGGTCATGCTGTGCAGTTCTCCTCGGGCGATGGGAGCCCAAGGCTCCGATCTGATGTGCCCATGATGCGTCATGGGCCGGGGGAAGCTCACAGGACCCCTGGCAATACCCCCTCCCGACAGACGCCGGGAACTCCTGTTCCGTTCCAGGAGTCGGTCAGGAAGGGACAATGTGTGCGGGATCACCGGACGGGTGGAGCGGATGGAACGGACGAAAGTGGAACAAAAGACCGGCGTCGGCGGACAGCATGCCCGCCCCGGCGCCGCGGTGAACCGCGCGATGACGACCTTCAGCCCGGCGGACGAGGAGAAACAGCGCGGCGTACGCCGTATGAAACTCACCGCCACCGGCCTCCTGCTGTTCGTGGCCCTGGTCTACGTCCTCGCCAAGGTGGCCCAGAACTCCGGCGCCGGCGCCTGGGCGGGCTATGTCGCCGCCGCCTCCGAGGCGGGCATGGTCGGCGCGCTCGCCGACTGGTTCGCCGTCACCGCCCTCTTCCGCCACCCCCTCGGCATCCCCATCCCGCACACCGCGATCATCCCCACCAAGAAGGACCAGCTCGGCGTCTCCCTGGGCGAGTTCGTCGGTGAGAACTTCCTCTCCGAGGACGTCGTACGCCAGCGGCTGCGCGCCGTCGGCATCGGCAGCCGCCTCGGCGCCTGGCTCGCCGTGCCCGAGCACGCCGACCGGGTCACCGCCGAGCTGTCCACCGCCCTGCGCGGCGCCCTGACCGTCCTGCGGGACTCCGACGTGCAGGCCGTGGTCGGCGAGGCGATCACCCGCCGCGCGGGCGCCCAGGAGATCGGCCCCGGCATCGGCAAGATGCTGGAGAAGGTCGTCGCCGACGGCGGCCACAAACGGGTCGTCGACCTCGTCGTCGCCCGCGCCCACGACTGGCTCGTGCTGCACGGCGACTCCGTGATGGACGCCGTCCAGGGCGGCGCCCCCGGCTGGACGCCGAGGTTCGTCGACAAGAAGGTCGGCGAGCGCGTCTACAAGGAGCTGCTGCGCTTCACCACCGAGATGCGCGACATGCCCGCCCACCCCGCGCGCGGCGCCCTCGACCGCTTCCTCACCGACTTCGCCTCCGACCTGCAGTCCGACACCGACACCCGGGCCCGCGTCGAGCGGCTCAAGGGCGAGGTGCTGGGCCGCGGCGAGGTCCAGGACCTCATCGCCAGCGCCTGGACGGCCGTACGATCCATGATCGTCGCCGCGGCGGAGGACGAGCGCAGCGAGCTGCGGCTGCGCGTGCGGGCCTCCCTGCTGTCCCTGGGCTCCCGGATGGCCGCCGAGCGCAAGGTGCAGGACAAGGTCGACCAGTGGGTGGAGGACGCCGCCGTCTACGTCGTCACCACCTACCGCACGGAGATCACCTCCCTGATCACGGACACGGTGGCGAGCTGGGACGCCGAGCACACCACCCGGAAGATCGAGGCGAACATCGGCCGGGACCTGCAGTTCATCCGGATCAACGGCACGGTGGTGGGCTCGCTGGCCGGCCTGCTGATCTACACGGTGACGCACGCGCTGGGAGCGTGACGAGCCGTCGCGGTGCGTGAAGCAGCAGGTCCGGGGCACCCGACTCGGGTTCCGCTCGATGAGGAGGGAGCCCATGACCACCGCTCAGGCCGAGACCGGCCGAACCGTGACCACCGATATCCCCGCCCGTCTCGACCGCCTCCCGTGGTCGCGCTGGCACTGGACGATCGTCATCGGTCTCGGCACCGTGTGGATCCTCGACGGTCTGGAAGTCACCGTCGTCGGCAACATCGCCAGCCGTCTGTCGGAGCCCGGCAGCGGCCTGCCCATCACCTCCGGGGAGGTCACCGGCATCGCGGCCGCCCTGTATGTGGCCGGAGCCTGCGCGGGCGCCCTGTTCTGGGGCCGCCTCACCGACAAATGGGGGCGCAAAAAACTCTTCATGATCACCCTGGCGGTCTATCTGGGCGCCACGGCCCTGACGGCCGTCGCCTTCGACACCTGGTGGTTCTTCCTCTTCCGCTTCCTCACCGGCTTCGGCATCGGCGGCGAGTACGCGGCCATCAACTCCGCGATCGACGAACTGATCCCCAAGGAGTACCGCGGCCGCGTCGACCTGATGATCAACGGCAGCTTCTGGCTGGGCGCGGTGGGCGGCTCGCTGCTGTCGATCGTCGCCCTGGACACGGACATCTTCGCGGCGAACGTCGGCTGGCGGCTGACCTTCGCGCTCGGCGCGGTCCTGTCCTTCGTGATCCTCCTGGTCCGCCGGCACGTCCCGGAGAGCCCCCGCTGGCTGCTCATCCACGGCCGTGACGACGAGGCCGAACGCATCGTCTCCGGGATCGAGCGGGAGATCGAACGGGAGAGGGGCGAACCGCTGCCGCCCGCGGAGGGCGAGCTCACCATCAACCAGCGCCGCAGCGTCTCCTTCCTGGAGATCGGCCGCACGGTCTTCTCCGACTACCGCAAGCGCGCGATCCTCGGCTTCTCCCTCTTCATCGGCCAGGCGTTCCTCTACAACGCGATCACCTTCGGCTTCGGCGCCATCCTCACGACGTTCTACGACGTCCCGAGCGGCAGCACCGGCTACTACTTCGCCGTCATCGCGCTGGGCAACTTCTTCGGCCCGCTGCTCCTGGGCAAGCTCTTCGACACGGTCGGCCGCCGGGTCATGATCTCCGGCACCTACCTGCTCTCCGGCCTGCTCCTGTTCGGCACGGCCTGGCTGTTCGACCAGGGCTCGCTGAGCGCGACCACCCTGACGGCGTGCTGGTGCGTGGTCCTCTTCTTCGCCTCGGCCGGCGCCTCCAGCGCCTACCTGACGGTCTCCGAGGTCTTCCCGATGGAGACCCGCGCCATGTCCATCGCCTTCTTCTACGCCATCGGCACGGCGGCCGGCGGCATCAGCGGCCCGCTGCTCTTCGCCGACCTCACGGGCACCGGCAAGGTCGGCGACACGACCCTCGCCTTCCAGATCGGCGCGGCCCTGATGTGCCTGGCGGGCCTGGTGGCGGCGCTCCTCGCGGTGAAGGCGGAACGCCGCTCCCTGGAGGACATCGCCAAGCCGCTGACAGCGGCGGCGGGCAAGGCGAAGTCCGGCGTCCGCAGCGGGGCCAACTCCCAAGGGCCGGGCTCCAGTCCGCCCCCCGGGGCCGGTCCGGCGACGGCGTAGGGGCAGCGGCACAGGGGACTGACCCGTGGCCCGGCCGGGTGGCCGGGCCACGGGCGGAACTGCGCTATAGTTGATCTGCGCCCGCTCGCCGAACTCCGGCAGACGGACGATGCGTTGGTGGTCCAAGGAAAGACGCCCCACTTCCTGTGGGGAGATGCAGGTGCAAGGCCTGCCCGGCGCTCCGATCGAAAACCCGGCCCTGGGTTCCAGGGCCGGGTTTTCTCATGCGTACGGGTGGCCGGCCCGTGCACGGGCGACGCGACGCGTATGCGCGACGCGCGGGTCGCCGCGCGGCCGGTCGGCCGCCGTACGCGAGGCCGGTCAGCCGTCGTACGCGAGGCCGGTCAGTCGCCGGCCGCTCAGCCGCGCCGGTCGGCCACCACCCACGACACCAGCCCCACGGCCCCCGCCACCCCGAACACGGCGGGCCAGGCCCCCACCTTCCGCGCCAGCGGATGGGACCCGGCGAACGCGGCGACGTACGCCACCGACAACGCCCCGGCGGCCACCGAGCCGGCCTGCTCGCGCCACTGCCGCGCGGCCGCCACCCCCGCCACGGCGAGCACGGCCCCGCCGAGCGGCCGCTGCCTGGTCCAGCGGGCGACGCCGTACCCGCCCACCAGTCCGCCCGCGGCGACCACCGCGCTGGGAACCTTCGCCACCCTCGCCATACCTGCCTCCTGACCACGCCTGCGGGATCACGAGGCTAACCCACCCTCAACCTGAGCCCAGGGTTGTCAACTTTCCTCTCCCGAGCTATATAAGAAGACGCAGACCGTAGGGCATCGCAGACAGCGCCTGAAGAGAGGAGTGACCCGTGATGCTCATGCGCACGGACCCCTTCCGTGAACTCGACCGACTCACCGAGCAGGTCTTCGGCCCCACCGGCCGGCCCTCGGCCATGGCGATGGACGCCTACCGCTCCGGGGACGACTTCTTCGTCCACTTCGACCTCCCCGGCATCGACCCCGAGACGATCGAACTGGACGTCGAACGCAACGTCCTGAACGTACGAGCCGAACGCAAGTCGCCCGCCCCCGAGGGCGCGGAACGGCTGGTCGCCGAGCGCCCGACCGGCACCTTCACCCGCCAGCTCTTCCTCGGCGACACGCTCGACACGGAGCGCATCGACGCCTCCTACGAGGCCGGCGTCCTGACCCTGCGCATCCCGGTGGCCGAACAGGCCAAGCCGCGCCGCATCCAGATCACGGGCGGCGACGCGCGCAAGCAGATCAGCGGCTGACCCGCCCACCCACCCACTCACCCACTCACGCATCAGCATCCGGGCCGTCCCGACCGCGTCCCCGCGGGACGGCCCGCACCCACCCGCGCCCCGTCCCGCCGGCGTCGGAGCCCGGCGGCGCGGGGCAGGACCGGATCCCGGAGGAAGACCCGCAGATGAGCGTGACGACGGAGCCCCGTGCGACGACGACACTCACGGCCCCGAAGACCCTGATCCCCGCCCCGCCGCACCCCCGGCACGACGACGGCGACTGGACCCGGCTGGTCGACGCGGTACGGGAATCGGGCCAGTACCCCACCAGGCCGGAGGCCGAGCGCATCACCCGTATCGTCTTGTCCGCCCTGGGCGGTCACGTCATCGGTGACGAACGCGTCGACCTGGCCCGCGCCCTGCCCGAGGAGGCCGCCCGGGTGATCGCCTCCCAGGTCCCGGCCACGCGCCGGCTGACCGCCGCGGAGTTCGTCGACTCCGTCGCGGCCCGCATCGAGGGAGCCACCCCCGCCACCGCCCGCTGGGACGTCAGCTCCGTCCTCAGCGTGCTGCCGCCCCTGGTCGGCGACGACCTGACGACCCGCATCCTCGCCCAACTCCCCAGCGGCTACGCCCTGCTGTTCGGACGGGCGGACCTGAGCCCGGCGTCGTAGGCTCCTGCACCGCGTACGACGGCCACCACGGTGACGAACCGACGGTGGCCGTCGCGCCGTCGCCCGAGCCGCCGACACCAGGAGGACCCCGTGTGAACGGCCCGACGTCCTCGATCCTCACCACGCCCGACGGCACGCGCCTCGCCTGGAAGGATCACCGCCCGGCCGGACCTCCCACGGCCACGTTCCTCCTCCTGCACGGCCTGGCGGGCCACCAGGGCGAGTGGGACACCCTCGCGGCACGACTGTCCGCCGACGGCCACCGCGTGGTGACCTACGACGCCCGGGGCCACGGCGCCAGCACCCGCACACCGCCGGCCACGACCCGCGCGGCCCACGTCCAGGACGCGGCGACCCTGATCGAGGCCCTCGACCTGGCCCCCGTGACCCTGCTGGGCCAGTCCCTGGGAGGCCACACGGCCCTGCTGCTGGCCGCGTCCCGCCCCCACCTGGTGAAGTCCCTGATCCTGGTCGAGGCGGGCCCGGGAGGCCCGAACCCCGACCTCCCCGCCCGCATCGCGCACTGGCTGGACGGCTGGCCCACACCCTTCACGTCCCCGGAGGAGGCCACGGCCTTCCTCGGCCACGAGGCGTGGGCGCGAGGCCTGGAGCGACGGCAGGACGGCTGGCACCCGGCCTTCGACCGCCCCACGATCCTCGCCACGGTCGCCGAACTGGCCACCACCGCGTACTGGCAGGACTGGTCGCGCATCACCTGCCCGACCCTCCTGGTCCAGGCCGAGCACACCGCGATGCCCCCGGACGAGCCGTCCACGATGCTCACCCACCGCCCGCACACCCGGCTGGTCCGCATCCCCGACGCGTCCCACGACGTCCACCTCGACCAGCCGGCCCGCCTGTACGAGGCCGTGACGGCGTTCGTCCTCGACGACCGCGGGAATTCGATCGACAGGACACCCGCGTCCCCAGGATCCTCCGAGGACAAGTCCACCGAGGACCCTCAGGGAGAAGCCCGTTGAACCCACTGAACCCCACGATCCGCCACATCACCTTCGACTGCACGGGAGAGCCCTACGAACTGGCCCGCTTCTGGTCGGACTTCCTGGGTCACCCCATCTCCGACGAGGACGAACCCGGCGACGACGAGGTCCTGATAGAACTCCCTGACGGCACGCCGGGCCTGCTCTTCGTCAGGGTCGGCGAAGCCAAGCCGGTCAAGAACCGCCTCCACTTCGACCTCAGCCCCACCGGCCGCACCCGCGCCGCCGAAGTGGAACGAGCCGTCTCCCTCGGCGCCCGCATCCTGACGGACCGCACCCGCCCGGACGGCAGGGGGTGGGTGGTGATGGCGGACCCGGAGGGCAACGAGTTCTGCGTCGAGCGGGGGGAGAAGGGCTGAACGCCGGTTGTGAGCGGCCCCCGGTCCGTTGAGGATGGAGCCCATGCCCGAAGCTCCCGACGCCGCAACGGCCTGGCGCCGGCTCCTGGAACGCACGCCTGGCACGCGGGGAGCGCTGTACGACTCCCTGCCCGCCGTGGCCGAGGCCGCGCACGCCGAGCCGCGCCTGCGCGGCCTCTACCCCTTCCCGACTCACGGGACCCTGCGTTTCCTGCGCAGCGCCCCGCCGTGGCGCGAGCCGGTCCAGGACGACCTGCCCTTCATCCTCTTCGGCGGACCGCCGTACAAGGTCTACTCGCCCGGTTACGCGGACCTGCTCGGCGAATCCGCGACACCGGGGGAAGCCGCCGCCCTCGTGGTGAGACACCTGCCGCCGGAGGCGGGTAAGGGACGCTGAGCACGTCTGGCCGACCAGTGGTCCAGCGCGCCTGTGCGTGACCGTTCACAGCCCCCGTACGGCACTCAGGAAACAACGCCACGCCTCGTCCCCCACGGAGAGCACGGGACCTCTCGCGTTCTTGGAATCGCGTATGAGCGCACCAGTGGAGACGTGGGCGCACTCCACGCACTCGGTGGTGTTGGCGCCGCTGTGAGACGACTTGAACCACGTCGGCTCGGGGGCTGTCTGGGGACCGGCGGACATTCAAAGCTCCTTGCGGGCGCGATGGATCAGGGCGGAGGAGGCCTCCATGTCCAACGCTTGTGCGCGCAGGTACTCGAACGCAAGTCTGTATCGCTCCAGTTCCTCCTCCTTCTCAAGGAAGAGGGAGCCCGTGTGGAAGTCGACGTACACGACGTCGAGTGCCGGTTCGGGGCCGCCGATGATGACGAAACTGCCCAGGGCGGCTGCGTGGGCCCCCTTGGCGAACGGCAGCACCTGGAGGGTGATGTGGGGTGACTCGTTGGCCTCGAGGAGCCGGTCGAGCTGCTCCCGCATGACCGCCGGCGAGCCCACGACACGGCGGACCACGGACTCATCGAGGATCGCCCACAAGTGCAGCGGCTTGGGGCGGCTCAGGATCTCCTGGCGCTTCATGCGGATGTCGACGAGCCGCTCGATCTCCGCCGACTCCAAGGGCACCTCGTTGGCCCTCTGCAGCGCTGTGCTGTAGTCCCGCGTCTGCAGAAGCCCGGGGACGTAGACGCAGCAGAAGTGATTCTCGCGGACTGCCTCGTCCTCAAGGGTCAGCAGCAGGTTCATGCTCTCCGGGATGGAGTCGGCGAAGGAACTCCACCAGCCCTGCTCCCTGGCGTTCTTGGCGAGGTTGACCACGGCGCGCCGCTCGGCGTCTGTGGCTCCGTACTCACGGCAGAGGGCGTCGACGACGATCCACTTGACCGGTCCGGCCGTGGTCTCGTACCGGCTGACGGTCGCCTTCGAGACGCCGACCAGACGCCCGGCTTCCTCAAGTGTCATCCCCGTACGGGAGCGCAGCTTGCGCATCGTGGCGCCCAGTTGGCGGCGTCGTGTGGTGCTCCGTTCGGGCATGCGGCTCCTTCGCCATGCGCCGGGCCTCAGCCCGGAGGACGCCCCTCAGGCTAGGGAGCGGTGAGGCGGGGTTACCACCGGATTCACTCGATCGATTCCGGTGAGAAGTTACACGGTGAGATTTCTCTGTGCCATGCTCGTCCGGTCGCTACGCAGCGCAGTCGTACGGATACGGCGAGGCTCGGTGCGCTCCGCGTGGCCATGGGAGGGAGGAGTCGTCATGCCCTGCAACGAAGTCACGGAGCCTCGAATCCGCTGTGTTCTGCCCTTCGCAGCGGCAGCCGCGGAGGTGCGTCTGCTGCGGAGGGCGACGGTTCGGCAGCTCAGGTGCTGGGACTTGCTCATCGCCGCGGACGAGGCCGAACTGCTTGTCACCGAGCTGGCGACCAATGTCGTCAAACATGTGGGGGAGGGAGCGCCGGCGGCCCTGATCCTGGAGCGGAGGGGCGGGCGGCTACGCCTCGAAGTCCACGACAACAGCCAGGCCGTGCCGGTCGTCAGGGACGTGGGGCGCGGTGATGAGTCCGGTCGCGGCCTGCACCTGCTCACCGCCGTGTCCGTGGACTGGGGCACGGTGCTGACGGCGGTGGGCAAGGCGGTCTGGTGCGAGATCCCGCTCATCGGCGGGGCCGGTTGCCGGCGGGTCGAGCGGGCTGCGCAGGCGCTCGAAACCTACGAGCAGGCAGCGTGCGGGACCGGCCACCACGGACGAGGGCGAGAGGTGGCCCTCATCGAATCGGCGGTCGAGCTCATCGCTGACCTGCTCCACTGGACTACGGCGCGGGGCCACGATCCCGATGACATCCTCGACCGCGCTCAGATGCACTGCGAGGCTGAGGCGAAGGCCGCCTGAGGGCAGTGCGTCACCTCGGGACGAGCATCAGCCGGCGGTGATGGCCGCATACGTCCACGCATCGGCCGGGAGCGCGTGCTTAAGCCGCCAGGTGATCGCCATCGGTTTGCTGCCGGTGTGCTCCTGGTAGGTGGCGGGGCCCAGCAGCATCCACGGCTGGGACTTGCCGATGTCGGTGTACTTGTAGCGGCGCATGAAGAGGAGGACGTGGCTGCCGCGCTCAGCGTGGTGCTGATAGCGCAAGCCTGTCGCAGAGTTCGCGGCCGTTGCGGTCTGGGACTCCCAGTGGAACAGCGTGGGGCTCAGCGCGTAGTCCTTGTACCGGACGGTGGGCGAGAAATCCTTCTCGTTCTTCTCCAAAGTGATCAGGAGGGCGTCCGTCTGGAGGTCCTCCACCCACTGCACGCCCTGTGCGAACGTCCGGGGCATCTGGCCGCCGAAGCGTGCCACACCGAGGGCTGCCAGGACCTCGGAGCGGTTGTAGGAGCAGTGCACCTTCAGAGGGAGCCGGCTGTGCGGTGCGGACAGCGGCAGCGGGAAGTGGTCCGCCTGGGAGATGACGTAGGACAGCACCTGGCGGAGTTCGTCGCGGACGGCGGGCTGGTCCCGCAGTGCGTCGAGGCCTTGCTGGTAACTGGTGAAGCCGCCGGCGTTGTCCCACAGGTTGAAGAAGAGCATGCGGGCGTAGCCCTGGTGCGTGTCGTCCAGGTCTTCGTAGCGCGGTGCGTCATCGGCCAGGAGGGCGAGATACGCATGGGCTCGCTCCGGGTCGTCGACGTGCAGAAAAGCATGGACACGCTTGAGGAGTGCCGACTCGCCGGACACAGCGGCTGCTGTGAGGAACCCGGCTCGGCGCAGGACGGACGTCCAGGAGCTGGCGCTCTTGTACAGCTCCTTGATCTCCCTGCGGCTCTCGCGCAGGTAGTCCGCCAACTGCGGCGTGGCGTAGGACTTGACCTCGGCGGCCAAGGTCTTGACGTTCGCGCTGAGCTGGGTGCGGATGTTGTCGAGCACCAGATTCCTGGCCTTGCCCTCCAGGATGATCTGGCACCCGGAAGGCAGCAGGGGAAAGTCGCCCTCGATGTGATCGACGAGCCGGTTCCTCGTGAGATTCGTCAGGGCGCGGAACTGCTCTTCGAAACGGAACTCCGCCCGATGCTGTCCGATGAAGTCCAGGACGGTGAGCACGGGTTTCGTCTCGGTGCGCCGGAGGCCGCGGCCGAGTTGCTGGAGGAAGACCGTCGCGCTGCTGGTGGGACGCAGGAGAAGGAGCGTGTCGACGTCGGGTATGTCGAGGCCCTCGTTGAAGAGGTCCACGGAGAAGATGACCTGGAGCCTTCCGCCCTTGAGATCGGCGAGGGCTTGGGCCCGTTCTCCCGCTGGCGAGTCACTGGTGAGCGCGGTCGCCCGGAAACCGGCCCTGCGGAAGAAGTCCGCCATGAAACGGGCGTGCTGCTTGTCCACGCAGAAGCCCAGGGCGCGCATGGCCCCGGGCCGGGAGACCTTGTCGCGGATCTGCTTGACGACGATGCGGGCACGTGCGTCATGACCCGTGTAGAGCTTGCCGAGTTCCTGGTCGGCGTAAGCGCCACGCTGCCAGGTGAGGTTCGTCAGGTCCGTGCCGTCGGGGATTCCGAAGTAGTGGAAGGGACACAGCAGGTCGTTCTCCAGCGCCTCCCAGAGGCGCATCTCGGCGGCGATACGGCCGTCGAAGAACTCGTCCTGGACGTTGAGCCCGTCCATCCGTTCAGGAGTCGCGGTCAGGCCGAGCAGTTGCCTGGGCTTGAAGTGGTCGATAACTCGGCGATAGGTGGCCGCCGTGGCGTGGTGGAACTCGTCGATGACGATGATGTCGAAGTGGTGAGGGGCCAGTTCCTCAAGCCGTTGGACGTTGAGGGACTGAACGCTGGCGAAGACGTGGCTCCACGCTCGGGGGTCCTCGCCGCCGTAGAGCAGTTCACCGAACGAGGCGTCGTCGAGCACCTCCCGGTACGTACGCAGGGACTGCTTGAGGATCTCCTTGCGGTGTGCGACGAACAGCAGAGTCGGCCGGCGGTCGTCGAAGCTCCTCGCGAGGTTTCTGTAGTCCAGGGCGGCCATGACGGTCTTGCCCGTGCCGGTGGCGGCGACCAGCAGGTTGCGGTCGCGCCCTCGGAGCTCGCGCTCTACCCGGAGGCGTTCCAGCATGTCCCGCTGATAGGGGAAGGGACGTACCTCGAGCCCCGAGAGATTGATCTTCAGGTCGGGGCCGGAGGTGCTGCCGCTCGCTAGGGCCAGGGCTTCGTCGAGGCGCGCACTGTGGTGGTCGGGGTCGTACGTCTCGAAAGCGGAGTCGTTCCAGTAGGCGTCGAAGGTCGCCTCGAACTTGTTCAGAACGGCCGGTGTGGCGACGGAGGAGAGGCGGACGTTCCACTCCAAGCCGTCCAGCAGGGCGGCCTTCGAGAGGTTGGAGCTGCCGACGTACGCCGTGTCGAAGCCCGTGCGGCGCCTGAACAGCCACGCCTTGGCGTGCAGCCGAGTGGAACGGATCTCGTAGTTGACCTTGACGGTGGCCCCGAAGTCGCGGACGAGGCGGTCGAGTGCGTGGCGGTCGGTTGCCCCGATGTACGTGGTGGTGATGACACGGATCGGCACCCCCCGTTCCTTGGCGGCGCGCAGGGCGTCTTCAAGGACGCGTATGCCGTACCACTTCACGAACGCGCAGACCAGGTCGATGCGGTCTGCCGTGGCGAGCTCTGCTCGGAGTTCGGCGCCCAGGCTGATGTCTTCGGGGGAGTTCGTGATCAGCGACGTCTCGGACAGAGGGGTGAGGGGGCGCAGCGCGTAGACGCCTGGGGCTTCCTGCCGGGCGAGTGTCAGGAGCTGCCGAGGACCCTCGACGATGGTGCTGGCCGCTGCCGTTTCGCCGGCATCGGCGGCGCCGGCGGCCAGCGCTTCGAGGACGCGGTTCGCCACCGGAACTCGGTCTTCGGGGCGAAGCTCGCTCAGCTTCCGGCTGACGGCCTCGCTGATGTAGCGAGCCAGGACGTGCGGGGTGGACTCCGGAGTGACTTCGGCGTCGACGGCCTTCCAGCCGGCGGCCGTGAACTGCTCCAACTCGCTGCGGACATCGCTGGTGATCAGCTTCTCGTAGAGACCTGCGATCGGCTGTGCCTGTCCCCCTGCTTCCGCCACGCTCGCTCCCCCTGTTTCGCGGCCTTCTACGCCCAACGCGCACGCTCGCCCATGGCGACAGGGATCAGTTGTAACAGCAACCACTGACACCCGCGGGCCGCTCCAGCACGGGAGAGACGCGAGCCGGCCGACCCGCGGGGATGTGGAAGCTGCCCAGCCGCCCGGCGGTTGCGGACGCGTCAGCGATTCCGCACCCGCCGGGTCCGCTCAGCGGCGGCCAGCCGTGGGTGGCTCACGCAAGCTCAGGCGGGAGAGCCGTGACACTCCCCATAACCCCGCCCCGACCCACACCAGCACCCCGCCCCCTCCTGCGGCGGCCAGGCCACCGCCCTTCCCCTCGCCGCCAGTGTCGTCGCGTACTGGGGGAGGAGGGTCGGGTCGTTCGGGGAGGCGCCCTCCGAGGCTGCGAAGGCCTCGTAGGAGGGGACCGTGCCCGTGACGATGCCGAGGTTCGGGGTGCCCGAGGCGGCGAGTTCGCGCAGGGAGTGCTCTATCGAGGTCAGGTGCGCGGAGTGGGACGGGTACTCCTCGGACAGGGCCGGGTACGCCTCCAGGAGTTCCGTCAGCTCCTGCGCCGGCCAGTGGAGCATCGCCACCGGGAACGGGCGGGAGAGGGCCTCGCGGTAGGCGCCCAGTTCCGCGCGCAGGCGCAGGATCTCCGCCTCCAGTTCCGCCGGGTTCTCCGAGCCGAGGGACCACACGCGCTTGGGGTCGTGGAGCTCGTCCAGGGAGACCGGGAGGTGGTGCACCGAGTCCGCCAGGGCGTCCCACTCGTCGTGGGGGCGGCCCAGCATGCGGCGGACCCGGTGGCGGCCGAAGAGGAGGGGGTGGGTCGGCTGCGGGGGGTGCGGTACGTCCGTCAGCAGGTGGCGTACGGCCTCCGTGAAGGTGTCGTGCGCCGCTTCCAGCTCGTCGTGGTGCTCCAGGGCCTCCGCGACGATCACCCAGGGCGCCGGGTCCCTCGGGGCCGCCGTCCGGACGCCCTCGATGATCGCCCTGGCCTCGGCCTCGTGGCCGTACTCCCAGAGGTTCGAGGCCTTGAGCGCCCGTACCAGCAGGGGGTGGTCGAGGCCTTCGGGGGAGGACAGGAGACGGTCGTAGAGCTTGGTCGCGGTGGGGCGGTCGCCGGAGAGCTCCAGGTGGGCCGCCGCCCGCAGCAGCAGGGCCTCGGCGTCCTCGGGGTACAGCCCGGCGGTCCGCTCCAGGCGTGCCGCCTCGGCGGTGTGGTCGACGTTTTCGGCAGGCGTGTCGGGGCGCATGGGTGACACCGTACTGCCGGTCGGTGACGAGCGTGAGGGATGCGCGGGCCAGACCGTTCCTAAAGACTGAGCGGGAGTGAGTCCTGTTGCCAGGGCTCATGCTCAGCCGGACATCCCGAACGGTGTTGGGTGTCCTGGTTGCCCACTTTCACTCCGC
>NZ_JBEXOM010000037.1:0-43466 GCF_040611555.1 Streptomyces sp. NPDC006624 | reverse complement strand
TCCCGCCGCCTGGCGCGCGGAGTCCGCCGAGCGGGACACGCACTGGTTCACCTGGCCGACCGACAAGTGGGACTGGGGCGAGCACGGCGCGGCCCACGCCACCTGTTACGTGCTCACCCGATGACGCCACGCCCGGCTCCGGGACCCGAGGGCCCGGGGCGGTGGCAGCAGAGGGCTGCGGAGCGAGCGTCAAGGCGTACGAGGCCGGGTGCACCGTCAGGCGGCCGCGGCGACCGAGGCGCCGATGGCGACGAACAGCCAGCCGGTCGTCAGCTCCCAGCGGTGGCGGAACGCCGGCCTGGCGAGCAGGGTGCGAAGCCGCCCGGCGACGGCGACCAGGGCGAACCAGTAGCCGACGCCGATGACGACGTCCAGGGTGCCCAGCAGGAAGATCTGCCGGGCCGGGGAGCCGCCGCCGTCGACGAACTGCGGCAGGAGGCTGAGGAAGAAGAGCGCGGCCTTCGGGTTCAGCACGTTGGTGAGGAACCCCTGGGTGAAGGCCGAACGTCCCCGAGCGGTTCCCTCGCGTGGGCGCCGCTCTCCGGCGCCCCGGGCGGCCCGGCGCGCGGCCAGCACGGCCCGCACCCCGAGGAAGACCAGGTAGGCCGCGCCCAGCAGCCTGATCCCGTCGTACACCACCGGCGTACGGGTGGCGATCACCGAGAGCCCGAGGGCCGCGGCCAGCATGTGCACGCAGAGCCCGGTCTGCGCGCCCAGCGCCGCGGCCCTTCCTCGGGCGGGGTGCTCGGCCGCCGATCTGAGCACCACGACGAAATCGGGCCCGGGCACCAGGTACGCCACCAGCACCACACCGAGGAAACCGACCAGATCGACCGTCATCCGCCCTCCGCTCCGTCCCCCCGCCCCCGCGAGGCCGCCCTCCGGTCCAGGGGGGCGGTCGCGTCGGGTACCCCGGCTCAGGCCGTTCAGCGGTCCTTGGCCAGGGCGACGAGTTCCGCGAACAGGCCGCCGCCCGCGGCCAGTTCCTCGTACGTGCCGTGCTCGACGACCCGGCCCTGGTCCATGACGACGATACGGTCGGCCAGGCGGGTGTTCTCCAGCTGATGGGTCACGACGACCGTGATGCGCTCGGCGGCGATCCTCTTGATCTCCAGGAAGATGCCGTGCTCACCCCGGGCGTCCATCTGCGAGGTCGGCTCGTCCAGGATCAGCAGCGGCGTACGGCGGTACAGGGCGCGTCCGCACACCAGGCGCTGCCACTGCCCGCCAGACAGCTCGGCACCGCCCCACAGCTCCTTGGCGAGGAGGGTGTCGAGCCCCTGCGGGAGCTTCTCGATCGCCTCGCGCATGCCGACGGCGTCGACGACGTCCCACACCGGCCCGTCGTCGAAGGTCTTCGGCTGCCCGAGGGTGATGTTCTCCCGGGCGCGCAGCGGCCAGCAGGCGAAGTTCTGCGGGACGAGCGCGGTCCGGCTCCACACCGCGTCGGGATCGGCGTGGGCGAGATCGGCACCGTCCCACAGGACGCGTCCCTTGTCGGCGAGGAGGATGCCGGTGACCAGCCGGGTGAGGGTGGACTTGCCCGAGCCGTTCTCGCCGACGACCGCCACGATCTCGCCCCGCCGCAGGCTCAGCGACACCCCGGCGACGGCCGGCTCCGCCTTGCCCGGGTACCGGTACACGACCTCGTCGAGGCGGATCTCGTCCACGCGTGCGGGGATGGCCAGGTCGCCTCTGCGGGGGGCGCGTTCGGCGGCCATGTCGAGGAAGGCCCGCATGTCGGCCAGGTAGAGCGAGGTGTGGAACATCGCCGCGCCGTGGACGACGAACTGACCGAGCGCACCGAGAGTGGTCTGCACGGCGACCACGGCCGTGGCCGCGACGGGCAGGCCGATCCGGCCGCCCGCGGCCAGCCAGGCCAGCGCGGCCCACGTGCACAGCAGGAAGAGCCCTCCCAGGGCGCTGGTGGCCAGCGTGATGCGCAGCAGGCGCGGCGCCGCGGTGAGGGTGCGCCGGTCGATGCGGTCGGACAGGGCCCGGTACCAGTACACGAGGTAGCCGGTCATGCCGTTGGCGCGGACCTCGTCGCCGAAGCGGGAGTAGGTGGCCCACCAGCGCATCATGGAGCGGACGTTGCGGTCGCCGACGTTGAGGTAGTGGGTCTCGTAGTCGACGCGGGCGGACAGCACGGCCCCGGCTCCCGCGGGGAGCACGGCCAGGAGAAGCAGCGGCAGCATCAGTGGGTGCAGGGCGGTGATGACGCCGCTCGCGGCGATCATCCGGATCAGGGCGGACAGGAACCGCTGGGCGTCCTGGACCATCAGCCGGGTGCGCGTGACACCCACTTCGGCGGCTTCCTGCCGGTCGGCGAAGCCGTCCTCGCCGTACGCGGAGGACTCCACCCGGCACACCGCGGCGACCAGCGCGATGTCCGCCTCGGTCGTCAGCAGCGGGGTGATCCGGCCGTCGGCGTAGGAGGACAGTGCGCCGCTGATCCGGCCGGTGGCCGCCGCCGCCGTCACCACGATCAGGGCGGGCAGCGCGCCGTGCAGGCGTTCGGAGACGGAGCCGCCGCCGAGGATGTGGCTCATGGCCTGTGCGGTGAACGCGAGAACGACCGCCGCCGCGATGCCGGTGAGGAGCTGACAGACGACCAGCAGGACGACCCCGCGCCGGTCGACCGACCAGGCCATCCGCGCGGTGTGTCCGAGGACCGACGGCAGACGGCGGCACATCGCGCCGAAACCGGCGTCAGCCAGCGGGTTCTTGCCGTGCTTCCCTCCGAAGGCGAGGGTCGCGGGCGGCGGAGGGGGCGGCGTCTTCCCGCCGGTGGTCGAGGCGTCGGGCACGGTCACGTGCGTCCCTCCCGTGGGGTCGGTGCCGGACCGGGACGGTTCGGCGGTGCCCGGACCAACGACGTGCCACCGGAATCGAACGCGCTCGATTCCGGTCGCGTCGGGAGCCTTGCCGCGTAAGGGGACGGCGTGCGCGAGGCGGCGCTGGGGCCGCTCCGGGGCGCGCGCGATTGGCCGAATCGCGGAGACTCGAAACGCGTGTGACGGATGAGGGGACCCGGCCGCGCCGAGTCCGCGCCGCGCGCCCGGCCTCGGACCTGCCGCGCACTCCCGTCCCGGGCCCTCGGTCTCGGCCTCCTTCCCCGGCACCCGGTACCGGCCCCCCGGGCCCGGCCTCCTTTCCCGGCCCTCGGTCCCGGACCCCCGGTCGCGGACCCCCGTCGAGCCGCGCCCGGGCGAGCCGCTGTGCCGGGGGAGTGACGTCCCGGCCCGCCTGTCGCACAACCGGACCCCGCCCTGCCTCTCTGGTGAGTCAGAGCCTCAGCGAAGGGAGACGGTGATGAGGATCGTGGTCGTCGGCGGTACGGAACTGGTCGGCTCACAGGTGGTCGCACTGCTGCGCGCCGCCGGGCACGAGGCCGTGCCCGCCGACCCGTCCACGGGGGTCGCCACCCTGACGGGGGAAGGCGTGGCCGAGGCGGTCGACGGCGCGGACGTCGTCGTGGACGTGTCGAGGGCGCCGTCCTTCGAAGCGCGGCGGGCGCTGGACTACTTCACCCGCTCGGCCCGCACCCTGTTCGCCGCCGAGAAGGAGGCGGGCGTCCGCCACCATGTCGCCCTGTCGATCGTCGGCGTCGACCGGGTGCCCGGCAACGGCTACTACGAGGCCAAGGCCGCCCAGGAGAAGGCCGTGCGCGAGAGCGGTGTGCCGTACAGCCTCGTACGCGCCCCGCAGTTGCTCTTCGAGTTCGTCGCCCCGGTGATGGACCTGTCCACCGAGGGCACGCACGTGCGGCTGCCGTCCACGCGGCTGCGGCCCATCGCCTCCGCCGACGTGGCCGCGGCCGTCGCCGAGGCGGCGCTGGGGGAGCCGTCGAACGGCATCCGCACCATCGCGGGCCCCGAGGTGTACCGGCTCGACCGGCTCGGTGAACTCACCCTGGCGGCGAAGCCGGACGGCCGCACGGTCGTCACCGACGAGACGGCCGGCCTGTTCGCGGGCCTGCCCGACGTGCTCACCGGCGACGACACGACGCATTTCGCCACCACCCGCTACGAGCAGTGGCTGAAGCAGAGCTGACCGAGACCTCGCGCGGCTCCCGAGCCCGGCCACCGATGAGTTCCTCCACGCCGACCGGTCTACCTCTCCGCAAGGACCACCGAGCCACAACGTCCCCCAGGAGACAGCGACATGAGTGTGACGTCCTCTCAGAACCGGTCCGCCCGGCCCGCGTTCGGCAGCGCCCTTCTCACCACCCGCCCCGTCTGGCTGGCCGGCCTCGTGGCCGCCCTCGCCGGTGCCGTCGTGACGGAGGTGTTCGCGCTCGTCACGCGGGCGGCCGGGGTCCCGATGGACGCGGCCGGCCCCGGCGCCACGGAGGCGGCGGAGATCCCCGTGGGCGGGTTCTTCGGCGGCGTGGTCTTCTGGTCGATCCCCGGCATCGTCCTCGCGATGGCCCTCGCCCGCTGGGCGAAGCGGCCCGCGCGCACCTTCACGATCGTCACCGTCGCGCTCACCGTCCTGTCCCTCGCCGGACCCGCCGTCGCCCCGCACACGGCCACCTCCACCCGGATCGTCCTGGCCGTCTCGCACGTGGTGGCCGCCGCGGTGGTCATCCCCCTCCTGGCACGCCGCCTGTCCCACGCCGGGCGGTGACGCCCCCCGCCGCTCCCGTACGACCGACCCCCGGCCCCGAAGCACCGGCCCGTCGCGCCCACCCCGGGCCGACGGGCCGTCGCCATGCCCGCCCACCGCCACCCCCGGACGCACCTCGCCACCCCGAACGCACCGCACCGCCCCCCGGCCGCACCACGCACCCACCACACCGCCCCCCGGGCCGCACCGCCCCACCCCCGGGCCGCACCGCCCCACCCCGCCTCCCCCCCACCCCCCGACCCGAACGGCTCAACGGCGCTGAGCCGGAGGAGGCGACCGTGGATGGCCGGTGTGAATGTGGTGGAAGGGATGCGTGCACACCAGCGGGACGAGGAGGCGCGATGGCGGACGGGCTGGCCGAGGGCGGCACGGCAGGCACGGGGACGCGGGACCGCGCGACCCGTTCCCCGGGCGTCTTCGAGCAGATGAGCGCCGTCGCCGACGCCGTCCTCTACGAGGGCTACCTCCTCTACCCCTACCGCCGCTCCTCCGCCAAGAACCGGGTCCGCTGGCAGTTCGGGGTGCTGTTCCCCCGGGACTGGGTGGAGGCGGACGGACCCGTCCTCCCCGGCGTCTCCGGTTCCGCCGACTCCTGGTACCAGCAGACCGAATGCCTGCTGCGGATCCCGCGGCCCGGCGGCGCCCGCGCCCGTGCCCGCGTCCGGGTGCGCGTCCGCTGTCTGCAGATGCAGCGCAAGCAGGTGGAGGACGCCGGCCACCGGCCCGTCGCGTCCCTGCGTACCGGCGACGGCACGCTGCACCTGACCTTCGACGAGGCCGTCCCGCGTGACGCCGAGGTCGAGGTGCCGATCGACGCGCTCCTGCGGGACGCGCGCACCGTCGCCGTGGACGCGCCGGCCGGCACGGACATCGAGCCGCTGCCCGGGGACGCGGGCCGGATCGTGCGGTCCCGCGAGGACGTACGGGCCGAGACGACCGTCACCGCGGAGCGCCTCACCGACGACCTGTGCCGGCTGCGCGTACGGACCGTGAACACCGGACCCGCCCCCCGGCCGGGCGCCCCCCGGGAGGAGGCGCTGCGCCGGGCCCTCATCGCCACCCACACCCTCGTCGGCGGCGACGGCGTGGAGTTCGTGTCGCTCATCGACCCGCCGGACGACCTGGCCGGGCACGCCCGCACCTGCCGCAACGAGTTCACCTTCCCCGTGCTCGGCGGCCTCCCCGGGGAACCCGGACACGTCCTGCTCTCCGCCCCGATCATCCTGCCCGACCACCCCCAGGTCGCCCCCGAGAGCCCGGGCGACCTGCACGACGCCGCCGAGATCGACGAGATCCTCACGCTGCGCACGATGCTGCTGACCGACGAGGAGAAACGCGAGGCCCGGGCCACCGACCCGCGGGCCGCCGCCATCCTCGACCGCGTCGACACCATGCCGCAGGAGGTGTTCGAGCGCCTGCACGGCGCCGTCCGCTCCCTGACCCCGGCCGCCCCCGCGCCCACGGTGCCCGCCGAACGCCCCGCCTGGTGGCAGGAGGGCGGGGACGCCGGCCTCTCCCCGTCCACCGACACCGTCCTCGCCGGCGGCGTGCCCCTGGGCCGCGGCAGCCGCGTCCGGCTCCGCCCCCGGGGACGCGGCGCGGACGCCCAGGACATGTTCCTGGCCGGACGCACCGCCGAGGTCGCCGCCGTCTTCCACGACGTCGACGGCAGCGTCCACCTCGCCGTCACTCTCGACGACGACCCCGCGGCCGAACTCCACACCTGGTACGGCCGCTTCCACTACTTCCGGCCCGACGAGCTCGAACCCCTCGGGCACGCCGGAACGCCGGAGGAGCCGTCGGCACCGGCTCCCGCCGCGGCCCAGGCCCGGCACACGACCGACTCCGAGACCCCCGCAGCGGAGGCCGAGTGACATGACCACGCACAGCAGCACCACCGACGTCAGCAAGGAACCCGCCCGGGCCGAGGACCGGCAGGGGATGGAGGAGATCACCATCCTCTGGATCTCCGAGGGCATGAGCTGCGACGGCGACACCGTCTCCCTGACGGCCGCCGACCAGCCCTCCATCGAGGACCTGGTGCTCGGGCTGATCCCCGGCCTGCCCAAGGTGAACCTCGTCAACAAGGTCCTCTCCCCGAGCCTGGGCGGCGAGGACTTCCTCGCCCCCTACCGGGCCGCCGCACGCGGTGAGCTGACCCCCTTCGTGCTCGTCATCGAAGGCTCGGTCCCCAACCAGAACATCATCGAGGGCGACGGCTTCTGGACGTCCTTCGGCAACGACCCGGAGACCGGCGAACCGCAGACCCTCAACTGGTGGATCGACCAACTCGCCCCGAAAGCCTGGGCGGTGGTGGCCGCCGGCACCTGCGCCACCTTCGGCGGCATCCACGCCATGTCCGGCAACCCCACCGGCTGCATGGGCCTCGCCGACTACCTGGGCTGGGACTTCGTCTCCGAGGGCGGACTGCCCGTCGTCAACGTCCCCGGCTGCCCCATCCAGCCGGAGAACTTCATGGAGACCCTCGTCTGGGTCCTCTACCACGCGGCCGGCTCCGCGCCCCCGCCGCCGCTGGACCACATGCTGCGCCCGCAGTGGCTGTTCGGCAAGACGGTCCACGAGGGCTGCGACCGCGGCTCCTACTACGAGCAGGCCGGCTTCGCCAAGGACTACAACTCCCCCAAGTGCCTGGTGAAGACGGGCTGCTGGGGCCCGGTCGTCAACTGCAACGTGCCCAAGCGCGGCTGGATGGCCGGCATCGGCGGCTGCCCCAACGTCGGCGGCATCTGCATCGGCTGCACCATGCCCGGCTTCCCCGACGCCTTCATGCCGTTCATGGACGAGCCCCCCGGCGGCACCCTGTCGTCCCTGGCCATCAAGCCCTACGGGGCGGTCATCCGCCGGCTGCGCGGCATGACCAACGAACTGGTCAACCACGAGCCTAAGTGGCGCCACAACAAGCGCAAGCTGACCAGCGGCTACGACCCGCGCTGGCGGCCCTGATGACACCACTCGTCCACCACACCACCGACAGCGAGGGGCAGTACCGCAGATGACCACCACCGAGGCCCGGCCCACTGAGCGCAAGCCGCCACAGCTCGTGGACATGTCCTGGGATCCGATCACCCGCATCATCGGAAACCTGGGCATCTACACGAAGATCGACTTCGCCAACCGGGAAGTCGTCGAATGCCACAGCACCTCGTCGCTGTTCCGCGGCTACTCGGTGTTCATGAAGGGCAAGGACCCGCGTGACGCGGGCTTCATCACGTCCCGGATCTGCGGCATCTGCGGCGACAACCACACCACCTGCTCCGACTACGCCCAGCAGATGGCCTACGGCGTCAAACCGCCCCCGCTGGCCGAGCACATCGTCAACCTCGGCGAAGCCGCCGAGTACATGTTCGACCACACCATCTTCCAGGACAACCTGGTGTTCGTGGACTTCTGCGAGGCCATGGTCAAGGCCACCAACCCCGGTGTGCTGGCCCGCGCCGAACGCACCGACGCGCCCCGCGGCGACATCCACGGCTACCGCACCATCGCCGACATCATGAAGGCCTTCAACCCCTTCGAGGGCGAGGTCTACAAGGAGGCCCTGAAGGTCAGCCGCGTCACCCGCGAGATGTTCTGCCTCATGGAAGGGCGGCACGTCCACCCCTCCACGCTGTACCCGGGCGGCGTCGGCACCATGCCGCAGCCGACCGTCTTCACCGACTACCTCAGCCGCCTCATGCGGGTCATCGACTTCGTGAAGAAGGCCGTCGCCATGAACGACGACGTCTTCGACTTCTTCTACGAGGCGCTCCCCGGCTACGAGGAGGTCGGCCGCCGCCGCGTCCTGCTGGGCTGCTGGGGCGCCTTCCAGGACCCCAAGGTCGTCGACTACCGCTACGAGACGATGAACACCTGGGGCAAGGCGATGTACGTCACCCCCGGCATCATCGTCGACGGCGAACTCGTCACCAACAACCTCGTCGACATCAACCTCGGCCTGCGCATCATGCTCGGCAGCTCCTACTACGAGGACTGGGTCAACGAGAACCCCTTCGTCACGCACGACCCGCTCGGCAACCCCGTCGACATGCGCCACCCCTGGAACCAGACGACCCTGCCCGAGCCGCAGAAACGCGACTTCGACGGCAAGTACAGCTGGGTGATGAGCCCGCGCTGGCTCGACGGGCGCACCGGCGACCACCTCGCCCTCGACACCGGCGGCGGCCCGCTGGCCCGCCTGTGGTCGACCGCGCTCAGCGGCCTGGTCGACACCCCGTACATCAAGGCCACCGGCCACAGCGTGCGCATCTCCCTGCCCAAGGGCGAGTCCCTGCCGGAGACCACCCTGGAGTGGCGCATCCCGCAGTGGAGCAACACCATCGAACGCGACCGCGCCCGGCCCTACTTCGTCGCCTACGCGGCCGCCATGGCCCTGCAGTTCCTCGAAGAGGCCATGGGCCTGGTGCGGGCCGGCGAGACCAAGGTGTTCGAGAACTACGAGGTGCCCGACGAGGCGATCGGCTGCGGCTTCCACGAGGCGGTGCGCGGTGTCCTCTCCCACCATCTGGTGATCAAGGACAAGAAGATCGCCAACTACCACCCGTACCCGCCCACCCCGTGGAACGCCAGCCCCCGCGACATGTACGGCACCCCCGGCCCGTACGAGGACGCCGTGCAGGGCCAGCCCATCTTCGAGGAGAACGGGCCGGACGACTTCAAGGGCGTCGACATCATGCGCACGGTCCGCAGCTTCGACCCCTGCCTGCCGTGCGGCGTGCACATGTACGTCGGCAAGGGCAAGACGCTGACCACCCTGCACTCGCCGACGTACGGGGCCAACCATGGCTGAGGCCGCTCCCGCACGGCTCGCGGACCCGGACGTCGAGGCCCGGCTCGCCCGCCTCGACGAGGTCCTCGACGGACTCGGACCGGTGCCCGGCCCCGCCACCGAGGCGGTCCGGCTGCTGACCGAGGTCTACGGCGAGGCCCTCGCCCGCGTCCTCGACCACGCGGACGCACCGCTGGCGGCCCGCCTCGCCGACGACGAGCTGGTCGGACACCTGCTGGTGCTGCACGACATCCACCCCGAGCCCGCCGAACAGCGGGCGGCCCGCGCGGTGGAACGGCTGCGGCCCGCCGTGCGCGAGCGCGGCGGCGACGTGGAGTGGGCGGGCCTGGACGGGCAGGTCGCCCGGGTGCGCCTGACGACGGGCTCCGGCTGCGGAGGCGGTGCCGCGGAGGTCACCGACGCGGTCCGGGAGGCGGTGCTCGCCGCCGCCCCCGAGCTGACGGCGGTGGAGCCGCTGACCGAGACCCCGCCCGCCTTCGTACCGCTGACCACGCTCACGCACCGGGGCGCGCGGTGACCACCGACGGGGCGCTGGCCCGCCTCATCCGCTCCTCGGCCGGCCAGCCGGCGGCGGCCGCGGCGCAGACGTGCGACCTGTGCGCCGCGCCGGTCGCCGAGGAGCACGCCCACCTGCACGACTCCGGGCGGGACGAGGTGCACTGCGCCTGCGGTCCCTGCTCGGTGCTGTTCGCCGAGGCCCCGGCGGGTGACGGCCGGTACCGGCTGGTGCCGCGGCGCCGGGTCCGGCTGCCGCACGTCGACACGGCCGTGCTGGGCGTGCCGGTCGGTCTGGTCTTCTTCGTGCCCCGGGCGGACGGCACCGTCACCGCCCAGGGCCCGAGCCCGGCCGGCGCCATGCGCTGGGAGGTGGACGCGGATGCCTGGCGGCGGCTGGCCGGGACGTGTCCGCCGCTGGCCGGTGTGGAACCCGAGGTGGAGGCCCTGCTGGTCAACACCGTCCACGGTCTCGACCACCACTGGATCGTGCCGATCGACGACTGCTACCGCATGGTCGCCGTCGTACGCCGGGAGTGGCGCGGCCTGTCCGGCGGGGGCCGGGTCTGGCCCGCGGTCGAGCGGTTCTTCGAGGACCTCACCGAGCGGCCATGAGCACGCACTCCGCACGTCGGAGGCGAGGAAGGAGCACCCCATGGGCAGGATCAGAGTCGGCCGGGCGCAGGCGAGGCCCGACACGCCCGGACACGTCGCCGGTATGCACCAGGGCAACCAGGGCCGGTACGAGGACCAGAAGGGACACCACGCGGACGGCACCGCGGACGCGCGCCGCTCCACGGGGATCCACTGGAAGCGGCATGACGCCCTCGTGGAGACCATGCCGAACATCTCCCCGGGATGAGCACCGTGACGACAGAGCAGAAGGAAGCCGCGATGAAGGTCCAGCGAGCATGCAGATTCGCCGCGCGCAGGCGCGGCGGCACGAGCGGAGGGCGGGTGCTGAAGGCCGAGGCCCTGCTGATGGGCGGGGTGGTCCTGGCGTTGCTTGCCTGGGAGCTGCCCAGCCTGCGGCGCGAGGTGCGGATCTGGCGGATGGCCGGCGGTTTCCGCGCCGGCCGCCGCTATCCGTGAGCCGGCCGTGCACGAACTGTCCATCGCGACCGCGATCATCGATCGGGCCGGCGAACTGGCCCGCGCCGACGGGACGGACGCCGTCGGGGCGGTGACCGTCCGGGTCGGCGAGCTGGCGGGTGTCGTCCCCGACGCCCTCGGCTTCGCCTTCGAGGTGGCCCGCGACGGCACCGCCCTCGCCCGCGCCCGGCTCGTGGTCGAGCAGGTCGCCGCGCGGGCCTGGTGCGAGGACTGCGCCGAGGAGTTCCCGGTGGGCATGCCCCCGTTCTTCTGGTGCCCGCGCTGCGACCGGCCCTCCGGCGAGCTGCGCAGCGGCCGGGAGCTGGAGATCACGGGGATCGAGCCCTTACCGGCCCCGGCATGACAGCAGGGGGCCCCGCCGACACCTCGGCGGGGCCCCCTCGTGCCGATGGGGCTCCGGTCAGCAGATCCGCGGCAGCTGCTCCCCGAGCGGCAGGTCCACCACCCGCGTCCCCCCGAGCCCGGTGGCGACCACGACCATGCCCGGATGGTCGGCGACGCACTCGCCGATCACCGTCGCCCCGGCGCCCTGCGGATGGGCGCGCATCGCCGCCAGCACCTCCTCCGCCCGGGACGGCGGCACGAACGCCACCAGCCGCCCCTCGTTGGCGACGTAGAGGGGGTCGAGCCCGAGGAACCCGCAGGCGTTCGCCACCGCGTCCGGCACCGGCACGGCCCTCTCCCGCAGCCTGACCCCGGTCCCGGACGCCCGGGCGATCTCGTTGAGGGACGCCGCGAGACCACCCCGGGTGGGGTCGCGCAGGACGTGGATGTCCGGCGTCACCGCCAGCATCGCCGCGACCAGGTCCGCGAGCGGCGCGGTGTCGCTGGCCACCTCCACCCCGAACTCCAGCCCTTCGCGCACGCTCATGATCGCCACCCCGTGCAGTCCGATCGGCCCGCTGACGAGGACCACGTCCCCGGGCCGCGCCCGCTGGGGCCGGATGTCGACGCCGTCGGGCACCAGCCCCACCCCGGCGGTGGTCACGTACACCCCGTCGCCGTGCCCGGACTCCACCACCTTGGTGTCGCCCGTGGCGATCGTGACCCCGGCGGCCTCGCAGGCCGTGCCCATGGCACGCGCGATCCGCTCGACGACGCCCAGTTCGACGCCCTCCTCCAGCACGAACGCGGCCGAGAGGCAGGCGGGCCGCGCCCCGCTCATCGCCAGGTCGTTGACCGTGCCGTTGACCGCGAGGTCGCCCAGGCAGCCACCGGGGAAGAACAGCGGCCTGACCACGTAGGAGTCGGTGGAGAACGCCAGCCGCGCGCCGCCCAGTTCGAGAACGGCCGAGTCGGTGAGACCGGCGAGGACGGGATTGCCGTAGGCGGGGGTGAAGACCCGTTCCATCAACTCCGCCGACAGGGCGCCCCCGCCGCCGTGCCCCATCACCACCACTCCCTGGTCGCGCAGGGGAGCGGGGCAGGTCCAGCCGGCCGGGTCCACGACGTCCGCGAGCGGTTCAGCCAACGGGAGTCACCTCCTGCGCCGCCCCGCCGTCCTGCGGGGTGTTCATCCTGCGGTACAGGTAGTAGGCCGCGCAGGCGCCCTCGCTGGAGACCATGGTGGCGCCGAGCGGTGTGCGCGGGGTGCAGGTGGTCCCGAACGCCGCACACTCGGTCGGCTTGATCAGCCCTTGGAGCACCTCGCCGCTGCGGCACTCGGCGGGCTCCTCGGTCCGGATGCCGGTGACGTCGAAGCGGTGCTCCGCGTCGTAGGCCCGGAAGGCGTCGGACAGCCGCCAGCCGCTGGCCGGGATCCGCCCGATGCCGCGCCAGGAGCGGTCGCAGACCTCGAAGACCTCCTCGATCATGCGCACCGCGGCCGGATTGCCCTCCTCGCGCACGGCCCGCGGGTAGGCGTTCTCCACCCGGTGCTCACCGCGCTCCAGCTGGCGGACCGCCCGGCGGATGCCCTCCAGGATGTCCAGCGGCTCGAAGCCGGTCACCACCATCGGCACCCGGAACCGCTCGGCGAGCCCGGGGTACTCGGCCATGCCCATCACGCTGCACACGTGCCCGGCGGCCAGGAAGCCCTGCACCCGGCACGCGGGCGCCGTCATGATCGCCTCGACGGCCGGGGGGACCCGTACGTGCGAGACCAGCAGGCTGAAGTTGTCCAGGCCCAGGCGGCGCGCCTGGTGCACGGCCATCGCGTTGGCGGGCGCGGTGGTCTCGAAGCCGATGGCGAAGAACACCACCTGCCGGTCCGGGTTGCGGCGGGCCAGCTCCAGGGCGTCGAGCGGTGAGTAGACCACCCGGACGTCGCCGCCCTCGCCCTTGACCCGGAACAGGTCCCGGCCGGTGCCCGGCACCCGCAGCATGTCACCGAAGGAACAGAAGACCACCTCCGGCCGCGAGGCGATCTCCAGCGCCTTGTCGATCACCTCCAGCGGCGTGACACAGACGGGACAGCCCGGGCCGTGGATCAACTCGACCTTTTCCGGGAGCAGTTGATCGATGCCGTGCCGGATGATCGAGTGCGTCTGCCCGCCGCACACCTCCATCAGGGCCCACGGCCGGGTGGCGGTGGCGTGGATGTCGTCCAGCAGCCGCCGGGCCAGATCGGGGTCGTTGAACTCCTCGACGTACTTCACCGGGCCTCACTCCCGGTGTCCTGCCGGTCCGCCACCGCGGCTCCCGCCTCCTGCGCCGCCTGCTCCCAGGCGTCGCCGAACTCCTCCTCCAGCAGCCCCAGTTCCTCGAACAGCTTCAGCGAGGCCAGGGCCGACTCCTCGTCCAGGCGCTGCAGCGCGAAACCGACGTGCACGATGACGTACTCACCCACCCGCACGTCGGGCACGTACTCCAGGCACGCCTGTTTGCGCACTCCGCCGAAGTCGATCAGCCCGGTGAGCGGGTCGGCGCCGTCGTCGATGGCCACCACCTTGCCGGGCACTGCCAAACACATGGGTCACTCCTCCTGTCGTAGGTGTGCCGCGACCACCAGCTGGCCGAGGGCCAGCCCGCCGTCGTTGGGCGGGACCTCGCCGTGGCGGAGCACCGCGAAGCCGTCCCCGGTCAGCAGCCGCGCGCACTCCTCCTCCAGCAGGGCGTTGGCGAACACCCCGCCGCTGAGCGCGACGGTGGCCAGGCCGGTGTCCTCGCGTGCCCGCCGGCAGACCGAGGCGACGGCCCGCGCCACCGCGCGGTGGAAGCGGGCGGCCAGCACGGGCGCCGGGGTGCCGCGCCGCAGATCGGCCACGAGGGCGCGCAGCACGGGCGCCGGGTCGAGGTCACCGGTGAAGGCGTACGCCGAGGTGTCGGCGTCCCAGGCCGTGGCGGCCGCCGCCTCCAGCTCCAGCGCGGCCTGCGCCTCGTATCCGGCGCGGTGGCAGACGCCCACGAGGGACGACACCGCGTCGAAGAGCCGCCCCATGCTGGAGGTCGCCACACACGCCAGACCGCCGGTCAACTGCCGCTCGAGCAGCGCGCGTTCCCCGGGCGCGCAGGCCGTCACACACGGCAGGCCCGGGTCCCAGGGCAGGCCCGCGGCCCACAGCCGGGCCAGGGCCAGCCGGCACGGGTTGGCCACGCCCGCGTCCCCGCCGGGCAGGGGCGCGGGCGAGAGGCGGGCGTAGCGCCGGAAGCCGGTGTAGCCGGCCAGGAGGATCTCGCCGCCCCAGACCGTGCCGTCGTCGCCGTAGCCCGTGCCGTCGAAGGCGACACCGATCACCGGTGAGGTGCCGTCGAGCCCGTGCTCGGCCATCGCGGAGGCGATGTGCGCGTGGTGGTGCTGGACCCGCACCGGGGCCTGGCCGGCCAGCCGGGCGGCCAGGCGCGCCGAGTGGTATCCGGGGTGCCGGTCGGCGGCCACGAGCCGGGGGCTGACGCCGGTCAGGCACCGCAGGTGCGCCTCCGCGCGCCGGGCCGCCTCCAGGGTGGCCAGATCGCCCATGTCACCGATGTGCGGGCCGAACCAGGCGTGCTCGCCCTCGCCGAGGCACAGGGCGTTCTTCAGGTCGCCGCCCACCGCCAGCGCGGGCCGCACCGGCACCGGCAGCAGCAGCGGGCGCGGCACGTACCCCCGGGAGCGGCGCAGCACCTGTTCGGTGCCGTCGGGCCGGACCCGCAGCAGGGAGTCGTCGCAGGGCGAGGCGATGGGCCGGTCGTGGGCGAGCCAGGCGTCGGCGAGTCCGGCCAGCCGGGTCAGCGCCTCCTCGTCGTCGGTGACGATGGGCTCGCCGGAGCGGTTGCCGCTGGTCATGACGAGCAGACGGGGGCCGGGCGGGTCGCCCGGCAGGCCGAACAGCAGGCTGTGCACGGGGGTGTAGGGCAGCATGACGCCCAGGTGCGGGCTGCCGGGACAGACACCGGGCGCCAGCCCCGTCGCCTCCGCGCGGCGGCGCAGCAGCACGATGGGGCGCCGGGGGCCGGTGAGGGCGGTCTCCTCGGCGGCGGTCAGCACCGCGATCCGCCGTACGGCGTCGAGGTCCGCGGCCATCACCGCGAACGGTTTCCCGCCGCGCGCCTTGCGCGTGCGCAGCGTCCGCACGGCCCGGGCGTCGGTGGCGTCGCACGCCAGGTGGTAACCGCCCAGGCCCTTGACGGCGACGATCCGCCCGGCGGCCAGCAGTTCACGCGCCGCCGCCAGGGCCCCGCCGTCCCGCGCCGGCCGCACCCCGCTGCCGGAGGCGGGAACCAGGCGCAGCCGGGGTCCGCAGCCGGGGCAGGCGACCGGCTGGGCGTGGAAGCGCCGGTCTCGCGGATCGCCGTACTCCCGGGCGCAGTCGGCGCACATCCGGAAGCCGCTCATGGTGGTGACGGCCCGGTCGTAGGGCATGCCGGTGGCGAGGGTGAAGCGGGGGCCGCAGTGGGTGCAGGTGACGAAGGGGTGCCGGTACCGGCGGTCGGCCGGGTCGGCGAGCTCCCGCAGGCAGTCGGCGCAGGTCGCCGTGTCCGGCGGGAGGTGGGTGCGGCCCGGGGAGCGGTCGGTGGAACGGATCGCGAAGGCGCCGCCGTCGCCGGTGGCGGGCAGGTCCTCGAAGCCGACGCCGGTGACGGCGGCCAGCGGCGGCGCCTGGGCGGCCAGCCGGTCGCAGAAGCCGGCGACGCCCTCCGGCGGGCCCTCCACCTCGATGAGGACACCGCCCGCCGTGTTGCTCACGAAGCCCGCGAGGGCGAGATCGGTCGCCAGGCGGTGCACGAAGGGCCGGAAGCCCACGCCCTGGACCGTGCCGCGCACCAGGACGCGGCGGCGCACCGCCCGGGTGGCGGGCGCGGTCACGGGACGAGGCCGGCTGCGGCGCCCTCGTGGGTGTGGGTGTGCGGCCGGGGCGCCAGGGGCGGCCGATGCACCGGGGCCCCGTCCCGCACGGCGAGGACGCGTTCCAGCAGCGCGTCGACCCCGGCACCGGTGCGGGCGCAGGAACGCACCACGTCCACCCCGGGGTTGACGCGCTGGACGTGGGCGGTGAACGCGGTCTCGTCGAAACCGGCCGGCCCGGCCAGGTCCGTCTTGGTGAGCACCACCAGGTGGGCGGAGCCGAAGGCGGTGGGGTACTTCAGCGGCTTGTCCTCGCCCTCCGTCACCGCCATCAGCACGATCCGCAGGCTCTCGCCCAGGTCGTAGGACGCGGGGCAGACCAGGTTGCCGACGTTCTCCACGAACAGCAGCGAGGTCTCGTCCGGCAGCCAGCTCTCCAGAAGGCCGCGCAGCTGCCGCGCCTCCAGATGGCACAGCCCGTCGGTCAGCAGCTGCTTCACCGGGGCCCCGGAACGGGCCAGCCGGTCGGCGTCGTTCTCCGTCGCCAGGTCGGCGGTGAGCGCGGCCACCGGAAGACCCCGCTCCACCGCCCTGGCCAGCACCCGCCCGAGCAGTTCCGTCTTGCCGCTGCCCGGGCTGGACAGCAGGTTGACCACGCTCACCGCGCGCCGGGCCAGTTCCTCGCGCAGGCCCGCGGCCAGACGGTCGTTCCTGGCCAGGACGGCCTGAGTGACCTCTTCCACGGAATCGCACATGGGCGCCGCTCCTCGCGGTCGGGGGCAGATCGGTCCGTCAGCCATCCTCCGCGCCGCCGCCCGGCCTCCCCGGCAGCCCGGCCGGGGACAGGGCGGCGGATTCGTCCGGGCGGCTCAACGGGGGCGTGGCGGCCGGATCGGCGAGCAGTGCCGGGACCAGGGTGTGCAGCGCGGCGACGGCCCGCCCGACCGCCTCCCGCACGGTCACGCTGACGCCTGGGGCGATGTCCTCGTCGGCGGGGGCCCGCAGTTCGGGCTCGCAGGCGAGGACCAGGACGCGGGGGAGCGGCTCGTCGCCCAGGTGGGCGGCCAGCGCGAGCACCTTCGCCGGATCCATGCCGTGCGCCTCGGGAGGCGCCCCCGCTCCGCTGCCGTCGGGCAGGTCCGGCTCGATCAGTGACAGGGTGCCCGGCGGGTGCCCGCGTACGGCCGCGTCGACCAGGACGGCCGTGTCGTAGCCGTCGAGCAGCTCGTACGCCAGGTCCATGCCGCGGATGCCGAAGTCACGCACCCGCACCCCGGACGGCAGGGGGCGGTGCTCCAGGGCCCGGATCACCTCCGGGCCGAAGGCGTCGTCGGCGAGGAAGATGTTGCCGACGCCCGCCACCAGCAGGCGCGCGGTCATCCGGCGTCCCGCGGGGCCAGCGGCCGGGCGGAGCCGTGCGGAAGCTTGCGCACGAACGCCGAGCGCAGCGCGTGGTACGGCGCCCGGGGGTCGAAGAACACGGCGCGCATCCGGGCCAGTTCCTCGCGCCGGTACTCGGCGAGCGGCCGCCGCTCCTCGTCCGAACGGCGCGCCCCCACCTTGGCGTTGATCCGGCGGGGCAGGTCGGGGTCGGCGGCGAGCGCGGTGGCCAGCTGCTCGGTCCTGGCGGTGAACTCCGCGGCCGGGACCGGCACCACGTGGTCCACCAGCCCGATGCGCGCGGCCGTCGCGGCGCTCACCGGCAGCGCCTGGGCCGTCAGCCGTTCGGCCGTCTCCGCCCCGACGCGGCGCGGCAGCGAGTACGTCCAGTACTCGGAGCCGTACAGGCCCATGTTCCGGTAGTGCGGGTTGAGGACGCTGCCCGCCCGGCACCAGATCTCGTCGGCGGCCAGGGCGAGCATCACGCCGCCGGCCGCCGCGTTGCCGCCGAGGGCCGCAACCACCAGCCGGTCGGTGGTGCGCAGCACCGCCTCGACCAGGTCGTTCATGGCATTGAGGTTGGCCCAGGACTCCTCGGCCGGGTCGGCCGCCGCCTCGATGACGTTGAGGTGGATGCCGTTGGAGAAGAAGTCGCGGCAGCCGCCGAGCACCAGGACCGAGGTGGGGCGGGTGAGCGCGTACCGGTAGGCGGCGAGCAGCCTGCGGCAGTGCGTGGTGCTCATCGCGCCGCCGGGGAACGAGAACGCCAGGTAGCCGATGGAGCCGCGCTGCCGGTAGCGGATGTCGGTCCAGGTGGTGCGGTCCGGGGGCAGTTCGAGCGGGGCGGCGATCTCCGGCAGCCAGTGTGGGCGCTCGGTCGAACTCGGCATGCCCGGACCGGAGTCGGGCGGCACTGGCAGCCCCGCGAGGACCGAGGCCGCCGGGCGGCGGAACGGGGCCGGGTCGCCGGAGCTCTTGCGGGGGCGCAGCTCCGGGATCCACACCGCGCCGTCCCGGGTGGCCCGGCACAGCGCACCGGACCGGGTGGCGAGCAGCTCCCCGGGCTCCCCGCGCAGCCGGTCCTCCCGGTGCCCGCCGTGCAGGAACACCTCCCGGCCGCAGATCTCGTCCAGGACCCCGGGCCGCGAGTCGGCCCCGCGCAGCTTGCGCAGCACCGTGTCCGTGTCGTCGTGCTCCCAGTCGATCCGCCGCTGCTCCTGCCGGAAGAAGTCCCGCCACACCACGCGGATGCCGGAGTCGCTCTGCGGCCGGGGCTTGAACGACCCCTCGGCGTAGCGCCGCACCGCCTGGAGCACCGCGGCCGCGGCGGCGTCGGACACCTCGTTGCGGTACATGTCGCTCTTGCCGGTCACCGGCACCGGGAAGGTGCCGTCCGCCCACACGTCGCCCGCGTCCATCGCCGCCTCGGCCTGGAGCACCGTCACGCCCCACTCGGACGCCTCCTCGGCGATCGCCCAGTCCAGCGACGACGGGCCCCGGTCGCCGGGTGGCCCCGGGTGCACGATCAGACAGGTGTGCTCCTGCCACACGTCCTGCGGCAGGGCCGACTGCAGCATCGGGGCGACGATCAGCTCCGGGCGTACCTCGCTCACGGCGGCCCGGACCGCGTCGGTGCCGTGCGAGGCGAGGACGACGTCGACGCGGTGGCCCTCGTCGGACAGTTCGGCGTACACACGCTGGGACAGGCTGTTGAACGCGCTGGCGACAAGCAAGATGTCCATGACACGGCATGCTCGCCCTTCGGAGCGGGGCCGCGAAGGACATCACGGCGTTTCGCCCTCCGCTTCCGCTTGCTGGCCTACTGCAGGCAGGCAGGCAGGCAGGCAGGCAGGAAGGAAGGAAGGAAGGGAGGGAGACAGGCAGGCAGGCCGTCGGGGCCCGGCGCGCCCTCGCCGGGCCCCGGGCCGCGTCACGCCTCGCGCAGGTCCTTCACCCGGCGGAGCTTGCCGAGGGAGCGCTCCAGGGTCTCCGGTTCGACGATGGCGACGTCGGCGGAGACGCCGACGCCGTCCTTGACGGCCTTCGCGATCGCGCGGGCGGCGGCGTCCCGCTGCCCGGGTCCGGTGCCGGGGCGGGACTCGACGCGCACGGTCATGTGGTCCAGCCGGCCGCGCCGGGTCAGCTGGATCTGGAAGTGCGGGGCGACGCCGGGCGTGCGCAGCACGATCTCCTCGATCTGGCTGGGGAAGACGTTCACCCCGCGCAGGATGATCATGTCGTCGCAGCGGCCGGTGATCTTCTGGATGCGGCGGAACGCGGGCCGGGCCGTGCCGGGCAGCAGCCGGGTCAGGTCGCGGGTGCGGTAGCGGACGATCGGCAGGGCCTCCTTGGTGAGCGACGTGAAGACCAGCTCGCCCTCCTCGCCCTCGGGCAGCACCTCGCCCGTGATCGGGTCGACGACCTCGGGATAGAAGTGGTCCTCCCACACGTGCAGCCCGTCCTTGGTCTCCACGCACTCCTGCGCCACACCCGGGCCGATCACCTCGGACAGGCCGTATATGTCGACGGCGTGGATGCCCGTCCGCTCCTCGATCTCGCGGCGCATCTCCTCCGTCCACGGCTCGGCGCCGAAGATGCCCACCCGCAGTCCGCTGCCGCGCGGGTCGACGCCCTGCCGCTCGAACTCGTCGAGCAGGGTGAGCATGTACGACGGGGTGATCATGATGATCTCGGGCCGGAAGTCCTGGATGATCTGCACCTGCCGGGCCGTCATGCCCCCGGACGCCGGGATCACCAGACAGCCGGCCCGCTCGGCGCCGTAGTGCGCGCCGAGGCCACCGGTGAACAGGCCGTAGCCGTAGGAGACGTGCACCTTGTGGCCCGGGCGTCCGCCGGCCGCGCGGATGGAGCGGGCCACCAGGTCCGACCACATGGACAGGTCGTTCTCGGTGTAGCCGACGACCGTGGGGCGGCCGGTGGTGCCGCTGGAGGCGTGGACGCGGCGCACCCGGTCCATGGGGACGGCGAACATGCCGAAGGGGTAGTGGTCCCTGAGGTCGGCCTTGGTGGTGAAGGGGAAGCGGGCCAGGTCCTCCAGGGAACGGCAGTCCTCGGGCGTGACCCCGGCCGCGTCGAACTTCTCGCGGTACGCCTCCACGTTGTCGTAGGCGTGGCGCAGGCTCGCGCGCAGGCGGTCGAGCTGGAGTGCGCGCAGCTGCTCGCGCGTCAGGCGCTCGGCGTCGTCCAGCAGCGCGTGGGGGAGGGGCTCGCCCCGCCGCCCGGTGGCGTCCGTGGCCCGGGGGGCCGTGGTCTCGCTCGTCATCCCGACTCCTTGGACGTCGTGCTCCTGATGCTGCGGCTGCGGCCCCGGAACTCCGCTATCACCTCGTCGCCGCGCCGGACGCTCACGTCGTAGAGGCCGCTGCGGCCGTACCGGGTGCGCTCCTCGGCCCGCGCCTCGAGGACGTCGCCCTCGTGCGCCGGGCGACGAAGGTGATGTCGGCGCCGGCCGCCACCGTCACCGGGCCGTGGCTGTTGCAGGCGCAGGCGAAGGCGCTGTCGGCCAGCAGGAAGACGTAGCCGCCGTGGGCGATCCCGTGCCCGTTGACCATCGACGGGGTCACGGTCATCCGGAGCACGGCCGACCCCTCGCCCCGCTCGACCAGCTCGATCCCGAGCCCGCGGGAGGCCTCGTCCGCGGCGAACATCGCCTCCGCGGCCGTCGTCGCGTCAGCGGCATGGGTCACTTCTCGCACCACCTTGTAGCCCGACCGAACATTCGGTTAGCTTCGGTTTCGCCAAGTAATCAACTCGCTCCGGCGCCTGTCAAGGGCCGGGGACTTGCCGGGAGGTCTTACCAAGGCGCGCCCGCTTGTCCTACCATGGACCGAACGAATGGTCGGTTGGGAAGTGGGACGGATGGACACGACACACTCCAGCGCCCCGGGGGCGGACGGCACCGAGCCGGCTCTCCAGCGGCACTTCGACGCGACGATCGCGCGGGACCAGCGCATCGAGCCGCGCGACTGGATGCCCGAGGGCTACCGCAAGACGCTGATCCGGCAGATCGCGCAGCACGCGCACTCGGAGATCATCGGCATGCAGCCGGAGGGCGAGTGGATCACCCGCGCCCCGTCGCTGCGCCGCAAGGCCATCCTCTTCGCCAAGGTCCAGGACGAGGCCGGGCACGGGCTGTACCTGTACTCGGCGGCGGAGACCCTGGGCGCCGACCGCGCCGACCTGACCGAGCGGCTGATCGAGGGCCGCCAGAAGTACTCGTCGATCTTCAACTACCCGACGCTGAGCTTCGCCGACGTCGGCGTGATCGGCTGGTTCGTGGACGGCGCCGCGATCTGCAACCAGGTGCCGCTGTGCCGCTCCTCCTACGGGCCGTACGCGCGCGCCATGGTGCGGATCTGCAAGGAGGAGTCGTTCCACCAGCGGCAGGGCTACGAGCTGCTGATGACGATGATGCGCGGCACCCCGGAGCAGCGCGAGATGGTGCAGGACGCCGTGAACCGCTGGTGGTGGCCGTCGCTGATGATGTTCGGCCCGCCCGACGACGCCTCGCCCAACTCCGCGCGGTCCATGGCCTGGAAGATCAAGCGGCACAGCAACGACGAACTGCGCCAGCGCTTCGTCGACATGACCGTCCCGCAGGCCGAGAAGCTCGGCGTGACGCTCCCCGACCCGGAGCTGCGCTGGAACGAGGAGCGGGGCCACCACGACTTCGGCACGCCCGACTGGGACGAGCTGATGCGGGTCATCAAGGGCGACGGCCCGTGCAACGAGCAGCGCATGACGCGGCGGCGCACGGCCCACGAGGAGGGCGCCTGGGTGCGTGAGGCGGCCACCGCCCACGCGGCCAAGCAGGCGTCCCGCGAACGGAAGGGAGCGGTGGCATGACCGCCGGCAAGCAGGACTGGCCGCTGTACGAGGTGTTCGTGCGCGGCAAGCGCGGCCTGAACCACGTCCACGTGGGCTCGCTGCACGCCGCCGACGACCGCATGGCGCTCACCCACGCCCGCGACCTGTACACCCGGCGCAACGAGGGCGTGAGCATCTGGGTGGTCCGCTCCGAGCACATCGCCGCCTCCACCCGCGACGAGAAGGACCCCTTCTTCGCGCCCAGCGCCGACAAGGTCTACCGGCACCCCACGTTCTACGACATCCCCGACGACGTCCCCCACATCTGAAGGAGAGGGCATGAGTGACGACCACGTCTACCTGACCCTCGCCGAGGGACACGAGGACGACACCCGCTGGGCCTACGGCACCGGCTTCGAGGACCCGCTGCACGGTGTCGACACCACCGTGCCGGACGGCGTCGACGCGGGTGAACTGGCGACGCTCTGCGTCACCCTGGCCGACGACGCCCTGGTCTCGGCCCAGCGGCTCGCCGAGTGGACCACCCGCGCCCCCGAGCTGGAGGAGGAGGTGGCGCTGGCCAACATCGGGCTCGACCTGCTCGGCCAGGCCCGCCTGCTGTACTCCCGCGCGGGCCAGGCCGACGGCACCGGCCGCGACGAGGACGCCTTCGCCTACTTCCGCGACGCCGGCGACTTCCGCAACGTGCGCCTGGCCGAACTGCCCAACGGCGACTTCGCGTTCTCGATCGTGCGGCTGCTCGTCCTGTCCAGCTGGCGCCTGGCGCACTTCGAGCGGCTCACCGCCCACCGCGACCCGGTGCTCTCCGCGATCGCCGCCAAGGGCGTGAAGGAGCTGGCCTACCACCGGCAGTACGCGGCCGAGTGGGCCGTGCGCCTCGGCGACGGCACCGAGGAGTCGCACCGCCGTATGCGCCGCGCGCTGGAGCAGGCCGGCCCCTACCTGGGCGAGCTGTTCACCGCGTACGACGTCCGCGACGAGGTCGTCGCCGTGCTGCGCCAGGTCACCGAGGCGGCCGGGCTGCCCATGCCGGTCTACCGTCCGCTGCCCGGCTCGGGCCGCTCCGGCGAGCACACCGGGCATCTCGCCCCGCTGCTGGCCGAGTTGCAGGGCGTGGCCCGCGCGCACCCGGAGGCGGCATGGTGACCACGCTCCTGGACGAGGCCCGGGCCCGGCGGATCGCCGAGCGGGTGCCCGACCCCGAACTGCCCATGCTGACCCTGGCCGACCTCGGCGTGCTGCGCGAGGTGTCCCTCACCGAGGACGGCACGGTGGTCGCGAGCCTGACCCCGACGTACTCGGGCTGCCCCGCCATGGCCGAGATGCGCGCCGGCGTGGCCGCCCGGCTGCGGGACGCCGGGTACGGGCGCGTGGAGATCCGCACCGTGCTCGACCCGCCGTGGAGCAGCGACTGGATCACCGCGGACGGCCGCCGCAAGCTCGCCGAGCACGGCATCGCGCCGCCCGGCGCCGCGCCCGCGCGCACCGGCGGCCCGGTGCCGCTGGTGCTGTCGCCGACCCGCCGCTCGGTGGCCTGCCCCCGCTGCGGCAGCGCCGACACCGAGGAGACCTCCCGCTTCGCCGCCACCTCCTGCAAGGCCCTGTGGCGCTGCCTGGCCTGCCGCGAGCCCTTCGAGTACGTCAAGGAGATCTGATGGAGGACCTGATGGAGCCGGCCCCCGCCCCGGCGGCACGCGCGCGTGCCCGCCGCCGCCCGGCCTTCCACTCCCTGCGGGTCGCCGCCGTGCGGCCGCTGTGCGAGGACGCGGCCGCCGTCAGCTTCGACATCCCGGCCGGGCTCGCCGAGGAGTTCGCCTTCGCGCCCGGCCAGTCGCTCACGCTCCGGCGCGAGATCGACGGCCGTGACGAGCGCCGCTCCTACTCCATCTGCTCGCCCGCCGGATCGGCACCGCGCATCGGCGTCCGGGTCGTCCCGGGCGGGCTGTTCTCCTCCTGGCTGGTGCACGAGGTGCGCCCCGGCGACACCGTCGAGGTGATGGCCCCCACCGGCGCCTTCACCCCGGACCTCACCGCCCCCGGCCACCACGTGCTGATCGCGGCCGGCTCCGGCATCACCCCCATGGTCTCCATCGCCGAGTCCGTCCTGGCCGCCGACCCGCGCTCACGGGTCACCCTCCTGTACGGCAACCGCCGCACCGGCACGGTGATGTTCGCCGACGAGCTGGCCGACCTGAAGGACCTGTACCCCGCGCGCTTCCAGCTCGCCCACGTCCTCTCCCGCGAACCGCGCGAGGCCGAGGTGCTCTCCGGCCGCCTCGACGCCGAGCGGCTCTCCGCGCTCGTCGGCGCGCTGGTCGACGTGGAGTCCGCCGACCACTGGTGGCTCTGCGGCCCGCACGGCATGGTCCGCGCCGCCCAGCAGGTCCTCACCGGCCTCGGCGTCCCCGCCGACCGCGTCCACCAGGAGCTGTTCTACGCCGACGACGAGCCCGTCCGCGAGGTCCGGCACACCGAGACCGGCCCGTCGGGCCCGGTCAGCCAGGTCACGGTCACCCTCGACGGCCGCTCCACCACCTCCCCGCTGCCCCGCGACCGCTCGATCCTCGAAGGCGCCCAGCAGACCCGCCCCGACCTGCCCTTCGCCTGCAAGGGCGGCGTCTGCGGCACCTGCCGCGCCCTGGTCACCGACGGTGAGGCGGACATGCGCCGCAACTTCGCCCTGGAACCGGCCGAGGTGGACGCGGGCTACGTCCTCACCTGCCAGTCGTTCCCGGTGTCACAGACGCTGACGGTGGACTTCGACACCTGAGCCCGCCGCGGGCGTGCGGGACCGCGGCCTCCTCGGGCAGCTCCGCTCAGTGGTCGCGCAGGACGCGCAACGCCGTGAGGGCGACGTGCAGTTCGGTGCGGCGCTCACCGGATTCGAGGTCCTGGCCGAGGAGCCGTTCGATGGTGCGCAGCCGCTGGTAGAGGGTCTCCCTGGACAGCCCGCCCCGGCGCGCGGCGGTGGTCTTGTTGCCGGCGGCGTCCAGGTAGTGGCCCAGGGTGGTCAGCAGGCCGGTGCCGTGCCGGGCGTCGTGGTCGATGAGCCGGCCGAGGCGGCGCTCGGTGTAGTCCTGGATGCGGGTGTCCTCGCGCAGGGCGTACAGCAGGCGGCGCAGGTCGACGTCCGGCGGTTCGTGGAAGGAGCGGCCGGCCGGGAGGGGCTGCCCGGGCGGGGTCGCCTCGCTGACCCGGGCCGCCTCGCGGAAGGAGCGGGCGGTGCCGGCGAGGTCCGCCGCCCGTGAGCCGACGCTGACGATCGCCCCGGGGGACAGGCCCAGCGCGGTGCGGCCCAGGCGCTCGGCCACCGCACGCCAGGGCTGCTCGGGGCGCAGCGCCAGGAGGATGCCGAGGCGGCCGGGGGAGAGTTCACCGACCAGTGCCGGGATGCCCGCCGACCTGAGCTCCCGGCGCAGCCCGGGTTCCGGATCGCCGCCCGCCTCTCCGGGACCCGGGTCGACGAGGACCGCCAGGAACACCACGCCCCGCGTGGGCAGCCCCAGGGCGGCGCAGCGGGCCCGGGCGTCCGCGGGGGAGTGGTGGCGCTGCTCCACCAGTTCCCGCAGGGCGGTGCGGTGCGCCGTGTGCTCCCACGGCGTGGAGTGGATCAGCCGGGCCACGGTCAGGGCCATCGCCGTGCGCTCCAGCACGGTGAGGTGCTCCGGTGCGAAGTCCGACCCGCCGCCGGGCAGCATCGCGAGCCGGCCCCAGCGTTCGCCGCGGTAGGACACGGGCGCGACGAGCCAGCCCTCCCGACCGCCCGCCCCCGTGCGGTCCGCGGGCCCCGCCGCCCGGGAACGCCGCTCCCAGCCGGCCAGCGCCTCCTCGATGGTGCTGCCCGACGGCTCGCAGATCAGCGCCTGGTGCACCAGGTTCTCCAGCACGACCGTGCGACCGCTCATCTCCGCCGCCGCGCGGACCACGTCCTCCGCTCCGGCGCCGCGCAGCGTCAGCGCCGTGAACGCCTCGTGGATGCGCTGCGTCCGGCGCATCGCGTCCGCCTGATGGCCGAGGATCAGGGCGTGGACGACCTGGGTGACCTCCAGGAAGTTGACGTCCCGGGCGAGCGTGACCAGCGGGAGATCCCGCGCGCGGCAGGCCCGCACCAGGGCGTCGGGCGGGCGGTGGTAGCGCCGTACCAGCTCGATGACCAGGGCGGCGGCCCCCACTTCCGTGAGCTCGTCGACGTACCGGCGGACTCCCGCCGCGTCGTCCGGCAGCGGCATGCCCGTGGTCAGCACCAGTTCGCCGCCCTTCAGGAAGGACGCCGGGTCGGTCAGCTCGGTGATGTGCACCCAGCGCACCGGCCGGTCCAGCCGGGCCGGCCCCGCAACGACGTGCGGCTGCCCGGCGGCCAGCACGGGCAGGGCGAGGACGTCGGCCACGGTGGGCGCGCGGCCGGCCGGGACGGCGGCCCGGTCGTCCGCCGGAGGGTGTTCGCTCACGGTTGTCTCCCTGCCCGCCCGGTCACCCCGGCAAGCGGCACCCGCCCGCGCGCCGGCCGTCCGCGTACGGGGCGGGCGGGACGTGCGGGGCGCGGTGGTTGACACACCGTCCGGACACGGCGTCCCCGCCGGACAGATCACGCGTTGCCGGGCCCCGCGGCGGCCCGGATGCTCGGACCCGGAGCAGATCCGGGCAGGGCACCCCACCTCGACGCACGGCCGGGAGACGAACATGACCGCACTGTCGCCGCACCTCCGCCAGGCCACGCCCGTGGTGGCGGTCCGGGGCGAGGGCGTCCACCTCTACGGTGAGGACGGCCGCCGCTACCTCGACTTCACCGCCGGCATCGGCGTCACCAGCACCGGGCACTGCCACCCCAGGGTCGTGGAGGCGGCACGGGAACAGGTGGGCACCCTGGTGCACGGCCAGTACACGACCGTCATGCACCGGCCGCTGCGCCGCCTCGTGGACAGGCTCGGCGAGGTCCTGCCCGCCGGGCTGGACAGCCTGTTCTTCACCAACTCCGGCAGCGAGGCCGTCGAGGCGGCCCTGCGGCTGGCCCGCCAGGCCACCGGCCGGCCCAACGTCCTGGTCTGCCACGGCGGTTTCCACGGCCGTACGGTCGCCGCGGCCTCCATGACCACCTCCGGCGTCCGCTTCCGGTCCGGCTTCGCCCCGCTGATGAGCGGCGTGGTCGTGACCCCGTTCCCGACGGCCTTCCGGTACGGCTGGGACGAGGAGACCGCCACCCGCTTCGCCCTCCGGGAGCTCGACTACACCCTCCAGACGATCTCGTCGCCCGCCGACACCGCGGCGATCGTCGTCGAGCCCGTCCTGGGCGAGGGCGGGTACGTGCCCGCCAGCCGCGCCTTCCTGGAGGGCCTGCGCGAACGCGCGGACCGGCACGGCTTCCTGCTGGTCCTCGACGAGGTCCAGACCGGCGTCGGCCGCACCGGCCGCTTCTGGGGCCACGACCACTTCGGCGTCCGCCCCGACATCCTGGTCACCGCCAAGGGCCTGGCCAGCGGCTTCCCCCTCTCCGCCATCGCCGCCCCCGAGGAGCTGATGGGCAAGGCCTGGCCCGGCTCGCAGGGCGGCACGTACGGCGCCAACGCCGTCGCCTGTGCCGCCGCCTGCGCCACGCTGGACGTCGTCCGCGACGAGAAGCTCACCGGGAACGCCGAAGCCATGGGCGAGCGGCTGCGCCGGGGGCTCGAGGCGGTGGCGGCCCGCACCCCGGGCATCGGCGACGTGCGCGGCCTCGGCCTGATGCTCGCCAGCGAGTTCGTCCACGAGGACGGCAGCCCCGATCCCGAGACCGCCGCCCGGGTGCAGCGCGCCGCCGTCGACGAGGGCCTGCTCCTGCTGCTGTGCGGCGCCTGGAACCAGGTCGTCCGTATGATGCCGGCGCTCGTGATCGGCGAGGCGGAGGTGGACGAGGGCCTCCGTGCCTGGGCGAAGGCCGTCGTGGCGGGCACGTCGCCCGGCTAGCCGCCGCCGAGGGGAGGGCACAGGCGCCGCCTCCAACTGCCGTGCAGCGCACGGGCGGTGGACTTCTCCCCGCGCCAGCCGACTCCGGACCGGACCCCGACGACCCCGCCGCCGACCCGCCAGGAGGCGCAACATGACCGAGACCCCGACCCAGTTGTTCATCGGTGGTGCGTGGACCGACGCCGCGGACCGCGCCACCCTGCCCGTCGACGACCCCGCCACCGGCGAGATCCTCTGCCGCGTCGCCGACGCCGGCCCCGAGGACGCCCGGCTCGCCGAAGAGGCCGCCGTCCAGGCACAGCCCGCCTGGGCCCGCACCGCGCCCCGGGCCCGCAGCGAGATCCTGCGCCGCGCCCACGACCTCATCCTCGAACGCACCGGCGAACTCGCCCGCCTCATGACCTCCGAGATGGGCAAGCCGCTGGCGCAGGCGCGCGGGGAAGTGGCCTACGCCGCCGAGTTCTTCCGCTGGTTCTCCGAGGAGGCCGTCCGTATCGACGGCGGCTGCGGCCTGCTCCCCGACGGCGGCACCCGCATGCTGCTCACGCGCCGCCCGGTCGGCCCCTGCCTGCTGATCACGCCCTGGAACTTCCCGCTGGCCATGGGCACCCGCAAGATCGGCCCGGCGATCGCCGCCGGCTGCACGATGGTCCTCAAACCCGCCCCGCAGACCCCGCTGTCCAGCCTCGCGCTGGCCGGGATCCTCGCCGAGGCGGGCCTGCCGGACGGGGTGCTGAACGTCGTCACCACCTCCCGCGCGGGAGAGGTGTGCGAGCCGCTCCTGCGCGGCGGGCGCATCCGCAAGCTGTCCTTCACCGGCTCCACCGCCGTCGGCCGGATCCTGCTGGCCCAGTGCGCGGGCACCGTCGTACGGACCTCGATGGAGCTGGGCGGCAACGCGCCGTTCATCGTCTTCGGGGACGCCGACCTGGACGCGGCCGTGGACGGTGCGATGGTCGCCAAGATGCGGAACATGGGGGAGGCCTGCACCGCCGCCAACCGCTTCTTCGTGCACCGGCCGGTGGCCGCCGAGTTCGGGCGCCGGCTCGCCGGGCGGATGGGCGCGCTGGTGGTCGGCCCCGGCAGCCGGGACGGCGTCGACGTGGGCCCGCTGATCGACGCGGCCGGGCGCGCCAAGGTGGAGGCACTCGTCGCGGACGCCGTGGAGCGCGGCGCCCGCGTCCTCACCGGCGGCCGGACACCGGAAGGGCCGGGCAGCTTCTACCCGCCGACCGTGCTCGACGGCGTCGACCCCGGCAGCCGCCTCATGGACACGGAGATCTTCGGACCGGTCGCGGCGATCCTCGCCTTCGACGACGAGGACGAGGTGCTGCGCCGCGCCAACGACACGCCCTGGGGCCTCGTCGGCTACGTCTTCACCCGCGACCTGGACCGCGGCCTGCGCGTCGGCGAAGGGCTGGAGGTCGGCATGGTCGGCCTGAACACCGGCCTCGTCTCCAACCCCGCCGCGCCCTTCGGCGGCGTCAAGCAGTCCGGACTGGGGCGTGAGGGAGGGCGGGTCGGGATCGACGAGTTCCTGGAGTACCAGTACCTGGCGATGCCCGTGCGGTGACGAGGAGGACGAGCCCCGTCGCACATGAAGGTATGAATGAGTCTTCATGTGTTCCTGTATGGTGGGGACGCTTCGCGCCCCCGCCAGAAGGACGCCTGATGACCTCCACCCTCACGCCGCAGCCGGTCGACCGGGCCGGGCCCTCCCGCACCGGGCCGGTGCCCCGGCGGCGTACCCGGGTCCTCGCCCTCCCGGAGGCGCGCTGGGCCGCCGCGGCCACCGCCTGCTTCCTGCTCGCGCTGCCCCTGCAGCTGACCGGCGCCCCCGCCTGGACCTGGGGCCCGCTGTACGCGCTGGCGTACGCCACCGGCGGCTGGGAACCGGGCTGGGAGGGGCTGAAGGCGCTGAAGGACCGCACCCTCGACGTCGACCTGCTGATGGTCGTCGCCGCCCTGGGCGCGGCCTCCATCGGGCAGGTGATGGACGGGGCGCTGCTCATCGTCATCTTCGCCACCTCCGGGGCGCTGGAGGCACTGGCCACCGCCCGCACCGCCGACTCCGTGCGCGGCCTGCTCGACCTGGCCCCCGCCACCGCCACCCGGCTGACCCCGGACGGCGGCGAACGGACCGTGCCCGTCGAGGAGCTGACGGTCGGTGACACCGTCCTCGTGCGCCCCGGGGAGCGCCTCGGCGCCGACGGGCACGTGCTGGACGGGGCGAGCGAGGTCGACCAGGCGACCATCACCGGCGAACCGCTCCCCGTGCCCAAGGAGCGGGGCGACGAGGTCTTCGCGGGCACCCTCAACGGCACCGGCGCCCTGCGCGTGCGGGTCGCGCGCGACGCGTCGGACTCGGTGATCGCCCGGATCGTGCGCATGGTGAAGGAGGCGTCCGAGACCAAGGCACCCACCCAGCTGTTCATCGAGAAGGTCGAACAGCGCTACTCCCTGGGCATGGTGGCCGCCACCCTGGCCGTCTTCCTGGTGCCGCTCGCCTTCGGCGAGCAGCTCTCCGAGGCGCTGCTGCGGGCCATGACCTTCATGATCGTGGCCTCGCCCTGCGCGGTCGTCCTGGCCACGATGCCGCCCCTGCTGTCGGCCATCGCCAACGCCGGACGGCACGGCGTGCTGGTGAAGTCGGCCGTGGTGATGGAGCGGCTCGGCCAGGTGGACGCGGTCGCGCTCGACAAGACCGGCACCCTCACCGAGGGCAGCCCGCGCGTCACCGACGTCCGGCCGCTGCCCGGATCCGGCCTGGACGAGCGCGAGCTGCTGACCCTGGCGGCCGCGGCCGAGCGGCCCAGCGAGCATCCGCTCGCCCGCGCCGTGGTCGACGCCGCCCACGAGCGCGGCCTCGACCTGCCCGACGCACGCGACTTCAGCTCCGCTCCCGGGGTGGGGGTGGAAGCCGTCGTCGACGGCCGTACGGTCGCGGTGGGCGCCCCCGCCCGGCTCACGGACGACGTCCCGGCCGCCGTCGCCGGCCTGGAGGAGTCCGGCCGTACCGCCGTCCTGGTCGTCGTCGACGGCGCCCCGGCCGGGCTCCTCGGCATCGCCGACCGGCTGCGCCCCGACGCGGCCGCCACGGTCGCCGCGCTCACCGCCCTCACCGGCGCCGCCCCGACACTCCTCACCGGCGACAACCCCCGGGCCGCCGCCCGCCTCGCCGCCGAGGCCGGCATCGACGACGTGCGCGCCGGGCTGCTGCCGCAGGACAAGCTGACGGCGGTGCGCGAGCTGGAGAGCACCGGCCGCAAGGTGCTGGTCGTCGGCGACGGCGTCAACGACGCGCCCGCCCTGGCCGCCGCCCACACCGGGATCGCCATGGGCCGGGCGGGCTCCGACCTCGCACTGGAGACGGCCGACGCGGTGATCGTCCGCGACGAACTCGCCGCCGTCCCCGCCACCGTCGCCCTCTCCCGCCGCGCCCGTCGGCTCGTCGTGCAGAACCTCGTCATCGCCGGGGTGTTCATCGCGGGCCTGGTCGTCTGGGACCTCGCCGGGGAACTGCCGCTGCCGCTGGGCGTCGCGGGTCACGAGGGCTCCACGGTCCTGGTCGGGCTGAACGGGCTGCGGCTGCTGCGCGAGACGGCCTGGCGGCGGGCCGTGGCCGAGAGCGGCTGACGCCGGCGTACGGCGGCGGACCGGCGGGAGGACCGCTGCCGGTCCGGCCGCCCTCAGCGCGCGGCCGCACGGGTCAGCCCGGGCGGGTCAGCAGGGTGAGGTCACTGCTCGTCGCCACGCCCAGGGTCCGCCCGGAGGGCGAGAAGCCGGCGGCCGCGCAGCTCCGAGCAGTCGGCGCCGAAGATGTTTCACCAGCCCTCACCGTGCGGCCTGCGGTACGGCACCCCCCCCGCCTGGGCGGAGCAACACCTTGTGGTCGGGCCACGCGGGGCCGACGACGTCGACGCTCCAGCCGTCGGACGTCCCGGTGGGCAACCCGCCGCCGAGAGACCGGCGACGGGCACGCGCGTCCCCGCCGGCGGCCCCAGCCCGGGCAGGCCAGATCCGTCGCCGCCTCCGCCTCCGCCTCCGGGAAGCTGTCGCCGGGGCCGGGATCACCGTCCCTGGCGATCCTCTCGCCGGTGACGGCGTCCTTCACCGGTCCTCCCCAGCCGGGACAGGACCGTGCCCGTCCCGCAACCGGCGGTACCCACCAGGATTGTGCCGTGCCCGATCGGGTACGCGGGCAGGACCGTGCCCGGGGCGACCCATGTGCCGGGCAGGCCGCAAGACCGCCGCTACCAGGGAATCTGCCATGGAGACACCCGCAAACGAACCCACGCCCACGCCCGCCCAGCGGGCTCTGGACGTCCTCGCCGAGAACACCGAGGACGCGGCGGCTCTGGACGCGCTCGCCAACAGCGACGTGCTCATCCCCGTGCCCGACGACGCGAACGACGCCGACGCCGCCAACCCCTCGGCGGTGGCGCTGCCCGTGCTGGAGCAGCCGGGCGGCGAGCCGGTCGTGCCCGTGTTCACCTCCGAGGTGGAGATGGCCGGGCTGCTGCCGTTCGTGTCCCGCTACCGTCTGGTGCCGCTCGGCGCCCTGGCCGCACAGTGGCCGGCCGACGACCTGTCGCTCACCATCGACGGCAGCTCGGAACACCGCCTGACGCTCACCTCGGAGGGAGTGCGCACCCTGCTGGCACGCCCCTAGGGCGACCGACCAGAACCGGGCCCGGGCCGCCTACGCGCCCAGGGTCCGGGCCAGTGCGGCCCGCTGCAGCGGCAGCACCTCGGCGTGCAGGTCACGGCCCTTGGCGGTGAGCCTGACCCACACACCGCGCCGGTCCTCCTCGCACACCGTGCGCGTCACCAGCCCGTCCTTCTCCAGCCGGGCGATCAGCCGCGACAGCGCGCTCTGGCTCAGATGCACCCGCCCGACCAGGTTCTGCACCCGGCACTGGTCGCCCTCCCCGGGCGCGGCGCTCGCGAGCATGTCCAGGACCTCGAAGTCCGACGCGCCCAGGCCGTAGGGATGCAGCGCCCGGTCGATCTCGCACATCGTGCGCGCGTGCGCCGACAGGATGTCCCGCCACCGCTCCTCGAGCCGCGTACCAGCCGTTTTCGCCGCCATAGGGGAACGGTAACACCGGCACGGCGTTCGATGACCGTGCATGGAGCACGCCCCGCCCGCGAGGGGAGCCTCAGGTCGACTCCCGCTTCACCAGCTCCGTCGGCAGGATCACCGCCGCCGCGTCCTCGCCGCCGATCTGCGCCAGCAGCACCCGCACCATCTCGGCGCTGATGCGGTCCCAGGGCTGCCGGATGGTCGTCAGCTCGGGGCTGGCCGCCACCGCCGCCGGCGAGTCGTCGAAACCGCCGACCGCCACGTCCTCCGGCACCCGCCGGCCCGCCCGCTTCAGCGCCGCGAGCACCCCCTGCGCCATGAGGTCCGACGCCACGAACACCGCGTCCACGTCCGGGGCCCGCGCCAGCAGCCGCTCGGCCGCCGCCTCGCCGCTCGCCCGGCTGTAGTCGCCGGAGACCACGAGCCGCTCGTCGAACTCCAGCCCTTCCGCCGCCAGCACCTCCCGGTAGCCGGCCAGGCGCTCCACTCCGCCGGGCGTGTCCAGCGGGCCGGTGACCGTGCCCACCCGGCGGCGCCCGAGCGACAGCAGGTGCCGGACCATGTCCCGGGCGCCGTCGCGGTCGTCGGCCGCCACGTAGCTGACCTTGGAGCCCAGCCCGATCGGCTTCCCGCACGCCACGAGCGGCACCCCGGCCCCGCGCAGCTGCTCGGCCACCGGGTCGCCGGAGTGGCTGGAGACCAGCAGCACCCCGTCGACGTGCCCGGCGGTGATGTACCGCGTGATGCGCCGCCGTTCGTCCTCCGTGCCCGCCAGCATCAGCAGCAGCGGGATGTCGTGCGCGGCGAGCGCCTGGGTGCAGCCGCGCAGCAGCACGTTGAAGTTGGGGTCCTCGAAGAACCGCTCCTGGGGCTCGGTGAGCAGGAAGCCGACCGAGTCGGACCGGCCGGTGATCAGGGAGCGGGCGTGCCGGTTGACGACGTAACCGGTCTTGCGGATGGCCGCGTTGACCGCCTCCTGGGCGGCCGGGCTGACGTAGTGGCCGCCGTTGAGCACACGTGAGACGGTGCCGCGCGAGACCCCCGCCTCGCGCGCCACGTCGTGGATCGTGGGCGGCCTGCGCCTGCCCCCCGCAGCGTTCATGGTCATGACTTTACGGCTCCGGAGAGCAGATCAAGACTCCAGAACCGCTGGATGACCAGGAAGAGGGCGACCAGCGGCAGCACCGCGAGGAACGCGCCCGTGATCACCAGGGTGTACAGCGCCGGGGCGTTGGCGCCCTGCTCCAGCAACGTGAACAGCCCCAGGGTGATCGGGAACTTCTCGTCGTCGCTGAGCATGATGTACGGCAGCAGGAAGTTGTTCCAGATCGCCACGAACTGGAACAGGAACACCGTGACCATGCCGGGGATCATCATGGGCAGCCCGATCCGCGTGAAGATCCGCCACTCGCCCGCCCCGTCCATCCGCCCGGCCTCCACCACGTCGGCCGGCACCGCGGCGGCGGCGTAGATCCGGGCCAGGTAGACGCCGTACGGGAAGAGGATCTGCGGCAGCAGCACGGACAGGTGCGAGTCCGTGAGGTCGGCCTTCGCCAGCAGCAGGTACTGCGGGACGGCGAGGATCACCGGCGGCATCAGCACCCCCGCGAGCAGCACGTTGAAGAGCGCCTCGCGGCCCCGGAAGCGGTAGATCGCCAGCGCGTAGCCGCTGACCGCCGACACGCACGTCGACAGCAGGGCGCCGAGGCCGGCGTACAGCGCGGAGTTGCCCATCCACTGCCAGTAGACGCCGTCGCGGTAGGCGTTCAGGTCCCGGACGTTGTCCGTGAAGCCCGTGCCGGGCAGGAAGGTGAAGGTGGAGAACAGCTCACGCCCGGACTTGGTGGCCGCGATGACCACCCAGGCCACCGGCAGCAGGCAGTACAGCGCGCCCAGGAGCAGCGTGACCGTCGGGATCGGGGCGATGCGGCGGCGCAGCGGCGGCCGGTCCCGGGAGGTGCCGGGCGTGCTGCCCGCCACCGGCTCGGCCTGGGGGACGGCGAGGGAACTCATCGGGCTGTCTCCTGCTTCTGACGACGGTTCGCGGCGCGCAGGAAGCCGAAGGACAGCAGCAGCGTGGCGAAGGCGATGATCACGGCCTGCGCGGCGGCCCCGTGGATGTCGTTCTCGCCGAAGGCGTCCCGGTACACCTTCATCAGCGGACTCCACGTCGTGGACACGGAGTTGGTGAGCGGTTTGAGGGTGGTGGGCTCGTTGAACATCTGCAGCGTGGCGATGATCGAGAAGAAGAACGTCAGCACCAGCGACGGGGCCACCATCGGGATCTTGATGCGCAGGGCGATCTGCACAGGCGTGGCGCCGTCCAGCTTCGCCGCCTCGTGCACCTCCGCGGGGATCGCCTGGAGGGAGGTGTAGATGACGATCATGTTGAAGCCGGTGCCGCCCCACACCGCGATGTTCGACAGGGCCAGGTACAGCGGCCCGCCGTCCAGCAAATCCGGTTGCGGCAGCCCCAGCCTGTCGAGCACGAAGTAGAAGGGGCTGACGTCCGGCAGGTACAGGAACCCCCACAGCAGCGCCGCGACCACGCCCGGGATGGCGTACGGCAGGAAGATCGCGAGCCGGGTGAAGGGCGCGAGCCGCACTCTCTCCGCGTCGAGCATCAGCGCGAACAGCAGGGCCAGGCCCAGCATCACCGGGACGACGATGCAGCCGTAGCCCAGCACCCTCAGGGCGCCGTGCAGCAGTTCGCTGTCGGAGAGGGCGTCGGTGTAGTTCTCCAGACCGGCCCAGACCTCCGTGCGGGCGCCGGAACCGAGGCCGAGGCCGGAGACCTTCACCTTGCGGAAGCTGAGCCACACCGCGTAGCCGATGGGCAGCGCGAAGAACAGCGCGAACAGGACCGTCGCGGGGATCAGGAAGAGATAGGGGGCGCTCCGCGCTCGTGCGCGGGTGGTCGCGCGGGTGGTGGTGCGAGACGGACGGGCGTACGGGGCCCCCTCGCCCCCGTACGGTCGCCGGCGTGCCGTGCTTTTCACTCCGCGACCTCGAAGCCCTGCTTCTTCAGGTCGGCGACGGTGCCGGCCTGCATCCTGTCCAGCGCGGCGCCGAAGTCCGACTTGTTCTTGGCGGCGGCGCCGAAGGCGTCCTTGAAGGTGGTGTAGGCGACGTTCACGTTCGGGCCCCAGGCCGAGGGCGCGGTGGTCTCGGCGATGTCGGCGGCCTTGGTGTAGAAGTCGGCCTGGTTCGAGAAGTAGGCCGGCGGCTTGAGGAAGGCGCCGCTGGTCTGGGCGTTGGTGGCGGCGGGGTAGATGCCGCTCTCCTTGGCCAGCGCGTTCAGGGCCTCGCTGTCGGTGTTCAGCCACGCGGCGAACTTCGCGGCGGCCGCCCGGTGCCGGGAGTCGGTGGTGACGGCGGTGGAGGAGCCGCCCCAGCTGCCGGTGCGGTTCTCGCTCGCGGACCACTGGGGGAGCGGGGCCATGGCCCACTTGCCCTTGGTGTCGGGGGCGGCGGTGGTGAGCGTGCCCGGGGCCCACACGGCGCTGACCCAGGCGATCTGCTTGCCGGTGTTGAGCGCCTTGTTCCAGGCCGGGGTGTACATGGGCTGGTTGTCGATGGCGCCCTCAGCGACGAGGCCGCCCCAGAACTTCGCGACCTTCTGGGTGGCCGCGTCGTCGATGGCGACCTTCCACCGGTCGCCGGAGGCCGTCCACCACTTCGCGCCGGCCTGCTGGGCGAGGCCCGCGAAGAGGCCGGAGTCGTTGGCGGAGAAGGTGGTGAGGTCCTTGCCGGGCGCCGCCTTCTTCAGCTTGCGCGCGGTCTCGGCGAACTCGTCCCAGGTCGCCGGCACCGTCAGGCCGTACTCCTCGAACAGGTCCTCGCGGTAGTAGAACATCATCGGCCCGATGTCCTGCGGGACCGCGTAGACCGCGTCCGTGCCCAGGGTCGTCTGCTGCCAGACGCCGTCGGCGAACCTGTCCTCGACCCCGCCCACCTCTCCGGAGATGTCCGCGAGCGCGTCGTTGCTGACCAGGGTGGGCAGCGCCTGGTACTCGGCCTGCACCAGGTCGGGGGCCTTGCCCGCCTTGTGCGCGGTGAGGATCTTGGTGACGAGCGTGTCGCCGGAGGCCTGCTTCTTCACCGTGACGGTGATCCGGTCCTTCTTTCCCGGGCCCTTGTTCCAGAGGTCGACGACCTTGTCCATGCCGGGCGTCCACGTCCAGTACGTCAGCGAGGCCGGGCCCGCCTCGCTCCCGCCGTCGCCGGAGTCCGTGCCGCAGGCGGCGAGGGTGGTGGCGCCGAGGGCCAGTGCGACGGCGGTTCTCACCAGGCGGCGGCGCTTTGTGTACGGCATGGATCTCTCCCCTGACCTGGGGTCCTCGCCCGCTGCGAGGACCTGCCCTGCTTCTGTGAGCGTTCACAGTAGAGAAACATCCCGGACACTTGTCAATGGTTGTTGCTGTGCGGTTATGTTGGGCTCAGCGCAGCGATACTGTGTGTGCACGTTCCCAATTGATCGATCGACCGGGAGACCATCCATGCCGGAGACCACCCCCAGGGGCCTCACCAGGCTCGCCTTCGGTGGGGACTACAACCCCGAGCAGTGGCCGGAAAGCGTCTGGCAGGAGGACGTCCGGCTGATGCGGGAGGCCGGCGTCACCATGGTGAGCGTCGGGATCTTCTCCTGGGCCCTGCTGGAGCCCGCGCCCGGCACGTACGACTTCGGCTGGCTGGACCGCCTGCTGGACCTGCTGCACGAGCACGGCATCCGCGTCGACCTCGGCACCCCCACCGTCGCGCCGCCCGCCTGGTTCTACCGCGCCCACCCCGACGCCCTGCCCGTCACCGCCGAGGGACTGCGCCACGAGTTCGGCTCCCGCGGCGCCATCTGCCACAGCAACGCCGACTACCGCGCGGCCGCCGCCGGCATCACCACCCGGCTCGCCGAGCGCTACGGCGGCCACCCGGCCCTCGCCCTGTGGCACGTCCACAACGAGTACGGCGTCCCCGTCTCGGCCTGCTACTGCGACTCCTGCGCCGCCCACTTCCGCCGTTGGCTGACGGCCTCCTACGGCACGGTCGACGCGGTCAACGACGCCTGGGGCACCGCCTTCTGGGGCCAGCGCTACGCCTCCTTCGAGGAGATCAACCCGCCGCGTACGACCCCCACCGTCGGCAACCCGGCCCAGGCCCTGGACTACAAGCGGTTCGCCGACGCCACCATGCGCGAGAACTTCCGCGCGGAACGGGACATCCTGCACCGCCTCTCACCCGGCGTCCCGGTCACCACCAACTTCATGACGGCGCTGAGCCAGTGCGACTCCGTCGACTACTGGGCCTGGGGCCGCGAGGTCGACCTCGTCACCAACGACCACTACCTCATCACCGACGGCCGCCGCACCCACGTCAATCTCGCGATGGCCGCCGACCTCACCCGCTCGGTGGCCGGGGGAGCCCCCTGGCTGCTGCTGGAGCACTCCACCTCGGGCGTCAACTGGCAGCCGCGCAACCCCGCCAAGGCCCCCGGCCAGATGGCCCGCAACTCCCTCGGCCACGTGGCGCGCGGCTCCGAGGGCGCCATGTTCTTCCAGTGGCGCCAGTCCCGGCGCGGCGCCGAGAAGTTCCACTCCGCGATGCTCCCGCACGGCGGCACCGACACCCGCGTGTGGCGCGAGGTCGTCGAACTCGGCGCCTCCGTCGAGTCGCTGAGCGCCGTACGCGGCACCCGCACCGAGGCCGACGTGGCCGTGCTGTGGGACTGGCACTCCTGGTGGGCGCAGAACCTCGACTGGCGCCCCAGCGAGGACCACGACGCCCGCGAACGCGCCGACGCCTTCTACGAGGCCCTCTACGACCGCCACCTCACCGTCGACTTCGCCCATCCGGAAGCCGACTTGTCGAGGTATCCCCTTGTCGTCGTACCGGCCCTCTACCTGATGACCGAGGCGGCCGGCGGCAACCTGAGGCAGTACGTCGAGAACGGCGGCACACTGGTCGTCTCGTACTTCTCCGGCATCGTCGACGAGCACGACGCCGTCCACGCGGGCGCCTACCCGGGCGCGCTGCGCGACGTCCTCGGCCTCACCGTCGAGGAGTTCTCGCCGCTGCTGCGCGGCGAGACGGTGCGCGTCACCGGCCCCGGCACGGCCGGGCTGGACGCCGACGTCTGGACGGAGTTCGTGGTGCCGCGCGGCGCCGAGACCGTCCTGACCTACGCCGACGGCCTCACCGCGGGCCGCCCCGCCGTCACCCGGCACCGCCTCGGCGAGGGCACCGCCTGGTACGTCTCCACCCGGCTCGGCGCCGACGGCCTCGACACCGTGCTCGCCCGGGCCGGCCAGGACGCGCGGCTCGACCCGCGCGCCGACCTGCCCCGCGATGTCGAGGTGGTGCGCCGCGTCGGCGAGTCGGGCACCTTCCTGTTCGCCGTCAACCACACGAGCGCCGACGCCAAGGTCCCGCTGGAGACCCCCGGCACCGAACTGCTCACCGGGGAACGCGCAGCGGGCCGCCTGGCCGTCCCCGCCGGAGCCGTCCGGGTCGTCCGGCTCGACGGCTGAACCGACTCCCTCCGCCCGCGCGTGCCACGAGCCGCGGGCGGAGGGTCACGCCCCTCACCGCCCTTCCGGGGCAGGGGCACCCCACCCCCACCGACGTCGAAGGGACGACGGACGACGATGTTCCATCCCAGACGCACACTGAGAGCCCTGCTGCTGCCGCTCGCCGCGGGACTCGCCCTCACCGCCCTGCCCGCCCCCTCCGCCCAGGCGGCGAGCACCCTGACCAACGGCGGCTTCGAGGCCGACGGTTCGGGCACCGCCGTACCGGCGGGCTGGTCCGAGTACGGCGACACCGGCGCCTCGTTCGTGGAGTCCGGCGGTCACGGCGGCAGCCACCGCCTGAGCCACTGGGCCTCCTCCGCGTACAAGGCCGAGACCTACCAGTACCTGTCCGGGCTCACCAACGGGTCCTACAGGCTCACCGCCTGGGTGCGCTCCGGCGGCGGCCAGAAGTCCGCGTACATAGCGCTGAAGAACTGCGGCGGGCCCGAGCAGCGTACCGACCTGCCGGTCTCCTCCAGCGGCTGGATCAGGATCGTCGTGCCGGTCCGGGTGACCGCGGGACAGTGCACCATCAGCGTCAACAGTGACGCGAACGCGGGCAACTGGATCAATGTCGACGACCTGACCTTCACCCCGGGGACGTCCGGTACGTCGATCAAGGGCGCCGACGTGTCCTCCCTCGCCAAGAGCGAGGCCAAGGGCGGCGTCTACCGCACCGGCTCCGGCACGGCCGGCGACGCGCTGTCGATCCTGAAGTCCTCCGGCATGAACTACGCACGCCTGAAGGTCTGGGTGAACCCGGCCGACGGCTACAACGACAAGGCCCGGGTCCTGGCCACGGCCAGGCGCGTCAAGGCGCAGGGCATGAAGCTCCTGGTCGACTTCCACTACTCCGACTTCTGGGCCGACCCCGGCCGCCAGGACAAGCCCGCCGCCTGGGCCGGGCACACGTACGCCCAACTCAGGACCGACGTGTACCGGCACACCCACGACGTGCTGAACGCCCTGAAGGCGCAAGGCACCACCGCCGACATGGTCCAGGTCGGCAACGAGATCAACGGCGGCATGCTGTGGAACGAGGGGTCCACCGCCGACTGGACCCGGCTGGCCGGCCTGCTCAACTCCGGCTACGACGCGGTCAAGGCGGTCGACGCGTCCACCACCGTGGCGCTGCACCTCGCCGAGGGCGGTGATCTGGAGGGCACCCGCTGGTGGTTCGACAGCGCCCGCTCCCACGGAGTGCGCTTCGACGCGATCGGCCTGTCGTTCTACGGCTACTGGCACGGCACCCTGACCGACTTCCAGACGACCCTCGACGACGCGGCCGCCCGCTACGGCAAGCCGGTCTTCGTCGCCGAGACGGCCTACCCGTTCCGGCTGGACAGCGAGGACGCACACGAGAACATCATCGACACCGCGGCCGAACTGGTCCCCGGCTACCCGGCGACCGTGGCCGGCCAGACCCGGTGGATGAACGACATGATGAGCATCGTGGAGGCCGTACCCAACGGCCGCGGCCTGGGCATCTTCTACTGGGAGGCCACCTGGACCGCGGTGGACGGCAACGGCTGGGACCCGACCGACCCGTCCTCCGGCAACGCCTGGGAGAACCAGGCGCTGTTCGGCTACGACGACCGGGCGCTGGCGTCGGTGTCCTGGTTCCGCCACCGCTGAGACGGCGGGGGAGGGGGCGTGGCGGTCCGCGCCGCGCCCCCTCCCGCCGAACGCCGGCCGGCCGGACTCCTGCCCGCTGAACTCCGCCGCGCCGTGGAGGAGTTGGGTATCGGTCAACGCTGCCGAGTGCCGGACACGGCCGCGCGGGGTGCGGGACAGTGGGAGGACGCGGCGAAGAGGACCAGAGGACGGTGCCGCGAGGCAGGGGCACGACATGCTGAGGACTCCCACGGACGAGACGCGGATGCGCATCCTGGCCTGGCTGAGGGAACCCGACGCCGGCGCCGGCGGGGTCACGGCGGACGAGGTCGCCGCGCGCTTCGCCCTCCCGCTCCCGGTCGCCGTCACCCATCTCCGGCTGCTGGCGGCCACCGGCATGGTGCACACCGGCCGGTCCGCGGGCCGGGTCCGCTACCACCGCGACGACGTGCGGATCGCCGAGATCGCCCGGGTGTTCGAAAAAGGCTGGTAGGCGACCCGGTCCGGCCAATCCGGCCCGGCCGGGCCGGTCCGTGCAGCAGAATCACCCCGACGGCCGGGCGAGCCCCGCAAGCAGAACCACTCCGACCGGGCGGACCCCGCAGCGGCGTCACCCAAGCCGGGCGGCCCGGCGCTGCGCCACGGCCCCGACTCGGCGACCCGGCAGCCCGATCGCCCCCGACGGTGGAGGACCCGCACACGATGGACCGTCCCACGGCACTCGTCCCCCGTCACTACGTCGCGGTGGGCCACGGCCCCGAGGACGTGGTCGCCGACCCCCGCGGCCGGGTGCTCACCGGCCTGGCGGACGGCCGCATCCTGCGTCTGGAAGGGGTGACGGACCCCGTCACGGCCCGTACCGAGGTGATCGCGGAGACCGGTGGCAGGCCGCTCGGGCTCGAACTGCTCCCGGACGGCGACCTGCTGGTGTGCGACGCCGAGCGCGGGCTGCTGCGCGTCGGCACCGGCGACGGCACGGTCCGCGTCCTCGCCGACACGGTGGAGGGGGAGCGGCTGCGCTTCTGCAGCAACGCCGTGGCGCTGTCGGACGGCAGCGTGTACGTCACCGTCTCCACCCGCCGCTACCCCCTGGAGCACTGGATCGGCGACATCGTCGAACACACCGCGACGGGGCGGCTGCTGCGTCTCGCCCCCGGCGCCGACACCCCCGAGGTGGTGCTGGACGGCCTGCGGTTCGCCAACGGGATCGCCGTCGGCGCGGACGAGTCCTTCCTCGTCGTCGCCGAGACCGGCGCCCGCCGGCTCGTACGGCACTGGCTCACCGGACCGCGGGCCGGGCGGACCGAGCCCTTCGCCGAGAACCTGCCCGGCATGCCCGACAACCTCTGGCGCGGTACTCCCGACGGACCCGTCTGGGTCGCGCTCGCCGGGCCCCGGGTCCCCCCGCTCGACCTGCTCCACCGCGCCGCGCCCGCGGTCCGCCGCGCCGCCGCCCGGGTGGCCGTGCGCGCCCCGTTCCGCCCCACCGGCACGGTCGCCGTCCTGGCCTTCGACGACGCCGGCCGGGTCGTCCACCACCTCGCCCGCCGCCACTCGGGTTACCGCATGGTCACCAGCGTGTGCGAGGCCGAGGGGCACCTGGTCCTGGGGAGCCTGTGGGAGCGGGGCGTGGCCGTCTGCGAGGCACCCGCAGCGACGTGACCCCGGCGCGCACGGGCCGCCAGGAGGTTGTGAACTGCTGGCGGCTGACTGTGCATGAGCGTGTTCAGGTGCGCATGAGTGAGTGTCCGGACTGCGGAAGGTGCGGCCTCGTGCGCGTGA
>NZ_JBEXOM010000036.1:0-43771 GCF_040611555.1 Streptomyces sp. NPDC006624 | reverse complement strand
GCTACGACCCCGAGATCCACCGAGCCAGCAACAAGATCAAACAGGACCCGGACACGCCTCTGGCGGCATAGAGGTTGACTCAGGGAACTCACAGCTTCTCCTCCGACGCCTGGACGTACACCGCACCGCTGCCGCTCAGCTCCAGCTGGAACGCCTCGCCCGAGCCGCGGCCCACCATGTCCCGCCAGCCCAGCGCGGTCGACAGCTTGTTGCGGACGTCGCCGTGGTGGGCGACGTAGGCCTGCGGGTCGACGTGCACCGGGCGCTGCGGGCTGATCGGGAGCTCGATGACGCCGCCGTGCGCCATGACCGCGACGGCGCCGTGCCCCTTCAGGGTGGTCGTGAACAGCCCCTGGCCGCTCACCTGTCCGCGCACCATGCCCATGACGCCGCCCTGCGAGCCCAGGAACATCGTGCCCTGCTGCAGCGTGCCCTCGAAGGCCAGGAGGCGGTCCGCCTCGACGCAGAGCGTGTCGCCCGCGAGGCGGATCACCTGGACGTGGTGCCCGCCGTGCCCGAACAGGACCGTGCCGCTGCCCTCGACCGTCATCAGCGGCGTGTCCTCGTTCGCCACCCGGCGGCCGATCATCGACATGAGACCGCCCTGGCCCCCGGCCATGCTGGGCGTGAAGGACACCTCGCCCTTGTACGCGAGCATCGCGCCGCGCTGACTGAACAGCCGCTGCCCAGGCGCGACCGTCGCCTCGACCATCTTCGCGTTGATCTCACGGAAGGCCATGTCACACGTCTCCCGCGATCGTGTTGCGCTCGCTCGGCTGCACGTACACCAGCCCGTCCCCCTCGAACCGCATCTGGAAGGCCTCGCCGCCGCCCTCCCCGAGCAGCGTGCGGAACGTCACACCGGACTGGAAGGACTGCCGCAGTCTCCCCTGGTGCGCCACGTACGCCCCCGGGTCGACGGTCAGCGGGTACTGCGGGCTGACCCGCAGCACCACCGCGGGTCCGTCCGACATGATCGCCGCCTGGCCGTGGCCCTCGACGGTCGTCGTGAACAACCCGTTGCCCTGCGAGGCGCCGCGCAGGCCGGTGAACTCCGTGCCCGTGCGCAGCCCGCCGTCGGTCGCGAGCAGGTTGCTCGACTCCACGTAGAGCGTGTCGCCCTGCACGCCGACCAGGTTGATCTCGGACGCCCGGTCGGCGAACCAGCAGGTCCCCCGCCCCTTCACCTCCATCAACGTCATCTGCTCACCGGTCAGCCGGCGGGTCACCATGCCACGTATGCCCTCGCCGCCGCCGCTGAGCTTCTTGAAGGCCATCTCGCCGTCGTACGCGACCATCGAGCCGTTCTTCGCCTTGACGGCGTCTCCGGTCAGGTCGACGGCGAGCACCTTGCTGCTCTGAAGTCGGAACATCGCCACGTAGGGGAAGGTAGCCGCAGGCAGGGCATCACGGACAGGTCCTGTGGGTGGAGACCGACCCTGACGGGACCCCCAGGGCGGGGAGGCGACCCCGGTCGGGAGCCCCCGCGGCGGTTTGCCACAATGGGCGGGACGCTTGTGCGCGCGTTCACAAGCCGTCGGTCCAAAGCGACCGTTCTCGATCCGCAGACCGCCGCGTCTCTCCCACCGAAGGTGACCCGTGGACCTCAAGACCGCCACCGCCCTCCGCCGCCTCCGCCTGGTCTCGGCGCCCGAGGCGATCTCCTTCCTCCTCCTGCTCGTCTGCTCGGTGCTGAAGCGGACCACGGACTTCAACGCCGTGCCGGTGATGGGCGCGGTGCACGGCGCCCTGTTCGTCCTGTACGTGATCTTCTGGGCCGACGCCTGGAACCGGGCGAAGTGGCCGCTGCAGACCGCCGCGCTGTACTTCGTGCTGTCCGTGCTGCCCGCGGGCGGCTTCTTCGCCGAGCGCAGGCTGCGCCGTGAGGCCGAGGACGCGGTCATCGCGACCCGGGCACGCGGCGAAGGCGTGGTGAAGGCGTGATCGTCGCGTTCTCCGTGACGCCGCTCGGAGTCGGCGAGGACGTGGGGGAGTACGTCGCCGACGCCGTGCGGGTGGTGCGGGAGTCCGGACTGCCGCACCGCACGGACGCGATGTTCACCTCCGTGGAAGGCGAGTGGGACGAGGTCATGGACGTCGTCCGGCGGGCGGTCGCCGCCGTCGAGCGGCGCGCGCCGCGGGTGTCCCTCGTCCTCAAGGCGGACATCCGCCCCGGCGTGACGGACGGGCTCACCTCGAAGGTGGAGACCGTCGAGCGGCACCTGGCCGGGTAACACCGCGGCCGTGCACCAGAACCCCGGTCCACAGGGCCGGGGTTCCCGTCGTTCCCCACTCGCCTGGACCCTCCCAGTTCGACACCGTCCCAAAGATCCACTTTCGTGGTGCTATCGGTGCTTCGATCAGGCCTCAATCCATGGAGGGCGTTGTGCGGCCGGAGGGTTACGACTACGACTCCCACAGCCGCCTCGCCGGACCGCTCACCGAGCCGTCCGGTGAGGTGTACCGGGTGCAGTACGCCTCGCTCCTGTCCCGCGAGCCCCGCCGAATACGAGCCGTCCTGCTGATGGGCCTCGCCCCGGTGCTCACCGGCGCCCTGCTCGTCTACCTCGTCTGGCCCACCCACTGGGTCGAACGCGAGGGCGGCGACCGGTGGCTCATCGGCCTCGACGTCACCATGCTGATCGCGATCGGGCTGATCGAGCTGTTCATGCTCGTCAACGTCGCCTCGGTCGCCCACGCCACGATGGTCGCCCGCGACCCCGTGCCCGTCGTCCCCGAACCCGGCACGCGCGTGGCCTTCCTCACCACCTACGTCCCCGGCAAGGAACCCCTCTCCATGGTCCGTGCGACCCTGGAGGGCGCCCTGCGCCTCCGCCACACCGGCCACCTCGACGTCTGGCTCCTCGACGAGGGCGACGACGACCGGGCCAAGGCCCTGTGCGCGGAACTCGGCATCCGGCACTTCACCCGGCTCGGCGTCCCGGAGTGGAACCGCTCCACGGGCGTGCACAAGGCCCGCACCAAGCACGGCAACTACAACGCGTGGATCGCGATGCACGGCGACGCGTACGACTTCTTCGCGTCCGTCGACACCGACCACGTGCCGCTGCCCGGGTTCCTGGAGCGGATGCTGGGCTACTTCCGCGACCCGGACGTGGCCTTCGTCGTCGGCCCGCAGGTGTACGGCAACTACCACAACCCCGTCACCAAGGCCGCCGAGTCCCAGCAGTTCCTCTTCCACGCCCTGATCCAGCGCGCCGGCAACCGCTACCGCGCCCCGATGTTCGTCGGCACCAACAACGTCGTGCGGATCTCCACGATCAAACAGATCGGCGGCCTGTACGACTCCATCACCGAGGACATGGCGACCGGCTTCGAGATCCACCGCCACCGCAACCCGGCCACCGGGAACCACTGGCGCTCCGTCTACACCCCGGACGTGCTCGCCGTCGGCGAGGGCCCCGCCTCCTGGACCGACTTCTTCACCCAGCAGATGCGCTGGTCCCGGGGCACCTACGAGACGCTCCTGAAGCAGTACTGGAAGGCGCCCTTCACGATGCCCCCGGGCCGCCTGCTGTCCTACACGCTGATGCTCGTCTACTACCCCATGACGGCCGTCAACTGGCTGCTCGGCATCCTCAGTTGCGTGCTGTTCCTCTGGTTCGGCGCCTCCGGCACCCAGGTCTCGGCGTCGGTGTGGATGATGCTGTACAGCGACGCCGCCGCCCTCCAGATCGGCCTTTACCTGTGGAACCGCCGGCACAACGTCAGCCCCCACGAGCCGGAGGGCTCGGGAGGACTCGCCGGCATGGCGATGTCGGCCCTCTCCGCGCCGATCTACCTCAAGTCCCTCGGCGAGGCCCTGCTGCGCCGTCCCAGCCGGTTCGTCGTCACCCCCAAGGGCGGCGGAGCCAGCCCCGACCGTCCCGCCACCTTCCGGATCCACCTCTCCTGGGCGGCGCTGCTCGCCACGTCCCTGGCCGCCTCGGCCGCCCTGGACCACACGCACGCCGCGATGCGCACCTGGGCCGCCCTCGCCCTGGCCATCTCCCTGGCGCCGGTCGCGGTGTGGGCCGTCACGCGGCTGAAGGAGCAGCGCCCGAAGCCCGCACCGGCCCCCACACCCGCCGTCACGCCCGCACCCGCACCCGCACCCGTGCGCGTGCCCGAGAAGCCGCACACCAAGGAGCCGGCGCCCGCCCTCGCCACCGTGTCCCCGGCGGCGGCGCCGGCCTCCGGCACCACGACAGGAGGCACCTAGGCCATGGCCTACCAGCCCTCGCAGAAGACCAAGAAGACCGTCCTGGGCATCGGGGGCGTCGCGGTCCTGGCGAGCCTCAACGCCCCCGCCGCGCTGGACTTCGTCTCCGAGCAGTACCACGAGTACAAGATCGCCCAGCCCGGGTACAAGGCGAAGTACGGCTCCTGGGACCAGGTCGACATCCCCGAGGAGTACCGCACCAACGCCATCCACGCCGCCCTGCTGCACACCGGCAAGGTGCTGATCGTCGCCGGATCGGGCAACGAGCAGCGCAAGTTCGACAAGGGCGAGTTCGACACCGTCCTGTGGGACCCGGAGAAGAACACCTTCAAGAAGATCCCCACCCCCGAGGACTTCTTCTGCGCCGGGCACGCCCAGCTCCCCGACGGCCGCCTGCTGGTGGCCGGCGGCACCGCCCGCTACGAACTGCTCGACGGCGAGGTGACCCGGGCCGGCGGCGGCATGCGGGTGAAGAACGAGAGCCCCGACCGGGCGGTGTTCCTGAAGAAGGGCACCCGCTTCCGCTCCCCGGCGGGCGTCGAGTACGTCACGAAGTTCGACGTCACGGTCCCCAAGGCCAAGCGCAGCTTCAAGGTCACCTACAACAGCCGCGGAGTGATGCAGCCCTGGAGGACCAAGGTCACCGCCAGCGAGGCCCGGGTCTTCGTGGAGGCCGTGGACAAGGGCCCGCTGTCGGTCACCGAGAAGCAGGCGCAGTACGAGATCGTCGGCCTGAAGGGCAAGGCGGCCGACAACACCTACGGCCTCTCGGAGAAGATCACCCTGGAGAAGCAGGACTTCCAGGGCATCCGCGCCGCCTACGAGTTCGACCCCAAGGCAGAGAAGTACGTCCCGGTCGACCCGATGCGCAAGGCCCGCTGGTACCCCACGCTGGTCGGCCTCGACGACGGCCGGGTCCTGGCGGTGTCCGGCCTCGACGACGTCGGCATGATCGACCCGGGCGACAACGAGATCTACGACCCGGAGACCAAGAAGTGGTCACCGGGCCCGAAGCGGTACTTCCCGACCTACCCCGCCCTGTTCCTCACCAAGGGCGGCAAGCTGTTCTACTCCGCCTCCAACGCCGGTTACGGGCCCGCCGACCAGGGGCGCGTACCGGGGCTGTGGGACCTGGAGACGAACACCTTCCGCAAGGTGCCGGGCCTGAAGGACATGGACCAGACCGAGACCTCGGCCTCCGTGCTGCTGCCCCCGGCGCAGGACCAGAAGGTGATGATCCTCGGCGGAGGCGGCGTCGGCGAGTCGAAGAAGTCCACCCCGCGCACGGCCGTCGTCGACCTGAAGAAGGACAACCCGGCCTTCGAGACCGGCCCCGACCTGCCCCAGGGCACCCGCTACCTGAACAGCGTGATCATGCCGGACGACACCGTCTTCACGTCCAACGGCTCCAGGGACTACCGCGGGCGCAGCGCCAGCAACATCCTGCGGGCGCAGTTCTACGACCCGAAGGCCAACGCCTTCCGCGAGGCCGCCGCCCCGAAGGTGGGCCGCAACTACCACTCCGAGGCGCTGCTGCTGCCCGACGGCAGGATCGCCACCTTCGGCTCCGACCCGCTCTTCGACGACCAGCAGAACACCAAGCTGGGCCACTTCGAGCAGCGCATGGAGGTCTTCACCCCGCCGGTGCTGCACAAGAACGCCCGCAGCCGCCCCGCACTGAAGGACGGACCGCGGACGCTCGACGACGACCACAGCATCACGTTCCGCACCGACCATCCCGAGCGGGTGGCCAAGGCGCGGCTGATGCGGCCCAGCGCGGTCACGCACACCACGGACGTCGAGCAGCGCTCCGTCGAACTGGACATCACCAGGAAGGGTGACGCGGTGACGTTCGACGTGCCGCGCGACCCCGCGCTCGTGCCGCCCGGCTGGTACATGCTGTTCGTCACGGACGCCGAGGGCACCCCGTCGAAGGCGAAGTGGATCCACGTCCGGTGAGCCGTGGCCCGGTCAGCGCTTCGCGTTGCGCGCCAGCTCCAGGGCGTAGCGCGGCCACCAGCGCCCGGCGGCCGGGCCGCCCTCGCAGGTGCCGTCCGACTCGCCGGGCCGCTTGATCCACAGGTAGGCGTCGACGCCCGGTGCGCCGGTGGCGGTGGTGGGCGGGGTGCCGAGCGCCCGGCCGGGCGGGTTGCACCACACGCCCGGCAGGGGGCCCTTGCCGTTGCGGCTGGTGTCGACGACGTAGCGCTTGCCGCCCAGGGCCGCGGCGAGCCGGCCGCCGTAGCGCCGGGTCACCTCGTTCGTCTGGAAGTTGGAGACGTTGAGCGCGAAGCCGTCGGCCTGCTCGATCCCGGCCCGCTTCAGCGGCTCGACCAGCTTGTCCGGCTCCCGGATCCAGTCGGCGTTGCCCGCGTCCAGGTACACCTTGGTGTTCGGCTGCCGCTTCAGCCGGGCGATGGCCTCACCGAGCAGCTGCTCGCGTTCGGCGTGGTACTCGGCGGGCGTGCAGCCGTCCACCACGTGCGCGACCGCGTCGGGTTCCAGCACCACCAGGGCCTCGGCCTCGCCGAGGGCGTCGGCGAACTTGCCGATCCACTCCCGGTAGGCGTCGCCGTCGGCCGCCCCGCCCGCCGAGTGCTGACCGCAGTCGCGGTGCGGGATGTTGTAGGCGACGAACACCGCCGTCTTGCCCTCCCGGTTCGCGGCCGAGGCCGCCGCCCGCACCATCGGTCCCGGGTCGAGTTCGCCGGGCGGCCACAGCGCGACCGGCTGGTCGGCGATCCGCCGGATCAGGGTGGCGTCCTGGCTCCGGCCCTGCCGCTGCCAGAGCCGCGCCTGCCGGGCCGCCGGGCTCTGCTGGTCGACCCAGAAGGGCGAGCGGGTCGCGTAACCGGCCTTCGTGGTGTCGTCGGCGCCGGTGCCTGCGTCGCTGCGGGCGGAGGTGCAGCCCGCAGCGAGACCGAACACCGCGAGGGCCGCGAGGGCGTGGATCAGCCGGGTCATGCCGCTCCCAGGGAGGAAGATGACGTTGAGTGACGAACGTGAGCTCATCGTGACACAAAGGGATGATTCGGCATGGAAGGGACGCGGCCTGCTTCCCGGGTTCCCGTATGCCCCCGACCGAAGGGCGAGACGGGGCTGACCAGCATGTGACCGGCCGGTAAGGTCGGCTCCGTGCCGAAGCCGCTCAGTCTCTCCTTCGATCCGATCGCGCGCGCCGACGAACGCTGGAAGCAGCGCTGGGGAAACGTGCCGTCCATGGCCGCGATCACCTCGATCATGCGCGCCCAGCAGATCCTGCTCGCCGAGGTCGACGCCGTGGTCAAGCCGTACGGGCTGACGTTCGCGCGCTACGAGGCGCTGGTGCTGCTCACCTTCTCCAAGTCCGGCGAGCTGCCGATGTCCAGGATCGGCGAGCGGCTCATGGTGCATCCCACGTCCGTGACGAACACGGTCGACCGGCTGGTGAGGTCGGGGCTGGTGGCCAAGCGGCCCAACCCCAACGACGGGCGCGGCACCCTCGCCAGCATCACCGACAAGGGCCGTGAGGTGGTCGAGTCGGCCACCCGCGACCTGATGGCGATGGACTTCGGGCTCGGTGCCTACGACGCCGAGGAGTGCGCCGAGATCTTCGCCATGCTGCGGCCGCTGCGCATCGCCGCGGGGGACTTCGAGGAGGAGTGACCCGGGGCAAGATCTCCCGGAACGGGTCGTTACGCTCGACGGCATGAAGAAGAGCGTGCTGACCCGCTATCGCGTGATGGCCTACGTCACCGGCGTGCTGCTGGTCCTGCTGACCCTCGGCATGATCGGCAAGTACCTGCTCGACCTGAACGGCGCGGCGGACTTCACGCGCGTCGTCAGCATCGCGCACGGCTGGCTCTACGTGGTGTACCTGATCTTCGCCTTCGACCTGGGCTCCAAGGCGAAGTGGCCGGTGGCCAAGCAACTGTGGGTACTGCTGGCCGGGACCGTCCCGACGGCCGCGTTCTTCGTGGAGCGCAGGATCAGCCACGAGCTGGAGCCGCTGATCACGGACGGCTCTCCCGCACCCGCCAAGGCGTAACGACACCGCCGTACGGACGAACGTACGGCGGTCTGCCATCGACATTTACTTGGACGTCCTAGTAAATTCGAAGGTATGGACGCTGACGCCATAGAAGAAGGCCGCCGCCGCTGGCAGGCCCGCTACGACGCCGCGCGCAAGCGCGAGGCCGACTTCACCACGCTCTCCGGAGACGCCGTGGAGCCGGTGTACGGGCCACGGCCCGGTGACAGGTACGACGGGTTCGAGCGCATCGGCTGGCCGGGGGAGTACCCCTACACCCGCGGTCTGTACGCGACCGGCTACCGGGGGCGGACGTGGACCATCCGGCAGTTCGCCGGGTTCGGCAACGCCGAGCAGACCAACGAGCGCTACAAGATGATCCTCCGCAACGGCGGGGGCGGGCTCTCGGTCGCCTTCGACATGCCGACGCTCATGGGCCGCGACTCCGACGACCCCCGCTCGCTGGGCGAGGTCGGGCACTGCGGGGTCGCCATCGACTCCGCGGCCGACATGGAGGTCCTGTTCAAGGACATCCCGCTGGGGGACGTCACGACGTCCATGACCATCAGCGGCCCGGCCGTCCCCGTCTTCTGCATGTACCTGGTCGCCGCCGAACGGCAGGGCGTCGACCCGTCCGTGCTGAACGGCACGCTGCAGACGGACATCTTCAAGGAGTACATCGCGCAGAAGGAGTGGCTCTTCCAGCCCGAGCCGCATCTGCGGCTCATCGGCGACCTGATGGAGCACTGCGCCGCCGGCATCCCCGCCTACAAGCCGCTGTCCGTCTCCGGGTACCACATCCGCGAGGCCGGGGCGACGGCCGCGCAGGAGCTGGCGTACACCCTGGCCGACGGCTTCGGGTACGTGGAGCTGGGCCTGTCGCGCGGCCTGGACGTGGACGTCTTCGCGCCCGGCCTGTCCTTCTTCTTCGACGCGCACGTCGACTTCTTCGAGGAGATCGCCAAGTTCCGCGCCGCCCGCCGGATCTGGGCCCGCTGGATGCGCGACGTCTACGGAGCGCGGTCGGAGAAGGCCCAGTGGCTGCGGTTCCACACCCAGACCGCCGGTGTCTCGCTCACCGCGCAGCAGCCGTACAACAACGTCGTACGGACGGCCGTGGAGGCCCTGGCGGCCGTGCTCGGCGGGACGAACTCCCTGCACACCAACGCCCTCGACGAGACCCTCGCCCTGCCCAGCGAGCAGGCCGCGGAGATCGCGCTGCGCACGCAGCAGGTGCTGATGGAGGAGACCGGCGTCGCCAACGTCGCCGACCCGCTGGGCGGTGCCTGGTACGTCGAGCAGCTCACCGACCGGATCGAGGCCGACGCGGAGAAGATCTTCGAGCAGATCAAGGAGCGAGGGCTGCGGGCCCACCCCGACGGACGGCACCCGATCGGGCCGATGACCTCCGGCATCCTGCGGGGCATCGAGGACGGCTGGTTCACCGGGGAGATCGCGGAGTCGGCGTTCCGCTACCAGCAGTCGCTGGAGAAGGGCGACAAGAAGGTCGTCGGCGTGAACGTCCACACCGGGTCGGTCACCGGGGACCTGGAGATCCTGCGGGTCAGCCACGAGGTGGAGCGGGAGCAGGTGCGGGTGCTGGCCGACCGCAAGGCGGCCCGCGACGACGCCGCCGTGCGCAGCGCGCTGGAGGGCATGCTGGCCGCCGCCCGCAGCGGCGCCAACATGATCGGGCCGATGCTGGACGCCGTCCGCGCGGAGGCCACGCTGGGCGAGATCTGCGGGGTGCTGCGCGACGAGTGGGGCGTGTACACGGAGCCGGCCGGGTTCTGAGCCCCGCCGGGCGGGGGCGCGTGCTCCCGCCCGGCGCTCCCTCAGGTTCCGGCCGGATGCCCGGTGTCCTGCGTCAGTCCCCGCAGGAGGACCAGGGTGAAGCCGCGCACCCATTCCTCGTCCACCGGCTCCCCGCTGACCAGGGTGCGGTGGACCACCGCCCCCGCGACCATGTCGAAGATCAGGTCCACCGTGCGGGCCGCGGACGCGTCGTCCGGCTCCGGGGGGAGTTCGCCCCGGGCCTGGGCCCGGGCGCGGCCCTCCAGGACCAGGCGCTTCTGGCGGTCGACGACCGAGGTGCGGATGCGTTCCCGCAGGGCGTCGTCGCGGGTGGCCTCCGCCACCACCGCCATCAGGCCGCTGCGGGCCTCCGGCAGGGCCAGGATCGCGGCGAACTGCAGCACCACACCCTCGATGTCGGCGGCCAGGGAGCCGCGGTCGGGGAGTTCCAGGGCGTCGAAGAGTTCCGCCACCGCGTCGACGACCAGTTCGTTCTTGCCCGCCCAGCGGCGGTAGAGGGTGGTCTTCGCCACCCCCGCGCGGGTCGCGACGTCCCCCAGGGTGAGTTTGGACCAGCCCAGGTCCACCAGAGCCTCACGCGTCGCGGCCAGGATCGCGGCGTCCGCCGCGGCGCTGCGCGGACGCCCGGTGCGGCTGGCTGGGCTGCGGCTCTGCATGCCATGACCATAAACCGGCGGTTCCCGTGCGGCTCGTGAGAGAGATCACCGGGGGGCACTGTTCCCGCGGCCCCGCGTGGCATTACGCTACGACTCGTAGCGAAAGCGCGTGAGGGACGTTCACGTGCCGCCGCACACCGGCGCGGGGTGGGGACCCGGCGCCCGCAGGGACCCGACCGGCCCGGCTTTCACACCGTTTTTCACACGCGCACGCAGTACGGGGGAGGATAGGCGCATGCAGCCACGGAACATGTCCATGAGCGGAGTCGTCGACCTCGCCGCGGTGAAGGCGGCCCAGGAGGCCAAGGCCAAGGCGGAGCAGGCCCGCGCCCAAGCAGCCCGCGAGGGCGGGCCGGGGGCGATCTCCCCGGCCGATCTCGTCATCGACGTCGACGAGGCGGGGTTCGAGCGGGACGTCCTGCAGCGGTCCGCCGAAGTGCCCGTCGTCATCGACTTCTGGGCCGAGTGGTGTCAGCCCTGCAAGCAGCTGAGCCCGGTCCTGGAGCGGCTGGCCGTCGAGTACAACGGCCGCTTCCTGCTCGCCAAGATCGACGTCGACGCCAACCAGATGCTGATGCAGCAGTTCGGCATCCAGGGGATCCCGGCGGTCTTCGCGGTCGTCGCCGGACAGGCGCTGCCGCTCTTCCAGGGCGCCGCCGGCGAGGCGCAGATCCGTCAGACCCTGGACCAGCTGGTGCAGGTCGCCGAGCAGCGCTTCGGCCTGACCGGTCTCGCCGTCGACCCCGAGGCCGAGCCGGGCGGAGCCGCCCAGGCGGCCCCCGAGCGGCCCGCCGGCCCGTACGACGGACTGCTGGAGGCCGCCGTCCAGGCGCTGGACTCGGGCGACCTCGGCGGTGCCGTCCGGGCCTACAAGAACGTGCTGAGCGAGGACCCGGGCAACGAGGAGGCCAAACTCGGCCTCGCCCAGGCCGAGTTGCTCCAGCGCGTGCAGGGCGTCGACCCGCAGCGGGTGCGCAAGGAGGCGGCCGAGAAGCCGGCCGACGTCCAGGCGCAGATCGCCGCCGCGGACCTGGATCTGGTGGGCGGCCATGTCGAGGACGCCTTCGGCCGGTTGATCGAGACCGTGCAGCGCACGGTGGGTGACGACCGGGACGCCGTGCGGATGCGGCTGCTGGAGCTGTTCGAGGTCGTGGGACCCGAGGACCCGCGTGTGATGGCGGCCCGCAGGGCCCTGGCCCGCGCCCTGTTCTGACCAGTCGCTAAACACGCGGGCATGTGGTGCCCGCGTGAAGGATTTGCCGACAGTGCCTCACAGCGGCCGCGCTTTACCAAAACTTGGTAATCGCGGCCGCTGTTACTGCGAGTAAGTCGAGGGCGTTGATCTGTCGGATTCTGTCCAGCGATCAACAGCTTTGTACCTCCGCTCGACACCACCCTGAGTCGCCGGCCGAGACCGGCGGGTCGTTGTTCGGTTATCCGGCCGTTACTAGCGAGTAACGAACCCCCTTGTGCGGGCGGCGAGAATGCACCACGATCGGCCACGCTCGGTCCAATCCCGTACCCCGGCAGCCGGTTGGGTCGCGGGAGATCCTGGGTCCCCACCGAGCAGAGCCGGCGGCAGTGGCGCCGGCTCTTGGACAGGGGGGTCTTCGTCCACCCGGCGAAGCCTGTCCAGCAGGGTTGTGCGTGATGCGTGTCAGGCGCGACCAGTGGTTGTCGCTCGGGGGTGATCGCCGGTGATTCGGGCGCAGTTGCGCCGCCGAGTGCAGGCGCTCTCCTTCCCGAGGACGTAGCACTTCTCCCATCCCTGCCCGGCTGAGCCACGACTCGGGGCGAGCCAGGACAGGAGATGTACGTCCGAGAAGGAGGAAATATGGAGTCCCAGGTGCGTGGCGGGACCAGATGGAAGCGGTTCGCTGTGGTCATGGTGCCCAGCGTCGCCGCTGCGGCATGTGTGGGTGTCGGCCTCGCGCAGGGTGCGCTGGCCGCGTCGTTCAGTGTCTCCGGCCAGCAGTTCAAGGTGTCGGCCGGTCACCTGCACGGTGAGGGCTTCGCCCAGTACGGCGGGATCGACAGCGTCTACACCTCGACCGAGGGCAAGGAAAAGAAGCCGGTCCCGGTCGCCATCTCGTCGTTCGACAACGCGACGATCAGCAAGATGTGCCAGTCGGTCGCGACGCCGATCCCCCTCATAGGAAAGACGGTCTACCTCCGTCTCGAGGCGGGCAACGAGGCCAAGAAGCCGGTCAAGGCCGAGAACCTCTACATCGACGTCGCCCAGCTCGACGCCGACGCGGAGTTCAAGAACATCGACATCGGCGTCGCGGTCAAGGACAAGACCCGCGGCCCCGACGTGAAGAAGGGCGAGAACGTGCTGCCGGGCGGCTTCGCCCAGCAGGCGGAGTCGGCCGACCTCTACGGTGTCAAGCAGACGGCGTGGGCGACCACGGCGGGCACCTTCAAGCTCAGCGGCCTGTCGATGAAGCTCGGCATGGACAAGGGCATGGAGTGCTACTGACGGCCTCCGGCCCACGGGCACCCCAGGGGCGGCTCGACCGCCCTTGAGGGGCGGGGAAGCATCGGCTTCCCTGCCCCGCGGGTCCGGCCGAGAGCCGGGCCCCTCCACAGACTCAGACTTTCCGGCTTCTCCACACGCCTACGGCCGAGCCGGTACGTACCTCCACCGGACCGAGGGAGCTGTTTTCCATGAGTGCCGAGACTCCGGTCCAGAGCGCCGGAACCTTCACCCGGCTGCGCCGGCGATTCCGCGACTGGCGGGGCACCCGGCCGTTCTGGGCAGGCCTGTTCACCATCCTCGGCGGGGTGCCGATCGCCTACTTCCCCTACGCCACCCTGAAGCTGGGAACCATGTCGCTCACCATGGCGACCACCGCCGGTGCCGGCTCTCTCATCATCGGTCTCCTGCTGATCACGCTGGGACTGACCATGTGGTTCCAGCACGCGACCCGGGTCTTCGCCGGTGTCGCCTCGATCATCCTCGCCCTGGTGTCGCTGGTCGTCTCCAACATCGGAGGCTTCGTCATCGGCTTCCTGATGGCGATGCTCGGCGGCGCGCTCGCGATCTCGTGGGCACCGGGCCGGGCGGAGTCGGCCGGGGGAGGCCGGCAGCCCGCCGGACAGGGGCCGACGGACGAGGGCGTGGCGGAGCCCGCTACCGGCGAGGTCGCGGGAGAGCCGCAGCAGCCGCACTCCTCGTTCGAGACCGGCGACGGCGGACCGGCGGACGGCGTCCGGTCCGAGGCGCAGCCCGGGGGGTACCGTGTCGGCTGACGCCCGCGACCAGTTCACCGGGACCCAGGGCCGGCCCAGAACGGGTCCTCGCCACGCGGCCCCGAAGAAGCCGCTGTTCACCCGGTTCCAGATGCCGGCCGGCAAGGCGATAGCCATGGCGGCGATGCCCACCGCGGTCCTCATGGGCATGGGCTTCACCCCGACTCTGGCCCTGGCGGACGACCATCCGCCGGTGTCCAACAGCCTCAAGGCCGACGAGTACAAGGACTGCGTCGCGGCGCTGGAGGGCGACGAGAAGGACGCCTCGCCCTCGCCCTCGCCCTCCGCGAGCGGCGGCGACGAGGCAGAGAAGGACCAGGACGCCCCCGAGCCGACCCCCTCGGCGTCGGCCGGCGGCTCGGGCACGGATGCGGACAAGGCCCCGTCGAGTGCGTCAGGTTCGTCGGATTCAGGTTCCGACGACCCGGGCGGCAAGACCGAGCCGGCGCCGGCCCCTTCGGCCTCCGAGTCCGCGTCGGACGAGGACGAGGCCACGCCGAGCCCGTCGCCGTCCGAGAGCGGCGGCAACCTGCTGGAGGGCATCGGCGACGCGATCGGCGACATCTTCACGGGCGGCAAGTCCGGCGCGAGCCCGAGCCCCACGCCGTCCGCGACCGCTTCGCCGTCCGAGAGCACGGGCACGTCCGGGGACAAGAGCACGTCCGAGGCGTCCGGCACCGTCGAGGAGACCACCGACAAGGTCACCGACACGGCGAAGGACACGGTGAAGGACACCGTGAAGGACACGACCGACGCGGCGTCGAAGGCGGCCGAGGACACCGCCGAGTCCGTCGAGAAGGCGGCCGAGGACGCGGCGGACGAGGCCACCGCCTCCCCCAGCCCGTCCGAGAGCCCCTCCGTGGACCCCGAGGACTGCCCGGCCGCCACGGACGCCGAGGGCGGTGTCGACAACGAGATCCTCGTGCCCGACGACCCCTGGTACCTGGAAGCCAGCTCCCTGACCCTGAAGGGCGCCGACTACCAGGGCATCGTGGAGGTGAAGACGGCGAGCGGCGCCACCAAGAAGGTGCTCAAGTACGTCATCAGCGACGGCACCGACATCGGGGACCTCCACCAGCTCGTCAAGGACAAGCAGTCGGGCAAGACCCACCACGTCCAGGCGGCCAAGGGATCGACGTCCACGATCACCGACGGCAAGACGGTGATGTACACGGAGAAGATCTCCGGCAACCTGCTCGGGCTGATCCCGGTCACCTTCGACCCGGAGCACCCGCCGCCGCTGAACATCCCGCTCATCTACTTCACCAAGGTGAAGGTCACGCAGGCCGGCCAGTTCGGCGGCACGCTGACGGTGCCGGGGCTTAGTCAGTACGTCACGGACTGACGTTCCCGCCGGATCGATCGAGGGCGCCTCCTGGTCACAGGGGGCGCCCTCGGCGCTGCCGTACTGGGGGATCATGGATGATCGAGGCATGACCATCGTGGACGTACTGACGGAATTCGCCGAGTCCGGCGGAATCGGCGTTCTCAAACCGGGGGCGTCCCTCGCTGACGTGTCCGAGCGGCTGGGGCCGCCTCAGGACGGGGAGTACTTCCCCGGCCGGCGGCGGAAGAGGAGCGAGCCGCGCAACGTGCGCTACGGCGACGTACGTATCGAGGTCTGCTGCGACACGCTTGTGTCCGTGGCGCTGAGCACCGGGACGGGGACCGTCGATCTTCCGAGCGGCGTACCGGGCGAGACGAAGGAACTGCCCTCGACCGTGAACGCCGCGCAGCTTCGTGAGGCGTTCGCCGCGGCGGGTATAGGTGCCGAGGAAGGGCTCTGGCCCGAGCCGGCCGACCAGCTCACCCTGGTGGTGCCCCACCCCCCGGCGGACGTGCACTTCACCTTCCGCCGGACCGACGCCAACGGGTCCGGGGACAGTGGCACAATCCTGCACAGCGCGATCGCCCGGTACCCCCACCAGGTCTGCGGCTGACGCAGAGGGCGAGGGCCGGCCCGCATCGCGGACCGGCCCCCGTGAGTTCCGCGTCGGCGCCTACCCGACACCCTTCTGGCGGCTGATCTCCTTCAACGCGTCGATCAGGAACTTCAGTTTCGGCGCGAAGTTGGTCTTGCAGCCCCACCTCAGCGGCTTGGGCTTCTGACCCGACTCCAGGTTCTCGTTGTACCGCTGGTTCGCGGCGTCCTGGTTGAAGATGCGCATCGCGTCCGTCGACTTGGCGATCAGGTCCTCGCGCAGTCGGTCGTCATCGATGAGCGTCTGGACGACGGCGCGGATCTCGTCGGCGGTGGCCGGTCCCGCCTTGACGTCGATGGCGTAGCCCATGATGCCGCCCTTGACGTTGGTGGTCTGGAGCCCCACCTCGCGCCCGTTCTTCAGATTGACGTGAGCGCCGCGCTTGGTGCACCAGTCACCGTCGATCGGCGAGATGTGGTCGATGCCGCAGAACCGCTTCTTGCTCCCCGCCGCCTTGGCGGCGGCGAGCCCCTTGGCCTTGGACGCGCCGGCAGCGCCGCCGAACAGATCCGCGGCGTCCAGCACGCACTCGCCCAGCTGGCCCTTGCGGTACTTCTCGATGATGTCCTTCAGCCGGGCGAGGGTCTTCTTGCCCCACGCGGCCTTCTCGAAGAACTCGGAGATACCGCTGGCGACTCGGACGATCGCCTTGCCGACGGCGGGGAGTTTGCCCACGACCAGTACGAGGGACGCCACGTCGACGAAGGACCACAGGCAGCTTTCGACGTCGTCCTCACCGAAGCAGCGCTTGACGTTGTTGACGCCGAGCACCTCCAGCAGGATCTCGCCGCCGTTGGCCTTCACCCAGTCGATCACGCTCAGCGAGACGGCCGCCCGAGCGGCGCGGTAGTCGTCGACGCACTGCTGGCCGCACTGGGCCAGCAGGATCGCCTCGTCGTCGGCGCTGAGAGGCGGACCCGGATTCCCCTCGGGCACACCGGTATCACCCGCCTCCATCGCTGCCTGGCGCTGCTTTTCGAGCCGCTTGCGTTCCTCCTGTTCGGCGCGATCGGCAGCCTGGTCGGCTTCCTTCGCGGCGCCGTCGGCGTTCTTGGCGGCCGACTCGGCCGCGGTGGCGTCCTGCTCCGCCTTGGTAGCGGTGCTGCGGGCGCTCGCCGCGTCTTTCTCCGCCGCTGTGGCGGCCGAGCGGGCACTGCTGGCGTCCTTCTCCGCCTCGTCGGCCTCACGGTCCGCCGCTGCGGCCTCCGACTCCGCCTCGTTCGCGGCCATTCCGGCGTAGACGGCGTCCGTACCGGCCTGCTGGTCGTACTTCTGGGCGTTCGCGTCCGCCTTCTTCGCCGCTTCCGCGGCTGTGGCGGCCTCGGCTGCGGAGGCACGGGCGGCAGCCACCGAGGCAGCGGCCTTGGCCGCGTCGTCGGCTGCCGCTGCCGCGGCCTCGGCGGCCAGCTTGGCGTCGCCCTTCGCCTTCTCGGCGAGGGCCTTGGCCTCCTTGGCGGCCCTGGCCGCCTCGTCGGCCTTGGCCTTGGCGGCGGCGGCCTGGCGCTCCGCGATCGGCTTGGACGTCTGCCCCACGAGGACCGCGAACGCGGCCGAGACATCGGTCTCCTTGTACGGAGTGCCCGCGGCGATGGCCTGGTTGGCAGGCTTGATCACTTCGGCGGCCGAGTCGCGGGCGGCGGTGGCCGCCTCGCTCGCCGCGAAGGCGTGACCGGCCGTGGTGGCGGCCCAAGAGGCGGTCTTCGCGGCCTCGGACTTGGCAGCCGTGGCCTCCTTGCGTGCCGTGACCGCCGCGGCGGCGGCCTTCTTGCCCTCGGCTTCGGCGTCGGCGGCGTTCTTCTTGGCCGCCGCCGCGGCGTCGATCGCCTCGGCTGCGGCGGCGTGTGCCGTGGCGGCCGCGGCGCGCGTGGTCTCGTACGCGGACCACGCGTTGTCGGCCGCCGCGCGGGAACGCGACGCGGCGGCGTCGGCGCGCGTGGCGGCGGCCCGCGCCTTCACGGCGGCCTCACTCGCCTCATTGGCCGCGGCCCGCGCGTCACGTGCCTCGTCGGTCGCCTCGGTGGCGGCGGAACGGGCCTCCGTCGCGGCTTCACGAGCCTCGCCCGCGGCATCGGAACCCTTGGCCGCCTCGGCGGCGGCCTCCAAGGCCGCGGCCCTGGACTTGGCGGCGTCCCGCTTCCGTTCGGCCGCGACCGCCAGGTCGCGGGCCAGGTACGCCTGCGCCTCCGCCTCCTCGGCCTCCGCACGCTTGGCCGCTGCCGTGCTGCCCGCCGTTTCCGCGGTGCCGCGCGCCCGGGCAGCGGCATCCCGGTCCGCCTGCGCCCGCTGCTCGGCGTCCTTCGCCTTGGCCCGCTCGGCCGCCGCGTTGGCACGCTCCCGCTTGGCGTTGTCGCGTTCCTTCTCGGCCTTGGCCCGCTCCGCCGCCGCCGTCGCGGCGCCCTGCTTCGCCGTCTTCTCGGCCGCCTCCGCCGTCGCCTGCGCGTTCTTCGCCTTCGTGGCGTTGGCGGCGGCCTCCTTGGCCAGCGCGTCCGCGGACACCCGGGCCGCCTTCGCCTGGGCTGCGGCCTCCTGCGCGGCGATGCGCCGGAACTCGGTGTTGATGGCGTGCGCCTGGGTCTTGGAGAGCGCGAACAGCGCCTTGCTGTCGGCCACCGTCGCCTTGGCCGCGTTCACCGCGGTCTGGGTGGCCTTCGCGGCCGCCTGAGCGGCGGCGTAGGAGGCCTTGGCGACCTGCACCGACTGCTGCGCGTACAGCAGTCCCCGGCCGCGGGGGGTCTTGGCGGCGTCGGCGATGGCGTAGGCGTCGTTCTGCGCCGTGCCGGCCTGCTCGGAGGCCGTCTTGGCGGCGGCCACCGCCTTGTTGGCCAGGGTGAGCTGGTCCGCGGCCCGCTTCTGCGCGTTGGCCAGGTCCGTCTTGGCCTGGGTGAAGACCGCGGCCTTGGGCCGGTGGATGTTGTCCTTGGGCTGGCCCGCCCAGTACTTCTGCCACAGCAGGATCTGCTCGGCCAGCCACGCCTGCCCGATGGACTCGATCATCGCCTCGGTGGCCTTGCGGGCCTCGCCCGAAGCGGTCGCCTCGGCGGCCATGATGGTGGTCCGCGGCTTGGCCTGGGCGGCGTACTCCTGCTCCCACTCCTGATGGGCCGTCAGGACCACCGGGGTGAGGACCCGCCGGGCGTCGACGGGGTTGAAGCTGTCGCACCCGCCCCAGGCGACCTTGAGGGACTCGACCTCCATGCGGTACTCGGCGGAGCCCTCCTCCAGCGGCTTGGTGACGAATCCGCCATGGCGCAGGAAGGAGGCGACGTCGCTGGCGGTGGTCGAGTTGTAGGGGCCGCGGACGTCGGTCTCCCCGAACATGGAGCCGATCGCGAAGTCGTTCCAGTCGTCCTGGCCCTTGATCTCCGCGGCGATCTTCTTCGCCTGCTCGACCGAGGCCTTGGTGGGCACGCTGCGCCCGTCCTGCCCGAGCTTGCCGTACAGGTCGCGCTGCGGACCGAGCGTGAAGGCGACGACCGCCTTGTCGAACTCGGGAGCGTGGTACTCGGTGCCCGAGTCCCAACCCGTCTGCGCGTAGATCTTGTTGGACGTCTCCCAGCGCTCCTTGCGCTTGCGGGACTGGTCCAGGTAATCGATGACGCCGTCGTCATCCTTGGAACGGGCGTCGCCGAGTGTGCCGAGGCCCATCAGGTGCCCTTCCAGGGCCGCGGCCAGTTCGGCGTCGGTCCCGTTGAGGGCCTTGGCCGCCGCGCCCTTGAGTGCGGGGCCGCCGATGTGCAGTGCCGTACCGGCCACACACCGGTTCATCCTGTTGTCCACGCCGAGACTGATACGGAGCTTGCCGGCGTCCGGATCGTCGGCCGGCGGATCGTCCGCCCGGGCCGGTGCCGCGTACACCAGTCCCATCAGTACGGCTGAGGCCGCCACCAGTGCGGTGCCGCCTAACCCCCGTGAGCGCAGGGCTCTTCGCATGTCGTCGCCTGTCTGCCGGTCGAATGGTGAGCAGGAAGAGAGCAGGCGGACATGGCTGCGCGGCAGCCGTGGCGGATCGCTGACGGATGACACCCGTCGGAAGAGATGTGTGCGCTGGTCAGGCGCGTTCCCCCGTGCCCTCTCCCCGAGAGCGACACAAGATTTTCACATCTGATCGAATTTTGGTAGAGCGTGCCCGACGGTGAACGGCGCTGAGGGCGCCCCCTGTTGGCAGGGGACGCCCTCAGTGGTGTGGCCGAGGTCCTCCTCGGTCAGTTCGTGCCGCCCAGGTGGTGCACCCGCACCATGTTGGTCGTGCCGGGGACGCCGGGGGGCGAGCCGGCCGTGATGACCACGATGTCGCCCGCGTTGAAGCGGTTGAGCTTCACCAGTTCCTGCTCGACCAGCTCGACCATCTCGTCGGTGCTGTTCACGAACGGCACCACGTACGGCTCCACGCCCCAGCTGAGCGCCATCTGGTTGCGGGTGCCCTCGTCGGTGGTGAAGGCGATGATCGGCTGCTGCGCGCGGTAGCGGGACAGGCGGCGGGCGGTGTCGCCGGACTGCGTGAACGCCACCAGGCCCCGGCCGCCGAGGAAGTCGGCGATCTCGCAGGCCGCGCGGGCCACCGAACCGCCCTGCGTGCGCGGCTTCTTGCCCGGGACCAGCGGCTGCAGGCCCTTGGACATCAGCTCCTGCTCGGCGGCGGTGACGATCTTCGACATCGTCTTGACGGTCTCGACCGGGTAGGCGCCCACGCTCGACTCGGCGGACAGCATGACCGCGTCGGCCCCGTCCAGGATCGCGTTGGCCACGTCGGAGGCCTCGGCGCGCGTCGGACGGGAGTTGGTGATCATCGACTCCATCATCTGGGTCGCCACGATCACCGGCTTGGCGTTGCGCCGGCACAGCTCGATCAGGCGCTTCTGCACCATGGGGACCTTCTCGAGCGGGTACTCGACGGCGAGGTCACCGCGGGCGACCATCACACCGTCGAACGCCATCACGACGTCCTCCATGTTCTGCACCGCCTGCGGCTTCTCCACCTTGGCGATGACCGGGACGCGGCGGCCCTCCTCGTCCATCACGCGGTGCACGTCGTGGACGTCCTTGGCGTCCCGGACGAACGACAGCGCGACCAGGTCGCAGCCCATGCGGAGCGCGAAGCGGAGGTCCTCGATGTCCTTCTCGGACAGGGCGGGCACGTTGACGGCCGCGCCGGGCAGGTTGATGCCCTTGTGGTCGGAGATGACGCCGCCCTCGATGACGATCGTCTTCACCCGGTGGCCCTCGACCTCGGTGACCCTCAGTTCGACGTTGCCGTCGTTGATGAGGATCTGGTCGCCGTGGGAGACGTCCCCGGGCAGGCCCTTGTAGGTCGTCCCGCAGATCGTCTTGTCGCCCGGGACGTCCTCGGTGGTGATGGTGAACTCGTCACCCCGCACCAGCTCCACCGGACCCTCGGCGAAGGTCTCCAGGCGGATCTTGGGGCCCTGCAGGTCGGCGAGGACACCGATGGCCCGGCCGGTCTCCTTGGCGGCGGCCCGGACCCGGTCGTACCGGCCCTGGTGCTCGGCGTGCGAGCCGTGGCTGAAGTTGAAGCGGGCCACGTTCATGCCGGCTTCGATCAGCGCGACAAGCTGATCGTGGGAGTCGACCGCGGGGCCGAGAGTACAGACGATTTTCGAACGGCGCATGGGGGCGATCCTATCGGTTTGTTTCTCAGCGGAATATTCCGTCTGGCGGAAAATACAAAAGGGCGGCATGCCGCTCAGGTGTGATTCCCCGAATCGTTTACCAGCGCGTAGGTCTGTGTCGCGATCTCCAATTCCTCGTCGGTGGGCACCACGGCCACCGCCACCCGGGCACCCTCGGGCGAGATCAGCCGCGCCTCGCCGCCGCGCACCGCGTTGCGCTCGCCGTCCACCGCCAGGCCCAGTTCCTCCAGACCCGCCAGGGCGGCCTCGCGCACGGGCGCCGCGTTCTCCCCGACGCCGGCGGTGAAGGCGACCGCGTCCACCCGCCCGAGCACGGCGTAATAGGCGCCGATGTACTTCTTCAGGCGGTGAATGTAGATGTCGAACGCCAGCTCCGCCCGGGCGTCGCCCGCGTCCACGCGCCGGCGGATCTCCCTCATGTCGTTGTCGCCGCACAGGCCGATCAGACCGCTCCTCTTGTTGAGAAGAGTGTCGATCTCGTCGGCGGACATTCCACCAACACGCATCAAATGGAAGATGACGGCCGGGTCCATGTCTCCGGAGCGCGTACCCATCACGAGCCCCTCCAAAGGCGTCAGCCCCATGGAGGTGTCCACGCACCGCCCGCCCCGGACCGCCGAGGCGGAGGCCCCGTTGCCCAGGTGCAGCACGATCACGTTCACCTCGGAGGGGTCCTTGCCCAGCAGCTGTGCCGTCGCCCGGGAGACGTAGGCGTGCGAGGTGCCGTGGAAGCCGTAGCGGCGGATGCGGTGCTCGTCGGCCGTCCTCACGTCGATCGCGTAGCGGGCCGCCGACTCCGGCATCGTGGTGTGGAAGGCGGTGTCGAAGACGGCGACCTGCGGCAGGTCCGGCCGCAGCGCCCGCGCGGTGCGGATGCCGGTGAGGTTGGCCGGGTTGTGCAGCGGCGCCACCGGGATGAGCCGCTCGATCTCGGCGAGCACCCGGTCGTCGATCACCGTGGGCTCGGTGAAGGACTTGCCGCCGTGCACCACCCGGTGCCCGATCGCGGCCAGTTCGGGCGAGTCCAGGCCCAGGCCGTCCTTGGCCAGCTCCTCGGCGACGGCCTTCAGGGCGGCGTCGTGGTCGGCGATCGCCCCGTGCCGCTCCCGGCTCCCGCCGCCCGCCGGGGTGTGCTTCAGCCGCGAGGTCTGCTCGCCGATGCGCTCCACCAGGCCCACCGCCAGCCGGCTGCGCTCCCGCATGTCGAGCAACTGGTACTTCACCGACGACGAGCCGGAGTTGAGGACGAGGACACGGGACGGGCTCACTGGGCGGCTGCCTTCTCGCTCGGGGACGGGGCGGGGGACTGGGCCTGGATGGCGGTGATGGCGACGGTGTTGACGATGTCCTGGACGAGGGCGCCCCGGGACAGGTCGTTGACCGGCTTGCGCAGACCCTGCAGCACCGGCCCGACGGCGATCGCGCCGGCCGAGCGCTGCACGGCCTTGTAGGTGTTGTTGCCGGTGTTCAGGTCGGGGAAGATCAGCACGCTGGCCTGACCGGCGACCTCCGAGCCGGGCAGCTTGGTCGCCGCGACCGACGGCTCCACGGCGGCGTCGTACTGGATCGGGCCCTCGATCTTCAGGTCGGGCCGGCGCGAGCGGACCAGCTCGGTGGCCTCGCGCACCTTGTCCACGTCGGCGCCCGAGCCGGAGGTGCCGGTGGAGTACGACAGCATCGCGATGCGCGGCTCCACGCCGAACCGCTCGGCCGTGGTCGCCGACTGGATGGCGATGTCCGCGAGCTGCTCGGCGTCCGGGTCCGGGTTGACCGCGCAGTCGCCGTAGACCAGGACCTTGTCGGCCAGGCACATGAAGAACACCGACGAGACGATGTCCGCGTCCGGCTTCGTCTTGATGATCTCGAACGCCGGGCGGATGGTCGCGGCCGTGGAGTGCACCGAGCCCGACACCATGCCGTCCGCGAGGCCCTCCTGGACCATCAGCGTGCCGAAGTAGTTCACGTCCGAGACGACGTCGTACGCCAGCTCCACCGTCACGCCCCGGTGGGCGCGCAGGGCGGCGTACTTCTCGGCGAAGCCGTCCCGCAGGTCGGAGGTGGCCGGGTCGATCAGCTGGGACTCGCCGAGGTCGACGCCCAGGTCGGCGGCCTTCTTGCGGATCTGGTCGACCGGGCCGAGCAGGGTCAGCTCGCACACGCCCCGGCGCAGCAGCACCTCCGCCGCGTGCAGCACGCGCTCCTCGGTGCCCTCCGGCAGGACGACCCGGCGCAGGCCGGAGCGGGCCTGCTCCAGCAGCTTGTGCTCGAACATCATCGGCGTCACGCGGTCGCTGCTCGGCGCGGAGACCCGGCGCACGAGGTCGGCGGTGTCGGCGTACCGCTCGAACAGGCCGAGGGCCCGCTCCGCCTTGCGCGGGGTGGCCGCGTTGAGCTTGCCCTCCAGGGAGAACAGCTGCTCGGCGGTGGGGAAGCTGTTGCCGGCCACGGACAGCACCGGCGTGCCCGGGGCGAGGCGGGCGGCGAGGGTCAGGATGTCGTCGCCGGGCACCTCGTTCAGGGTGAGCAGCACCCCCGCTATCGGCGGGGTGCCGGCGCTGTGCGCGGCGAGCGCGCCCACCACCAGGTCGGCCCGGTCGCCCGGGGTGACCACGAGGCAGCCCGGGGTGAGGGCGCCGAGGAAGTTCGGCAGCATCGCACCGCCGAAGACGAAGCCGAGCACGTCGCGGGCGAGCCCCGAGTCGTCGCCGAGCACCACCCGCGCGCCCAGGGCGTGGCTGATCTGCGAGACGGTCGGCGCGGACAGGGCCGGCTCGTCGGGCAGCACGTAACTGGGCACCGGGAGCCGGGAGTCGAGCCGGCGGGCGATCTCGTCGCGGTCCTCGCGGGCGACCCGGTTGGTCACCATGGCCAGGACGTCGCAGCCGAGGGTGTCGTAGGCGCGGTAGGCGTTGCGCGTCTCGGCGAGCACCGGCTCCACGCTCTGCTTGCGGCCGCCGACGACCGGGATCACCGACGCGCCGAACTCGTTCGCCAGGCGGGCGTTGAGCGCCAGCTCGTCCGGGAGCTGGGTGCCGGCGTAGTCGGTGCCGAGGACCAGCACCACGTCGTAGTCCCGGGCGACCAGGTGGAAGCGGTCGACCAGGGTGGAGACCAGCTCGTCCGTGCCGGCCTCGGCCTGGAGGGCGGACGCCTCGTGGTAGTCCATGCCGTAGACCGTCGCCGGGTCCTGGGCGAGCCGGTACCGGGCGCGCAGCAGCTCGAAGAGGCGGTCGGGCCCGTCGTGGACGAGGGGCCGGAAGACGCCCACCCGGTCCACCTGCCGGGTGAGGAGCTCCATGACCCCCAGTTCGACGACCTGGCGGCCGTCGCCGCGGTCGATGCCGGTCACGTACACGCTGCGGGTCACGCGCGCTCTCCGTTTCGTCTCGTTCGTCTGGGACGTTTCGTCTCGTCGGCGGGGGACAGATATCGGGGCCGGGGGGCACAAAAATCGCCCACCGAGGTGAGCAGAACCCTCTTGACAATACCTCCGCCGCTAGATAAGGCGCCCGTCAGAACGGGGGGCGTCAAGGGAGGGCGGGGAGCGTGAAACAATCGGCAGAGGCTCACCGGTATCCACAGCGAGCAGGAGACACAGCACGATGCGTATCGGAGTTCTCACCGCAGGCGGCGACTGCCCCGGCTTGAACGCCGTGATCCGGTCGGTCGTGCACCGCGCGGTCGACAACTACGGCGACGAGGTCATCGGGTTCGAGGACGGCTACTCCGGCCTGCTGGACGGCCGCTACCGCTCCCTCGACCTGGAGTCCGTCAGCGGCATCCTGGCCCGCGGCGGCACCATACTCGGCTCCTCCCGGCTGGAGCGCGACCGGCTCCGCGAGGCCTGCGAGAACGCCCCCGACATGATCCACGAGTTCGGGATCGACGCGCTCATCCCGATCGGCGGCGAGGGCACGCTGACCGCCGCGCGCATGCTGAGCGACGCGGGCCTGCCCGTGGTGGGCGTGCCGAAGACGATCGACAACGACATCTCCTCCACGGACCGCACCTTCGGCTTCGACACCGCCGTCGGTGTCGCCACCGAGGCGATGGACCGCCTGAAGACCACCGCCGAGTCGCACCAGCGGGTCATGGTGGTCGAGGTCATGGGCCGGCACGCCGGGTGGATCGCGCTGGAGTCCGGCATGGCGGCCGGCGCGCACGGCATCTGCCTGCCGGAGCGGCCCTTCGACCCGGCCCGCCTCGTCAAGATGGTCGAGGAGCGCTTCGCCCGCGGCAAGAAGTTCGCGGTGGTCTGCGTCGCCGAGGGCGCCCACCCCGTCGACGGCTCCATGGACTACGGCAAGGGCGAGATCGACCAGTTCGGCCACGAGCGCTTCCAGGGCATCGGCACGGCCCTCGCCCACGAGCTGGAGCGGCGGCTCGGCAAGGAGGCCAAGCCGGTCATCCTGGGCCACGTCCAGCGCGGCGGTACGCCGACCGCCTACGACCGGGTGCTCGCCACGCGGTTCGGCTGGCACGCGGTGGAGGCCGCGCACCAGGGCCAGTTCGGCATGATGACCGCGCTGCGCGGGACGGACATCGTGATGGTGCCGCTCGCGGAGGCGGTGACCGAGCTGAAGACGGTCCCCAAGGACCGCATGGACGAGGCCGAGTCGGTCTTCTAACCCGCCCCCGGGCCGGCGCCGTCCTGGAGTCTGGCCCAGAAGTGCTCCACGATCCGCTCGAGGAACTCCTCGCCGGCGTCGCCCGCGTCCCCGCTGCCGCCGCCCCAGCTCAGCGTGGACGCCATGTGCCCCTGGTAGTCCTCGTGCAGGGCCTGCAGGGCGCCCTCCAGGTACGGCCGGTCCAGCGGCACCACCTTCGCGACCGGGCGGACGTAGGCCTGCCAGCGGGTGGTGACGGCGCTGCGCAGCAGGTCGCCGAGCTTGGCGTCGCGGCCCGTGACGGTGACGAAGCCGGGCAGGTCGAGCCCGAGCAGCTCGGCGAGGGCCGCCGCCTGGCGGTCGGTGCCGCGCCAGGTGCCGGTCTCCTCCATGCGCAGATACGTGTGCACGTCGTGCCCGACGGCCCGGGCCACGTCCTCCGGGGCGAGGCAGCGGGCGATGCGGTGCTCGCGCAGGGTCCGCGGTCTGCCGATGAGTTCGGCCGGGGAGCACCACAACACGCCCGCGAGGGCGGTGAGTTCGGCGTTGGACGGGGCGGTGATCCCGCGTTCCCAGGAGACGACGTGGCCCGGACCGACGTGGGGATGCCCGTAGGAGACCCGCATGCCGTAGGCGACGTGGTCGGGGGTCATGCCGAGGGCCGCGCGCAGACGGCGGGCGGCCGGGGCGTTGAAGGGCGGAGCCGTCGCGGTGGAGGGCTCGCTCGGACGGGGTGATGGTCGGTGCACGGGCCTCAAGCTAAGGGCGCCGGGCTGCGGCGACTACGGTCTGTTCGGCCAGGAACACGGATTGTAGGAAGCTACGGCTACCGGCGGGTTCGGACCGGGCCGGAGAGCGCCTGTCGGGTGGACGGGTGTGCGGGCCGGGGCGGCACCGGGTGCGTGATCACGGACCGGGCGGGGCGGTGCGCCGGGCGAACGGCAAGCTCAACGGGCATATTCGCCGGCGGCCCGGCGTGCCACGCCGGTGCCGCCCGCCGGCGGTGACGGCGGACGGGGGCCGCCGGGCGTCGCCCAGGCGGGCGGACATCGAAGGCGTGTACGTCAAGGGTGCCCCCCGATCGGGTGGAGGAAGGGGGCGAACTCGCGGCGCGATCCGTACGTTTCGCGGTGGACGAGGGCGTGCGGCCCGTCGCCCGTACCCCGCCATCCCCCGGTTGCCGTGCGCGACCGGCGGCTGAGGGGCCGTCACTGCCCCGTGACCCAGCGGTACTGCAGCTCCGGGCGCCCCACCGTGCCGTACTGCGGGCGGCGGGCGGCCCGGCCCGCGTCCACCAGGTGTTCCAGGTAACGGCGGGCCGTGATGCGGGAGATGCCGACGGTCTCCGCGACACCGGCGGCCGTGAGGCCCTCCGCGCTGTCGCGCAGGGCGACCGTCACCCGCTCCAGCGTCGGCGCGCTCAGCCCTTTGGGCAGCGCGGCCGGGCCCGGGGCGCGCAGGGTGGCGAGCGCCCGGTCCACCTCGTCCTGGCCGCTGGCCTCGCCGACCGCCGCGCGGAACTCGGCGTAGCGCACGAGGCGGTCGCGCAGGGTCGCGAAGGTGAACGGCTTCAGGACGTACTGCACGACGCCGAGCGAGACGCCCTCGCGCACCACGGCCAGGTCGCGGGCCGACGTCACCGCTATCACGTCGGCGTGGTGGCCGGCCGCCCGCAGGGAGCGGGCCAGTTGCAGGCCGTGCACGTCCGGCAGGTGCAGGTCGAGCAGCAGCAGGTCCACCGGGGTGCGCTCCAGGACCCGGCGGGCCTCCGCGCCCGTGTGCGCCTTGCCGACGGCGGCGAACCCCGGCACCCGCCCCACGTACAGGACGTGCGCGTCGGCGGCGACCGGGTCGTCCTCCACCACCAGGACGCGGATCACCTTCTCGCTGCCGGTCATGCGTCGCCTCCCGCGCTGTCGGCCCCCGGAACCGCGCACGCCGCGCCCCGGGCCGCCGGCCCCGGCTCGCGCAGCGGCAGCCGCACCTCGAACCGCGCCCCGCCCCCGTCCGCCCGCGTCACCGCCAGCGCGCCGCCGTGCCGCTGCGCGGCCTGCCGTACGAGCGCCAGGCCCAGGCCCCGGCCGCCCGGGCCCGCCGGCTTCGTCGAGAAGCCGCGCTGGAAGACCGCCTCGGCGTGCTCGGGGTCCACGCCCGGACCGGTGTCCGACACCCGCAGCACCAGCTCGGGCACACCGTCGCCGGCCCCGCTCTCCCCGGCCTCCCGGGTGTACGCCGCCACCCGCACCTGGGCCCGCACGCTGCCCTGTGCCGCGTCCACGGCGTTGTCGATCAGGTTGCCGAGGATGGTCACCAGGTCCCGGGCCGGCAGGGTCTCGGGCAGCAGGCCGTCGTCCAGGCTGCTGTCCTGCGACACCACCAGCTCCACGCCCCGCTCGTTCGCCTGGGCCGTCTTGCCCAGCAGCAGCGCCGCCAGCACCGGCTCGCTCACCGCCGCCACGACCTGGTCGGTCAGCGCCTGCGCCAGCTCCAGCTCGGCCGTCGCGAACTCCACCGCTTCCTCCGCCCGGCCCAGCTCGATCAGCGAGACCACCGTGTGCAGCCGGTTCGCCGCCTCGTGCGCCTGCGAGCGCAGTGCCTGGGTGAAACCCCGCTCGGAGTCCAACTCGCCCATCAGCGACTGCAGTTCGGTGACGTCGCGCAGGGTGACGACGGTACCGCGCCGTTCGCCGCCCGACACCGGGGAGGTGTTGACGACCAGCACCCGGGACGCCGCCAGATGGACCTCGTCCACCCGCGGCTCCGACGCCAGCAGGGCGCCCGTCAGCAGCGCGGGCAGCCCCAGCTCCGCCACCGACCTGCCCACCACGTCCCCCTCCACACCGAGCAGCTCCCGGCCGCCGTCGTTGATCAGCGCCACACGGTACTGCCCGTCCAGCATCAGCAACCCCTCGCGCACCGCGTGCAGGGCGGCCTGGTGGTAGTCGTGCATCCGGCTCAGCTCGGCCGCGTTCATCCCGTGGGTGTGGCGGCGCAGCCGGGCGTTGATGACGTAGGTGCCGACCGCGCCCAGGACCAGGGCGCCGGCCGCGACGCCCAGCAGGGCCGTGAGCTGGTCCTCGACGCGCTGGGTGATCTCCTCGACCCGGATGCCCGCGCTGACCAGGCCGACGACCTCGGAGCCGTCCCGGATCGGGGTGACCGCGCGGACCGACGGGCCGAGCGTGCCGGTGTAGGTCTCGGTGAAGGTCCCGCCCCGCAGCGCCTTCTCGGTGTGGCCCCGGAAGGTCTGGCCGATCTGCCGCGGGTCGGGGTGCGTCCAGCGGATGCCCCGCGGATCCATGATCGTGACGAAGTCGACCTCGGTGTCCCGCATCACCTTCAGCGCGTACGGCTGCAGCACGGCGGACGGATCGGAGGTGCGGATCGCCGCCGGCACGGACGGGGAGTCGGCCACCGAGCGGGCCACCGCGCTGGCCTGGCGGGCCGCGGCCTCCTCGGCCTGGCTGCGGTCGCTGACGTAGGTGAACAGCGCGTATCCGGCCACGACGACCGCTATCAGCACGGCCTGCATGGCGAAGAGCTGCCCCGCCAGACTGCGGGGACGGGGGACGGAGAAGCGCATGCCGTCAGTCTGCCTCGTGGCTGATTGTGAACTAAATGAACGGAAGGGTGACCGCGCTCACAGGGGACGACATAGTCACGGCATTCCCCATAACGCATCTCCGGGAGCCCCGCTCCCTGTTTCTCGGAGTTCCCCGGAGTCTTCCCGGACGTGAGCCGCACGCCGGTGATGCCGACGACGTCGTCAAGGAGGGCCGCCGTGACCAGCGCAGCCGATACGGCACCTGCCGCACCCAGGGCCAAGCGGGACCGCACGCACTATCTCTACATCGCGGTGATCATCGCGGTCGCCGCCGGAATCGCGGTGGGTCTGGCCGCGCCCGGCTTCGCCGTGGAGCTGAAGCCGATCGGTACCGGCTTCGTGAACCTGATCAAGATGATGATCTCGCCGATCATCTTCTGCACGATCGTCCTCGGCATCGGCTCGGTGCGCAAGGCCGCCAAGGTCGGTGCCGTCGGCGGTATCGCCCTGAGCTACTTCATGGTGATGTCGCTGGTCGCGCTGGGCATCGGCCTGGTCGTCGGCAACATCCTGGAGCCGGGCACGAGCCTGGCGGTGACCGACGCGGTCAAGGACGCCGGTCACGCCCAGGTCGACGCCGAGGCCAAGGACACCACCGAGTTCCTGCTCGGGATCATCCCGACCACGATCGTGTCCGCCTTCACCAACGAGTCGGTGCTGCAGACCCTGCTGGTCGCGCTGCTCGCCGGTTTCGCGCTGCAGGGCATGGGCGCGGCGGGCCAGCCGATCCTGCGCGGCATCGAGCACATCCAGCGGCTCGTCTTCCGCATCCTTGCCATGGTGATGTGGGCCGCCCCGATCGGCGCCTTCGGCGCCATCGCCGCCGTCACCGGCTCCGCCGGCCTGGACGCGCTCAAGAGCCTCGCGGTGCTGATGCTCGGCTTCTACGTCACCTGCTTCCTCTTCGTCTTCATCGTGCTCGGCGTGCTGCTGCGCGTGATCTCCGGCCTGAACATCCTCACGCTCTTCAAGTACCTGGGCCGCGAGTTCCTGCTGATCCTGTCCACGTCCTCCTCGGAGTCCGCGCTGCCGCGCCTCATCGCGAAGATGGAGCACCTGGGCGTCAGCAAGCCGGTGGTCGGCATCACCGTCCCGACCGGCTACTCCTTCAACCTCGACGGCACCATGATCTACATGACCATGGCCTCGCTGTTCATCGCCGACGCCATGGGCACCCCGATGTCCATCGGCGAGCAGATCCCGCTGCTGCTCTTCCTGCTGGTCGCCTCCAAGGGCGCCGCCGGTGTCACCGGCGCCGGTCTCGCGACGCTGGCCGGCGGTCTGCAGTCGCACAAGCCGGCCCTGGTGGACGGCATCGGCCTCATCGTCGGCATCGACCGCTTCATGAGCGAGGCCCGCGCCCTGACGAACTTCGCGGGCAACGCCGTCGCCACCGTCCTGATCGGCACCTGGACCAAGGAGATCGACAAGGGGCGGGTGAACGAGGTCCTCGCCGGCCGGCTCCCCTTCGACGAGAAGACCCTGCTGGACGACGGCCACGGCGAGCCGGAGGGCGAGCCCGCCGGGGCGGTCGAGCGGGGCGGCGAGAAGGAGCTGGCCAAGGCCTGAGCCGCGCCGCACGGTGAGACTCCGGGCGGCTGGGTGTCCCCCGTCGCTCAGCCGCCCGGTCCTTAACCTCACCCGTTCACGAGTTCAGCTTCGCCACCAGTGCGGTGGCTCTGGAGGCGGGCACGCCCGCCGCGGTCAGCACCGAGACCGCGGCGCAGCGGCCCGCCTCATGTGCTGTCAGCAGGCCGTCGTTCACCGCCTCCATCACCGCGAACAGCATCTGCTCGTGCACGTACGCCAGGGCCGGTGCGGGCAGTGGTGAGACGAAGACGTTCTCGTCCAGGCCGCGCTGCAGCAGCCCGACGCTCACCTCCCGCACCGGCGCGAGCCGCTCCCGGATGCCCTGCATGGTGACCGTGCGCTGGGCGAGCGCGATCAGCAGCCGGTAGCGGTCGGCGATCTCCCACACCGCCAGCACCGAGCGCGCCACGGCCTCCGCCGGGTCGTCCACGCCCTCGCGTCCCGCCGCGTCCGCCTCCGACAGCGCCTGGACGGCCTCGTCGACGAGCGTGCTGATCAGCGCGTCACGGCTCGGGAAGTGCCCGTACACGGTCCTGCGCACCACGCCCGCGGCGCGCGCGATCTGGTCCATGGACGCGTCCGGGTCCCGCAGCAGCTCGGCGAGGGCGACGTCGAGGATGCGGCGCCGGTTGGCTTCGGCGCGATGGCTGGTGCCCGTGGTCATGGACGTCATTGTGCCCCTCCTCCAGCGACTTGCACAGCACTGTGCAACGACGTACATTGCACAGCGTTGTGCAAATGCACACCCCTGTGCAAGTCTGGGAGGAAGGCGACCCCTCATGCGACTCGTGACGACCAAGCCGGCCGACAGGACGGACGGCCCCTACGCCCGGCGCTGGTGGGCCCTGCTCGTCCTGTGCCTGAGCCTGCTGATCATCGTGATGGCGAACACCGCCCTCACCGTGGCCGCGCCCGACATGACCGAGGACCTCGGCCTGTCCAGCGCGGACCTGCAGTGGGTCATCGACGGCTACACCGTCCCGTACGCGGCGCTGATGCTGCTGCTGGGCGCGATCGGCGACAAGTACAGCCGCCGGGGCGCGCTCGTCCTGGGACTGCTGGTGTTCGGCGGCGGCTCGGTCTTCGGGTTCCTCGCCGACAGCGCGGCGACGGTCGTCGCGGCCCGGGCCGTGATGGGCGCCGGCGCCGCGATGATCATGCCCGCCACGCTGTCCCTGCTCGCCGCGACCTTCCCGCGGGCCGAGCGCGCCAAGGCCATCACCCTGTGGACGGCCACCGCCGGACTCGCCATCGCGGCCGGTCCGCTGGTCGCCGGGGCGCTGCTGGAGCGGCACGGCTGGTCGTCGACGTTCCTCATCAACGTGCCGATCGCGGCCCTGGCCGTCGTCGGCGCCTTCGTCCTCGTGCCGCCGTCCAAAGCCGCGCACCACGGGCGCATCGACTACGGCGGCGGGCTGCTGTCGGTGGTGTGGATCGCCGCGCTGGTCTACACGATCATCGAGGGCCCGCACTTCGGCTGGGGCGCCGAGGCCGTCACGGCGGCGGCCGTCGCCGGGGCCGGGTTCGTGGCCTTCGTGCTGTGGGAGCTGCGCCACCCGCGTCCCGTGCTCGACGTCCGCCGCTTCGCCGACCGCGGCTTCGCGGGCTCCAACCTCGCCGTCGCGCTGTTCTTCCTGGCGGTGTTCGGCGCCTTCTACTACCTGACGCAGCACCTGCAGTTCGTCCTCGGCCACGACGCCCTGGGCACGGGAGCGCGGATGCTGCCGCTGGCCGGTGCCGTGTTCGCGGGCTCCGCCCTGACCGGTTACCTCACGCCCCGGGTCGGCATGAAGTGGACCGTCACAGCGGGCATGGTCGGCGGCACCGCGGCCCTCGCCCTGCTCACCCGGATCGACGCCGGGTCGTCGTACGGCGACCTCGTGGCGCCGCTGGTGGTGCTGGGGCTGGCCATCGGGCTGGCGCTGTCGCCCTGCACGGACGCGATCATGGGGGCGTTCCCGGAGTCCGAGCTGGGCGTCGGCGGGGCGGTGAACGACACCTCGCTGGAACTGGGCGGTTCGCTCGGCATCGCGGTCCTCGGCTCGCTGCTGGCCACCTCGTACTCCGGCCATCTCGCGGACGCGACCGCAGGCAGCGGGCTCCCCGCCTCCGCGCTGGACACCGCCCAGGACTCCGTCGGCGCCGGCTACGCCGTGGCCCGGGGGCTCGGGGACAAGGCACGGCAGCTGGCCGAGCAGGCCGGGCAGGCGGGCGATCCGCAGCAGGCGGAGCGGCTGCGCGCGCAGGCGGAGCAACTCGGCGGCGGCGCGCGGCGGATGGCCGACGCGGTGGGGTCGTCCTTCGCGGACGCGGTCGCCCACACCAGTCTGGTGGGGGCCGTGGTGCTGGGCGTCGGCACGCTGGCCGTGGCGCTGCTGCTGCCGGGCCGGACCAAGGCGGCGACCCGGCCGGCCGAGCCGGCCGAGGAGCGGGAGCGGGAGACCGCCGGGGTGCGCTGAGGTGTCGCCCTGGCGTCGGCGGTGTTGCCTTGGCGTCGGCGGTGTTGCCTTGACGTCGGCGTCAAGGGCTACGTTCGCGGGATGCGAATCGGCGAGCTGGCCGCACGCGCCGGGACCACCACGCGCACGCTGCGGTACTACGAGGCGCGCGGGCTGCTGCCCGCGCGCCGCACGGACAACAATCACCGGACCTACGACGAGTGCGATCTGCGGCTGCTGCGGCAGATCCGCACGCTGCAGGACTTCGGGTTCGGCCTGGAGGAGACGCGGCCCTTCGTGGAGTGCCTGCGCGCCGGGCACCCCCAAGGGGACACCTGCCCGGCGTCGCTCGCGGTCTACCGCCGCAAGCTGGACGAACTCGACGCGCTGCTGGAGCAGTTGAGCGGCGTGCGGGAGACGGTCGCGCGGCAGCTGGCACGGGCCGAACTGGCCGCCGAGGCGGCGACTCCGGGGGGTCCGGAGCCGGAGTGCGAGCTGGGAGGGCACACATGGTGACCGAGGTGACCGAGGTGACCGACGCGGACTTCGAGGCGGAGGTGATCGGCGCGGAGCTGCCGGTACTGGTGGAGTTCACCGCCGACTGGTGCCCGCCGTGCCGGCAGATGGCTCCGGTGCTGAAGGCCGTCGCCGCCGAGGTGGGCGACCGGCTGAAGGTGGTGCAGCTGGACGTCGACGCCAACCCGGCGACGACCAACGCCTACAAGGTGCTGTCGATGCCGACCTTCATGGTCTTCCGCGACGGCGAGCCCGTGAAGGCGATGGTCGGCGCGCGGGCCAGGCGGCGGCTGCTCGACGAGCTCGCCGAGGTGCTGTAGACGACAGGCCCGGAAACAGGGAAATCCCCCGAGTAATTGCACTCGGGGGATTTCCTTGCGTATATTCGTCTGTTCGTGACTTCACGTCGATTGATGTCACAAAGAAGCTCAGTGGGCACAGTATATCCGGGCGGGAGCGGAATTGTCAAACACCGAATTGCCGGACGATGAATTGCGGCAGGAACAGGAATTCGTCGACGGGTTGTACGCGCGCGTGGACGCGCTGCGCGGCGACGCCGAGACCTCCGTCACGGACGCGCTCGCGCAGGGCGACACCCCCATGCAGGCCAGACTGGAGCGGGACATCCTCGTCGCCGAGCGCTCCGGGCTGCTCGCCGCGCTGAACGCGGTCGACGGCTCCCTGTGCTTCGGCCGCATCGACCTCACCTCCGGCGTCACCCACCACATCGGCCGCATCGGCCTGCGCACCGACGACGCCGAGCGCACCCCCGTCCTGATCGACTGGCGCGCCGACGTCGCCCGCCCCTTCTACCTGGCCACCGGCCACACCCCGATGGGGCTCAGGCGCCGGCGGCACATCGCCACCGAGGGCCGCACGGTCACCCACCTGCACGACGAGATCCTCGACCTCGGCGACGAGAGGCGCACCGGCCACGAGGACCCCACGGGCGACGCCGTGCTGCTCGCCGCGCTCAACTCCGCGCGCACCGGCCGCATGGGCGACATCGTGCGGACCATCCAGGCCGACCAGGACCGCATCATCCGCGCCCCGCACCGCGGTGTGCTCGTGGTGGAGGGCGGCCCGGGCACCGGCAAGACCGCCGTCGCCCTGCACCGCGCCGCCTACCTGCTGTACGAGCACCGCGAGCTGCTCGCCAAGCGGGCGGTGCTGATCGTGGGGCCCAACCCGGCGTTCCTCGGCTACATCGGCGAGGTGCTGCCCTCCCTCGGCGAGACAGGCGTGCTCCTCGCGACCGTCGGCGAGCTGTACCCCGGCGTGAAGGCGACCGCCACGGACACGCCCGAGGCCGCCGCCGTCAAGGGCCGCGCCGACCTGGCCGAGGTGCTCGCCGAGGCCGTCCGCAGCCGGCAGGCGCTGCCCGACCCGGTCATCGCCATCGAGCACGACCGCGAGGTCCTCATGCTCGACGACGGCCTGGTGAACGTCGCCCGGGAGCGCACCCGCGCCGCCGGGCTGCCGCACAACGCGGCCCGCGAGCACTTCGAGGGGCACATCCTCAACGCGCTCACCGACCTGTACGCCGAGCGGATCGGCACCGACCCCTTCGACGGGTCCAGCCTCCTCGACCCCAGCGACATCACCCAGATCCGCGACGACCTCGCCGAGAACCCCGAGGTGTGGGCCGCGATCGACCAGCTGTGGCCGGTGCTGACCCCGCAGCGGCTCGTCGCGGACTTCCTCGCCGCGCCCGAGGAGTTCCTGTCCGAGGCGGACGCCGACGCCGTACGCCGCCCCGTCACACGGCGCTGGACCGTCGCGGACGTGCCGCTGCTCGACGAGGCCGCCGAACTCCTCGGCGAGGACGACCGGTCGGCCCGGGAGCGCGCCGAGCGCGAGCGCGAGCGGCAGATCGCCTACGCGCAGGGCGTGCTGGACGTGTCGTACGCGTCCCGGACCTACGAGTTCGAGGACAAGGAGGAGGACGACCCCGAGAGCTCCGAGGTGCTGTCCGCGCACGACATCATCGACGCGGAGCGGTTCGCCGAGCGGCACGAGGAGGACGACCACCGCAGCGCCGCCGAACGCGCCGCCGCCGACCGCGGCTGGGCGTTCGGGCACATCATCGTCGACGAGGCGCAGGAACTGTCGCCGATGGCGTGGCGGCTGCTGATGCGGCGCAGCCCGACCCGCTCGATGACGCTGGTCGGCGACCCGGCGCAGACCGCGGAGGCGGCCGGGGTCGGCTCCTGGGCGGACATCCTCTCCCCGTACGTCGAGGACCGCTGGGAGCACACCCGGCTCGGCGTCAACTACCGCACCCCGGCCGAGATCATGGACGTGGCGGCGGCCGTGGTCCGTGCCGAGCACCCGGACTTCGAGCCGCCGAGCTCGGTGCGCTCCACCGGCGTACGGCCCTGGGCGCGCGCCACCGACGACCTCCCGGGCGCCGTCGCCAAGGCGGTCGGCGAGCTCACCCCGCAGGAGGGACGGCTCGCGGTGATCGCGCCCCGCGACCTCCACCGGGGCATCGCCGCCCGGCTGGACGGCGTCACGGCGGGCGCCGAACCCGACCTCACGCGGTCGGTCGTCCTGCTCGACCCGCGGCAGGCCAAGGGCCTGGAGTTCGACTCCGTCCTGGTCGTCGAGCCCGGCCGCTACGGCACCAGCGACCTGTACGTGGCCCTGACCCGGGCCACCCAGCGGCTGGGCGTGGTGCACACCGGGGAGCTGCCGAAGGCCCTGGCGGAGTCCTTCGCGTAACGCCCGCCCCGCCGCGTGGACCGGACCCGCTGTGACGGAAGCCGAGCCTCCGTCACAGCGGGGTCACGGGCCGTCTAGGCCGGGCGCAGCCAGACCGTGGCCAGCGGCGGCAGGGTCAGGCGGATGCTCGCCGGACGGCCGTGCCAGGGCTGGGCCTCGGGCTTGACCGGGTCGGGGTTGGTGACGCCGCTGCCCCCGTAGCGGGCCGCGTCGGTGTTGACCGCCTCGTGCCAGGCGGGGACGTCCTCGGGCACGCCCAGGCGGTAGTCCTCGCGCACCACCGGGGCGAAGTGGGAGACCGCCAGCACGGGCCGGCCCTCGGGGTCCAGCCGCAGGAACGCGAGGACGTTGTCGTCGGCGGCGTCCCCGACGATCCACTCGAAGCCGGCCGGGTCCGTGTCCAGGCGCCACAGCGCGGGCGTGGCGCGGTAGACCGTGTTGAGGTCGCGGACCAGGTCGCGCACGCCCCGGTGGTCGGCCTGAGCCCCGTAGCCCGGGTCCAGCAGCCACCAGTCCGGGCCGTGCGCCTCGGACCACTCGGCGCCCTGCGCGAACTCCTGCCCCATGAAGAGCAGTTGCTTGCCCGGATGGGCCCACATATAGCCCAGGTAGGAGCGGACCGAGGCGCGCTGCTGCCACCAGTCACCCGGCATCTTCGACACCAGGGATCCCTTGCCGTGCACGACCTCGTCGTGGGAGATCGGCAGGACGTAGTTCTCGCTGTAGGCGTACACCATCGAGAACGTCATCTCGTGGTGGTGGTACTTGCGGTGCACCGGCTCGTGGCTCATGTACTGCAGCGAGTCGTGCATCCAGCCCATGTTCCACTTCAGCCCGAACCCGAGCCCGCCGAAGCCGCTGGGGCCCTTGTGGTGGGTGGCCCGCGTGACGCCGTCCCACGCGGTGGACTCCTCGGCGACCGTGACCACGCCGGGCACCCTGCGGTACACCGTCGCGTTCATCTCCTGCAGGAACGCCACCGCGTCCAGGTTCTCCCGGCCGCCGTGCTCGTTGGGCGTCCACTGGCCCGGCTCGCGCGAGTAGTCCAGGTACAGCATCGAGGCGACCGCGTCCACGCGCAGCCCGTCGATGTGGAACTCCTCGCACCAGTACACGGCGTTCGCCACGAGGAAGTTGCGCACCTCGTTACGCCCGAAGTCGAACTCCAGCGTGCCCCAGTCGGGGTGCGCGGCCCGCAGCGGGTCCGCGTGCTCGTACAGGGGACGGCCGTCGAACTCGGCGAGCGCCCAGTCGTCGCGAGGGAAGTGCGCCGGCACCCAGTCCATGAGGACGCCGATGCCGGCCTGGTGCAGCTTGTCGACCAGGTACCGGAAGTCGTCCGGGGTGCCCAGCCGGGCCGTCGGCGCGTAGAAGCCGGTGACCTGGTAGCCCCAGGAGCCGCCGAAGGGGTGCTCCGCGACCGGCATCAGCTCCACGTGCGTGAAGCCCAGGTTCTTCACGTACCCGGGAAGCTGCTCGGCGAGCTGACGGTATGTCAGACCCGGGCGCCAGGACGGCAGATGCACCTCGTACACCGAGAACGGCGCCTCGTGCGCCGGGGCCTCGGCGCGCCGGGCCAGCCACTCGGCGTCGCCCCACTCGTAGTGCGAGGAGGTGATGACCGACGAGGTCGCGGGCGGCACCTCGGTGCGGCGGGCCATCGGGTCGGCGCGCATCGTCTTCGAACCGTCCGGGCGGGTGATCTCGAACTTGTACAGCTCGCCCTCGCCGACGTCCGGCAGGAACAGCTCCCACACGCCGGACGAGCCCAGCGACCGCATGGCGTGCCCGGCGCCGTCCCAGAAGTTGAAGGTGCCGGCCACCCGCACGCCGCGCGCGTTCGGCGCCCACACCGCGAAGCGGGTGCCGGTCACGCCCTGGTGGGTCGTCGGGTGGGCGCCCAGCGCCGTCCACAGCTCCTCGTGCCGGCCCTCGCCGATGAGGTGCAGGTCCAGGTCGCCCAGGGTGGGCAGGAAGCGGTAGGGGTCCTCGGTGTCCAGGACCGTCCCCTCGTACTCCACGAGCAGCCGGTACACCGGGACCTCCGCCAGTGGCAGCAGCCCGGAGAAGAACCCCTCCCCGTCGGCGTGCAGCTCCGCCCGCAACTCCCCGGAGACCACGGTCACCGACAGGGCGTACGGCCGGAACGCCCGGAAGGCGACCCCGCCGGGCACCGGGTGGGCGCCGAGCACGGAGTGCGGGGCGTGGTGCGTGCCGCGCAGCAGCCGCTCGCGGTCCACCGCGTCGACGGCGGGCGAGACGGCGATCTCCATCTCCGGCGGCACGACCTGGACCGGGGCGGCCGGCTTCGCGGCGCTCGTGGTGGCCGGGGCCTCGGCGGCCGGCGCCTTCCCGGCGGGTGCCTTCCTGGCCGGTGTCTTCGTGGCGGCGGTCTTCTTGACCGCGGCCTTCTTGGCGGTCGCCGCCTTCTTCGCCGTGGCCTTCACGGCTGTCGCCTTCGTGGCTGTGGCCTTCTTCGCGGTCGCCTTCTTCGCCGCGGGCGCCGCGGCCGCCGGTGCGGCCGGGGCCGTCTCGGCCGGCGCGGCAGCCGTCGTCCCGGGGGCGGTCTTCTTGACGGCGGCCTTCTTCGCCACCGCCTTGCCGGCCGGTGCCTTCTTGGCGGCCGTCTTCTTCGCCGCCGCCTTCTTGGCCGCGGTCTTCCCGGCGGCCGCCGTCTTCACGACGGCCTTCTTCGCCGCGGCCGTCCCCTTCTTGGCCGCTGCCTGTTTCGGCACCGCCGTCTTCTTCGCGGCGCTCTTCGCTTGCGCGGCCGTGGGCTGCTCGGGGATCTTCTCCCCGGCCGTCCCCTTGGGACGCGAACCGCTGGACTCAGGACGGGGGGTCACGGGCGGTGCCTCCTGGGCGAGGGTGGGTCAGTCAGGTCAGGTGGCCGGACGTGGCGAGCCGCTCTACGGCGGCCAGCGGCACCGGCAGCCAGTCGGGGCGGTGCCGCGCCTCGTACACCACCTCGTAGATCGCCTTGTCGGTCTCGTAGGCGCGCAGCAGCACCGGGTCGGTGCGCGGATCGCGGCCGGAGGCCTCCGCGTAGCCGGAGCAGAACGCGGAACGGCACGTCTCGGCCCAGTCCGGCTGCGGCGGGTCGGCCGAGCGCGCCGCGTAGTCGAAGGACCGCAGCATGCCGGCGACGTCCCGCACGACCGGCTGCGGCATGCGCCGCTCGGCCAGCGGGCGGGCCGGCTCGCCCTCGAAGTCGATCAGCCACCACTCGCCGGACGGCGAGCGCAGGCACTGCCCGAGGTGCAGGTCCCCGTGCACGCGCTGGGCGGTCCAGGTGCGGCCCTCGGAGGCCAGGTCGCCCAGCGCCGTGAACGCCGAGCGCAGGCCGCCGGCGTACGGCCTGAGCGCCGGTACGGCGTGGACGGCCGCCTCCAGCCGCTCGATCATGCCGTCGACCATCTGCCCGAGCTGCGCCTGCCCGAACGTGACCGTCGGCAGCGCCCGGGCCAGCGCGGTGTGCACCTCGGCCGTGGCCCGGCCCAGCGCCCGCGCCTCGGCGCCGAAGTCCTCGCCCTTGGCCAGCTCGCGCAGCGCCAGCTCCCAGCCGTCGGAGGCGCCCTGCAGGAACGGCTGGAGCACCCCCAGCACGTACGGCTGGCCGTCCAGGTCCGCGGACCCGGACGAGACGACCGGGTCCGCCCCGGGATCGATGTCGGCGACCATCCAGGCCGTCGGCGCGGGCACCCGGGGGCAGCCCTCGCGAGCCAGCGCCAGCGGCAGCTCCAGGTCCGGGTTGTTCCCGGGCACGATCCGCCGCAGCAGCTTCAGGATGAACGTATCTCCGTAGACGATCGAGGAGTTGGACTGCTCCGCGGTCACCACCCGCGGGACCAGTCCGGAGCGGATGTCCTGGGCGGGGTCCCGGTCGAAACGCAGCCGGCCGATCCGGGCCCGGGTGCGCAGCGCCTCCAGGAGCAGCTCGGCGGGCCGGGTGTCGTGCAGGGCGTCGTAGACCGTCCGTCCGGCGAGCGGGCCCTGGGTCACGTGTCCGATGAGCGCGGGCGCCAGCCGAGGCGGCAGCGCCTCGCGCACGCCTATCAGCAGCTGGTAGCAGTCGCCGGGGTGGCCGGGCACCCCGTGGCCCGCCATCAGTGGCTGGTGGGCGCGGACGAGCAGGTGGTACAGGCCGAGCTTGGCCGAGGGCGGGAGCAGCTCCGTGGCCTCGACCAGGGTGAACCCGGTGACCGGTCGTCCCTTGCCCGCGAACCAGCGCTGCCGCGGCAGCCACTCCCGCAGCAGCGGATCGAGGGAGGCGAGAAGGCCGGGCGGGGTGGTGACGGTGCGTGTGACGGCTTGCGGCATGGCGTCGCGTCCTTTCACCCATTCTGTGTGCGCCTCCGGTGCCTGCGGCCGTTCCGAGGCGCCCCTCCGGCTCACGCGGGTGGCGGGGTGTTACTGATGCGTGCCCCGGGCGGGGCAGGGGAAACGCCCCGCCACGGGGGTTTGCGGCCTGCCCCGCGGATCAGGCCGCGTCAGAGCCGGCCGGACCTCATACGGCGTCCTTGCGGAGCCTGAACCAGTAGAAGCCGTGGCCCCCCAGCGTCAGCAGGTACGGCAGTTCACCGATCGCCGGGAAGCGCACCCCGCCGAACAGCTCCACCGGGTGCCGGCCCTCGAAGGCGCTCAGATCCAGCTCCGTGGGCTGTGCGAAGCGTGAGAAGTTGTTCACGCACAGCACCAGGTCGTCCTCGTACTCCCGCAGGAACGCCAGCACCGCCGGGTTCGTCGACGGCAGCTCGTTGTACGAGCCCAGGCCGAACGCGGGGTTCTGCTTGCGGATCTCGATCATGCGGCGGGTCCAGTGCAGCAGCGACGACGGCGACGCCATGGACGCCTCGACGTTGGTGACCTGGTAGCCGTAGACCGGGTCCATGATCGTGGGCAGGAACAGCCGCCCCGGATCGGACGAGGAGAAGCCCGCGTTGCGGTCGGGCGTCCACTGCATCGGCGTGCGCACCGCGTCGCGGTCGCCGAGCCAGATGTTGTCGCCCATGCCGATCTCGTCGCCGTAGTACAGGATCGGCGAGCCCGGCAGGGACAGCAGCAGGGCCGTGAACAGCTCGATCTGGTTGCGGTCGTTGTCCAGCAGCGGGGCGAGCCTGCGGCGGATGCCGATGTTGGCGCGCATGCGGGGGTCCTTGGCGTACTCCGCCCACATGTAGTCGCGCTCTTCGTCGGTGACCATCTCGAGGGTCAGCTCGTCGTGGTTGCGCAGGAAGATGCCCCACTGGCAGCCCGAGGGAATGGCCGGGGTCTTGGCCAGGATCTCGGAGACGGGGTAGCGGGACTCCCGCCGTACGGCCATGAAGATGCGCGGCATCACCGGGAAGTGGAACGCCATGTGGCACTCGTCGCCGCCGCTCGGGTAGTCGCCGAAGTAGTCGACGACGTCCTCGGGCCACTGGTTGGCCTCGGCGAGCAGCACCGTGTCCGGGTACTGGGCGTCGATCTCCTTGCGCACCCGCTTCAGGAAGGCGTGCGTGGCCGGCAGGTTCTCGCAGTTGGTGCCCTCCTGCTGGTACAGGTACGGCACCGCGTCCAGCCGGAACCCGTCGATGCCCAGGTCGAGCCAGAACTTCAGCGCGGAGATCATCTCCTCCTGCACGGCCGGGTTCTCGTAGTTGAGGTCCGGCTGGTGCGAGAAGAAGCGGTGCCAGTAGTACTGCTTGCGGACGGGGTCGTAGGTCCAGTTGGAGGCCTCGGTGTCGACGAAGATGATCCGCGCGTCCTGGAACTGCTTGTCGTCGTCGGCCCACACGTAGTAGTCGCCGTAGGGGCCGTCGGGATCCTTGCGCGACTCCTGGAACCACGGGTGCTGGTCGCTGGTGTGGTTCATGACGAAGTCGATGATCACGCGCATGCCCCGCTGGTGGGCGGCGTCGACGAACTCCACGAAGTCGGCCAGGTCGCCGAACTCCGGCAGCACGGCCGTGTAGTCGGAGACGTCGTAGCCGCCGTCGCGCAGGGGAGACTTGAAGAACGGCGGCAGCCACAGGCAGTCCACGCCGAGCCACTGCAGGTAGTCGAGTTTGGCGGTCAGGCCCTTCAGGTCACCGACGCCGTCTCCGTTGCTGTCCTGGAACGAGCGGACGAGCACCTCGTAGAAGACGGCGCGCTTGAACCAGTCGGGGTCGCGGTCCCTGGCGGGGGTGTCCTCGAAGGTGTCCGGAACGGGTTCGTTGACGATCATGTTGTGGGTGACCCTCCGATCTGCGGGTTGGACGGTCGCAGAACCGAGAACACGTGCGCGGGACGACGGCCCGGTTCGAGGCGCACATAGTTGGCCCTGCCCCAGTGATAGGTCTCGCCGGTGAGCTCGTCGCGCACCGGCACCGACTCGTGCCAGTCCAGGCCGAGTTGCGGCATGTCCAACGAGACCGTGGCCTCCTGGGTGTGGTGGGGGTCGAGGTTGGCGACCACCAGAACCGTGTTCGAACCCTTCCTCTTCGAGTACACGAGCACCGCTTCCTTGTCCGCGTGGTGGAAGTGGAGGTCGCGCAGCTGCTGGAGCGCGGGGTTCTCCCGCCGGACGGTGTTGAGCCTGGTGAGCAGCGGGGCGATCGTGCGGCCCTCGCGCTCCGCCGCCTCCCAGTCACGGGGCCTGAGCTGGTACTTCTCGGAGTCGAGGTATTCCTCGCTGCCTTCGCGGAGCGGGGTGTTCTCGCACAGTTCGTAGCCGGAGTAGATGCC
>NZ_JBEXOM010000035.1:0-55172 GCF_040611555.1 Streptomyces sp. NPDC006624 | reverse complement strand
CCACGGGTGCCCCGAGCGCGGGGGGGGGCCCCCCCCCCCCCGCGCCTGGCCCCGGCCCCCCCCGGGGCCCGCGGCCGCGCGGGCCGCCCGCCGGCCCCCCCCCCCCCCCCGCAGCCGTATGTCACGGGTAGCGCTGCTCCATCGTCTGCCGCAGCAGCGCGAGCGAGTCGCGGGGCCTGAGGGCCTCGTCCGCGAGCCGGTCGAGCGCGATGCGGTACTCCTCGGTCTCGTCGCGGTCCTCGAGGAAGTTGGCGCTCTTGATGTGCTCGAGGTAGACCACGTCCGGCAGGTCCAGGCCGCCGAAGCGCAGATAGGTGACCGGGATGGCCGGCGCCGAGGCGTTCGTGACGCTCAACGGCACGACCTGCACGGTGACATTGGGACGCTGGGCCATCTCGACGAGGTGTGCGAGCTGCTCGCGCATGACCTCGGCGCTGCCCAGGACACGCAGCAGCACGGACTCGTCGATGACCGCCCACAGCTGCGGCGCGTCCGGCCGGAACAGCAACCGCGCCCGGGTCCTGCGGAGTTCGACGCGCCGCTCCACCTCGCTCGCCGGGGCGTTCGGCAGGCCGCGCTCCACCACCGCCCTGGTGTAGGCGGGGGTCTGCAGCAGACCGGGCACGTACTGGATCTCGAACGTACGGATCGTGGCCGCGGCCTCCTGGAGGCCCACCAGCCGGTCGAACCACTCGGGCATCAGCCGCTTGTCGTACCGCTGCCACCAGCCCGGCTCGCCGGCGCGCTGCAGCAACTTCAGCAGCACCGAGGCTTCGTACTCGTCGGTGCCGTACAGCTGCAGCAGCGCACGGACGTCGTTCTCGGTCGGCGGGCGGCGGCCCTTGCCCGACTCGATGCGGGACAGCTTCGCGGCGCTGAAGCCGACAGCGCGCGCCGCCTGGTCCTGGGCCAGTCCGGCGTCCTCACGGAAACCGGCGAGCTGCACACCGACGAGCATCTTCAGCAGAGTCGGCGCCGGCTCGGGCCTGTCCAGGTAGGGTTCCAGGCGGGAGATGCGATGCGACGCGGCGGACATCCTGACTCCCAGCAGACCGGCACAAGGACGACTTACACTATCGCACCCTGCCAGGCGTCTTCGCATCCCCGTAGGAGCCTTACGAAACTGGGGAGTTGGGCTCCGCTTTCCTCCCGGGAGCTTCACCGCTCCCGAGGCTTCCTCACACCAGGTGGTCGAACTCGCCGTCCTTCGCCCCGGCGAGGAACGCGGCGACCTCCGCCGCCGTGTAGACCAGGGCGGGCCCGTCGGGATCACGGGAGTTGCGCATGGCGATGCCCCCGTCGACCAAGGGGGCGACTTCGACGCAGTTGCCCTCGGCGTTGCTGTGCCGGCTCTTGATCCAGCAGGCGTCCAGCGAACTCGCCTGCACTCCGTTCCGCACTGGTGGCATCGCGGTCTCCTTGCTCTCCGGCCGTACTCGTCCCGGCTTGCGTACCCACGGCGGCTTGTTTTTCACGCAATTTCTCGTGCAATTGCACGGAAGCGCCGTCAGCGTGGATAATAGCTGCGGCGTCAACCCCCGTGCTGGCGCCGCGTCCTGACGTCGCATCGGGGAGATGCCGTGTCATCACCAGCGCAGCACCTGCTCCGGCCGCCGAGTGTGGTGGCGGCCCCCACGAGCGCGCCCGATGCGATCGACGGCTTCCCGACCGGCCCGCGCGGGCCGGCCCGCTGCGAGGCCGCGCTCCCGTTGCTTCCGTCCGCGGCTCCACCCGAAGCCCCGCCCGCCTCGGTCGCCCTGCGCGTCGAGTGCAGCCGGGAGGGCTTCGCGCGGGCCCGGTCCTTCACCCGGGAGACCCTGCGCCTCTGGTCGCTCGGCCACCGCTGCGACGACACCACCCTCGTCGTCACCGAGCTCGCCGCCAACGCCGCGACCCACGCGGCGCCCGGGACGTCCGGTGCGCCGGAGATCCTGCTGGCCCTCCGCCTGGATCCGGCGTTCCTCCTGGTCACCGTCTCCGACCCCGACGACCGCCTGCCCGTGCACGCGCCCGCCCCTGACGCCGCCCTTGCGGAACACGGCCGGGGCCTGTGCATCGTCGACGCCCTGTCCGAGGCGTGGGGCTGGATCCCCACACCGCCGGCGGGCAAGACGGTCTGGGCGAGGCTGTCGACCCGTCCCCCCATCTGACACGACTGTTGCGGAAAGGCCCCTCGCCATGCGCAGCGCTTCGACGGAACACCCGATCAGTGAGCGCCCCCAGCGCCCCGACACCCCGGCCGGACCGGCCCGGAACACGCCGCTCACGGCACTGGACCGCGTGCCCTGGGGTGACATCCAGGACTCCACCGGATCGGCGGCGGCCATTCCCGTGCTGCTGCGCGGCATCGCCTGGGGCGATGCCGACACCGCCCGGTCCGCGCTCGAGGACTTGCGGAAACGCATCTGCCAGTTCGGCTTCGTGGTGGAGCAGGCGACGGCGGCCACGGTCCCCTTCCTGTGGGAGCTGGCGAAGCTGCCGCAGGTGACCTGCCGTCCCCAGATCATCCAGCTGCTGAAGAGCATCGCCGACGCGCGGCAGTGGGAGAGCACCGCCGCCGTCTACCCCAAGCTGATGAACCGCCGGGAGAACCCGGTGGTCTGGGAGCGGGCCGCGCGCCAGGCGGTCCGGGCACGGCGCGACGAGCTCGGCCGGCTGATGGCGGACGGGGACACGGAGATCGCCCGGGCCACCAGCGAACTGGCCCGCTCGCTGGGCGCCTGAGGCGCCCGCAGGCTCCCGGCCGGGACCCGAGGCGCCCCTGCGCCGGGGAGTGTGACGAAACGGTGAGGGCCCCCTGTCACCGTGGGTGATGCCCCTCGCCTCCCGGGGCCGGGCAGTGTAGACATGGCACATGGTCCGACTCATGGGTCGATCCGGGACTCGGTCGCCCCTGCGGCCCGGCGCCGCGCCGTCCGCACGGCGACATGAGGAGGCGGGTCCGTCGCGGTGGCATACGGCGGCGGGGCTGCGGTCGGTGCTGGGCGGGCGCAGCGTCGCCGGACAGGTGTTCCTGCTGGTCGTGGTGATCGTGCTGCTGCTCGTCATGGCGGCGGTGGGGGCGCTGGTGCTGCAGGTGCGGCACGACAGCACGCAGGAGGCGCGCGGCCGTTCCCTGGCCGTCGCGGAGTCCTTCGCCAACGCTCCGGGCATCGTCGAGGCGCTGGAGGGTCCCGATCCCACGGCCGTGCTCCAGCCGCGCGCCGAAGCGGCCCGGGAGCGGTCGAAGGTCGACTTCCTCGTCGTGATGAACACCGACGGGATCCGCTACACCCACCCCAAGCCGGACCGGATCGGGAAGAAGTTCGTCGGGACCCTGGCGCCCGCGCTGGCCGGGAAGACGGTGATCGAGGAGATCGAGGGCACCATCGGCCCGCTCGTGCAGGCCGTGGTGCCGGTGCGGGACCCGGCCGACGGCCGGGTCGTGGGCGCGGTGTCCGCGGGCATCACGACCAAGAACGTCGGCGGCACCGCCGACCGCCAGCTGCCGCTCGTCCTGTCCGCCGCCGCGGTCGCGCTCGTGCTGGCGACGGCGGGCGCCGCCCTGGTGAGCCGCCGGCTGCTGCGCCAGACCCACGGGCTCGGGCCGGACGAGATGACCCGGATGTACGAACACCACGACGCCGTGCTGCACGCGGTCCGGGAGGGCGTGCTCATCCTCGACGGCGGGGGCACCCTGATGCTCGCCAACGACGAGGCGCACCGCCTGCTGGGGCTGCCGGCCGACGCCGAGGGACGGCACGTGCTCGACCTGGGGCTCGACCCCGGCACCGCCGAGCTGCTGGCCTCGGGGCGCGTGGCCACGGACGAGGTGCACCTCGTCGGGGACCGGCTCCTGGCCGTCAACCAGCGCACCACGGACGGCGCGGGCGGCCCGCCGGGCAGTGTCGCCACCCTGCGCGACTCCACCGAGCTGCGGGCCCTGTCGGGCCGGGCCGAGACCGCGCGGGAACGGCTGAACATGCTGTACGACGCCGGGGTGGGCATCGGGACCAGCCTGGACGTGACCCGTACGGCCGAGGAGCTGGCCGAGCTGGCGGTGCCCCGGTTCGCCGACTTCACGACCGTGGACCTGTTCGACGCGGTGCTGGGCGGCGGGCAGCCGGACGCCGCCGCCTCCCTCAGCCGCACGGCGCTCGGCGGCATCCGCAAGGACGCTCCCCTCTATCCCGTGGGGGAACGGATCCGGTTCGTCCCGTCCTCCCCCCAGGGCCGCAGCCTCGACACCGGCCGGCCCGTGCTGGAGCCCCGGCTGGCCGAGGCACCGGGCTGGCAGGCGCAGGACCTGGAGCGCTCGGCGCAGATCGTGGAGTACGGCATCCACTCCCTGATCACCGTGCCGCTGCGGGCCGGGACGCTCGTCCTGGGCGTGGTGAGCTTCTGGCGCTACGAGAAGCCCGAGCCGTTCGACGAGGACGAGCTGGCCCTGGCGGAGGAGCTGGTGACGCGGGCCGCGGTCTCCATCGACAACGCGCGCCGCTACACCCGGGAGCACAGCATGGCGGTGACGCTGCAGCGCAGCCTGCTGCCGAGGAGCCTGCCCGAGCAGGAGGCGCTGGAGATCGCCTACCGCTATCTGCCGGCGCAGGCCGGGGTGGGGGGCGACTGGTTCGACGTGCTGCCGCTGTCCGGCGCGCGGGTGGCGCTGGTGGTCGGGGACGTCGTCGGGCACGGGCTGCACGCCGCGGCCACCATGGGGCGGCTGCGCACCGCCGTGCACAACTTCTCCGCCCTCGACCTGCCGCCGGAGGAACTGATCGCGCTGCTGGACGAGTTGGTGGGCCGGATCGACCAGGACGAGACGGAGGAGGAGGGCGGCGCCCCGGTGACCGGCGCGACCTGCCTGTACGCCGTGTACGACCCGGTGTCCCGCCGCTGCACCGTCGCCCGGGCCGGGCATCCGCCGCCCGCCCTGGTGCATCCTGACGGCCAGGTCGAGTTCCCCGACGTGCCCGCCGGTCCCCCGCTCGGGCTGGGCGGCCTGCCGTTCGAGACGGCGGAGCTGGAGCTGGCCGAGGGCAGCCGGCTCGTGCTCTACACCGACGGGCTGGTCGAGGACCGGGAGCGGGACATCGACGTCGGCCTGGAGATGCTGCGCGAGGCGCTGGGGCGGGCCGGGGAGTCGCCCGAGGACACCTGCCGGGTGGTGCTGGACGCGCAGCTCACGGCCCGCTCCTTCGACGACATCGCGCTGATCGTCGCGCGGACGCGGGCGCTCGCCGCCGACCAGGTCGCCGAGTGGCCGGTACGGGCGGACCCGGCGGCCGTGGGCGAGGTGCGGGCGGCGGTCAGCCGGCAGCTCGCGGAGTGGGGGCTGGAGGAGCTGACGTTCACCACGGAGCTGATCCTGAGCGAGCTGGTGACCAACGCGCTCCGCTACGGGGGCAGCCCCATCCACGTGCGTGTGCTGCGAGGCCGCAATCTGATCTGCGAGGTGTTCGACAACAGCAGCACCTCGCCGCACCTGCGGTACGCGACCATGACCGACGAGGGCGGCCGGGGGCTGTTCCTCGTCGCCCAGCTCGCCGAGCGCTGGGGCACGCGCTATCTGCCCGCGGGGAAGGTGATCTGGGCCGAGCAGCCCCTGCCGCCCGGCTCGGCCCGGCCATAAGCGACACTGGGGGCTGCTCATAAAAGAGCCTTATGGGCTCATAGACCGGACCCCCGTACCAACTTAGGCTTGCCTTAGCTTAGGCTTCCCGTCGAGATCGCTTGTCGCCGCTCGAAGGGAACCTGACCATGCCCCGCCCCCTGCGGGTAGCCATCGTCGGATCCGGCCCCGCCGGGATCTACGCCGCCGACGCCCTGCTCAAGTCCGAGGTGGCCGCCGACCCCGGTGTGTCCATCGACATCTTCGAGCGGATGCCCGCGCCGTTCGGCCTGATCCGCTACGGGGTGGCCCCCGACCACCCGCGGATCAAGGGCATCATCACGGCCCTGCACCAGGTTCTCGACAAACCGCAGATCCGGCTCTTCGGCAACGTGGACTACGGCACCGACATCGGCCTGGACGACCTGCGCGCGTTCTACGACGGCGTCATCTTCGCCACCGGCGCGACGGCGGACCGGGCGCTGCCGATCCCCGGCATCGAGCTCGACGGCTCGTACGGCGCCGCGGACTTCGTGTCCTGGTACGACGGCCACCCGGACGTACCGCGCACCTGGCCGCTGGAGGCGGAGAAGGTCGCCGTGCTCGGCGTCGGCAACGTGGCGCTCGACGTCGCGCGCATCCTGGCCAAGACCGCGGACGAGCTGCTGCCGACCGAGATCCCGCCGAACGTCCACGAGGGCCTGAAGGCCAACCGGGCCAAGGAGATCCACGTCTTCGGCCGACGCGGCCCGGCGCAGGCGAAGTTCAGCCCGATGGAGCTGCGGGAGCTCGACCACTCCCCCAGCATCGAGGTCATCGTCGACCCCGAGGACATCGACTACGACGAGGGCTCGATCGCCACCCGGCGCGGCAACAAGCAGGCCGACATGGTCGCCAAGACCCTGGAGAACTGGGCGATCCGCGACACCGGCGACCGTCCCCACAAGCTGTTCCTGCACTTCTTCGAGTCGCCGGTGGAGGTCCTGGGCGAGGACGGCCGGGTCGTCGGGCTGCGCACCGAGCGCACGGAACTGGACGGCACCGGCAACGTCCGGGGCACGGGCACGTTCAAGACCTGGGACGTCGGCGCGGTCTACCGTGCCGTCGGCTACCTGTCCGACCAACTCCCCAAGCTGCCCTGGGACCTGGACTCGGGCACCGTGCCGGACAAGGGCGGCCGGGTCGTGCAGGAGTCCGGTGAGCACCTGCAGTCCACGTACGTCACCGGCTGGATCCGGCGCGGTCCGGTCGGCCTGATCGGGCACACCAAGGGCGACGCCAACGAGACGGTGGCCAACCTGCTGGACGACTACGCGGGCGGCCGGCTGCACACGCCCGCCGCTCCCGCCCCCGAGGCCGTGGACGCCTTCCTGGCCGAGCGGGAGGTCCGCTTCACCACGTGGGACGGCTGGTACCGGCTGGACGCCGCGGAGAAGGCGCTGGGCGAGTCCCAGGGGCGCGAGCGCGTGAAGATCGTCGAGCGTGAGGACATGCTGCGGGCGAGCGGGGCCTGACGCCCACACACCTTCGAGGCGGGTCCGGTGGCGATGTCACCGGACCCGCCTTTTCGCATGCCTGAACCGTGTACGATTCAAGCGCTTCACCGAACCATCACATCGCCTTCACCTGAGGGCCCTGCCAGGGGGGACGAACGTCCATGCGCATACGCCTTGTCGCGACCACCGCCGCCGCTGCCGGAGCACTGACCGTGCTCACGGCGCTCCCGGCCCAGGCCGCCGAGTACGACTCCGCACTGAAGATCCGCGGCATCCAGTACGACGCTCCCGGGAGCGATTCCAACCGCTGCTCGACGGGCAACACCGACGAGGAGTACCTGACGATCAAGAACTACTCGCGGTCCACGACGGTGAACCTCAAGGGTTACGTCGTGAAGGACGCCGCGGGGAACAGGTTCACCTTCACCGCGAGCCACAGCCTTCAGCCGGGTGACTACGTGAAGCTGCGCGGCGGCAACGGCACCGACTCCGACGCCGGCAACGTCGTGTACCGCGACAACTGCAACTTCATGTGGAACAACGACAAGGACACGATCTACGTGTACAAGCCGTCAGGCAGCCGCGCCGACGTGCACTCGTACACCCGGAGCGGCTCCGACCCGGACCGCAACGGGTACATCACGTACCACGGCTGAGCCTTCTGCCTCTTTGCCGGAACGGCAACAGGCTTGGTGCGCGGCGCGGCGGGCGCCGGATGATCGAGGGGACCGAGTGCCCTCGCGATCCCGGGAGGAACCATGCCGCAGACGTCCGCCGCCGACGCCGTCCATAGCCTGGTGCCGTCACCGGCCGGCCGCCTCCATCTCGTCGAGCAGGGTGAAGGCCCGCTGGTGCTGCTGCTGCACGGATTCCCGGAGTCCTGGTACGCGTGGCGGCACCAGCTTCCGGCCCTGGCGGCGGCCGGGTACCGGGCGGTGGCGGTGGACGTGCGCGGCTACGGCCGCTCGTCCCGGCCGGAGCCCGTGGAGGCGTACCGGATGCTGGAGCTGGTGGCCGACAACGTGGCCGTGGTGGAGGCTCTGGGCGAGCGGTCGGCCGTGCTGGTCGGGCACGACTGGGGAGCGGGCATCGCCGCGGCCTCCGCGCTCGTCCGGCCCGACGTGTTCCGCGCAGTGGGGCTGCTGAGCGTGCCCTACACCCCGCCCGGCGGCCCCAGGCCCGGCGAGGTCTTCGCCCGCATGGGCGGCGACGAGGAGTTCTACGTCTCCTATTTCCAGCAGCCCGGCCGGGCTGAGGCGGAGATCGAGCCCGATGTGCGCGGCTGGCTCGCGGGCTTCTATGCCCGAGACCGCCCCGTACTTCGTGGCGCGCGGCGGCGAACTGCGCGACCGCTTCCCGGCAGGACGGCTGCCCGGCTGGCTGAGCGAGGCCGACCTGGACGTGTTCGCCGGGGAGTTCGAACGCACCGGGATGACCGGCGCCCTGAACCGCTACCGGAACATGGACCGGGACTGGCAGGACCTGGCGGACTTCGCCGGCGCCCCCGTCACCCAGCCGTCGCTGTTCATCGGCGGCGGCCTGGACGCCTCGCTGGCGTGGCTGTCGGACGCGATCGAGGCGTACCCGGTCACGCTGCCCGGGCTGACGGGGTCCCACATCCTCGACGGCTGCGGGCATTTCGTGCAGCAGGAGCGTCCCGAGGAGACCAACCGGCTGCTGGTCGAGTGGCTCTGGGCCTGCGCGCCTTGAGGTCACGTCAGGGATGGGGCAGCCACCGGTCGAGGTAAATGCAGGCCTGTCAGATCGGTTCCGCGTGCCAGGTACCCCGCAGTCGACCAGGTCGTCGGTGGCGCCGAGGCCGGCCGGCATCTCCAGGGTGCGGGGCTGGATGGCCGGAGCGCGTGACTCCCGCGCGCGGTCGACGATCCGGAACGGTGTCGCGCAGGCGCGCAGTTGGGTGGCGAGGGCGAGTCCGGTGGGGCCCGCACCCACGACCAGGACGTCCTGGGGTGCCGTCATGGCGTCAACCGTAGACGCAGCCGTTCGGCATGCCGGGGCCCTCCGCGGCGTGTGCGTGGCGGAGGGCTCCCGTCGGGTGGTGTCGGCTCAGACCTCCAGCTCGGCTTCGATACGGCGGAGCTGGTGACGGGCCATCGCCAGGTTGGCGCGGCTGCCGTCGAGCACGAGGTAGAGGAACAGGCCGCTGCCGCCGCGGCCCTTGAGCAGACGGATGAGGTGGTACTGCGTGTTGAGGGTGATGAGGATGTCCTCGATCTCCTCCTTCAGGCCCAGGTGTTCCATGGTGCGCAGCTTGGACCGGATGACGTCGGTGTTGCCCGCGGCGGCGACTTCGAGGTTGAAGTTCTTGCTGCCGCCGAGGGTGCCGAGGGCCATGCCGCTGGTGTAGTCGACGAGGGCGGCGGCCGTGGCTCCGTCGATGGAGCTCAGGCATTCCTTCAGTGCGGTCTCGGTGTTGGCCATGTGAGCGGTTCCTTTCCTTTGTTCTTCTCTTCGGTCGGCCGGGAGGTTCGGTACCGGCGGTTCAAGTGCCGGGCTGGGGACGGGTCTGGTGGGCGGGCCGCTGTGGGGAGCGGACCGGGAGGGTGCCGATGGGGCGGATGGTGGGGGTCTGGGGCGCCGCGGTGAGGTGCTCACCGGGCGGGGACGACGCCGAGGCGGGCGCCGTCGTGGACCGCTCGGCGTGGCGGCCGGTGCCGGCGACGACGCGTGTGGCGACCAGGTCCGCGATCCGCGCACCGCTGCGCCGGCCTTCCAGGTGGAGGCGGCCGACGTTGACGCGGTCCTCGGCCAGGAGGGTCAGGACGGCGGTGGTCCCGGCCGCGTAGGTCGCCACGTAGCCGTCGGCTCCGCGGACCAGCAGTTCGCGGAAGTCGCCGCGGGCGGCGGCGTCGGTCAGGCGGTGGGCGACGCCGAGGGCGGCGGCGGTGAGCGCGGCGAGTCCTTCCGGTTCCGTGTCCGGCACGTCGTGGGCGAGGACGAGTCCGTCGACGGTGGCCGCGAGGGAGCCGGTCAGCCGGGGTACACGGGTGCGCAGGCGACGCAGTTCGTCCAGGACGTCGGTCTCGACGGCCATGAGCAGTCTCCTTTCGGCACGCTGTCGTCGCGCGCGGATCACAGTGCCTCCAAGGCGTGCAGGAGCCGTCGCAGCAGGGCGGTCTCGGGCTCGTCCACCGCCATGGGCAGTGCGGCGGGGCCCGGCTCGGCGGACGCGGTGGCGGGAACGGGGGGCGTGGGGGCGGGAGTCGGGGCGACGGTGGGGGCCGTGGGCGCCGGGGCCGAGGGGGTGACGAGTCCGGCGGCGGCCAGGCGGCGCAGTTCGACGAGGGTGTGGAAGGTGCGGCAGGCCAGGGCCGTGGCGATCTGGGCGGCGGTGCGGACTCCGTCGACCTGGGCGAGTATCCGGCCGCGGCGGGCCGGCAGTTCCACGGAGTCGCTGTCCGGCGCACGGTCGAGCGGGACGAGGTCGATCGCGGGCTCGGGCCATATCCGCTGCAGCAGTTCGCGGCGGCGCCGGGACTCGCGCAGGACGGTGTCGACCGGTACGGAGCGCACCGCGCCGAGCCAGTGCGCCACGCCGGGCCGGAAGCGGAGCACGGGACCGTCGTGGGCGAGGACGAAGTACGCCGCGTCGAAGAGGGCCCCGAGGTGGCACAACTCCAGTGCCCCGGCGGCGAGATGGCCGTCGTCCACGAGCTGGCGGCCGACGCGGCAGCGACGGCCGGCCTGGTCGATCGCCGCCCACCAGCCGTCCGCGGCGAGTGCGCCGCTGTGGGTGAGCAGATCGCCGAGGGCGGGTGTGACGGCCGATTCGACGTGGACGACGTGTCCTGCGGCCAGATAGACGATCCCCGACTCGGTCGACAGGGCGCCGCTCGCGCGTTGTGCGGCGAGGGTGGCGAGCTGGACCGAGGCCGGTTCGTCCGTGCGTGAGGTCAGGATCTGCGTGATCATCCGAGCACCAGTCGCTCCGCCATCTCCCCCAGCCGGATCCGCGCCAGGGCCAGGTTGCCCTCCTCGCGGTCCAGCCATAAGTGCAGGAACACGGTGCTGTCGAACGTCGTGCTCACGAATCTGAGCAGGTGGTACGAGTCGGCGTTCGTGATGATCAGGTCCTGTACCGGTGGTTCCTTTCCGGTGTCTCCTCCCGTGTCGGTGCCGGCCAGCGCGCCGCTCTCGGTGGCGAGCCGGGCGAGTTCGGCGGTCTCGGCAGCCATCGCCTCCGCGTCACCCCCCGGTGCGTCACCCACCGCGCCCAGGGCAAGACCGCTGATCCAGTCGACCACCGACGCCCCTCGAGCGCCGGGCAGCCGCATGGCTTCCAGCAGACTCTCGTCGATTCCGGGCACGCCGAATCCCCTCCCCCTGCACGGCCGTTCCCGCGAACGTGAGCACGACACTACGGAATGTGCTCGGCGCAGGTGAACGCTTTGGCATTTTCCAACGGCATTGTGCAAAAGCGGTGAGGATCGTGAACGAGGTCGGACCAAAGCGAGCAGCGATCGTCCGGAGCGAGTGCGACGTTCGGCGACAAACCTCACCAGTTCGCCTGAACCGCCCACAGCCCCCACAGCCCCACAGCCCAAAGCCCCGCCGCACCGCCGGAGCCGTGCTCCGCGGGGTGCGACGGGGTGGGGGGCCGGCTGCCGGGCCGGGGTCAGCCCTTGAGGCCGGAACGCGCGATGCCCGCGATCACCCAGCGCTGCGCGACGAGGTAGAGCAGCATGACGGGAACACTCGCGAGCACGGCCCCGGCCATGAGCAGGTCGTACCGGACGTTGTTGGCGCTCTGGAAGGTGGCCAGGCCGGCCGGCAGGGTCAGGGTGTCGGAGCTGAGCAGCACGTACAGCGGCCACAGGAAGTCGTTCCAGCTGCCCAGGAAGGCGAGCACCCCCAGCGTGGTCAGCGCGGGCTTGGCGAGCGGCAGGACGACACGGGTGAAGATCTGCCACCGGTTGCACCCGTCGAGTTCCGCGGCCTCCTCCAGCTCCGCGGGCAGGGAGAGGAAGAACTGCCGCAGGAAGAACACCCCGAAGGCGCTCGCCGCGCCGGGGACGATGACCGCCGGCAGGCTGTCCACCCAGGCCAGTTCGTTGACGATGAGGAAGTTGGGCACCAGCAGGATCACCGGGGGCACGAAGAGCGTGGCCACGATGACCACGAACAGCAGGTTGCGTCCGCGGAACTGCATGCGCGCCAGGGCGTAGGCGGCGGGTGTCGCGGTGACGAGGATGAGCAGGGCGTGCCCCGAGGCCGAGAGCAGGCTGTTGAGGAACCAGCGCAGTACGGGGCTGTCCGCCGCCGTCAGGATCTCCCGGTAGGCGTCGGTGGTGACCGGTTCCGGGATCCACTGCGGGCTGGTGGCGCCCGCGGCTCCGCGTGACTTGAAGGAGGTCACCGCCATGTACACCAGCGGGCTGAGGTACAGCGCAGCGATGACGGCGAGGAAGAGGTGGCGCAGGGAGCGGCCCGCGCGGCGCGCGGCCGGAGGGCGGGTGGCCGGGGGCCGGACGGTCTCCGGCGCGGTGCGGTCGGAGAGGGTGGTGGGGTTCATCGCTTCGGCTCCCGGTCGCGGAAGAGGGCGAAGACCAGCGTGCTCACGACCATCAGCGCCAGGGCGAGCAGGAAGCTCATGGCCGAGGCGGTGCCCATGTCGAAGCGGCGCAGGCCGGTTTCGGCGATCAGGTAGATGGCGGTCTTCGTCTCGTCGGCGGGTGCGCCCGCCGTGATGAGGTAGGACTGGCCGAACATGTTGGCCGAGGCCAGGATGGTGGAGTTGACCACGAACAGGATCACCGGACGCAGGCCGGGCAGGGTGACGGCCCGGAAGCGCTGCCAGGGACCCGCCCCGTCCATCCGTGCCGCTTCGTAGAGCTCGGCGGGGATGTCCTGCAGACCGGCCAGGTAGATGACGGCGTTGAAGCCGAGAGTCCACCACACGGTCACCGCTATCAGTGCCACCCAGGCGGCGGGGGTGGACGTGGTCCACTGGATGTCGTCGGGGAGTCCCAGCACCCCCAGGTAGTGGTTGACCAGCCCGATGTTGCCGTCGAGGAGGAACTTCCACAGCAGGCCCACCACGGCGACGCCGAGCGCGTAGGGGGCGAAGTAGACGGCGCGGTACAGGTTGCGTCCGCGGAACCGGCCGTTCATGAGCAGCGCCACCAGCAGCGGGACCACGAGCAGCACGGGCACGGAGAACAGGGTGAAGATGCCGGTGGCCTTCATCGCCGTCCAGAAGCGGGGGCCCTCGACGCTGTCGGAGCTCATCAGGTCGGCGTAGTTCTGCAGGCCCGTGAACGGCTTGGCGGGGAGGTTGATGTCCCAGGCGTGCAGGCTGATCCACAGGCCGTAGCCGATGGGTATCAGCATGAAGGCGGTGAAGAGCAGGAGATAGGGGGCGAGGAACAGGTACGGCGTCCACCACCGGTGGGGCGCCCGGTGCCGGGCGGAGCGGGAGCTCCCGCCGTCCGGCACCGGGGTCACGGCCGTCGCCTCCTTGATCGGCGAAGGTGACACGGAGCCCCCTAGCTCGCGTACTTCTTGCGGTTGGCGGCCAGCATCTTGTCGGCGGTGCCGACCCCCTCCCGGAGAGCGGCTGCCGGGCTGGACTGCCCGAGGACGGCCTTCTGGACGGCGAGTTCCAGGGCGGCGGTCTGTACGTCGCCGATGCCGGGGAGGGCAGGCAGGAAGTGCAGCGACGAGGGGTTCCGGGCGAGCGCCGTCTGCGGCAGCTCCGCCACGGACGCCTGCTTGCGGACCGAGTTGCGGGCCGGGATCATGCCGGCCCGCGCCCAGGCGGCGGACTGCTTGCTCATGTAGTCGATGAACACCTTGGCGGCCTCCGCCTTGTGGTCGCCCCGCGCGGCCTGGGAGGTCAGCACGAAGTTGTGCGAGGCACTCCACACGGCCGGCTTCTCACCGATGGTGGGGATCGCCGACATGTCCCATTCGAGGTTGGTGGCGTTGGTCTTGAGGTCGTTGATCTGCCAGATGCCGTCCCAGGTGAAGCTGACCTTGTTGTTCTTGAACGCGTTGTACTGGCCGTCCTGGGGCACCTGGCGAGGGCTGTGGCCCTTCTCGATCTGCTGCCGCATCCAGGTGAGGGCCTGCACGCCGGCGTCCGAGCCCCAGAGGGCGGAGGTGCCCTCCGCGTCGTAGAGTTCACCGCCGAACTGCCACAGCAGCGACATGAACATCAGGTGCGCGGGCCACTTGTTGGGCATCCAGAACGGGTCCGCGACGCCGGACTTCCGCAGGTCGTCCAGGGCGCCCTGGTACCCGTCCCGGTCCGCCGGAGCGGTCTTCAGGCCGGCCTTGGCGAGGTGACGGCGGTTCCAGTAGTCGGCCAGGCAGTGCACGTCGAGGGGGACGCTGTAGCGCTTGTCCTGCCAGACACCGGCCCGCCACACCGCCGGGATGAAGTCGTCCTCGGACAGTCCCAGGGCCGACACCACGTCGTCCAGCGGCAGCAGGGTGCCGCGCGCCGCCAGGGTGGCGATCCAGTCGTTGTGGATGATCGCCACGTCGGGCCCCTTGCCCGCCGCGATCGCGGTCGGCAGGGCCGGGTAGAGGTCCGCCCACTGACGGGTGGTGTTCCGCACCTCGATGCGTCCGGCGTACTCCTTGTTGAAAGCGGCGAGCATCTTCTTCATGTGCGGGCCGTCGCCGCCGGTGAAGCCGTTCCAGTATTCGAGCGCCGTCTTGGGGCCCTTGTAGTCGCCGCCCTTGAAACTCGGCACCGCGCTGGGCGCGTCGTCCGCGCCGATCTTGCTGCCACCGCCGCAGGCGGCCAGCAGCCCGGTGCCCGCGGCCGCGGCCAGGCCGCCGAGCACGCGGCGACGGCCGACCGTTGCCGGAGAGGAGGAAAGAGGATGGTTCATCGGGACTCCTGGTGGTCAGCCGAATGACATCGGATTGTACGTTTTTGAAGGGTTTGTGGCGGGTGCGGTGCGAAAGGGAAGGGCGGCCCGGGCGGACGGCGGCGGGTCGTCACCCGTCCGTGGCGAGGCGGATCATCGTCCAGGAGACCGGCGGGAGTTCGACGGCGAGCTGCTCGCCGTCGGTCTTGGTCCCCTCGACCGGGCGCGGGCGCACCCGGTCCGGCTGCTCGGCGGTGTTGGCAGCGGTGGTGTCCGGGTCGGTCAGCACGAGGTGCTCCACGACCCGGCTGCCGGGGAAGGGGCGCAGGTCCACGGTCAGGGGAAGGGCCTGGTCCCGGCCGCGGTTGACGGCGAAGAGCGCGATCTCACCGTTCTCCTCGTCGTGCGTCGCCGTCGCCCACAGGGCCGGGACCTCTCCGTAGCGCGCCGTGTCGATCACCGGTGACTGCGGCTCCACCCGGAGCACCGTGCCGCGAGCGTGGCGGGCGGTGAGGGCGAAGGGGTGGAAGATCGTCTGGCGCCAGGCCGTGCCGCCGGGCTCGGTCATGATCGGGGCGATGATGTTGGCGAGCTGCGCCTGGCAGGCGGCGCCGACCCGGTCGGCGTGCCGCAGCAGGGTGATCAGCAGGCTGCCCACCACCACCGCGTCGGTCACGTCGTAGACGTCCTCGATCAGGCGGGGAGCCTCTCGCCAGTCCAGGGCGGTCTCGCCGGGGAACCGGCTCTGGTACCAGACGTTCCACTCGTCGAAGGACAGCTTGATCTTCTTGCCGGTGCGCCGCTTGGCGGCGACGTGGTCGGCCGTCGCCACGATGGAGTCGATCATGCGGTCCATCTCGGCGCCGCTGGCGAGGAAGGAGTCGAGGTCGTCGCCGACCGGCTCGTAGTAGGCGTGCAGCGAGATGTAGTCGGCGAACTCGTAGGTGTGCTCCAGCACCTTCGCCTCCCATGAGGCGAAGGTGTCGATGTAGGCGTTGGAACTGCCGCAGGCGACCAGTTCCAGGTCCGGGTCGAACCGCTTCATGGCCCGGGCGGTCTCGGCGGCCAGCCGGCCGTACTCCTCGGCCGTCTTGTGGCCCATCTGCCAGGGGCCGTCCATCTCGTTGCCGAGGCACCACATGCGCACGCCGTGCGGATCGGCGGCGCCGTGGTCCCGGCGCAGGTCGGACAGGGCCGTTCCGCCGGGGTGGTTCGTGTACTCCAGCAGCTGCAGGGCCTCGGCCACGCCGCGGGTGCCGAGGTTGACGGCCATCATCGGCTCCACCCCGGCCTTGCGCGCCCAGGTCATGAACTCGTTGAGGCCGAAGGCGTTGGTCTCGACGCTGCGCCAGGCGAGGTCGAGCCGGGCCGGCCTGTCCTGCACGGGGCCGACGCCGTCCTCCCAGCGGTAGTTGGAGACGAAGTTGCCGCCGGGGTAGCGGACGGTGGTCACACCGAGCTCTCTGGTCAGGTCCAGCACGTCGGTGCGGAAGCCGTGCTCGTCCGCGGCCGGGTGGCCCGGCTCGTAGATGCCGCTGTAGACGCACCGGCCCATGTGCTCGACGAACGAGCCGAACAGGCGGCGGTCGACCGCCCCGATCCGGAAGCCGGGATCGAGGGTCAGACGGGCCGTCGGCATGGGGACTCCAAGGGATCTCGGGGGATGAGGCGCCCCACCGCGGGCGGGGCGATGACGGAGCGGAGCGCGACGCGAGGAGCCACCGCCCCAAGGGGGGCCGGGCGGCCGCGCCGTCGCTCGTCAGACGCTGTCCTGGCGCTCTCGTGGTGGTAGGTTTACATCGTTGAAACAGCGTTGTAAAGACACTCCGCAGCGGAATCTCGAAGCAGCCGGGCCCGCGGGCGGGAGACCGAAGAGGTCATGATCCCGGGAAGGTCACTACTGTGGACCGGTCGCGGGGCCGAGGGGTGCCCGGAGCACCAGTGGAGGTTGTGCTGTGAGTGCGAGCTTGAAGGACGTGGCTCGGCTGGCGGGGGTCTCGATCAAGACCGTGTCCAACGTTGTCAACGGATACGCGTACGTCTCCCCCCAGACCCGCGAGAAGGTCGAGCAGGCGCTCGCGCAGCTGGACTACCGGCCCAACCTCACGGCGAGGAACCTCAGGCGCGGCAGGACCGGCATCATCGCCCTCGCGCTGCCGGAACTCGACGCCCCCTACTTCGCGGAGTTGTCGCGCTTCGTCATCGACGCGGCGGCGGAGCGGGGGTGGACGGTGCTCATCGACCAGACGGACGGCCTGCTGGAGCGCGAACGCCAGGTGCTGCAGGGCATTCGCGAGCACCTGATCGACGGCCTCATCTTCAGCCCGCTGGCCGTGGGCGAGGAGGATCTCACCGCGCGGACCGACCGCACCCCGATGGTGCTGCTCGGCGAGCGCGTGATGGACGGCCCGGCGGACCACGTCGCCATCGACAACCTCGCCGCCGCCCGCGACGTGACCGCCCACCTGATCGGGCTCGGGCACACGCGGATCGCCGCGATCGGAGCCCAGAACCGTCCCACCGCCGGCACGGCGCACCTGCGCCTGGCGGGTTACCGGCAGGCCCTCGAAGCGGCGGGACTCCCCTACGACGAGCGGCTGGTGGCGTCGACCGAGTCCTACCACCGCAGGGACGGCGCCGAGGCGATGCACCGGCTGCTCTCCCTCCCCGAGCCGCCGCAGGCCGTGTTCTGCTTCAACGACCTCCTGGCACTCGGAGCCCTGCGCGCGATGCTCAGCTCGGACGTGCGCGTCCCGGAGGACATCGCGCTCGCCGGCTTCGACGACATCGAGGACGCGCGGTACAGCACCCCGACGCTGACCACCGTCTCCCCCGACAAGGTGCAGATCGCCCGGGCGGCGGTGGATCTGCTGGACCAGCGCATCAAGGGCACCGCGGCGGGCAGCCCCGCGTCGCCCCGGGAAGTGACCGTCGACCACGCCCTGAGCATCAGGGAGAGCACCGCCGGCCGCTGAGCCGCCGGCGCGGGAGGGGCGCCGCGAACCCGGTCCGGCAGCCCGGAGGACGGGCCGCCGGACGCCCCACGACCTCGATCACGGACGGAGAACTTCGACCGGGTGTCTTGTACAACGTTGTTACAGCGTTGTAAAACCATGGCTTCCCTTCCCTCACCACCTGGAGGCCCCATGGCCGTCACCGGTCCGTCCCTGCGCAGGGTCACCCGACTGTTCCTCACCGGCGTGACCGTCGGGGGTCTGGTCATGGTCCCCGCGGCCGTCCCCGGCGCCGCGGCCGACGACCCGTACGGCGGGTCCGGCACGTACGTCAATCCCGTGTCGCAAGGGATGGCGGACACCTACGCGGACCCCGCGGTCATCCGCGGCCACGACGGATACTGGTACGCGTTCGGGACCACGGACCCGCTCCGCAGCGGTGAAGGCAGGTCCCACTCGCTGCCGATCGCCAGGTCCTCGGACCTGGTGCACTGGACCCACGTCACGGACGCCCTCGACGAGGGGAACCGCCCGGACTGGGCCGCCGCCGACGCGTCCTACTGGGCTCCCGACATCAGCTACCACGACGGCCGGTACTGGCTGTACTACGTGGTGACCCAGACCACCGGCGCCGGGCGCAACGACTCCGCGATCGCCGTGGCCACGGCGGCGAACCCCGCAGGACCGTGGACGACGCACGACGCACCGGTCGTCGCGCCGCGCCCGGGGGCGGGCGGCGCCGACGACTTCAAGTGGACCTTCGACCCCGCCCACGTCGTCGACACCGACGGCACGCGCCACCTGTACTACGGCTCCTACTACGGCGGCATCTGGGTCACGCGGCTGTCCGCCGACGGCACCCGTGCCGTGGGCGAGCCGGTCATGGTGGCCACCGACAACCGCTTCGAGGGGGCGTACGCCGTCCGGCGCGGGGGCTGGTGGTACCTGTTCGCCTCGTCGGGCGACTGCTGCGCCGGCCCGACGACGGGTTACTCCGTCTTCGTCGGGCGCTCCCGCTCGGTGCGCGGGCCCTTCGTCGACCGCGAGGGCGTCCCGCTGACCGCGTCCCGCACGGGCGGCACCGTCGTCCTCACCCCGAACGGCAACCGCTGGGTGGGCACGGGGCACAACGCGATGGTGACCGACCTGGCCGGTCAGGACTGGATCGTCTACCACGCCATCGACCGCCGGAACCCGTACCTCGACGAGCCGTACGGCATCAACCGCCGCCCGATGCTCATCGACCGTCTCGACTGGGTGGACGGCTGGCCGGCCGTCCGCGGCGGGCGCGGCGCGTCGGACGGCCCGCAGCCCGCTCCGGTGACCCGGCGGACCGGCCAAGGGCCCGCCTCGCCGGGCCCTGCCCCCACGCCCCCTGCCCCGGCGTCCTCCGTCGTCTTCGGTGACGACTTCGACCAGGAGCGCCCCCGGCCGGGCTGGACCTGGCTGCGCTCCCCGGCCGCCCGCGTCGAGAAGGGCCGTCTGGTGTGGCCCACCCAGGACGCCGACCTGCACAAGGACAACAACTCGGCCTCGCTCCTGCTGCGGGACGCCCCCCGAGGCGCCTGGACCGTGGAGACGAAGGTGCGCCTCGACGTCGGTGTCGAGGCCGTCCGCAACTACCAGCAGGCGGGGATCCTCGCGTACGTCGACGACGACCGCTATCTCCGGCTGGCGCACACCGCCATCTGGAACACGCGGCAGACCGAGTTCGCCCAGGAGCAGCCGTACGCCGGGCGGCAGGCCTACGGCTCGATGACGGTGGGGCCGCCGGCCGAGACGACCTGGCTCCGGCTGCGCCACCGCGTCGCCCCCGGCACGGGCGAGCACTTGCTGCGCGCGTACACCAGCCGGGACGGCCGCACCTGGATCGCGGGCGGTACCTGGACACTGCCCGCGGACAGCCGGATCCGGATCGGCCTGGGCGCCATGGGCGGCAGCGGCGCCACGGCGGAGTTCGACTACGTCCGGGTGCATCGGCCCTGACACGTCCGCCGCCGCACGGCCGCGTCCCGCCGTCCCCGGGCACGCGCTCGCGCTCGCGGGTGAGGCCAACCCGGTGTTCCCCGGCTGTGTCGAACGGTGGGTCACCAGGCGTTCGGCCATGCTGGGGCAGGCGGCACCCCCTCCCCCACGACAAGGAGCACCGCATGGCCACGGACCCCGTCGGACGCTTCCTGGCAGCTCTGGACGCACGCCACCGCGAGGACGTCAGCGCCAGGCCCCGCCAGGAGCAGGAACGCCTCGCGGCGGCCTGGGAACGGGAACTGGAATCGGACGACGAGCTCGACACCCTCGACGAGCTGTCACCGGCGGCGGCCGAGGAGGAGGCGGCACGCCGCGTCCTGGACCGCGGGGCCGGCTGAACACCGCTGCCCGGCCCGCCCGGCAGGCCCGTGCGGCACGGTGTCAGGTCCGTGCCGCACGGGCGGCTAGTGGCCGCGCCCGCCGGTGGTGGTGATGCGGGTGACGGCCTCCAGGGTGAGGGCGCGGTCGTGGGGCTCCTGGGTCAGGGCGCGGTGGAGGGTCAGGCCCTCGATGAGGGCGTCCAGTTGGCGTGCCGTGCGGGGGTCGAAGTGCTTCTCCAGGTGGGTGCGGCTGCGGGCCATCCACTCCTGGGTGAGTTCCCGGTAGGCGGGCCGGCGGGCGGCGACGGTGTACAGCTCCTGGGTGAGGACGAGGTCGCGCCGGCTCCCCTCGGACAGCGCGTGGATGAGGTCGGCCACCGCGGCCCTGGCCTGGTCGCGGTCGGCCGGGGGTGCCAGGTAGGCGTCGAACAGGGCGACGATGTGGTCGGTGAAGCGGCGGAACGCCTCGCGCAGCAGGTCGTCGATGCCGCTGAAGTGGTAGGTCATGGACCCCAGGGGCACTCCGGCGCGGACGGCGATCTTGCGGTGGGAGACGCCCGCGACGCCTTCGTCGGCGATCAGGTCGAGGGTGGCGGCGAGGATGCGTTCGCGGCGCTGGGGGTCGGTGTGTCCGGTGGCCATGGCGACAGGCTTACAGGCTCCGCACCGGCCGGGCGGGATTGCCGACGGCGACGACGTTCGCGGGGACGTCCTTGGTGACGACGGCGCCCGCGCCGATGACGGAGTTGTCGCCGATGGTGACGCCCGGCAGGACGATGGCGCCGCCGCCGAGCCAGACGTTGTCGCCGATGACGATCGGCTGCGCGGCCTCCAGCTTGTCCCGCCGCGGCTGCGGTTCCAGGGGGTGCGTGGGGGTGAGGAGCTGGACGTTGGGGCCGATCTGGCAGTCCTCGCCGATGGTGATGGCCGCGACGTCCAGTGCGGTGAGGTTGTAGTTGACGAAGGTGCGTGCGCCGATCGTGATGTTGCTGCCGTAGTCGACATGCAGCGGCGGCCGCACGTGCGCCTCCTCGCCCAGGGAGCCGAGCAGCTCGGCGAGGAGCGGCCGGGCGGCGTCCGCGTCCTCGGCGTAGGCGGCCTGGAAGCGCGCGGCCAGCCGGACGGCGTGCTGCTGGCGGCGGGCGATCTCGGGATCGTCGGCGATGTAGAGGTCGCCGGCGAGCATGCGTTCCAGGTGGGTGCGGGGGTCGCCCGCGAAGTGGTCCGTCGACATGCGTACGATCGTACACTCTGGAACGTACGATCGTACGCTTCCGGGTCGCCGGGCTCGCTCCTTGCTCTTTCTGTCCAGTAGTAGGCTCGGGGTGTCCCGGGCGACGGCCTACAACTACGCCAGGCAGAAAGGCGGTTCGTGACCGCCCGTCCGAAGGAAGAGGACCTCTCCCCGTGAACAGCCCCACGCGCGCCGCCGACCCGGACACCGCGACCCGCACACTGGCCGGGCCCGACACGCCGTTCGCCGTCGTGGACGTCCGCAAGGTCCGGCGCAACGTCGAGCGGCTCCGGAGCAGGGCCGACCGGCTGGGCGTCATTCTGCGCCCGCACGTGAAGACGGCCAAGAGCCTGGATGTGGCCGCCCTGTTGCACGACGGCGCCGCGCCCTGCCCGGTCACGGTGTCCACGCTCGCCGAGGCCGAGGCGTTCGCCGACGGCGGCTACACCGACATCACCTACGCCGTCGGCATCGACCCGCACAAGCTCCCGCGCGTCGTCGCGTTGCTGCGCCGCGGCGTCCGCCTGCGCGTCCTCCTCGACAGCGTCGAGCAGGCGGAGTCCGTCGCGCAGGCCGCCCGCCGCGCGGGCCTGCCGGTGCCCGCGCAGATCGAGATCGACTGCGACGGCCACCGCGGCGGCATCAGGCCGGACGATCCCGCCCTCACCGCGATCGGCGGGATCCTGCACGACGCGGGCTGCCTGGACGGGGTCCTGACCCACGCCGGCGAGTCCTACTTCGCCCACACCGCCGAAGCGCAGCGCCTGGCAGCCGGGCACGAGCGCGACGCCGCCGTCGCCGCGGCCGGGCGGCTGCGTACGGCCGGCCTGCCCGTGCCCACCGTCAGTGTGGGCTCCACCCCCACCGCGCACGCCGCCGAGGACCTCACCGGCGTCACCGAACTCCGGGCCGGGAACTATGTCTTCTTCGACCTCGTCATGGCCGGCCTGGGTGTCTGCACCCTCGACGATCTCGCCCTGTCGGTCGTCGTCACCGTCATCGGCCACCGGCCGGAATACGGGTGGATCCTCACCGACGGCGGCTGGATGGCCCTGTCCCGCGACCGCGGCACCTCCGCCCAGGCACAGGACCAGGGCTACGGCCTGGTCACCGACCTGGAGGGCACCCTCCTGCCCGGCCTGGTCATGACGGCGGCGAGCCAGGAGCACGGCACCCTCACCGCCCGCGACGGCGCCCCGCTGCCCGACCTGCCGGTGGGCACCCGGCTGCGCGTCCTGCCCAACCACGCCTGCGCCACCGGCGCCCAGCACCAGGGCTACCACGTCATCGACAGCGGCCGTGACGCGGGCACTCCCCCGGTGATCCGGGCCGTCTGGCCGCGCGTGAGCGGGTGGTGATCAGGGCCCGGCGTCCGTCCGGCCTCGCTCTCCCGGTCGGCGGCCGGGCCGGGGTGTAGCTCCGCGTGCGGCTCGGTCGGGGTGCGCCCGCACGACGCCCAGGGCGGGTCAGTCGGCCGGGACGCGGGCGCGCGGCGGGCCGCGGGTGTTCCGCCAGGTGCGGCCCGCGTCGGCGGTGGGGTCGGTTTCCCCAGGCGGTGCGCAGGGCACGGGCCTTGGGGTCCGCAGGCAGAGGTCCAGTTCCTCGGTGCAGCCGAGGGCACCGTGGCCGTGGAGGGCCAGTCCCGGCCGCCGGAGCCCGCGGGGACTCGGTGAACGGAGGACGACCCGGCCGGGACACTTTGCCCCGTTGGTCGCGTTTGTCGCACTTCGGAACGGTCAACGGATTCCCGCAGTGGCACGGAGACCCTACCGGGAGGCGGACCGAAGGATGACCGTCACCACAGCGCCGTCGAGGACCGGCACGTCCGGCGGGCGACGGCCGGTCGGGTCCGTCGCCCGGGTATGAAGCGGCACGTCGTACGACAGGTGGGGCGCGCACTGCGCCGTGGGTGGGAGCGGCTGGGGGCGACCACCCTGATCCGGCAGGGGCGCGACATCGAGTTGCTGCACCGGGCCATGGGGTTCGCCACGCTCGCGCTGGTCACCCTGGCACCGCTGCTGATCGTGGTGGCCGCCGCCGACCCGCTGGAGCGGGGCGGATTCGCGTTCTGGCTGGCGGACGGCATGGGGCTGTCCGGGCGGTCCGCACGGCTGCTGACGGACATCATCAGTCCTCCGCGCAAGGTCATCGGCACCACCAGCGTGCTCGGCGGGGTCGCCCTCGCCGTCTTCGGCATCGCGCTCGGGGGCAGTGTGCAGAACGGCTACGAGCGGATCTGGGGTCTGACCGCCGGTCCCTGGCACCGCGTCTGGCGCCAGGCGGTGTGGATGATCGCCATGACCGCCTACCTGTATCAGGAGGTCCAGACGCGGAGCCTCGTCTCGGGCCCGGAGCGGATCGCGCTGAGCGCCGCGTCCGGGGTGCTGTTCTTCTGGTGGGGGCAGCGCTTCCTGCTGGGCGGTCAGGTCAGCTGGAGCGATCTGCTCCCCGGAGCGGTGGCCACCATGCTGGGCCTGGTCGGCCTGCGTCTGTTCTCCCACTTCGTCTTCGCACCGCTCATCGTCACCAACGCCATCAGCTACGGAGCGGTCGGCGTGGTCCTGATCGTGGAGTCCTGGCTGATCGGCGTGGGCTATGTCCTCTACGGCGGAGCGCTCCTGGGCCGCTGGCTCCTGGAGCACCACGTCTTCGGGCAGCACCCCTCGGTGTGAGGCCGGGACCGTGCGAACGGTGCGGCCTCCGTGTGAACGCTGCGGCCTGCGCGGGCCCCCGCCCACGAGCCGGTGGCGCCGGCCATGGCCCACCACGCGACGCGGTGGGCGCCGAGCGCGGTCCGGCCCCGGTCGCGCAGTGCCCGCGCCGCCTCCGCCGAGTGGCCCCGGCCGCGCTGCCCTCACCGGACCCACCGCGCCAGTACGGGCACCGCCGACAATCGGGGCCGGCGAAGAGGGAAGGAGGCCGAGGGTGGCCGGGACGACGGAGGACGGGACCACGGTCGCCGAGGTGATGGCCGAGCTGGCCGCGCTCGAGGACCCGGGAGCGCGGGCGGTGCACGAGCGGCACGGGGACGACCACGGGGTGAACCTCGGCGCACTGCGCGCGCTCGCGAAACGGCTGAAGACGCGGCAGGACCTCGCGTGCGGGCTCTGGGAGACGGGGGACAGCGCGGCGAGGCTGCTGGCGCTGCTGATCTGCCGGCCGAAGGCGTTCGCGCGCGACCGGCTGGACGCCATGCTGCGGGAGGCACGCACGCCCAAGGTGCACGACTGGCTCGTGAACTACGTGGTGAAGAAGAGCCCGCACGCCGAGGAGCTGCGGGTGGCCTGGTCCGCCGACCCCGATCCGGTGGTCGCCGCCGCCGGCTGGGCGCTGACCGCCGAGCGGGTGGCGAAGAGGCCCGGGGGTCTCGACCTGCCGGGGCTGCTCGACGTCATCGAGGCGGAGATGAAGGACGCCCCGGAGCGGCTGCAGTGGGCGATGAACCACTGCCTGGCCCGGATCGGCATCGGGCACGCCGGGCACCGCGCCCGCGCGATCGCCATCGGCGAGCGCCTGGAGGTGCTCAAGGACTACCCGACGTCCCCGGGCTGCACCTCTCCCTTCGCCCCCGTCTGGATCGAGGAGATGGTGCGCCGGCGGGACGGCGGGGCGGGGGCCGGCCGTTAGACGATCAGCCGGCGCAGCCCACGGGCGGGGCGCGCACGTCTACAGCGCTGCGCTCGCGGCGGCCGTGGCGCTGCCCGGCGTGCGGAAGCCCCGGAAGGTCACGGCCTTGCGGGTCTCGAAGCCCAGCCGCTCGTAGAGGGCGATCGCTCCGGTGTTCGCCTCGGCGACGTGCAGGAAGGGACGATCGCCCCGGGCCACGACGCGCGCGACGACCGCTTGCAGCAGGCGGGCGGCGTGGCCGCGCCCGCGGGCCTCGGGGGCGGTGCAGACGGCGCTGACCTCGGTCCACCCGGGAGGCCGGAGCCGCTCCCCCACCATCGCCACCAGCGCGCCGCCGTCGCGGATGCCGAGGTAGGTGCCGAGTTCGCGGGTGCGCGGCCGGAAGGGCCCCGGCCGGGTCCGCTCGATGAGGTCCAGCATGTCGGGGACGCTCTCGGCGCCCAGTTCGACGATGCCGGAAACGGGCTCCGCCGAGGCGGGGTCCGGACTGCCGTCGCCCGTCCAGATCATCTGGCGGCCTTCGAGGACGAACACCGGCTCCCAGTCGGACGGCGGCGTCGCCGGGGAGCTGAACAGGTCGGCGAGCGCGCCCGGTCCGAGCAGTGCGGCCAGGTCGGCCCACTGCGTGGCACCGGCCTCGGCGGGCAGCGCGCAGAAGGTCGCGACCTCGGGCAGATAGGCGGCGGCGGTGCCGTGCCGGCGGGCGAGATGCGCGTGGCGACCGCGCAGGGACTCCCCCACGGGGTCGTCGAGGGCTACGGCGTCGCGGACACCCGTCATCATGCTGCGTCTCTCCTGCCCTGCGCGTCGGGACCGGCCGGTGCGGGACCGGCGTCGCATGCCGGCGGACCATCGTAGTCGGGTCCCGGCAGCAGCAGCCGGGTGGCCCGGGCGGCACCGGCCCGCTCCAGGCAGTTGGCGACCGGGGCACCGGAAGTGTTGGGGTACGGTGCCCGGCTGTCCATCCGTCAGCCGCGAGAACTCACGGTTCCGCGCAGGGACAAACAGCAGAAGCGACAGAATCCTTGACGAGGAATCAGCCGCTTCCTACTCTGCCTCCTCGTGGGAGCGTTCCCACACCCTCCACGCCCCCCACACCCCGGAGGCCCCCGTGACCGACCCCCACCGGCGTGCGCGCCTCATGTCACGGCTCCGGAGAGCATCCCGCCGGCCGGGCGGCCGGCTGACCGCCGGGATGAGCGCCGCCGCGCTGGCCCTGTCCGCACTCGTCGCCCTGCCGCCGTCCGCGCAGGCCGCCACGGCCCGGCAGGTCGAGGAGCTCGACCGGGGCGTGGTCAGCGTCGCCACCGGCAGCGGCAACCTGGTCAGCTGGCGCTGGCTCGGCACCGACCCCGGCAACGTGGCCTTCAACGTCTACCGGGCCGGTACGAAGGTCAACGCGACGCCGGTCACCGGCTCCACGAACTACTTCCACTCCGGCGCCCCGTCCCATGCCGACTACACCGTCCGCGCGGTCGTCGACGGCATCGAGCAGGGCGACTCGGTGCACGCGATCCAGTTCCGCACCGGCTACAAGGACGTGCCGATCTCCCCGCCCCCCGGCGGTACGACACCCGACGGGGTCGCCTACACCTACGAGGCCAACGACGCCTCCGTCGGCGACCTGGACGGCGACGGCGCCCCCGACCTGGTGCTGAAGTGGCAGCCCACCAACGCCAAGGACAACTCCCAGTCCGGCTACACCGGCACCACCGTCGTCGACGGCATCAAGCTGGACGGCACCCGGCTGTGGCGTGTCGACCTGGGCCGCAACATCCGCTCCGGCGCCCACTACACGCAGTTCCAGGTCTACGACTACGACGGCGACGGCTCGGCCGAGGTCGCCATGAGGACCAGCGACGGCACACGGGACGGCACCGGCGCCGTCATCGGCAGTTCCTCCGCCGACCACCGCAACTCCGGCGGTTACGTCCTCTCCGGCCCCGAGTACCTGACGATGTTCAACGGCCGCACCGGCAGGGCGATGCAGAGCGTCGACTACGTCCCGTCCCGCGGCACCGTCTCCTCCTGGGGCGACAGCTACGGCAACCGCGTCGACCGGTTCCTGGCCGGCACCGCCTACCTCGACGGTGCCCGCCCCTCCCTGATCATGGCGCGCGGCTACTACACCCGCACGGTCGTCGCCGCCTGGGACTGGCGGGGCGGCTCCTTCACCCGCCGCTGGACCTTCGACAGCTCCTCCTCGACCAACAGCGGCAGGGGCTACGACGGCCAGGGCAACCACAGCCTGTCCGTCGCGGACGTGGACGGCGACGGCAAGGACGAGATCGTCTACGGCGCGATGACGGTGGACGACAACGGCAGCGGACTGTGGACGACCAGGCTGGGCCACGGCGACGCCGGACACGTCGGCGACCTCAACCCGTCCCGCGCGGGCCTGGAGTACTTCAAGGTCTCGGAGGACTCCAGCAAGCCGGGCTCCTGGATGGCCGACGCCCGCACCGGACAGATCCTCTGGCAGACGGCCTCCGGTTCGGACAACGGCCGCGGAGTCGCCGCCGACGTCCACGCCGGCAGCCCGGGCGCCGAGGCCTGGTCCGCCGCGGACACCACCCTGCGCTCGGCGACCGGCGCCTCCCTGGGCCGCGAACCGTCCAGCGTCAACTTCCTGTCCTGGTGGGACGGCGACCCGGTCCGTGAACTGCTCGACGGCACCCGGATCGACAAGTACGGCACGTCCGGCGACACCCGGCTGCTGACCGGCTCGGGCGTCTCCTCCAACAACGGCACGAAGGCGACCCCCGTCCTCTCGGGCGACATCCTCGGCGACTGGCGCGAGGAGGTCGTCTGGCGCACGAGTGACAACACGGCCCTGCGCATCTACGCCACCCCGCACGAGACCACGACGAAGATCACGACCCTGCTCCACGACACCCAGTACCGCGCGGCCCTGGCCTGGCAGAACACCGCCTACAACCAGCCCCCGCACCCGAGCTTCTTCCTTGGCGCCGGCATGGGGACGGCGCCCCGCCCGGCGGTCTACACCCCCTGAGCCGCCCGCCCCGGGCCGGCGGCTCGTGTCCTCCCGCGTGCGGCCGCAGGAGGGCACGAGCCGCCTCGGCCGCTGCCGGCCGGCGCGGTCTCAGTGCGCGTCGTAGATGCCCCGGTAGTGACCGAGCGCGGTCTCGTGGATCTTCTCGTCGCTCCAGTCGGCGAAGCGGTCGGGGGCCAGCCGGTCCGGGGGGACGAGGTGGTCGCCGGTGTCCAGGAGCATGCCGGCCAGCTGGCGGCCGACGCCACCGGCGTGCGTCACCCAGGACGCCTCCGCGAACCACAGGCCGGGCAGGGCCGGGGCGGGGCCGACGAGCGGGAGTTCGTCCGGGGTCAGGGCGAACACCCCGTTGAGCCTGCGGCCGTGGGCCGTCTCCCGGAACGCCGGGACGAGCGCCGTCGCCTCGGCCAGGGCGGCACCGAAGTCGGCCTCCCGGAAGGGCTGTTCGGCCGACACGAGGGTGCGCGTGGGCGTCAGCGGGAGCGGAAGGTGGGAGTAGGTGCCGAGGCCGTACCGGCGGCCGTGGCGGCGGGTGTAGACGAGGTGGTCGGGGTAGCGCACGATCGGGGCGTCGACAGGGGTGTCGTCGAGGCCGGGCACCTCGGCGGTGAACAGGTAGGGGTGCTGGACGGCCACCATGGGCAGCCGCACCCCGGCCTCCGCCGCCAGCACCGGGCCCCACATGCCCGCGGCCAGCACGACCCGGTCGGCCGCGATCAGTGCGCCGTCCTCGCCCACGCGGACACCGACGACCCGGCCGTTCTCGCGCTCCAGGGCCCGCACGGGCGTGTTCCAGCGGAAGTGGGCGCCGCCCCGCTCGGCGGCGGCGACCAGCGCGTGCGTGAGGGCGGCCGGGTCGGCGGCACCGTCGGACGGGATGTGCAGGGCGCCCAGCGCCCGCTCGGCGTCGACCAGTGCCGGGGCCATCGCCACGGCGTCGGCGGCGTCGACCACCCGGGCCTCGATCCCCAGGCTCCGCCCGTGCTCGACGTCCTGGTGGGCCCGCTCCAGGCGGGCGGCGCTGGTCGCGACCTCCAGACATCCCACCTGCCAGAACAGCGGCTCCGGCGCGGAACGGGAGAGGTCGCGGTAGGTGGCGACACTGTCCTTGGCCAGCTCGGCCAGTTCCGCCGTGGCGCTGAGCTGGCCGACGAGGCCGGGCGCCAGCCCGGTCGCCCCCGGCAGCACCTCGCGCTCCCGTGCGTCGACGACCGTCACCCGGTCCTGCCCCAGCCGGGTGAGGTGCCAGGCCACCGAGGCCCCCACCACACCGCCGCCGACGACCAGCACGTCCGCCTTGCCCATGAGTCCTGTCCCCCTCGCTCGTGAAGGAAGTCACGAGCTTGTAAGGCGGCGGCAGGGACGCTCCGGGAGCGAGCAGGACCCGCCCCGATGCGGATGGTGGGCGGGCCCTGCTCGTGCGCACCATTGTCGGGACCGCGTACCGGACGGGCCACGAGTGCGATCCGCCGATATGCGCGCGCCGCGCACACCCCGCGCGCGTGGCGCACGTCCCGCGCGCCGCCGGCACGGCCCGGGCGCCCGCACCCGCGCGCTGGTCGCACGGATGTGCGCCGCACCGCCCGGCCCCGCCCCCACATGGGTCGGCGCAGCCTGGGTAGGTGCTGCGTGACCCCGGCTCAAGCCCACCGGCCTGCGGTGACGATACTGACAGGCACAGGTGCCCCCGCTCACAGATGGATCCATGTCGACCTCCACCACCGTCCGCCCCGTGACACCCGCCACCGTGTGGCTGGCGCGCGGCCGCCACGCCTCCACAGCCGCGGAAGACGTTCTCCGGCGCTCGCTCCAGCAGCGCAAGGACAGCCAGGACATCGACGACTTCCTGGAGCTGCCCGACGACCGGACCGACCCGTCGGAGCGGGTCTTCGAGGCCCGCTGGCGCGTCGACGGCGAGGTGACCGTGCGCGCCCGGCTGAGCCTCGCCCCCGGTGACGCGCCGGAGTGGCTCCTGGTCGCCGAGGCCGAGCAGCCCTGGCGCGACGCGTGGCCCTCCCCCGCCGGTCTGTTCTGGCCGGACGGGACCGGCCTCGCCTGGGACCGGGACGCCGAGACGCGGCTGTCCCCGGAGCGCATCAACCCGCTCCCCCAGGACGACAAGGAGACCCGGCGCCTGCTCCGCGGCGCGGTGCGGGGCGGATGGCACATCCACGTGGTCGTCCACGAGGCGATGACCACCGACGACCGCGGCCGGGTGCCGCTGGTGCGCTGGCTGCCGCCGGGGCTGCGGCACCGGGTGGTGGAGCACCGCGCCGCCCCGCAGCAGTTGCGGGGCCTGAACTGGGCGCTGCGGGACACCGGTGTGGAGGTGCCGCGCGGCGGTGCCGTGGTCCTGCCCGGCACCCCGGCGCCCGAGGGCTACGACGCCCGGGACTTCTCCGTGCGCGCGGTCTTCCTCGACGGTTCGGAGCCCGCCGACCTCGTCGACGCCGTCCAGCGGTTCGCCGCCCTGCCCCGGCCCCTGCCCGAAGGCGCCGAGGACGCCCTCACCGCGCTGCGGGAGGACTGGCACCTGCTGACGCTCCAGGAGGAGCTGGACCGCCAGCGCGCGCTGGTGGCCATGTACGCCGAGGCGCTGGAGGCCATGACGCAGTCGCGTGACCTGTACCGGGAGGCCGCCGAACGGGCCCACGAGGCCCTGGCCGCCTTCCAGGAGTCCGCCGCGACCGCGCCCGTGCGAGCGCCGTCCGCGGGGCCGCCCGCCGCGTCCCCGCTGCAGCAGCTCACCCGCACCTTCGAACGCCTCAAGCCCAGGCGCCCCGCGGCCCAGTCCCCGGAGGCGCAGGGCAGCGGGGCCCGGCAGGTGACGTCGGAGCCGTAGCGGCTTCCGCGTCCGGGGCACGTGTCGGTCGCGGTCTGGTGGATACGCGGGTGCGTACGGCATCACGGCCCGCCCGGGAAAGGTCCACCACGCATGGGCAACGACCAGCACCACTCGCAAACGACGCTCCGCGTCAACGGCAAACCCCACACCCTCACCGTCGACCACCGGCGGGTCCTGCTGGACCTCCTGCGGGAGGACCTCGACCTCACCGGCGCCAAGAAGGGCTGCGACCACGGCCAGTGCGGCGCCTGCACGGTCCTGGTGGACGGGCGGCGCGTCAACAGCTGTCTGCTGTTCGCGGTCGCCCTGGACGGCTGCGAGGTCACGACGATCGAAGGCCTGCCGGGCGACGGGGAGCAGCTGCATCCGCTGCAGCGGGCCTTCCTGGAGCGCGACGCCTTCCAGTGCGGCTACTGCACCCCGGGCCAGATCTGCTCCGCCGCCGGCGTGCTCGCCGAGGCCGCGGCCGGTCACCCCTCGCACGTCACCGACCCGGCGGCGCCCTCGGGTGAGCCGGTGCCGCTGAGCCAGGAGGAGATCCGCGAGCGGCTGAGCGGCAACCTGTGCCGGTGCGGTGCCTACCCGCGCATCGCCGAGGCCGTGCGGGACGTGATCGCGTGAGGGAGTTCGCCTACGTCCGCGCCGGGAGCGTCGAGGAGGCGACGGCCGCGTACGCCTCCCGCCCCGGGGCCCGCTATCTCGGCGGGGGCACGAACCTCGTCGATCTGATGAAGCTCGGCGTCGAGACGCCCACCGCCCTCGTCGACGTCACCCGGCTGCCGCTGGACGCGGTGGAGGAACTGCCCGGCGGCGCGCTGCGCATCGGGGCGATGGTCCGCAACAGCGACCTCGCGGCCCACCCCCTCGTCCGCGACCGGTACCCGGCGCTGTCCCAGGCGGTGCTCGCAGGTGCCTCGGGGCAGTTGCGCAACGCGGCGACGACCGGCGGGAACCTGCTGCAGCGCACCCGGTGCCCGTACTTCCAGGACCTGTCCAAGCCGTGCAACAAGCGCGAGCCGGGCAGCGGCTGCGGCGCGCGGGACGGCGTGCACCGCGACCACGCCGTGCTGGGTCACTCCCCGCACTGCGTCGCCACCCATCCGTCGGACATGGCGGTGGCGCTGGCCGCTCTGGACGGGCGGGTGGAGCTGTACGGGCCCGAGGGTGCCCGGAGTGTCGCGGCGGCGGACTTCCACCGGCTGCCCGGCGACCGGCCCGAGCAGGACACCGAGATCCGGCCCGGCGAGCTCGTCACCGGCGTGGTGCTCCCGGCCGCCACCGCCGGGCTGCCGTCGGCGTACCGCAAGGCCCGCGACCGGGCCTCCTACGCCTTCGCCCTCGCGTCCGTCGCCGTCGTGCTGCGGCTGGAGGACGGTGTGATCGGCCATGCGGGGATCGCCTTCGGGGCGCTGGCGCACCGGCCCTGGCGGGCCCGGCGGGCCGAGGAGGCGCTGGTGGGCGCGGCTCCGACCGCCGCCGCGTTCGAGCACGCCGCCGAGCTGGAACTGTCCGCGGCGCAGCCGCTGCGGGACAACGCCTACAAGGTGCCGCTGGCCAGGAACCTGGCCGTGGACGTGCTGTCCCGGCTCACGGACGCGAGCCCCGCGAGGAGGGCCTCATGACGAGCGGTGAGCAGGCCCAGGCCGGGCGCCGGGAAGGGCGGGAGACATCCGGCGGCAGTGTGGGAGCCCCGGCCGAGCGACGGGAGGGCCGGGAGAAGGTCACCGGCGCCGCCCGCTACGCGGCCGAGTACCCCGTGCCAGGCCGGGCGCAGGCCTGGCCCGTGCCAGCGGCCGTCGCCCGGGGCCGGGTGAGCGGTGTCGACACGGCGGCCGCGCTGGCCGTGCCCGGTGTCCTCGATGTGCTCACCCCCGGCGACGCGCCGCGGCTGGCGGAGCCGGACGACCCCACGCTCGCCGTGCTCCAGGACCCGCGGGTGCCGCACCGCGGCTGGTTCGTGGCCCTGGTGGTGGCCGAGACCCTGGAGGCGGCCCGGGCCGGTGCCGTACGGGTCCGCTACGACACCGAGGAGCACGACGTGGTGCTCGGCGCCTCGCACCCGGGCGTGTACGTGCCCGAGGAGGCCAACGGGGGTCATCCCGCCGTGCGGGAACAGGGCGACCCCGACGGGGCGTTCGGTTCCTCGGCCGTGCGCGTCGACGTCGCCTACCGGGTGCCGCCGCTGCACAACCATCCCATGGAGCCCCACACCAGCACCGCCCGCTGGGAGGACGGCCGGCTCGTCGTGCACACCTCAAGCCAGGGCACCGGTGCCGTCCGGACCGCGCTGGCGGCGCTGTTCGGCCTGCCCGAGGACCGGGTCGTCGTCCACGCCGAGCACGTCGGGGGCGGTTTCGGCTCCAAGGGCACGCCCAGGCCCGACGTGGTGCTCGCCGCGATGGCGGCCCGGCGGACCGGGCGTGCCGTGACGGTGGCGCTGCCGCGCCGCCACCTGGCCGCCGTCGTCGGGCACCGCGCCCCGACGCTGCACCGGCTGCGGCTCGGTGCCGGCGCCGACGGCCGGCTGGAGTCCCTCACGCACGAGGTCACCACGCACACCTCGCGCATCAAGGAGTTCGTGGAACAGGCGGCGGTGCCCGCGCGCGTGATGTACGCCGCGCCCCACCTGCGTACGGTGCACCGGGTCGCGGCGCTGGACGTGCCGTCGCCGTCCTGGATGCGGGCGCCGGGCGAGGCCCCCGGCATGTACGCGCTGGAGTCCGCCCTGGACGAGCTGGCCACGGAACTCGGCATGGACCCGGTGGAGCTGCGCGTCCGCAACGAGCCGGACGTCGAGCCCGACAGCGGCAAGCCGTTCAGCAGCAGGCAGCTCGTCGCGTGTCTGCGCGAGGGTGCCCGGCGCTTCGGCTGGGACGGCCGCGACCCCCGGCCGCGCTCCCGCCGGGACGGACCGCTGCTGCGGGGTACGGGTGTGGCTGCGGCGACGTATCCCGTCATGGTCGGGCCGTCCACGGCGGCGGTCCGCGCACGGCCCGACGGCACGTTCCTGGTGCGGATCAACGCCACCGACATCGGCACGGGCGCCCGGACCGTGCTCGCGCAGATCGGCGCCGACGCCCTGGGCGTGCCGCTGGAGCGGGTGGCCGTCGAGGTCGGCAGCACGGAACTGCCGTCGGCGCCGCTGGCCGGCGGCTCGTCGGGCACCGCCTCCTGGGGCTGGGCGGTGCACGAGGCCGGGACCCGGCTGGCGCGGCAGCTGGCCGGGCACACGGGTCCGCTGCCCGGGCCGGGACTGGAGGCCCGCGCCGACACGAAGGGCGTGGCGCGGACGGAGAGCGACTGGGCGCGGCACGCCTTCGGGGCGCACTTCGCCGAGGTCTCCGTGGACACGGTCACCGGCGAGGTGCGGGTCGGGCGGCTGCTCGGGGTGTACGCCGCCGGGCGCATCCTCAACGCCCGCACCGCGCGCTCGCAGTTCGTCGGCGGCATGACGATGGGCCTGGGCATGGCACTGACCGAGGGCAGCACGATGGACGCGGCGTTCGGTGACTTCGCCGAGTCGGACCTGGCGTCGTACCACGTGCCCGCGCACGCCGACGTGACCGGGATCGAGGCCCACTGGCTGGACGAGGACGATCCGCATCTCAACCCCATGGGCAGCAAGGGCATCGGGGAGATCGGCATCGTCGGGACGGCGGCGGCGATCGGCAACGCGGTGCATCACGCCACCGGCATCCGCCTGCGCGCACTCCCCCTCACGCCGGACCGGGTGCTCGCCGGGCTGCTCGGCACCGGGGCGTAGCACACGGGCCGGACCGGACCCGCCGGGAGCGGGTCCGGTCCGGTGGGCAGCCGCAGGACGTCACTCCGCGGTCTGGCGCGCCTCGGGCTCCCACTGCCGGGCGGCGATGGGCGCCAGCGCGCGGAAGACCAGCGCGACGAGGGCCAGCAGTGCCGCGCACACGGCGGTTGTGGCGGCGAGCCACGGCGGGGCGAGCGCGAGGTCGACGGCCCGGGTCAGCGACGCCGACGGGAAGGAACTCCCGTACGCCTGGGCCCCGGCCAGCACCGTGGGCACCAGCACCGCCCCGGCCAGCACCAGCGCCACCGGGCGCAGGGCCAGCAGCAGGGCCAGTACGGTGCACAGCACCGACAGGCCCAGGGCGAACGCGTGCAGCCGCAGGGACGCGTCGCCGCGTTCGAGCGGGAAGTGGGTCACCGCGCACACCGCGAGGGCCAGGGCCGCGAGCCACCCCGACCAGGACACGGACCGGGAGAACCGGCCACCGGAACGGTGGTCGGTCTCGGCCCGGGGGGCGTCGAGTGTGCGGTGCGTCCCAGCGGCGTGCGCCGTGCGGGCGCCGCGGCGCTCGGACGACTCGGGCTCGGCGCCGCCGCCGTACGGGCCCGACGTGCCGCCGGACGGCAGGCCGTCGGGGTCCAGGCGTTCCAGTCCGAGGCGGTCGATCAGCTCGACCAGTTCCCCGACCGACCGGCCGGTGGCGGCCGCCCGCAGTGCCTCCTCACGGACGTGGGGCTCCTGCGGCTCCTTGTGCAGCAGGGTCACCAGCCGGGTCACTTCCTCCACCGGGCGGTGGGCGGCGGCGGCCCGGATGGCCTCGTCCGCGCACGCGGCGTCTCGCGGGGGCCGGGTCAGCAGGGTGATCAGCCGGGACACGTCCTCGACGGGCCGGGTGACCCCGGCCGTGCGCAGCGCGTCGACCCTCGCCTGGGTGTGGTCGGGCGACTCCTCCAGCGAGGTGATGAGGTCGACGACCTCCTCCAGCGGCCGGTCCGCCACGGCGGCGTGCACGAGGTCGCTGACCGCGTCACCGTACGGCGCACCACCGGCCGGCCCGGCGCCGGGCCTGAGCTCGACCGGGTTGTCGTCGAGGGAGCGAATGACGAACGGCCGGGCGACGGGCTGCTCCCCGCCACCCGGACCGGAGGCACCGGGAACGACGGCCGACCGGTCCGCCGCCGGGGAGGAGGGGGCGGTCGGCCGGTGGGTGTCGTCAGGGTGAGAGCCGGTGGGCTGGTTCGCCTGCGTGGAGCGGGAGTTGGCTGGCGGGGACGCCTGTGCCGAACGGGAGTTGGCGGGTGAGGACGCCTCCACCGGGCGGGAGCCGGCAGACGGATCTGCCTCCGCCGGGCGGGACTCGGCAAACGGATCTACCCCCGCCGGGCGGGTGTTGGCGGGCGCCTTCGCCTCTCCCGGACGGGGATCGGCGGGCCGGAACGCACCTTCCCGACGGGGCCCGCCGGACGACTTCGCCTCCCCGGGACGGGAGTTGGCAAGCGAGGACGACTCCTCCGCCCGGGCGTCGGCGGACGGTTCGACCCTCTCCGGGCCGGAGGCGGTAGGCGCGTGCACATCGTCCGGGCGGGAATCGGAAGGCCCGTCGGCCTGCCCGGGCCGTGCATCCCCGGGCCGGTGGGTCTCCCCCGGGCGGTGATCGGCAGGCCGCTCGGTGTCGTCGTCCTCAGCGGGCACGGCCGTTCGCGCGTCCTCGGCCGGGCCGGACGGCGACGCGCGGGTGGGCTTGGGCGGGGCGGGGTTCGTCCGGTCGGCGGTGGGCGCCAGGGGGCGGGCCTCAGCGAGGTCCAGCCAGTCCTGGGCGGGCGGGGCCGGGTGCGGGTGCACGGGATCCGGCCAGTCCTGGCCGGGCGGTGCGGCGCGCTGGGACGCCGGGTTCGTCGCGGTGGGAGCGTCTCGCGCCCTCGTCGGGGCCTGGCCGGGTGCGGAGGCCGGTGCGGGCGGGGCCTGGTCCGGCCGGGGTGCCGCGGAGGCGGCGGTGGGAGCGTACGCCTCGTCCGGGCCGGGCCCGGTGACCGGCGCACGGGCCCCGTCCGAGGGGGCGGTGCCGGGGGCGGCGGGGGTCTGGCCCGTCCGGTGCGTGCCGGGGGTGGTGGGCTGCGTGCTCGTCTGCTCCACCTCGTGCGTGCCGGTGGCGGCGGTTGTCTCGGCGGACGGCTGGGCGGACCCGTTCGGCTCGTTCGGTATGGCGGGTTCGTTCGAGCGGGGTGATGAAGAGCAGGTGGTCATACTCGCCTCCAAGGGAAGAGTGCGGCCGCTCCTGCGCCCCCCGTCGTGTGACGAGCGACGTTACGCTGACCATTACTAGGCGCCCGCGTCACACCGTGCCACTCGGGTGAGCCACCGGGATGACCGCCGGCACGGCAAAATCCGCCGACTCGCCGACATGTCCTGCCCCGGCGGCAATACAGCCGCCGGAAACGGGAATCCAGCTAGGGACACCCCGTGTCACGGCACGCCGGGAGGAGGGCAGCCCGTGGATACGACCACATCGGTGATCATCCTGGCCGCGGTGCTCGCGGCCGTGGTCCTCGGTCTCGCCGTCGGCGTCCTCGTCCGGCTGGTCCGGACGCGGCGCGAACTGCGGCGCGCCGGGCTGCCCACCGGCCCGCGCTGGGTCTTCTGGGGCGCCCTGCTCTATTTCGTGCTCCCGGTCGATCTGTTGCCCGATCCCGTGTATCTGGACGACATCGGCGTCCTGTTCCTTGCTCTGCGCACCGTCCGCGGCTCCCTCGGCGAACGGGAGCGCAGCACGACACGCCCGCCTGACCAGCAACCGGCGCATGACTACGGAAAGTAAGGAAACCAACCACCCGTTCGATTCGTATAAGTCTCTGGAAGCCGCTTCGAGTCGGCGGACCGGGGCGGCCGCGCCCTCCGGTCCGCCGACTCGGATCGGCGCAGTACCGACGAGGGAGAGACGATGCAACCGTTCGCGCTCAACTACGCGCGCCCAGCAGTGGAGTTGGAAGCTGCCATTCCGTACGCGTACGACGCCGGACTGCAGTTGAACGTGCTCCGCGACGGCCGGGTGGCGGCCAGTGACTTCGCCCTCTTGAGGGAGTTCGGCACGACGACGTCCACCGCCGGCTCCAAGACGCACTTCGACGACTGACCGCGGGCCGCCGAAGATGACCGTACTGATCCTCACCTGCGAGGAGGACGTGACCGCGGACATGGTGGTCGTGCACCTGAACGCGACGGGGGTTCCGGTGGTCCGGGTGGATCCCGCGGACCTGACCGGGGGTGTCGCGCTGTCGGGTGAGTACGTCCACGGCCGGTTCCGCGGCCATCTGTCCGCCGGGGGGCGGCTGGTGAGCATCGGGGGGCTCCGGTCGGTGTGGGTGCGCCGCCCCGGCACTCCGGCAGCGCACGCGGCGCAGCCGTCGGCATGGCTGACCGAGGAGGCCGCGCAGGCGCTCTACGGCATGCTGCGGGGCTCCGACGCGCGCTGGATGAACCATCCCGACGCGGCCCGCCGAGCCCGGCACAAGCCCTGGCAGCTACGGCTCGCCCAGCGTTCCGGGCTGCCCGTGCCGGCGACGCTGATCACGACCTTCCCGCGCGCCGCCCGCGAGTTCGCCGAGCGCTACCCGGAGCTGGTGGTCAAGCCGGTGTCGGGCGCGCATCCGCAGGACCCGCCCCGGGCGGTGCCGACGAGCCGGGTGGCGCCCGACACGGACTTCTCCGCCGTGGCGTTCGGGCCGACGCTGCTGCAGCGCCGGATCAGCAAGCGGGCCGACATCCGGCTGACCGTGGTCGGCGAGCAGATGCTGGCAGCCCGTAAGGCGACCCCGGCGGACGCGGATCCGGACGAGGTGGACGTGCGGTTCGCCGCGCCCGGCTCGCCCTGGCTGCCCACCGAGGTGCCCCCGCGTATCGCGCCGGGTGTCCTGGCCTATCTGCACGAGGCCGGACTGGCCTACGGCGCCTTCGACTTCGCGGAGGACGCGGACGGGACGTGGTGGTTCCTGGAGTGCAATCAGTCGGGACAGTTCGGCTTCGTGGAGGTGGAGACGGGGCAGCCCATCGCCCGCACCATCGCCGGGTGGCTGGCCCGGCCGGTGCCGCTGGAGCCGTCGCCGCACGTCAACGGCTCGGGCACGACGGTACGTTGAGCACCGGGCCCGGCAGGCACCGGGCCCGGACCTGGCGCACCGCTCACTGCGGCCGCGGTGCGGGGAGCATCCCGGCGCGCTGCCAGCCGGCGCCCGGGGACTGCGGGCGGTCGTAGCCGAGGGACTGTGAGGGCCGCATGACCAGCTCCAGTTCCCTGCTGACTCGTTCGGCCTCGCGGCGCACCTGTCCGGGCACATCGCCGCGCTCCGCGATGAGTCGATCGTAGATGGGGGAATCCTGGAACACCCGTCAACGTGCCTTTCTGCTCGCCGCCCCCGTCCAGGGGCAAGACTGCGAGTGTAGGCGTCCCGAGGTCCCGGAGTGTGAATTCCCGGGGAGGACTTGACGCAGACCGGACATCTGTGACAGGCGGGCGCCGGGCTCCGCCGGGACCTCAGGCTCCCGTCGTGGAGCCCGGGCGGACGATCATCAGGACGGTGACCGTGGCCCAGAGGAGGTTGAAGACGCCGGTGAACACGGCGAGTTGGACGGTGTCGCCGCGGTCGGCGGTCGGTTCGCCGCCCAGCCGGTCGAGGAGTTCCTCCTGGCGGGGCAGGACGAAGGCGACCAGGACGCCGGCCGCGGCGGCGGTCAGGGCGATGGAGGTGACGAGCCATGCGCTGCCGAGCACGCCCATCGCGGCGGCGGTGGCGAAGCCGAGGACCGGGACGGTCGCTCCGACACGGGCGTAGACCCGGCAGATGCGGTGCAGCAGCGCGAGGGTGCCGGCCGCGGACGGATCGGGGGCGTCACCGCCGGCGGCGACGGCGCGGCGGGCCGCGGGCGGGAACATGCTGGCCGCGACGGTCACGGGACCGATGGCGACGATGGCGGCCAGCACGTGGAGGGACAGCAGGATCTTGGTCACCGGGGCTCTTTCCATGGGTGCGATCGACGGTGCCCGGCTCACGCTAGGGAGCCGGGGCGCGAGCGCCCATGGGCTGGAACGACAGCTTCCCACGGGTTCCCGCCAACCGCCGTGACATGGGCCCGCGCACCGGAGGCTCGCTCTGACCCCGTATCCCGTGCCTGGCGGGAACCCGCCTAGGGTGGCGGTCATGCACTCCGTGGCGATCCTGGTTCTCGACCGAGTGGTGCCGTTCGACATGGCGGCGCCCCAGCAGACGTTCGCCTGGACCCGGATGCCGGACGGGCGTCCGGCCTACCGGGTGCGGCTCTGCGCGGAGACACCCCGGGTACGCGCGGACGGCGACTTCACCCTGCACGTCGACCGGGGCCTTGAGGCCCTCGCGGAGGCCGACACCGTCATCGTGCCGGGCTGCGCCCCCGGCGCCGCGTCGCCCTCCGCCCGGGTGCTGGCGGCCCTGCGGCAGGCGGCTCGGGCCGGGACCCGGATCGCGTCCGTGTGCGTGGGCGCCTTCGTGCTGGCCGAGGCCGGGCTGCTGGACGGGCTGCGCGCCACCACGCACTGGGTGGCCGCCGGCGAACTGGCCCGCCGTTTCCCGGCGGTCGAGGTGCAGCCGGACGTGCTGTACGTGGACAACGGGCAGATCCTCACCTCCGCCGGGGCGGCCGCCGCGCTGGATCTGTGTCTGCACATGATCCGGCGGGACCTGGGCTCGGCGGTCGCGGCGGACATCGCCCGGATGTCGGTCATGCCGCTGGAACGGGAAGGCGGGCAGGCCCAGTTCATCGTGCACGAGCACCCGCCCGTGCCCCGGGGTTCGGCACTGGAGCCGCTGCTGGAGTGGATCGAGGACAACCTGGCGCACGAGGTGACGCTGGGCACGCTGGCCGCCCGCGCGGGGATGAGCGAGCGGACCTTCAGCCGCCGCTTCCGCGAGCAGACCGGCACCACGCCGCTGCAGTGGCTGCTGCGGGCGCGGGTGCGGCGCGCCCAGTACCTCCTGGAGAACACGGACCACTCCGTGGAGCGGATCGCGCGGCAGGCGGGGTTCGGTTCGCCGACGGCGTTCCGGGAGCGGTTCCGCAAGGTGGTGGGCACCACGCCGTACGCGTACCGCACGGCGTTCCACGGGAAGACCGCCGCCCCGGCGGCCCCCTGAGGGCCGTCGGGGCGTGCGTCGGTCCGTCGGCCGTGGCCGTGTCAGACGGCCAGCGACAGGTCGCTCTCCCCTTCGGGGTCGGCGGGCGTGACGTCCGCGGGCTGCCCCTTGGCGAGCAGCAGGGCGTCTGCCCGGGCGATGGCGTCATGGATGACGGACGTCCCCATCATCACGCACAGGGTGTAACTGACGTCCTCCACCTCGCGTGCCCTGGCCGGTGTGTGCCTTTCCGCCTGCGCGATCTGCAGTGACGCGTACCGCGTCAGCAACGTCCTCACGACCTTCGGGTCCGGTACGAGCACGAAGCGCCCCTCTCTATGTTTTCGCTGCGTATGCCCGGACCGTGCCGAAGCAATCACCCCCCTCGCGCACCGGTTCATCATTGACCGAATTCATTCGCTTCACGACCAATCGTCCGTGGGGACGGTCCCGCCGGACGGACGGCTCATCACGCCGTCATGCGAGCTGACCGCTGTGCAGGGCCGTGTACGCCCCGCCCCGGCGCAGCAGCTCCTCGTGCGTGCCGACCTCCTCGATCCGGCCATCGCCCATCACCACGATCCGGTCGGCGCCCCGGACCGTGGACAGGCGGTGCGCGACGACGAACGTGGTGCGTCCGCGCAGTAGCCGGGTCAGCGCCTGCTGCACGAGGGCCTCCGAGCGGGTGTCCAGGGCCGAGGTCGCCTCGTCCAGCACCAGCACCTTGGGGTCGCGGACCAGGGCCCGGGCGATGGCGAGCCGCTGCCGCTGGCCGCCGGAGAGCCGGGCGCCGTGCTCGCCGACCAGGGTGTCGAGGCCCCTCGGGAGCCGGTCGACGAACTCCAGGGCGTTGGCGTCGCGCAGGGCCGCCCGCACCCTCTCCTCGTCTGCGTCGTCCATGCCGTAGGCGACGTTCTCGCGGACGGTGCCGTCGAAGAGGGTCGGCTCCTGCGGCACGACCGACAGGAAGCGGCGGTAGGTGCGCAGGTCGAGGGTGTTCATGTCGGTGCCGTCGAGCAGCAGGCGCCCGGAGGTGGGGCGGATGAAGCCGATGACGAGGTTGAGCACGGTGGACTTGCCGGCGCCGGAGGCACCCACCAGGGCGACCGTCTCGCCCGGCCGGACGTCCAGGGTGAAGTCGCGGACGGCGGTGCGCCCGTCGGTTTCGTAGGCGTAGTCGACGTGCTCGAAGCTGACGGCGCCGCGCAGGGCGGTCAGCTCCGCCTTGCCCTCGTTGTCCTCCAGTTCGGGGGCCTGGAGCACTTCCCCCACCGAACGGACCGACTCCAGTCCCTTGGTGATGACCGGCGCGAGTCCCGCCAGCGTGGTCGTGGAGTTGGTGAGGGTGGTCAGGAAGGCGCTGAGCATCACGACGTCCCCGGCGGTGACGCCCCAGACGCCGTGGTACGAGATCAGCGCCGCGCCGGCCAGGACCAGCACGCCGACGACGTTGAGCACGACCCAGGCCAGGGAGCCGAAGCGGCCGTTGACCAGGTCGAGGCGGAGACCGGAGGTGAGGAGGCGGTCGAGGGTGCCGTCCATCCGGCGCAGGGCCTTGCCCTCCAGGCCGTGGGCGCGGGTGACGGGGATGAGGCGGGTCATCTCGGTCACACGGGACGACAGGGTTTCCACCTCGTGGCGGAAGTGCTCGTTGTGGGTGCGCAGCCGGGCGCGGAGCCGGGCCACGAGGAGCGCGGCGGCGGGCACGACGACGAGGAAGACGGGGAGGAACTCGGGTGTGCGGACGGCGATGATGACGAGTCCGCCGGTGAGCACGGTGATGGCGCCGAGCCCGGTCTCGGCGGTCTGCTGGACCATCTGCTCGACGGTCTCCACGTCCCGGACGACCTTGGCCTGGAGCACGCCGGCGCTGACCCGGGAGTGGTAGCCGAGGGAGAGCTGCTGCATGCGGGTGCACAGGGCGGAGCGCAGGGCGGTTCCCATCCGGCGGACGCTGCCGTACAGGAGGCGGACGTACAGCACGTGCAGGGGGTAGTTGACGAGCAGGATGAACAGGATGAGCCCGGTGCTGGTCCAGAGCCGGCTGAGGGGCTGGTGCTGGACGACCGTGTCGATGATGGACGCGGTGATGAGCGGCAGCAGCCAGACGGGGCTGTGCTTGACGGTGAAGACGACGACGGCCGCGAGCAGCCGCCGCCGGTCGGCGCGGAACAGATAGGCGAGGGTGCGGATCGGGTGCTCGCCCCGGTAGCGGTGGTCGAGCGGTCTTTCCCACGACGATGCCATCGACGGAGGTCCTCCCCGGTTGCCGGTGCGCATGGCAAGCGCTTACTTCCCTGGCGGGCCTGGAGTACACCAGGGGTGGGGATGGTGTCGTCGCAGGTGTCCGCAGCATGAGACCCGGGGCGGCGCCCCGGGTCCCTCGGTCTGCTCAGGCGGCGTCCAGCTCCGCCAGTTCCGCGGGCGTCAGGACGAGCTCCGGGGCGGCGGCCGAGTCGCGGACGGTCTCCGGGCGGCTCGCGCCCGGGATCGGCACGACCACGGGCGACTTGGCGAGCATCCACGCCAGGCACACCCGCTGCGGGCTCACGCCGCGGGCCTCGGCGATACGGGCGAACGGGGCGTGCTCGGAGCCCAGTTCACCGGCCCTGGAGATGCCGCCGAGAGGGCTCCAGGGGAGGAAGGCGATGCCGAGTTCGTCGCACAGGCGCAGTTCCGGCTCGCTGGAGCGGAAGGCCGGGGAGAACTGGTTCTGCACGGAGACCAGCCGGCCGCCCAGGATCTCGTGCGCCTCGCGGATCTGCTCCGGGTTCGCGTTGGAGATGCCGGCCATGCGGATCTTGCCCTCGTCGAGCAGTTCCCGGATGGCGCCGACGGACTCGGCGTACGGGACGCGGGGGTCGGGCCGGTGGAACTGGTAGAGCCCGATGACCTCCACGCCGAGCCGGCGCAGCGAGTCCTCGCAGGCCTGCTTCAGGTGGCGGGGGCTGCCGTCGAGCGTCCAGCTGCCGTCCCCGGGGCGCAGATGGCCGCCCTTGGTGGCGACCAGGACGTCCTCGCCCAGGTCGTGGGAGGCGAGGGCCTTGGCGATCAGGGTCTCGTTGTGACCGACCTCGTCGGCGTCCCGGTGGTAGGCGTCCGCGGTGTCGATCAGGGTCACTCCGGCGTCGAGCGCGGCGTGCACGGTGGCGAGGGAGCGCTCCTCGTCCGGGCGGCCCTCGATGGACATGGGCATCGCGCCCAGACCGATCGCACTGACGTCGACGTCACCGATGCGGCGGGTGTGCATGGGCTCGTGACCTCTTCCGGCTGTCGTTTCGGCTGTTCGGGCGATGGCCCACTCCAGCGTGGCCGCCGTGGGGTGCGGACGTCCAATAGAAGAAGGAGAACGCATTCAGCACCCGGGCCGCTGAATCCCCCGCGGCCGATCGGCCACCCCCGCCTCCGGGCGACATCGACCCGCGCGCGCCCGGAGGGCTGCCGGAGGGCTGCCGAGGGGTCCTGATGAGACCTCAGTCCCGCTTCTGGAGTCCATCAGGCTGCGGAACGGCCGTTTCGGGAGCATGGTGGGGCTATGGAAGGTCAACCGCCTGTCATCGTGCAGCCGCCCGCGCCGGACGGCGGACGCCTGGTGACCATCCACGGCGAGCGCATGGGCGTCGCCTACAGCCTCTTCGACGTCCTGGACCTGCTGCACCGCGAGGGCCTGCCGACCGCCGACACGGCCGTCGACGACTCCGAGCTGATCGAGTGGCAGGGCGGCGGCCCGTACGACTGGAACCCCGGGGCACCCGACGAGGGGTGAGCCCCGGCACGGCGGCGCGTCCCACGCCCCGTGCCTCGCCTCGCGCGGGTGGGGAGGGGCACCGGTGCTGAGGTTCCGTCACGGGGCGGCGCGCACCGGGCGCGTCCCGGAACGGGTTCGTGAGGGTCCGCCGGCCGGTTTCAGGCCGCGCCGGGTCCGAGGCCCTTGAGGATGAGGTCCACCGCTTCGGCGATGCCGGGCAGGGCGGGACTCGCCTGCTGCTCCGGCGGGCCGGGCGGGTTCATGGCCATGCCGAACAGCAGGGCCAGCAGGACGACGGCGCTGTGCGCCGGGTCGGCGTCGGCGCGCAGGCGTCCGAGGCCCTGCTCGGCGCGCAGGTACTCCTCGAGCCGCCCTGGCGGGCCCGGCAGGGTGCCGGGGGGCGGGGCGACACGGGCGAGTTCGGGGTCGGTGAGCATGGCCAGTTCGAGCGGGAGGATGTCGGCGCGCAGGGCGGCGAGCTGGGTGAGGCAGTCGGTGAGGTTCTCCGCGACGGTCGCGGTGCCTGCGCGTGCGGGCAGGGTGTCGATCCAGTCGACGACGTGCTGGTTCTGCTGCAGGATCGCTTCGCCGAACAGGGTGGCCTTGTCGGGGAAGTGCCGGTAGAGCGTGCCTTCGGCGACACCGGCCGCCTGGGCGATGGCCCGGGTGGTGGTCTTGGCGTAGCCCAGTTCGCCGACGAGTCTGATGGTGGTGTCGACGAGTTTGGTGCGCGTGGCGGCGCCGCGGGAGGCCATGGCACGTTCCCCTTCCCAAGGCATGTGGCGGGCTGTGGTCAGTCGGTGATGTCGCGGCGCCGGAACACGGCGAGCGCGATGCCCAAGCCTACGAGGGTGTAGAGGGCGCCGAGGGTCAGGGCGGTACCGTACGGCACGCCGCTGGTCCCGCCGTTGGCGAGCGCGCCCAGGGTGGCCCCGGGCGTCCAGTCGGCGATGGAGTCGAGGGCGGCGGTGATGACCGCCTCCACGACGAGGACGTATCCGACGCCGACGGAGATCGAGACGGCCGCGGATCGGGTGATCAGGGCCAGCACCAGTCCGATCACGCCCCAGACGAACAGGGTGCAGAACAGGTTGAACCAGGCGCCGGCCAGGGTCGGGCCGATGTTCTCGCCCCAGGCGGAGACGTCGATGTCCGCGCTGCGGGCCGCCATGGGCGCGATGACCAGGTTGGCGACGAGCGCCACCGTCGTGACGGCGGCCGTCCACAGGGTCAGCGCGCCGACCTTGCCCAGCAGCAGCCGGACGCGGTCGGGCTGGGCGGAGGCGGTCAGCCGGATCAGGCCGCTGCTGTAGTCGCCGGCCGTCGCGATCGCCCAGAAGGACAGGGCCACCACCCCGTACATCCCGGCGGCCGAGGACAGCCCGGCGGTGATGCCGTCGGCGGCCTGCCACTGGGCGAGCGTCGGGAAGGAGACACCGGGACCTGATTCGGGCTGGGCGGAGGAGGCTCCGACGACCTGCGCCATCACCATGTTGATCATGGCGGTGAACAGGATCGTCAGACCGAACCAGCCGAGGACGACGCCCTTGCGGCGGGTCCGCAGGAGCTCGCTGCGCACTGCGTTGATCATGACGCCTTCCGTTCCGCAGCCCCTGCGCGGGCTGCCGTGAGGTCCTTGTCGCTGCTGCCGGTCATCTCCAGGAAGATCTCCTCCAGGCTGCCGCGCACCAGGGTCATCGACTTGAGGGTGATGCCGCCGCGGGCGGCCGTGCGGTTGAGGTCGGCGCCCTGGCGTTCGTCGGCGAGGACGCCGAGCCGCCCCTCGGGGGCGGGCTCCACCTGCCAGCCGTCCGCGGACAGCAGTGCCCGCAGGGCCGCCGTGTCCCGTTCGTGCTCCGCCGCGATCTCGATGCGCTGCCTGGTGCGTGCGAGCAGGTCGGTGACGGGTCCGGAGTAGATCAGGGTGCCGAAGCGGATGACGACCAGGAAGTCGCAGACCGTCTCGATCTCGGCGAGCAGGTGCGAGGAGACGATGACGGTCCGGCCGGAGCGGGCCAGGTCGGCCAGCAGCCCGCGGATCTCCACGATGCCCGACGGATCGAGCCCGTTGGTGGGCTCGTCCAGGATCAGCAGTTCCGGATCGGGCAGCAGGGCCGCGGCGATGCCCAGGCGCTGCTTCATCCCCAGCGAGAAGCGCTTGACGGGCTCGGTGTCCCGCCCGGTCAGACCCACGACCTGGAGCACTTCGTCCACCCGCGACGCCGGCAGGCCGCGCAGCCGGGCCAGCGACAGGAGATTCGCCCGCGCCGACAGGCCGGGGACGAAGGCGGGGTTCTCCACCAGGGCGCCGACCCGGTCCAGGTAGCGGCCCGGCGCGCTGATCGGCTCGTCCAGCACCTCGGCCGTCCCCGACGTGGGGGCGATCAGCCCGAGCAGCATGCGGATCAGGGTCGACTTGCCCGACCCGTTGGGCCCCACCAGCCCGATCACCCCGGCCCGCGGCAGCTGCAGCGTCAGCCCTTCCAGGGCCGTGACCTCACCGAATCGCCGGGTGAGTCCGGCTGTCTTGATCACACTCATCATTCCTCCAAAGCGTGTGAGCGCTCACTCACATAGTGGGCGGGAGGAGTGCCGCTGTCAAACGAGAGGGGAGGTTCCTCTGTCGGGCACCCGCCGTCCCCGCTTGGGCAGGTGCGGAGCGGCCAGGGACGTCAAGGACGGCACCACACCGGCCACCACACCGGCCACCGCCCCGGTCAACGCCGCCGCGGACGACGCCCTGCACCGCGCCCTGCCGATCGGCGAGATGGTGCGCGCGGTCGCCGAACTGGGCTTCGGGTGCATCGAGTTGTCGTCCCGCGAGGACTTCATGCCGTTCTTCCCGCACCCGCGGGCGGACGACGCCCGGGTGGCGGAGCCGAAGAACGCGCTGCGCACGCACGGGGTGCGCCTGTCCTCGGTGCTCCCCCTGTACACGTGGTCCTCACCGGACGAGACCGAACGGCAGGCGGCCGTCCGCTACTGGAAGCGGACGATCGAGATCACCGTCCGCCTCGAACGCCCGCTGATGAACTGGGAGTTCAAGGGCCGCGCCGAGCAGGCCGCCGCGAGCGAGGCCGCCTTCTGGCGCACGCTGGAGGAACTGCTGCCGGTGTGCCAACGCGAGGGCATCGCCCTGAACCTGGAGGCCCACCCCGGACGATTTCTGCGAGGGGAACACCCCGGCCGTCGGCCTCGTCCGCGCGCTCAACAAGCGGTGGGTGAACCACCTGTACTGCGCCCCGCACCCCTTCCGCCTCTCGGGCGCCGACCCGGCGGCGGACGTCGCGGCGATGACGCGCTACGCGGTGACAGGCTCCAGCACGTGCACATCGCGGACACCTTCGACCACAGGGCTCCAGCGGGCTGCGCCACATCCTCAGCCCGCCGGGCCACCCCGTCGCCGGCGTTCATGCTGGACCGGATCCGCGAGGAGCCGGCCGCGGAGTGCCGTCCGCGGGGCCCGGGCGGGCGTCAGGAGCCGGTGAGGATCACCAGTTCCTGGGTCGCCCGGGTCATCGCCACGTAGTGGTCGACGGCGCCCTCGACACCGTCGCCGAAGTCCTCGGGGTCGACGAGCACCACGAGGTCGAACTCCAGGCCCTTGGACAGCTCCGGGGTCAGTGAACGGACCCGGGGCGACGCCGAGCGGAACGCCGGGTCGCCGATCACGCAGGCGATCCCCTCGGCGTGTCCGGCCAGCCAGGCGCCGAGGATCGCGTCCCGTTCGGCGGTGGACCCGTGGCGGACGGGGACGCCGCCGGCACGGACGGAGACCGGCACGTTGGCGTCCGGCAGCACGGCCCGGATGACCGGCTCGGCCTCCGCCATGATCTCCGCCGGGGTGCGGTAGTTGATGCTCAGGGAGGCCAGGCCGACGCGGTCGAACCCGACGCGTTCGAGGCGCTCCGCCCACGACTCGGTGAAGCCGTGCCGGGCCTGGGCGCGGTCCCCGACGACGGTGAAGCTGCGGGACGGGCAGCGCGCCAGCAGCATCTGCCACTCGGCGTCGGTCAGTTCCTGCGCCTCGTCGACGACGATGTGCGCGAACGGCCCGGCGAGCCGGTCCGGGTCGGCGGTGGGCAGGGCGCTCTCGTCGACCAGGGAGTTCCGCATGTCCTGGCCGTGCAGCATGATCAGCACGCCTTCGCCGTCGTCGTAGGTGTGCGCCTGGAGCAGGTCGTCGATGACGTCGGACATGCGCTCCCGCTGGGCGGCGACGGCGGCCTCCTGGCGGCGGCCGCGCCGGGACGCCTCCGGGTCGCCGAGCCGCCGGCGTGCCGCGTCGAGCAGCGGCAGGTCGGACACGGTCCAGGCCTGCGGGTCGGCGCGTTGCAGGGTGCGCACCTGGTCGCGGCTGAGCCAGGGAGCGCACATCCGCAGATAGGCGGGCACCGACCAGAGGTCGCCGACGAGGTCGGTCGCCTCGAGGAGCGGCCAGGCGCGGTGGAAGGCCGCGCGCAGCTCCCCGTCCCGCGCCAGGGACGCGCGCAGCGGTCCTTCCTCGATCCCGCCCTCGTGCTTGTCCACGAGGATCGTCAGGAGTTCCTCCCAGACCTGGTCGCGTGCCTCGTTGTGCGGGGTGCCGGGGTCCGCCGCCCGGAACGCCACGGCCCAGTCGCGGGCGCTCAGGCGGACGTCGGACCAGTGGGTGGAGACCGTCATGCCCTCGGCGGGCGGCTCCTCGTAGAACCCGACGGCCTTCTCGATGGCCGCCACCATCGCGGCGGACGACTTCAGACGTGCCGCTTCGGGGTCGGTCTCGTCGCCGGCCGTGGCTCCCTCGTCGACCAGGTCGCGCAGGATGCAGGTCTGCACGCCCTCCTCGCCGAGGCCGGGCAGCACGTCGCAGACGTAGGACAGGTAGGGCCGGTGCGGGCCGACGAACAGGACGCCGCCCCGGCGGTGCTGCCCGAGGCGCGGGTCGGAGTGCAGGAGGTAGGCGGAGCGGTGCAGGGCGACGACGGTCTTGCCGGTGCCGGGGCCCCCGTCGACGACGAGGGCGCCGCGGGAGCCGGCGCGGATGACGGCGTCCTGGTCGGCCTGGATGGTGCCGAGCACGTCCCGCATCCGGGAGGAGCGGTGGGCGCCGAGGCCGGCGATGAAGGCCGACTGGTCGTCGAGCGCGGCGTGCCCGGCGAGGGCGTCGGGGGTGAACACCTCGTCCCAGTAGTCGCTGACCCGGCCGCCGGTCCAGCGGTAGCGGCGCCGGGCGGCCAGGCCCATCGGGTTGCCGTGGGTGGCGCCGAAGAACGGCTCGGCCGCGGGGGAACGCCAGTCGACCAGCAGCCGGCGTCCTTCGCTGTCGGTGAGCCCGAACCGTCCCACGTACACGGGCTCGTCGTCGTCCGCGCCGACCATGTGCCCGAGGCACAGGTCGAGTCCGAAGCGGCGCAGGGCGCGCAGGCGGGAGGTCAGGCGGTGGACCTCGGCGTCGCGGTCCATCGCCTGCCGGCCCCTGCCGGCGGGGGCCCTGCGTTCGGCCTCCAGGCGGCGGGACAGGTCGGCGATCGTCTCTTCCAGGCAGGCGGCGACCGCGGCGAAGTGCCGCTCGTCCCGCGCGATCAGGGCCGGGTCGGCCTTGTGTGAGAGGCGGTCGGGAAGGTCGAACGCGCTCGTGGTCACAGGGGTCACGTCATGCTCCCGTTTCCGCAGGTCCTGGGCTCAGGCCGGACAGTCTGCGGTACACGGGGGGCCTTGCCGCAAGACCCCCCGTGCGCTATAAGTTGAGAGTGGCAAGGAGAGCGCTCCTTGCCTTTTCTGTTGTGCGCCCCCCTTCGCCCGCGCCCGTTCGCGTGTGACACGCTCTGCGTCGGGCGACCGCCGGGACTGCGGCCGTCCGCGGTTTCGGGCAGCGTGGAGAGGCGGCGGCATGCGCATAGGACTGCTGGGCACCGGACCCTGGGCGCAGCTGGCCCACGCACCCGCGTTGAGCGGGCACGAGGAGCTGGACTTCGTGGGGGTGTGGGGGCGCCGCCCCGAGGCCGCCGGGGAGCTGGCGGAGCGGCACGGTGTCCGGGCGTACGACGACGCCGACGAGCTGTTCGCCGACGTGGACGCGGTCGCCGTGGCCCTGCCTCCGCAGGTGCAGGCCGGGCTGGCCGTGCGGGCGGCGCGGGCCGGGTGCCATCTGCTGCTCGACAAGCCCTTGGCGGCGACGGTGCCGGAAGGCCGTGCCGTGGTGGAGGCCGCCCGGGAGGCCGGGGTCGCCTCGGTGGTGTTCTTCACGACGCGCTTCCAGCCCGGGGCCGAGGCCTGGATCGCCGAACAGGCCGCGGTGCCGGGCTGGTTCACGGCGCGGGCGCAGTGGCTGGGGGCGGTGTTCACCAGCGAGAGCCCCTTCGCGACGCCGTGGCGGCGGGAGAAGGGCGCCCTGTGGGACGTCGGCCCGCACGCCCTGTCCGTGCTGCTGCCGGTGCTCGGGGACGTGCGGAACGTGACGGCGGCGGCGTACGGGCCAGGGGACACCGCCCACGTCGTCCTCGACCACGCGGGCGGCGCGTCGAGCACCCTCACCCTGAGCCTGACGGCACCGCCCGCCGCGGCCGGTGCCGCCGTCGAACTCCGCGGGGAGGCCGGCGTCGCGGTCCTGCCGGAGGACTCCGGCGGAGCCGTGCCCGCTCTCCGGCGGGCCGCCGACGCCCTGCTCACCGCCGCCCGGACGGGCCGCCCGCACGCGTGCGACGCGGCGTTCGGGCTCCGTGTCACGGAGGTCCTGACGGCGGCGGACGGGCTGCTGAACGCCCGCTGATCCCCGCGGACGGTCTTCCTCCCTACCCCGGGTGGAAGCTGAGGCGTTCCTTGACCACCGGGTAGCCGGCCCTGGCGAAGGTGGCGGCCATCGGGACGTTGCCCCGGTCCGTGGCCGCGGCGACGAACTCCGCGCCCCGTTCGGCGAGGAAGTGGGTGCACTCGGCCAGGAGGTCGTAGGCGTACCCGCGGCCCCGGTGCTCGGGCAGGACGCCGATGAAGCCGATGCAGGGGCCCGACGGGTTGTGGGCCGGGATGTGGATGCCCGCCGTCTCGCCCTGCGGGGTGTACGCGACCTGCCACCACGCGCGGGGCGAGGGGCACCAGTGGAAGAAGTCGAGTTCCTCCTGGGCGGCCCGGTCGAGTCCGCCCTCCGCGATGGCCTTCAGGGCGTGGGCGTCCAGGGTGACGGAGTGGATGCGGCGCAGCGCGTCGAGGAAGACGGCGTCGTCCGGTTCGGCGCGGTACTCCAGGCGGGCGCGGCGTTCGGGCAGGCCGTGGCCGGTCGTCCAGCGGTAGATGAGGCGTTCGACGAGGAGGTCGTAGCCGGCCTTGCGGGCCGCGGTGACGCGGGTTCCGGCGGCGGCGCGCAGGGCCGGGTCGTCGCGCCAGCCGGACGGCAGGTTGAGTTCCAGTTCCACCTGCCAGGGGGCGGAGCGCAGGAGTGCGGCGCCCGCCTCCTCCTCGCCGTCCGCCACGTCGAACCAGTTGACGTTGAGGGGCTCGGTGTCGTCGGGGCCGCCCCACCAGGCGCCGCGGGCGACGACGCGGCCGTCGCGCAGCGCCACGCGTTTCCAGTCGGGGCGGTGCCGGGTGCGCCGGTGGCCCTCACGGGCGCCCAGCGGGTCGGGCAGGGTGTCGAAGAGTGCGGCGTCGCTCGCGTCGAGCGCGCGGATGACCGGATCGGTCATGGGTGTCCTCCGGGACGGTTCGCTGTGGAGAGCGCTCCCGGTGGATCAGGCGCGGCACGCCGGGACGACAGAAAGGGAGCGCGGGAACGGTGTGGACTGCACGGCTCTGCCCTCCTTCGCTCGTCTCGGGGCGTGGCGCGGCACACGTTACGCGATCACCGGGAGCCCGTCCATCGCGTTTCGGGAGCGGCTTAAGCGGTCCTTAAGAGCCGCTTAAAGCGACCCGGGGCGCCTCAACTGTGGTGTGTTTTTGGGGATTTCTGTGTGACGGACGGGTTGGCTGTGGCGCCGCCCGTCCGTAGCATCCGTGGCGTCGACCCACATGAGAGCGCTCTCATTCGGGCCGTCGCGCACGCTGCCCGTCCGTACACCAGGAGGCCCCCCACATGACTCCTCACCCCGCTCCCCGCCACCGCCGTCCTCTCACCCGCCGTTCGCTCCTGGCGGGCCTCGGCGGCGCGGTGGTCGCCGCTCCGGCGGTCGCCGCGCTGGCCCCCCACGCGCTGGCGGAGACGTCCCGGAACGCGCCGAAGGCGGCGGCCGCCCTTCCGCTGACGCTCGTCAACGACAGCGGTTCCTTCGCCAACGGCTCCGTGCACGTCTACGTCGTGGGCAACGCGGACGGCCGGCAGGTCCGCCTGCGGCCCGACGGCACCCTGGCGCCGGTGGCCCTGTCGGACAACGGGCCGGACGGCTTCACCGACTACGCGATCTCCCTGGCCGGCAGCGGCGAGACCCGGCTGTCCCTGCCGTACATGTCGGGCCGGATCTACGTGTCGCTGGGCGCGAAGCTCAAGTTCAAGGTCGTCGCCGACGGGGCCGGCAACCCGGCCCTGCAGTACCCGGCGGGCTGGGTGTCCTCGGACCCCAACTACGGGGTGCTGCACGACTGCGCCGAGTTCACGTACAACTCCGCGGGGATGTTCTGCAACACGACCATGGTCGACATGTTCAGCGTGCCGCTGAGCATCCGGCTGACCGGTGCCGAGGACCAGACGACGGGCACGCTGCGGGACGGGGGCCGGGCGGCGGCCTTCGCCGCGGTGCGGGAGGTCCCGGAGTTCGCGCGGCTGGTGGTGGACGACACGCGGATCATCGCCCCCGGCCACGGCCTGGACGCCGGGCTGTTCTCCCGGGACTACTTCGCGCCCTCCATCGACGAGGTGTGGAGCACGTACACCGGCCGGGACCTGAAGGTGACCACCAACGCCGGCACGTTCACCGGCCGGGTGCGCGGCGACCGGTTCTCCTTCACCGGGCCAGCGGAGGTCTCCTTCGGCAGGCCCTCCACCCGGGACGTGCTGTTCTGCGACGGCGCGCTCGCCGCCCCCAACGACGGGACGACCGGGCCGGTCGCCGCGATCCTGGGCGCCGGGTTCAACCGTTCCACACTGCTGAGCTCGGCCGAGCAGCCGACGTCCGACCCCGCGTCCTTCTACGGCACCGCCCTCACCAACCACTACGCCAAGGCCATGCACGCGGCCGCCCGGGACGGCAAGGCGTACGGCTTCGCCTTCGACGACGTGGCCGACTTCGCCTCCTACATCCAGGACACGGCCCCCACGGGAATCCGGCTGACGCTCACGCCCTTCTAGACCCGGCCGCCCTTCTAGCCCCGGCCCGCGGTCCGCCGGTCCGGGTCCCGGCGTGCGGGGGCCCGCGTGCCGTAGCAGCGTGGTGATGTGAACAGCGTGCGCGGTCTGCCGCCCCGCCGGGACCCGGACCGGCGGGGCTGGCTGCGCGGCGCACCGCCGCCGGTCTGGGCCCGGGTGCTGCCGTCCGCGCTGCTGGTGGCGGTGTGCCTGGCGGGGCTGATCAGCCCGGAACCGTTGGACATCGGCTTCCTGCTGGGCGCCATCCCGCCGCTGGCCGTCCTCGCGCACGGACCGGTGCTGACGGCCGTGCTCGGGGCGCTGGTGGTCGTGGTGCTGATCGTGCCGACGTTCAGCCTGAACCACCCCGGCAGTACGGATCTGCTGACCGTCTGCTTCGTCGCGGTGCTGAGCGTGCTGCTGTCGTACGTGCGCAGCAGGCGGGACGCGCAGCTGGTCACCGAGCGGACCGTCGCCGAGGTCGCGCAGCGGGCCGTCGTGCCGCCGCTGCCCGAGCGGGTGGGGCCGGTGCGGTGCGCCGGGCTGTACCGGGCCGCGCAGCGCGGGACGCTCGTCGGGGGCGACTTCTTCGACGTACGGGCGGGTCCCTACGGCGTCCGGGCGGTCATGGGCGATGTGCAGGGGCACGGGCTGTCGGCCGTCGCCACGGTCGCGTCACTGCTGGGGGCGTTCCGGGAGGCGGTGCTGGACCAGCCCGACCCGGAGGAGGTCGCCCGCCGGCTGGACCGGAGGCTGGCGGTGGACGCGGGGGGCGATCCGCACGCCGAGCTGTTCGCGACGGCGGTGCTGCTGGACTTCTCCCCCGACGCGGATCTGGTGCGGGTCGTGGCGTGCGGGCAGTCCGGTCCGCTGCTGCTGCGGGACGGGAAGGTCCTGGAGCCGGACGTCGAGCCGGGCACACCGCTCGGGCTGGGGCTCGCCGAGGCCGCGCCGCCCCGGGTCGTCCCGGTGCCGCTGCGCGCCGGAGACCTGCTGTTCCTCGCGTCGGACGGGGTCACCGAGGCCAGGGACGCCGCCGGGGTCTTCTATCCGCTGGCCGAGCGGCTGCCGGGGCTCGCCGCCGAGGACCCGGCCGCCCTGGCCGAGCGGGTGTGGTCCGACCTGGTGCGGCACTGCCCGGACGTCGGGGACGACGTCACGATGCTGGTGCTCGCGCCGCAGCCGCCGCACGGGCACTGACAAACCGCCGGCGGGGGGGGGGGGGGGGGGGGGGCGGGGGGCGGGGGGGGGGGGGGCGCCCCCGCCGGACGGGCCGCGGAAAAGGAGGCGAGAGCGGACAAACAGACAGGCCGCCCGATG
>NZ_JBEXOM010000034.1:0-58072 GCF_040611555.1 Streptomyces sp. NPDC006624 | reverse complement strand
GCGCCGGCGCTGGGGCCCGGGGGTCGCGGGGGGTTTGTCCGCGGGGCCGCCCTGCCCCTGGGCCCTCCGGGGTGCCGAGGACCGGCCGGGCCGGTCCTCGGCACCCGGATGCGGGCCGTGACCGCCTCGAAGACGGGCGCGTCACCGGCCTGGTCCGCGGTGACGGTACTCCCTCGCCGGAAGACCGACCTGGGGAGCACCCGCCGGAGGGCCGGGGCAGCCGGCAGCGCCGCGGTGGAGTGCGGGGCTGGACGCCTGGGCGGGCGTCGGTGCGAGGTCGTGCAGCGGCCCTGTTGCCGTCGAGAGCAGGCTGTGCACCGGCTCGTCGGCCGCTCTCGCCTCGCCGGTACTCGCCCGGCCGCAACGGGTGCGGCAGGTCGGTCGGAGCGTTCCGGGAAGAGTCGTCCAGTGGTGGGTGCCGGTTCCACATCGCCTTCCGCACTCTCCGGCAGCGGCGTCCGGTCAGCCAACACACCGCCATCCAGCCTGGTCGAGGGCGTCTTCGGGATCTTGTCCGGGACTCGTCGGCGAGCTCCGCACCCATGTTGCCGGTGCTCAGCGACCGAACCGAGGATGGCTGCATGCGAAGGACGGGAGAATTAGATCCGCAGCAGATCGAGGACGTCGCCGGTTTCATCGCCGCCTTGTGCCGGCTCAAGGAGCGTTCCGGGCTGACATACCGGCAGTTGGAGAAGCAAGCCGCTGAGCGTGGTGAGGTACTGCCACGCAGCACGCTCGCCAATGTGCTTGGCGGCAAGACCTCACCCCGCCCAGAATTGCTGGCCGCCTTTGTGCGTGCCTGCGGTGATGGGGAGAGGGCGGCGCAGTGGCTCGAAACCTGGGAAGAACTCGCCGGCCGGGATGGCCGGGCGGCTGAAAGCGACATCGAAGGGCCTGCCCGGCACGTTCTTTCCCTCCCGACCTCCCACAGGGGATTGGCCCTGCTGGTGTTGGTGGTCGTGACGGTCTCGGTCGCCGCCACCGTCTGGATGTGGGTTTCCGACGGCACGTCAGACAGCAACGGACAAGCCCGGGGCGGGGTGTCGGCCTCGCCCAGTGTCTGGCCGAGCCTGCCCTCGGGACGCGTGCGGATCCGACCTGTGCTGGCGGAGGGCCTCTGTCTGACGGACGGGCGCGTCCGGGGCTATGAGCCTTTCGTGGCTGTGCAGCGCCCGTGCGATGAAGTGGCGCCACAGGAGACCTTGCTGGAGCCACTCGGCGGGAACTCGTTCCGGATCCAGTGGTACCACCCGGACCACGGCAAGGGCTGTCTGAAGGCGCTGGTAGCGAAGCCGTTGGCAGGACTGCTGGAACCGTGGGAGGCCTGTGAACAATCCAGCCGGTTCCGGATCGAGCCCACCGGGCCGGAGGGAAGCGGCCACTATGTGCTTCGGGTGAGCGGCGAAGGATGCGTCGGCATGGCGGGCACGGCGACGTCTGAAGGCGCTGAGGCAAGGCTGGGGCCCTGTCGGGGAAAGCCCGGTCAGCAGTTCATCATCGAGTCCGCACCCTGACCACACGCCAGGATCGAGGGAGCGGGCCGCCCCGGTGAGCGACAAGCCGGTCGAGCTCCTCGCCCCTGCGACAGACGCCACCACGCCCCATGACCGGACCCATGGCGGGCAGCGCCCCGAGCGGGCCGGAAAGCCTCCCGGGCTGTCCGGGACAGCCCGGAACGCGCAGGTGACAGGGGTGATCGGTGTCCGGGACACCAAGGGGGCCGTAGGTGTCTTGCGGCCGGGAAAGCCGATGGTCACCATCGGGCTGCACCGCCGCGCCGGCGTTTCCGCCGCCCCTCACGAGAGGCCATGAGATGACGCATCACTGTCCGCCCCGCCCCGACGACGTCTCCGACCCCCGGTCGTTCGTGGACCGCATGCGTGCACTCAAGGCGTGGTCGGGGCTGACCTACCGGGAGATCGCGGCTCGCGCACAGCGGAACGGCGACTCGTTGCCTTCCAGCACGCTCGCGACCGTACTGGGCCGCGCCACCTTGCCCCGGGAGGACGTCGTACGGGCGTTCGTGCGGGTCTGCGGAGGTGAGGACGAAACGGACGCTTGGTTACGTGCGCGCAGCGGGATCGTCCGGGCAGCGTGGACGCCGGCCGGCCCGGACGGGGCGACAGGGCCGGCTGTCAACGACGGGGAGGGCACCGACGGCCGTCACCAGATGGCCGACGCCGCTGTCGCCGCGGTGTTCGCCGCCGGTTGCCTGACCTCCTGGTGGCTCGGCAAACGACTCGGCAGCAGGGCCACACGGCCACGCCACGGCCGGGGAACGCACTGAACGGATGCCTGGGAAGCGCTCATTGATCGCGGTGACGGTAAGCCCGACGGCCGCTTGTACCTCACGCTCACCGCTGGCAACCCACGGCCTTCACCGTCCGTGCTCGCTCCCGGGCCGGGGCAGGGACCAGCTCACCACCCCGAGCACGTCGCCCAGTGGGAGGAAGCCCAGCCGGCGTGAGTCCACGCTGGCGGCGGCGTTGTCGCCGAGGAGGACCACGCGGCCCGTCGGCACCCGCCCCTCCCGGCCCTGCGCCAGTGGGGGGACCGAGCCGGGCGGCACCGGTTGCCCGGGCAGCGCCGCCACCCTCTTCACGATCAGCGGACTGTGCCGGTCCTCCCTCCAGACCGCCGGGGACCGGGGGCGCAGCGCCACCACGACCTGTCCTGGGCGCACCGTGCGCGTACGGCGCACCAGCAGCCGGTCCCCGTCGTGGTGCGTGGGGGTCATGCTCGTCCCCCGCACCGTGACGACGAGCAGACGGCGCGCGGCGCCCGTCCCGCAGGCCGCGAGGACGGCCAGCACCACCGCACCCACCCGGAGGTTCCGCCCGGCGGTCACGGTGACACCTCCGTCAGCGCTGCGCCCTCGGACGGTCCGGCGGCCTCGGGCAGGTAGCCCGCGGCCTGGAGCGCGAAGAGCCGCGCGTACTCGCCACCGGCCGCCAGCAGCCGGGCGTGGTCGCCGCGCTCGACGATGCGCCCGCCGGAGAGGACGACGATGACATCGGCATTGCGGAGTGAGCCCATCCGGTGGGAGATCAGGACGCTGGTCCGGCCGCCGCGGTGCCGCGCGATCGAGGTGTGGATCTCGTACTCGGCCTCGGCGTCCAGTCGCGCGGAGGGTTCGTCGAGAATCATGAGGTCCCGGGTGCCCCGCAGCAGGGCCCGCGCCAGCGCCAGACGCTGGCTCTGGCCGCCGGACAGCAGCACACCCGACTCGGGGTCGTCCTTGTCCTCCTCCGTGAAGAAGGTCCGGGTCAGTGGTGTCCGGTAGCCCTTCGGCAGCGCCTTCAGGGTGTCGTGCGCCCCGGCCCGCCGCGCAGCGGACACGATCTGCTCCTCGTCGTCGAGCGCGGTCAGGTCGCCCAGCGCGATGTTCTCGGCCGCTGTCAGGTCGTACTGCACGAAGTCCTGGAACACCGCGGTGATCCGGTCGCGCAGTGCCGCCGGATCGACCTCGCGCAGGTCGACGCCGTCCCACAGGATGGCGCCCCGGGTCGGATCGTAGAAGCGGCAGAGCAGTTTGACCAGCGTTGTCTTGCCCGACCCGTTGAGGCCCACCAGGGCCGTCGAACTGCCGTGGGGGATGGTGAGGTTGACGCCCCTGAGGACCCAGGGATGCCGCTCCGAGTACCGGAACCACACGTCGCGCAGTTCGATGCCCCGGCGCAGCGTGGGCAGCGGGTGGGGGGCCGGCGCGAGCACCAGGTCCGGCGGGGTCTCGATCACATGCCGGTAGTGGCTGAAGATCAGCAGTGACTCACTGGCACGGGCCGCCTCGTGCGCCACCGCGGCGAACGCGGACTGGGTCCCGGCGATGGCGGCGACGAGAAGTGTGACGTCACCCGCCGACAACTCGCCCCGGTACGTCGCGCGCACCGCCCACAGCAGACTCCCGCCCGTCATCAGTGCAGCGAGCAGACCGAGGCCGGACTGCAGGGCGACCTCGCGCCGGTCCACCGCTCTGCGGGCCGCGTCCGCGGTCCGCCGCTCGGCGAGCATCCGGTCCCGCAGGAAGCCGCCGATCGCGAACAGGCGCACCTCCTTCGCCGCTTCGGCGTCCGCCAGGAGGCCGCCGTAGAACCACTCCCGCCGCTCCGTCGCCCCGACGCGCCAGGCGACGCCCGCCCGCCGGCGGGCAAGGGCGATCTCCGCGCAGAGCGTGGGCACCCCGGCGGCGGCCACGAGGACGGTCAGTACCGGGTTCAGTACCAGCAGGGAACCCAGGAAGCCGGTGACCGTGATCGCGGACCGTGCCAGACCGAGTGCCGCGTTCAACACCTGCGCGGGGACGCGGCCACCGCCCTGCCGGGCCAGTCGCAGCCGGTCCAGGAAGTCCGGGTCCTCGAAGCGCCTCAGCCCGGGGAAGCCCGCCACCTTGGTGAAGAGCCGGGCGTCGGCGCGGAGTGCGGTACGCCGGTCCACCTCCGCGGAGAGGTAGCGGCACACGTGCGGCAGCAGGGCGGCGACGGCGCCGACGACCGTGAGTCCGAACGCCGGGGCGAGCAACGCGCTCATGCCCTCGCTCGATCCCAGGTTGTCCAGCACCGACTTGGTCAGCCACGCTACGGCGACCCCCAGCAGACCGGCGGCCAGACTCAGCACGGCATACAGCGCGCACGCGGCCGGAGCGGCCCCGGCCGCCAGGGCGAGGGCCGGCAGCAGCCCGCCCCGGCGCCCGGGCAGGGACCGTTTCATCGCGGGGTCGCCTCTCGCGTCAGGTCCGGCACGGGACCGATGACTTCGGTACGGCCCCGGTCCGAGCGGATGCGCAGGGTCGTGGGGAACGCGTCCACGCGCAGGGCCGCGCACACCGGGCCCCCCTTGGGCTCCACGACGACCCGAGCCACCGGGCTCAGCTCCCGGACGAAGCCTTCGCACTCCTTCGGTTCGCCGACGACGACGGCGATCGTCCGTTCCCGGCCGCCGGGGTCGGCGGCGGCATGGGCGACGAGTTCGGGCAGCTTGGCCCGGCACGGCTCGCAGTTCGGGGAGAGGAAGGCGATCAGCGCCCCATCGGGCAGTGAGGACCTGCCGACCCGTGCGCCGTCCACCGCCACGGCGGTGAAGGCGGGCAGTTCCTCTCCGGGACGCAGCGGCGTCATGCCCCTGCTCGGCACACGTGCGGGCCCGTCCGGGCCGTACTCCCGAAGCCTCCTGATCACTCCCATGGTGAGCAGCAGGTCCACTGCGCACAGCATGCCGACGAGCACTACTGCCGCGGTCAGAGCAGCCATCCGGCACCTCTCAGTCACTCAGTCGTAAAAGGGGAAGCGGGCCGGAACAGACTCACCAGGTCGTCCACCGCGGTGACCAGCACGCCGGCCACCGCACCCGCGCACCACGCCACCGCAGCCATCCCGACGTTCGACGCACCGGCCGGACCAGTCGCCACCGCCGCCGCGCCGATCCCTGCGACGGACGCCAGCAGGCCGTTCCGCAGGACGTGCGTCCGGCCCAGCGGCGTGGACGAGCGGCCGAAGCACCGGCAGGACGCGGTGGTTCCCTCGTGCACCGACCGCGCGATGACGAGGGCGAACAGCGTAAGGAGCGCGGTGGCCGCCAGCAGACCCGCAAGTGTCACCGGGGTGTACGGCAGGATCAGCGCAAGGCAGAGGGCGCCCTCCACCGCGACCACCGTCAGGGCCGCCGCCCGCACGGCTGCCCTCGGCGCCGCGGCGAGGGGTCGCAGCGAGTCGGCGAAGGCGGAGAACGCCCCGGCCTTGCCGGCCTTGCCGAGGACGGCGATGAGGAAGACGGCCGTCAGCAGCCCGCGCACACCGTGAGCGAAGTAGTTCATTGCCACCTCTCTCAGGGCCCCGGGATCCGTCGGCCGGCGCCCCGTCGTCACAGGAGGGAGGGCACACCTCTCGGTACGCCCTCCCCGGTCAGCGGTGCGTCGCCGTCAGCAGGGGCTGATCGACGGCTCGCCGCGCCAGTGGCAGTTCCGGCCGTTGTCGTCGCAGCACCAGTCCTGCCAGAAGCCCTCCGCGTTGCAGCGCACCATGCACCTGAGGGCGTCCGCGTCGGCGGAGGGCAGGAACCGTTCCAGCAGGGAGGCGCCGAGGTTTCCGAGCTTGTTGAGCATGACTACTCCTCGTTGTCGACAGCCCTCGTGCCCCGGAGAGAGATGTCCGGCGGGGTCGTGAGGGGGCCTGACCCGACCCGGTGAGCGGGCCGGATGAACGAGCACGAGTCTGGGGTGGGGTTGAACACGACTACAACGCCGGAACGGTGCTCCGACGCTTTCCGAACACATCCCGAACAGGGAGGATGGGAGAGCGTCTGCGTACGCGCACGCGGTCTTTGCGCTTCCCGGACCGCCGTGAGGTGGTGATGGACCTGGGCACCTTCGCCGCCGACATCCGCGCGACTCAACGAGCGCTCACGCCATCAAAACGACTTCCAAGCACCGCAGTCGACTGGTCAAGCACTGCCGGCTCGCTTCGTCGCGAGGGAGACCGCGCCGGTAGAGTCGGCTGGACGGTACCACCCTGGGGGAGCTGATGGCGGCAGCGGATGCAGTGCCCATAGTCTTCGTTCACGGGACGCGGTTCAGCGCGGGGCAGTGGAGCGTGCAGCTTGCTGCGCTCCGGGACGAATTCCCGGTAACCGCCGTCGACCTGCCCGGCCATGGGAAGCGCTCGGCTCAGGCCTGGAGCCTGAGCAGTGCGACAGAGATCATCGCTTCCGCGGTGGACTCCCTCGACCGTGGGCCGGCTCTGGTCGTCGGGCACTCGCTCGGCGGCTACGCCTCGATGGAGTTCGCGCGGCGCCGTCCAGAACAACTGCGCGGGCTGATCCTCGCGGGAGCCAGCGCCTCCACCCGCGGCATCTGGGCAGCGCCCTATCGGTGGGTAGCCGGGCTGGTCCCTCGCATACCGGCGGATCGGCTGGCCCAGTGGAACGACCGGTTACTGCGGCGGCTCTACCCGCCAGAAGTGGTGGAGGCGACCATGCGTTCCGGCTACGCCTTCCATACCCTGCCAGCAGCCTGGGGCGAGGTCCTGGGACGCTTCGACGCGGGTGCGATGCGTTTCGTGGAGGCTCCGGTACTGATCCTCAACGGCGAGAAGGACGCCGTCTTCCGGGGCGGCGAGGCGGACTTCGCCCGCGCTCATCCCCAGGCTCGCATCGAGTTGATCCCGCGAGCGAGGCATCTCGCGAACTTCGACGCCCCAGACGCCTTCACTGATGCCGTTCGCCGCTTCGCTCGGCAGCTCGCTGCCGTCAGCTGAGTGCGCCATCACGGGGCACCGGCGCCTGCCGGGCTCAACGCGTGATCGTCTGGACGCTCCGAGGACGCCCTGCGACCTCCCCGACACCGGCGGCACACAGGACTGGTCAGGCTCAGCCGGCGGCCGGCCGACTCAGCCGTTCAGGATGCCGCCGACCTCGGTGACGGGGACCGTGTCCGCGGCTCGGGGAACCGTCACGCGGACCCGCTTGCCGATGTCCGACAGACCCATGGTCAGCGTCACCCCCATACCGGACATGTTCACGCTCAGGCGTGCCTGCACCAGCCGGCCCCGGCCGTCGACCCACGCGTCGGCGAAGACGGGGACGTCGCTGCCCAAAGTGTCGCGGGCCTCGTCCACTCTCATGCGCACCTCCGTCGCCATCCGCAGGGTGACGGTCTCGTGGTCGAGGATGCCCCGGTAGCGCACGGCACGCACCCCCTGGACGTTCTCCTCGCCTTCCCGGGAGATCTCACGCATCGCGGCGACCTGCCGCAGGACGTGCTCGGGGTCGTTGAGCGGGGCCCGCAGCAGGTAGTGGGCCTCCGCCTTGCCCCGGGGCATGGCCCCCCAGGCGTCCTCGCCGATTCCCTGGACACCGCTGATGTAGATCCTGTCATTCGCGAAGACCTGGTCGCTGTGGTCGATGGCGCCGCCGGGGAGCTCGACCGCCAGGTGGCCCTTGTCCGCGCCGAAGTCGAAGGCACCGGTGATGGTGAGACGGTACACCTGCCCCTCGCCCTCCAGTTCGAACTCCTGGCGGAAGCGGGCGCTGTCCTCGCGGAGCGCCGCGACGGCCGCCCGTACCGCGGAGCCGGAGCCGGGCGACGAGCCGGCAGACAGTGACGGTGACGCGGCCGCAGGCTTGTCACGACTTCCGGCGTCAGCCGTGGAACAGCCGGCGCACAACAGCGCGGCGGCAGCGGCGAGAGCGAGAGGACGGCGCATGGGGTTCTCCGAGGTTCTTGGGCGAGCACTCAGCCACAACGGCACCGCCTCGCGCCGAGATCATACGGAATCACGCACGCCTGTGCGAAGCCCTGCCGGCGCCGACCGCGGGACTGGAACGACGCCCGGGTCCGGCAACGCCTGCACGAGGTTCCGGCGGGGGCGAGATCCACGTACCTGGCCCCCGTGGCATGGCGACGTCTGCCGCACCACGAAGGACACGGTCCTCAATCGCTCAGGGTCAACCGGGTCACATCGGGCATCTCCCAGATCGCCTTGTGGTCGTCGGTGCCGGCCAGGCCGCTCTCCACCAGCAGCCGAAACCACTTGTCCCGGTACCGGCCGCGTCGGTCGCGGTCCAGGACCGCGCCCGGTCCGATCATGGCTGTGGCCAGCTGGGGGTAGGCCGGTCCGAGGACGAAGCGGTCGAAGAAGGTGACGATGTCGTCGGCGAACACCAGGATGTCGATCGTTTCGTCCGGGTGCTTGTACAGGTGGATGTAGTCGTCGATGTCGCAGTAGTAGACGTCTCCGTCGTCCGGGTCGAGCCAGATGCCGGAGCCGCATTCGATGTCGGCCGGAACGCGGTGGCGCTCGCAGCCGATGGTCAGGGGGGTGCCCAGTGGGCACTGCGGAGCGGTCGCCCGGGCCTCCCATATGGCCGGGGTCTGGATGTCGTCGGGCTGGAAGAAGCGGAAGTGGTTGGCGCCCAGTCGGGAGAAGAGGCTGAAGACCTCGGTGACTCCTTGCGGCAGTGCCGGAACGGGTTCCGGGTTTCTCGACGCCTCGATGATCACCCCGAAGTCGTGCTCGGCCTCCACCTGTGTGAGGAGTTCGAGCTTGGAGCGGATGCGCTCCAGCCCTTCCCTGCGCCCCTCGTTCATCGGCCACTCTCCTTCCGGGGGCGGGGCCTGCCTCTGGCTGCTCATCCGTCGTTCAGTCGCAGCAGTCGCAGCAGCACTTGCACGGGTTGCAGCAGCCGCCGTCGCCCGAGCCGCCGCCGGAACCACCGGAGCCGCGATCGCCGCCGCCCGAACGTCCGCCCGAGCCGCTGAAGTTGCCGTCGCCTCGGCCGCCGAACCAGCCGTCGCCGCCGGAACCCTCACGGTTCGAGCCGCCGTTGCGGTTGTCGTCGCCGAACTGCCAGGGCTCCTCGTCCTCGATGCAGAGGCAGCAGTTGGAGCACACCCCGCAGCCGGCGCACAGTCGGCGCCACTGGCCGCAACGCCGGCACTGTCCTTCCGACGGGCGGCCCGACGCCATGAAGGCGCCGTCCGGGGCGACGCCCGTCAGCGCTGCGGTGCCGCAGGCGGTACCGGTCTCCGGGGGTGTCCGCGTCGCCGTGCGGCGTCCGAGCCAGGGCAGCATGCGAGGGCCCGGTGTCCGGTGGTGGCGGTGTCGGGGGTCGAAGGCGCGGTCGGTGGCACGCTCCAGCTCATCACCCAGAAGCGCCCGTACCAGTTGTCCGTCGACGAAACTGACCTCGTCCAGGGCGAGTCGGATGCCGTGGACGGCGTCGTCGCAGAGCCGGCGCACTTCGGCGCGGTCCGTGCCGGTCGCGGCGATCGGGTTCCAGGCGTTGGACGCCTCGTCGGCGTCGAAGTCCTCTATCGCGTCCAGCAGATGCGCCAGCCGGCCGAACAGGCGGCCGGCCTCCGCCAGTGGTGCGGCGTTGTCCGGGCGCCCGGCGAGGACGGCGGTGTGTGCGAAGGCCGCGGCGGTCGCCGTCTCCGTGGGCTCCGTGACGGCCAGCAGGGAGGTGCCGGGGCTGGTCAGCCGCTCGATCTCCGGTTGGCGTTCGACCGCGCCGAGCAGGACCGCGGTGTCGAAGCCGAGCCGTCGGCCGCCTGCGGTGCTCGCACGGTCCCAGCTGTGGGCGATGCGGCGTGCCGCCAGTGTCATCGGGCGATGTCCCAGCAGGCCGTCGCCGTCGGCGACGTGGTCGCGTATCTTCGCCGCGGCCAGCACCAGGGACACCGTGGCCGCCAGGCGTGCGCCCTCGCCCTGTGCGACGTCCGCCGAGCGCATCCCCCGCAGGGGGCACGGTCCGGCGCCTCGCCGCCAGTCGCCGGTGCGTTCGGACTGAGCCTCGGTCAGCACGGAGATGACCAGGCCGTCGTAGTTGGTGGCCATCCGTGCGAACTGGCCGTACTCGCCGCGCAGTGCCAGGCACAGGCCGCACAGATGCGCCATCCACTCGGTGCGCATGCCCTCACCCAGACGATGGCGGCATGGTCTGATGATTCCGAACATTCGACGTTCCCCCCGTGGTGACAGCTGTCAGGACACGACCAGATGGATGGCTCATGGACGCGCGGCCGTGCGTGAGTGATGTCTGCGTCTGCGCGCGGCCGACATGCTAGACGCAACGCCTGTGGTTCTGCGAGTGGTTCGCCGCTCTGACGTGCGCAGATGTCGTCATCAGCGGAGCGTCCCCGGCGAGAGGCGGTGCTTCCCGTGAGCCTGCGGGTCTTCGTGCGGGCGCGGCTGTGCTCGCCCGGCGGGGATCCTCTCCAGGACTCCGCCGGCGAAGACGTCGTACAGCGGCAGTGTCTCCAGGTGGACGTAACCGATGTGGCAGTCGCACACGGCCAGTGGGCAGGCGCGGGGTCGCAGCGCCCGCCGGTAGGAGCCGTCGTACAGGTTGCCCAGTTCCGACCGTACGAAGTGGCATCGGCGTACCGTGCCCTCGCCGTCCACCGATATGACGGACTCTCCCGTGCGGCAGGGCAGCCCCGCGCTGCGGTGCGGGTGGCGGCTGTAGGGGAAGAGCGGGTCGAGGGCGGTCCATTCGCCGGCCTCGGCGTCGGTGTAGGTGTGCCCCTCCGCGGCGTTGACCCACAGGTACACCTGCGGGGGCAGGTCGGCGCGCAGGCGGCGCGCGGTCTCCAGGTGCCCGGGCAGGCCGACGACGCCGACGCTGTGGCGGACCCCGCGGGCGGCCAGGTCGCGGCACTTGGCCAGGAAGCGCTCGTACGGTGTCTGCCCGGGGTGGAAGGTGCACCACAGCGCGAGGGTGTCCAGGTCGGCGGTGTCCAGCCAGTCCGTGCGGCAGCTGAGGTTGGTCTGGATCGCCACGCGGCGGACGTGCGGCAGCCGGCTCAGGTCCGCCAGCGTCCGCCGGTACCAGGAGCGCACCAGCCCCTCGCCCCACGGCGTGAACAGCACGGAGAGACGGTCGTCGTGCTGTGCGGCCGCCCAGGCGGCGAACCGTTCGAGTGCCGTGCGATCGGCGGACAGCTGGGCGCGGCTGTCGCGGCGCTTGGCGAAGGGGCAGTACGGGCAGTCGTAGTCGCACGACGCCAGCGGGCCGCGGTAGAGGATCGTCAGGTCCATGAGGGCTCTCGTCACTTGAGTTCGTACGCGGCCATGCGCTCGCGCACCGCGGCGGAGAACAGTTCGGGGCCCAGCGCGTCGGAGTGGGCGAGGCCCTCGGGGGACAGCCGCAGCAGCTCCGGGCCGGCGGAGTCGTCCAGCCAGCCCCGCAGGCGGAAGCAGGCCAGTTCGTCGGTGAAGTCGTCGCCGGGCGTGGTGCCGAACCGGGACCGGTAGTCCGCGACCGGCATGCCCTCGGCCTGCAGCAGCGACTGCAGAAGGTGGCGGCGCCGGGACTCGTCCCCCGTCATCTCCCAGCCGAAGTCGGCATGGCGGAAGTCGTCCGCCGAGCGCGCGGTGTACTCGTCGATGATTGCGCGTATGCGGTGCATGTCCACCGCGTAGTCGAAGGAGTAGTGCAGCGTGGAGGTGTACGAGCGGGCGCCGCAGCCGAGCCCCACCATGCCGTCGGTCTGGCACGCGTAGTCCCCACCGCCGGTGGTGGGGGCGCCGGGGCGGCGGAACATGCGCATCGACACCTGCTCGTAGCCGTGCGCGAGCAGGTGGTCGCGGCCGTGCCGGTACAGCCGCAGCCGCTGTTCGTCCCACTCGGCCTCGCCGGACGTCCGGTCGCGGTGCCGGCCGAGACCGGTGAGCGGCCGTACGTAGAGGGGGTACAGGTACAGCTCCTCGGGCCGCCAGGCGAGGGCGGCGTCCAGGGAACGGGTCCAGGACTCCTCGGTCTGGCCGTCGATGCCGTAGATCAGGTCGATGTTGAGGACGGGGATGCCGGCGTCGCGGATCCGGGCCAGGGCGGCCTCCACGTCCGCCCGGCGCTGGGGGCGTACGGCCGTGCGCGCCTCGGCGTCGTCGAAACTCTGCACGCCCAGGCTCAGCCGGGTGGCGCCGCGGGCGGCCAGCACGGCCAGCCGGTCGGCGGTCGCCGTGGCGGGGGACGCCTCCACCGACAGCGGGATGGCGCGCAGGTCGGCGCCCAGTCCCCGTTCGGCCAGGTCGCACAGCCGCTCCAGCTCCGGCGCGGTGAGGAAGGTCGGTGTGCCGCCGCCGAACGCCGCGTTCGCGAACCGTGCCCCGTCGCCCAGCGCCTCCCGCACGGCGCCCGCCTGCCGCTCCAGGGCGTCGAGATAGGCGGTGGCCAGGCCGTCCGGCGCCCCGATCCGGGTGAAGAGGTTGCAGAAGCCGCAGCGCACCTCGCAGAAGGGGATGTGGAAGTAGAGCGAGAGGGCGTCCTTCGGCTCGCCCGCCCACAGCGCCCGCAGGGACGCCTGCTCGCCGCTCAGCGGGCGGTACGCGGTCTTGTGCGGATAGGCGTACACGTACTGGCCGTACGGCCGGACGGCGGGTGCGGTCGGCCGGACGGCGGGTGTGGTCGCCACGTCGGTGCTGGTCATCGGTCCTCGCCGGTAAGGGGGTCGCTGAGCAAGTCGTCGCGGGACTCGACGACGAAGTGGGCGTAGGGGACCGTCCAGACGACGTCGTGGCCGATCCGGTGGCCCGTGTAGCCGTCCTCGCCGTACGCGGTGCCGTGGTCGGAGCAGATGATGGCGAAGCACGGGCGGCGGGAGGATGCGGCCGCCAGGAGCCGTCCCATGTGCCGGTCCACGTACTCCAGCGCCGCGGCGTGGCTGTCCCTGGTGTCGCCGGACTCGCGGGTGGCCCCGGTTAGGTGGAACCAGTTGGGCTGGTGCAGGGACGCCACGTTCACGAAGAGGAACAGCCGCTGCTCCCGGGGCAGGCCGGCGACCACCTTCTCGGCGCGGGCCACCTGCGCCTCGAACGAGGTGGGAGAGGTCACCCCGAACTCCGGTTCCCAGTGGCTCTCCTGGAACATCCCGGGCAGGACGGAGCCCAGCGGTGCCTGCTTGTTGAAGAAGCCCACGCCGCCGATGCAGACGGTGCGGTAGCCCACGGCTGCCAGGCCCGACACCAGGTCGGCGGTGTCGTGGACGAAGGTGCCGTCCGCCGTGCTCTCGCTGCCCGCGAAACGGGCGGCGAAGAGCCGTGGATGCGGACCCGGAGCGGCCGGAGTCGGCAGGAAGCCCGCGAACATCGCCTGGTGGGAGGCGTAGGTGAAGCTGCCGGGGGCGTGCCGGCGCTCCCAGGCGCCGCCGGGCAGGTGCCGGGCCAGGTTGGGGATGCGGCCGGCCGCCGCCAGTTCCTGCGCCACGTCGTAGCGAAGGGTGTCGAGCGTGACCAGCAGCAGGTCGTGGCTGCCCACGACCTCGTTCATGTCAGGCGCTGGTGTCATGGTGGTGCTCCTCGCGTTCCGCGCGCCGTGCGGCGGCCGGTGCCGCGGCGACCAGCGCGGCGTAGGTGTCCAGGCCCTCGGCACCGCTGCCGGGCAGGCCGGTGAGACGGGGCAGCAGGTCGCCGAAGGCGTTCACTTCCCCGACGGTGAAGCGGCGCCACCCGGTGGACGGCAGGATGTCCACGCCGACGCACACCGTGCCCGGGAAGCACGCGGCGGCCCGCTCGGCGGTGTCCAGTACGTCGGTGAAACTGCCGCCCGCAGCCCCGATCGCCTCACGTGCCGCCACCATGTCGCCGCGCGCTCCGCCGAGGTGCAGGTTCGTCATGGGGTGCCGGCTGGTCCGTACGAGGGCGTGCGTGGCGCGTCCCGCGATCACGACCACCCGCAGATCGGCGGCCCGGCCGCCCTGCGATGCCTTGGGCAGCCACCGCTCGACGTGGATGCCGTCCGGGGCCAGCGCGTCGACGAGGGCGGCGACCTCGGCCTCCGAGGTGTACTGACGCACCCGGAGGGAGTTGTACAGGCGGCCGTCCGGGGCGGTCTCCACGGAGGTCGTCGCCTTGATCCGGCCGGGGCCCGCCGTCGACAGCGCCACGACACCGGCGGCCGACGAGCCGTGCGCCGGCTTCACGAACACCCGGGACAGGCGGGCCTCCCCCAGCCGTTCCCTGAGCGTGCCCCAGCCGTCGACCGGACCGGCCAGGGCCGGCGGGACCGGGACTCCCGCGGCGGCGAGCCGGGCGTGGCAGCGCCGTTTGTCGAACAGGACCGCGATCTCCTCCGGGTCCGCGGAGGTCAACGCGCCCGCACGGTGTGCCCCGCCGGTCACCTCCCGGACCGCGGCGGTGAAACGGCGGTGCCACAGGGCCGTCCCCTCGACCCGGGTGGGGTCGTCGGTGTCGCGCAGCAGCCGGTCGACCTCGGCGTCCTCGCCCGGGGAGTCGATGCGGACGAACTCGCCCGGGGCGAAGGCGTACCGTCCGCGCAGCACGTCCCGCCATGCGAGCACGCGGGGCGCAGGGTGGCCGGCCGCCCGGACGGCGTCGGTGAACATCGTCGTGCGCCGGTTCCCGGGATTGCCGACGACGGCGAACCGGAATCCGCCGCCGGGTGCCGGGCCGTCGGGGCCGCGGGCGGGCGCGGTCCTACTCGGAGACAGCGACATAGCGCCACTCCTCGTCGCGCCAGCGGTGCGGCGTCTGCTGCGCGGAGAGGTCCACCTCGGTCCCGGCGGAACCCACTGCCGTACGGAGCCGGTCGGTCAACGCCTTGCTGAGGAAGTGGTGGTGCAGGTCCAGCCGCTTCAGGTGGGTCAGCGGCTGGCCGTCGAGCAGGGCCTCGGCACCGGTGTCGGTGAGGGTGCCCAGGGCCAGACTCAGCGACTCCAGTTGCGCGACGACCGGTGCCGAGGCGACCGCTGTCGCGATCTCGTCCTGCAACTCGCTGTTCCGAAGCCCCAGATGACGCAGTGCCGGGAAGCGGCCCCCGGCCAGCAGCGGCGCGAGGTCGGCCACCGTGGCGTCACCGCCGTACTGGGACACACCGAGCCACAGCTCCAGATGCTCCAGGGCGGGCAGCTCACTGGCGCCTACCGCCCGGACCACCTGCCCCGGGAGGCCGCCCGACTCGAACCGCAGCACGCGCAGCGCGTCATGGCGCACCGGCCGCAGCGACAACGGCTCCTCGCCCAGTCCCTGGGAGTCTCCGCCGCGCACGGCGAACTCCTCCAGCAGGGGGAAGGCCTCCAGGACCGGGGTGACATCGGTGAGCTGCAGCCAGGAGATCTCGCACTCCTCACCGGTGACATCGGCCAGGAACAGGGCCCGCAGCGCGGGAAAGTGCGGCGCGTCGGCCACGATCAGCTCCAGCGCCGGACGCAGCTCGCTGTACTCGTCGTCCCACCAGGGCCCGAGCACGAGGGCCCGCACCTCCGTGCTCGGCACCCGGTCGGTGAAGCTCCGCCACAGCTCGGGGAACGGCATCTCCCCGGCCTCGTAGCAGTCCAGCCGCCAGGCCACGCCGCCTGCGGGCGGCAGCTTTTCGTCACCCGGCTCGGGCAGGGTGTGGACGGGCAGCCCGTGGAACGTGTCGAAGTGGTCGGCGAAGGTCATGACGGCCTCATTCCGCGACGGCGGTGAAGCGGTGGACGACGCCGTCGTCCTCCCACAGGTCACCGGGCTCGGACAGGTCGACCTCGACGCCGGACGGCTCCAGCGCCGCGCGGATCCGCTCGGCCACCGGCTCGGTGACGAAGTTGTGGTGGAGGTCGAGCCGGGTCAGGTGGGTCAGCGGCTGGCCGCCGAGCAGCGCCGTCACCCCCTCGTCGGTGAGCACTCCCAGGGACAGGTCCAGCGACGTCAGCTGGGCGACGACCGGTGCGGCGGCGACGGCGGCGGCGATCTCGTCCTGGATCTCGCTGTTGCGCAGCCCGAGATGGCGCAGCGCGGGGAAGCGGCCCCCCGTGAGCAGCGGCGCGAGGTCGGCCACCGTCGCGTCGCCGCCGTACTCCTGCACGCCGAGCCATATGTCGAGGTGCTCCAGCGCGGGCAGGTCGCTGGCGGCGACGCCGCGCACGACCTCGCCGGGCAGGCCGCCGGCCTCGAAGCGCAGGACGCGCAGACGCTGGTGGGCGACTGCCGGGAAACGCAGGTCGGTGCCGCCGCGGACCCCGAACTCCTCCAGCAGCGGATAGGCGTCGAGGACGGGAGTGACGTCGGACTGCTCGATCCACGAGATCTCCGCCTCCTCCATCTCCAGGTCCCCGATGAACACGGCTCGCAGTCCGGTCAGCCGGTCCCGGGCGTCCACGAGGCGCCGGACGATGTCGCTGGAGTCCTCCTCGTAGGCCTCGCCCCACTGGCCCACGACGATCGCGCGGACACCGGCGCAGTCGACGGAGCCGAGGAAGCGGTCCCACATGTCCCCGAACTTCTCCGCCTGCGTCTCGTAGGGATCGACGGCCAGCCGCCAGGCCACGGCGCCCGCCTCCGGCAGGTCCCGCCGCTCTCCGGGAGCGGGGAAGTCGAAGGCCGGGAGGCCGAGCAGTTCCTGCAGATGCTGGACGTGGGACATGGCGCTGGCCTCCTGGGAACCGGACACGGTGAAGTGCTCGCGAGATTTCTACCAAGCGGCTCTGACAACGCCGACGACGGGCTGTGCGCAGGGCGCCGGCGGCGACGCTGGCGTTGGCTCGGGTCAGGTCACGTCACGTCAGGTCACGTCAGGTCAGGTCAGGTCAGGTCAGGTCAGGTCAGGTCAGGTCGAGGGTGGTCCGGGAGGCGTTCCCGACGCGTTGTCAGACCCTCGGCGTAGCGTCGTGGTCATCGGTCGGCGAGGTGCCGGCGGGGAAGGGAGACACGCATGTACCGGCAGGGGGACGTCCTGATCGTGCCCGTGGCGCGCGAGGCCGTGCCGTCGGGCACGGACCGGCTGCCGCAGCAGCCGCGGGACGCGCGGGGCAGGCTCGTGCTGGCCCTCGGCGAGGTCACCGGCCACGCCCACGCCGTGGTCGGTCCGGGGACGCTGGTCCGGGAGGCCGGGCCGTTCGGAGCCTCCTGGCTCCACCTCCCGGACGGCGGACGGGTGGTGCACGAGGAGCACGCGGCGATACCCCTGCCCAAGGGCTGGTACCGCGTGGTGCGCCAGCGTGAGTACGTGCCCGGCGCGGTCCGCGTCGTGGCGGATTGACACAACGGGGAGTGGAGCGGTGACGACACCGATGGAGACCGCACAGCTGGAGACCGCACAGCCGGATACCGGACAGTCGCAGACCGCGGCCGGGTGGCGTCAGGTGGCCTCGGCCACCGGCCCCGCGGACCGCCCGGCGGCCGAGGCGGGCGTGCGCCTCGCCTACCGGCTGGCGGGCCTGCCCGAGCCGGAGCGCATCGTCTGGGCGGACTCGCCCCGCGAGGGCGCGGTCCTGGCCGCCCGGGTCACGGCGGACGGATCGGCCGGCCGCAGCGTCCGCGAGGCAGTGCGCACCCGGCCGTGGGCCGCCGTCCGGGAGCGTGTCCTGGACCGGCTGGGGCCGGCCGGCTGGGCCGAGCACTGGGCGCTGACGGGCGCCCAGCTGTGGGACGGCGCCACCATGCTGACCGAGCGCATCCGCACCGCTGTGGTGGATGCCTCGGCAGAGGAGGAGGGCGGTGAGCAGGCCGTCCGGCTCGTGCTGCTCGACGCGGTCCTGGGCCAGCACGACGCGGCCTGGCTGGCCGCCTTCGACGGCCAGGACGGCGCGGACACGCTCGACGGGATCGCCGCCGTCACGCGCGCCGCGGGCTGGTGGTGGCCGTACGAGAGGACCGCGGTCGTCTGCGAACGCCCCGTGGAACTGCACCGGGACGAGGCGGGAAGGCTCGACCGCGCGGACGGACCGGCGCTGGCCTTCCCCGACGGATTCGCCCTGCACGCCTGGCGCGGCATGCCGGTCCCGGCCGAGTTCCTTGCCGAACTCGCCGGTCTGACGCCCTCGCGGATACGCGAGGAGGAGAACGCCGAGCTGCGCCGCGTGATGCTCGAGCACTACGGCTACGACCGGTATCTGGCGGAGTCCGGCGCCGAACCCGTGCAGCGGGACGAGGCAGGCGTGCTCTGGCGCATCGAACTGGACGGCGACGAGCCGTTGGCCATGGTGGAAGTGGTCAACTCCACGCCGGAGCCCGACGGCACCCACCGCGTGTACTGGCTGCGGGTCCCCCCACGGGTCCGCACCGCGCGCGAGGGCGTCGCCTGGACCTTCGGGATGGAGGAGGCGGATTACGCGCCGAAGAGGGAGACGTGAGCGGGCGGCCGGCCGACAACCCGCCGAGTCAGTCATCGGGCTGCGCCTGTCGTGCCCGGATGGCCCATGGAAGGCACTCCAGCGTCTGCTTGCCGTGACGGACCTCCGGTAAGCAGTCCGACTCCGCGAAGGGGGAGGGCGTTTCCCGTTCGTGGAGTAATAGCGGGTAGGACTCCCCCCCCCAACCACGCCGGCCCGAGGCACGTCCATCGCGACAACCGCCGCGGTCGGCCGTGCCTTCGGCGTCGGGGTAGGGGGCGGGGTCGGGGTCGGGGTCGGGGTCGGCAGTCTCATCGCTGGGTTCCTCTCTCCCTAAACACCGCCGCGACCGGCGGGTGCGCCGCATCGGTGTCTCGCGGGTGTCAGTTCCTCCCCGGGCCCCGGCGGCCCCGCACTCCCCGGCCCAGCGACGGGCTTCGGACCGAGCATCTGCTCCCGCGGACAGCATCGGCTCCGTCCCGGAGAACCGATCTCCGGCCTGCGCGGGCCCTTCATCGTCCGCAGTGCTCCGCCGACGTCGTCGATTTCGTCCGAGCAGCTGCCCGAAACGCGCGAGTTCGACATGCTTCCAGTCATCAACGGCAGTACCAGCGAGGCGAGTTGTGTTGCCCCGCACTGGCGGTGGATCGTGGGTCCGTTGTCCAGAGACGGAGGGATGCAGGACCATGGCCGCGGAGTGGCGGAGCGATGTTCTGGGGACCTCGCAGGTGCGGATACGCTCGGTCTCCGGAGATGTGTCCGGCGCCGGATTCCTGATCGCCGCGGACCTGGTGTGCACCTGCGCACACGTCGTCGAAGAGGCCCTGGCCCTCCCGGCGCCCGTGGATGAGGCGCCCGGAGGGTCGGTGAACCTCGACTTCCCGCTCCTGTCCGCCCGCCCCTCCGCGCGGGCCAGTGTGCTCTCCTGGCGGCTCGGTGGAGCCGATGTCGCCCTGCTGCGGCTCGACCGGCCTGTCGAGGGCGCGAGGCCGGCGGGGCTCGTCGACGGCACCGCGGTCTGGGAGCATCCGTTCCGGGTGTTCGGACACCCGGATGGCGCGGACCAGGGAGTCTGGGTGCGGGGCACCCTGCGCGCCGGCCAGGGCGCCGGGCTCCTGCAGATGGAGGCGCACCTTCCGGGGCCCCGCGTCACGGAGGGATTCAGCGGTTCCCCGGTGTGGGACGACACCCAGGGCGGGGTCGTCGGCATGACCGTCGCCGCGCACCGCGGGGAGAGCACCGCCTATCTGCTGCCGTCGGCCGCTCTGATCGACGAGCACATCATGCCGGCCCGCTGCCCCTTTCAAGGACTCGAGCCCTTCACCGAGAAACAGGCGGAGTTCTTCCACGGCCGTGACGCCGACACCGGCCGGGTGATGGAGGCCCTTCACCAGCGGCCGGTGGTGCTGGTGGTGGGGCCCTCGGGATGTGGGAAGTCCTCCCTGATTCGGGCCGGGGTGCTGCCCCGGTCGCGGGGCGAAGGTGTCAGCGTCTCCGAACTGCGTCCCGTCCCGGGCGCTCGGGCGGCCTCCGTTCTCGCCCGCGCCCTGACCGATGTCCTGGAGCCGGGGCTCGGCGAGATCGATCGTCTGACCAGGGCGGAGGATGTGGCCCAGCTCCTCGGCGACGGCGACGACGTCCTCGCGGAGCTGCGTGTCCGGCTCCTGGCCCGCGGCCCGAGCGCCGGGCACGTGCTCTTCGTCGACCAGCTCGAAGAGTACGCACGCGCCGAGCCGGCCGAAGCACGCGAGCTGTTCCGCATGCTCTCCGGCCTCACCGGCCGGCGAGGCGCGGCGGCCCTGCGGGTCGTCGCCACGGCGCGTCCCGACTCCCTGGAGGTGCTGGTGACGGCTGGTACGTCCGACGTCGTCAGCGATGCCGTGCAGTTCCTCGCGCCGCTGAGCGACGACGACTTGAGGCGCGCGGTGACCGCTCCCGTCGACGCCGTACCGGGGCTGTGGTTCGAGCCGGGACTGCCCGACAGGATCGTCGCGGACGCGGGCAACGAGCCCGGGCGGATGCCGCTGGTCCAGTTCGCCCTGACCGAGTTGTGGAACCAGCGCAGCGGCTCGATGCTCACCCATGCCGCCTACGACGCGCTCGGAGGCGTGGCGGGGGCCCTGGTCGGGCACGCGGACGGTGTGTACGCCGAGTTGACGCGCAAGCAGCGACAGCTTGCTCCCCGGTTGTTCGCGCAGCTGGCCAGGCCGGGGGACGGCGACGCCTTCGTCCGCAGGCCCGCCCGCACCACCGAACTCGCTCCGGAACTCCTCGCACTCGTCCGCGAGCTGACCCGATCCGGGAAACTCCTCGTCCTGTCACACGCCCCGGGCGAATCCGGACAGGAGGAGATCGTCGACCTGGCACACGAAGCACTGACCGATCTCTGGCCGCTCCTTCGAACATGGCTCGTGGAGTCCCGGGACTTCCGTGCCTGGCAGGAGCAACTCCGCGCCGATGTGGGCCGCTGGCAGGCCCAGAAGGGCGATCCCGCGCGCCTGCTCAGCGGCGCGGACCTGGCCGAGGCGGACCTCAAGCTCGAGGGACACCGCCAGGACATCTCCGCAGAGGAGCGCACCTACATTCAGTTGAGCCACCGTCACTCCCGGCGCAGGATCCGGGTTCGCAGGGCGGCGGTAGGAGTACTCGCCGTCCTCACGGCGCTCTCGGTCGTCCTGGCGATCTCCACCTGGCGCGGCCTGCAGCGTGCCGAGAAGCAGCTTCGTCTCCAGGCCGCGGGCCTCCTCGCGCAGGCATCCGAGGCGCGCCCGCCGGACGATCCCGCCACGGCGCTTCAGCTCGCGCTGGCCGCCTACCACGCCCAGCCGACCGCGACGACACGTCAGGTGCTGCTGAATCAGTACGTGCGTGGACAGCACTTGCTGGCCAGCCACCCGTCGGTCTGGAAGGGGCGCGCCACGGGCATGACGGCCACACCGGACGGTCGTGTGCTGGTGGTCGCGTCGACGCGCAGCAGCGACCACCCCATGTACACCGTGGTCACCGGTGCCCTGGACGGAACGCCACGGACACGAGTGCTGAGCGGGGTCCCCAAGGGACTGGTCCGCGAGACGGCTCTGAGCCCGGACGGCCGCTTCTTCGCCGCCATGAGCTCCCATGACGTGGTGCGCCTGTGGCGGCTGGACGGCTCCCTTCACCCCGAACTGCTGCGCACGGTCCACACGTCGGCCGGGCCGGTGAACGGCACATTGGACTTCAGCAGCGACAGCGAGCGGCTCCTGGTGACCGTGAAGCCCTCGTCCGGCTGCTCCCCACTCCCGAAGTGCCCGCCTGCGTTCGCCGAGGCATGGGAGACCGCGTCGGGTGCTCGCATCCGCGTACCGGACGGGCTCGTCCCCGAGAGAGGCGTGGCGGAGGCGGCGTTCACCTCCGACCCGGATTCCGTCGCGACCATCAGGTACACCCCCGGCGCGGAGGACAAGCGGATCGAGATCAAGGACCTCCGCAGGTCTCGGCTCCGGTACACCGCCACGGTCGACAACGACTTGGGCTCGGGTGCCAGGTTGGAGGCCGGCGGCGAACTCCTCGTCCGTCAGGACGGTGACACCTCGTACTCCCAGCCGCTCGGAGCCACCCCCGGCCGTCGCACCGACCTTCCCGACGTCTCCGGGCTCATGGACAGCACCCGGCGTTTCCACGTGTCGTCGGACGACTCCTCGAGCGGCACCGACGTGGGGCTCTACGACGAGAAGATCCTGACCGACCTCAACACCGGGCGAGCCCACATCGCCCGCATTCCCAGCGCCCGTGACGCGGACCTCTCGGGCGCGGGTCTCGCGGTGGTACCCCGCGACGACGGTGAGGCGGTCGTCCTGGCGCCGCTCGGCACCGCGCTCATGATCGTGCGCGCCGAGCGGTACCCGCGTGGACACCTCACCGCCCCGGACGGTGACGTGGCCTCCAGCATGTCCCCGGACCAGAGCCTCGTGGCCGTCGCGGACAGGCGCAGCCTGCAGCTCGTCGACCTGTCCGGCACCCGGCGGCAGTCCGTACCGCTTCCGTTCGCTAACGGCGCGTCGACCTGGGTGCCCTCCTGGACCGCGGATTCGCAGCGGGTCGTGGTGTGGAGCAGGCAGGGCAACCTTCTCGCCTCTTACCCGGTACGGAACTTGAAGGACAAGGTGCCACTCGACGGTGTGCTGCCCGGGACGAAGGCGTCAGCGAAGGCACAAGGGCATCAAGGGGACGAGGTGGAGGAAGTCGCAGCCCTGGGCGGCAGCGAGCTGGCGCTGCTGACGGTCGACGGTCACCTCGCCCGGGTCGACGCCGCGGACGCGAGCCTCCTGACACGGCCGATCCCCGCCTATCCCGATCCGGATCGGGCGGGCGCCGGCACCCTGGACGACATCTTCACCCGGGGCCGGCTCATCGCTCGGCCGCACCATCCCGGTCAGGTCGCGGCGGTGACGCGGCGTGGCGCCGCGTTCGGTGACGTCCTGCTGTGGGACCTCCGAGCGCCCCGGCACATCAAGACCCTGTCAGGGCTCCTGATCACGGCACCGTTCTTCACCAGCGACGACCCGTCGAACGGTCCGCTCGCCTTCGACGAGCGCGGTTCCCGTCTTGCCGTCCAGAACAGCGGCGGAGAGGTGCGGGTGTGGGACGTCGACGGGCGCAGGCAACTGCAGGGCAGGGCGCCCGGTGCCGCGGACGGGCGCTTGATCGGCATCAGCGACGGGGACCGTGTCCTCACCTCGCGCAAAGGCCAAGTGACGATCCATGACCTGTCCGATGCCGGCAACTCCACCACTCTGCACGTCCCCGACGGGGCAGCGGCCTCCGTGCGGGGAAGCCGCCTGACGGTGATCCTCGGAGCGGTGCAGGAGCCTTTGACCTTGCGCCGCCGGTCCTTCGACCTCCGTCCCGAGGCCCAGTTCCGGGCCCTGTGCGCTGTCGCGAGCCGCGACTACACACCCGCCGAGCGCAAACTGCTCCCGGACGGGACCCCGGAACAGCCGCCCTGTTCCTGACCTGCCGCCATGAGAGAGGGCTGCGACCGAGTCCGGTAACTCCGCTGTCCGGCCATGGTCTCTCCCCCAGAATGATCCGCATGAACGATGCACAGGATTTCGCGCTCTCGGACGGAACCACAGTTCGCTTCCTGGTCGAACCCGCGGGGCGTCCCGTCTCCGACGCTGAGAGGGCACCGGACGGCATGGGCCCGCTCGTTCCTGTCTCCAGGAACCGGCGGGCGGACGCTGCCGTCGCCGCCGCGCTGCGTGCGACGCTGCAGCCCCTCGGCTCGCTGGTCCAGGATGTGCACGACGCGGTCGTCACGGGGGCGACCCCGCCCGGCGAGGTGTCCGTCACCTTCGGCGTCCAGCTCGGACACGACCTGAAACTCGGCATTGTCAGTGGCAGCGGGCAGGCGCATCTGACGGTCACGGCCACGTGGAAGCCGGAACAGGGGCAGGGTCAGGGTCAGGCGTCCGCGTCCTGACAGGTCGGGGGCTTCGGCCTCGGTCATGGCGCGGAAGGTTTCGTGGACGTCGTCACTCAACTGCGGCGGGCGCTCCCGTGACTTCCTCGGCCCGCCCCAGAGGGGCGTCGCCGATTCGCGATGCGAACGCCCGCCCGGCGAAGCGGCTCAGCGCCGTGGCTTCACCTTGCTGACCGCCGCCACGCCCAGGGCGGCGAGGGCGATCTGGAAGAGCCACTCGATCCAGTCGACACCGTCGGTGTCGGCCACGCCGAAGCCCGACGCCACGGCCGTCCCGGCGAACGCGGCGACGATGCCGATCAGGATGGTCCAGAGGACGCCGATGCGCTGGCGGCCGGGCACGACGAGCCGGCCGAGGACGCCGATCACGATGCCGATGACGAGGGCGCTGATGATGCCTGAGATCTCCATGTCCGTCCCATAATCCATTCGTTGGCGGTGATTTGCGACTGCCCGTCCGAAAGGGAATCAGTCCTGGGAGAGCAGTGCCCTACGGACTGACGTCCCGCGGGGGCGTACCGCCCGCGTGCTCGGTTCGTTCGGGCGCGGGCGCCGGCGGCCGTTCCGTACCGGGAGCAGTCGAGCCGGTGCCCGGCATGGCGGTCTCCCCCGGGATGATCCTGGGAGACGTGCCCGACGTGTCCGGCGCGTCCGGCGCCGTCTCGTTCTCCTCCTTCTTCATGGCACGGGCCTCGGCCTTCAGGATGCGGGCCGACTTGCCTGCGGAGCGGGCCAGTTCAGGGCCCTTCTTGGCGACGATGACGGCTATGACGACGATGAGGATGACGGCGAGTTCGCTCAGTCCGAACATGGTGTCCTGCTCTCTTCTCCGGGACCGGGCCCGGGGCCGGGGCGGCGCGGGTGTGGCGGCGGTGACGCTCAGAGGTGGGGGGAGATGGCCGGGAGCAGGTCCTGGAAGGTGCGGCCCGTGGCGGGTTCGCCGATGGCCTTCATCTGCCAGCCGCCGCCGGAGCGGTGGACCTTCGCCATGATCTGGGCGGTGTGGTCGCCGCCGCCGGTGAGCGTGTAGCGGGCCAGTTCGGCACCGGTCGTCTCGTCGACCAGGCGGCAGAAGGCGTTCTGCACCTCGGCGAAGGTCTGGCCCGTGAAGGAGTTGACCGTGAAGACGATCTGGTCGATGTGGCCGGGCACGCGGGCCAGGTCGACCAGGATGGCTTCGTCGTCGCCCGTGCCCACGCCGCCGGTGAGGTTGTCGCCGGTGTGCCGGACCGAGCCGTCGTCGCTGATCAGATGCTGGAAGAAGACGACGTCCGTGGGTTTGCCGGCGGCGAAGAGGACGGCGGAGGCATCCAGGTCGATCTCCCGGGTCCCGGTGAGCTTGGCGAGAAAGCCCTTGCGGGGTGCGGCCTGCCAGCCCAGCCCCATGCGGACGGACCTGAGGACGGTCCCGTCGGACTTGCTGAGGCTGATCTGCTGACCCTTGTTCAGATTCACCGACATGGGACGGGTGCTCCTTGGGTTACTGATGGTGCGTGCGTCGTGGGAGGGGGAAGTGTGGGCGGCCCACGGAAAGGCGCGGCACTGGGCCGGGCCTTCGCGCCGGGGCCGGCGCAGGTTGGTCAGCATGCCCCGCTCGAGCAGGGCCTGATGTCCGGGCTGGTGCCCGTCCGGCCGTGTCCGCGGCGGACGCGAGGGCCGCGCAGACCCGTCACGGCCGCCCACCGCCGTTCTCGGCAGTGCGGCGAAGGCGAGCAGGGCGCTGGTGCCCGCTCAGGGGCAGGACCCATCCGGCTCCGCCCAGCGAGTCGGGCCGGGCGCTTTCCGTGCCGGACAGGGCGCTTTTCGTGCCGGACAGCCGGAGCAGGTGGCCGAGGAGGAGCAGGACCGCAGCGGATGCGGTGGCCACGAGCGGAGTGGGTACCGCCAGGGCGGGCAGCAGGCTGCGGGGGTCGGGGCGGCGCGGCGGCCCCGGCCGTGCCGGTGTCCGCAGGGCGAGGTACGCGCCATACTTCGCACGGGCCGTGGCGGTTGTCTCCCCGGCTGTCTGCTCGGCTGTCTCCTCGACGCCTCCGAGCGCGCACAGGCGCCGGCCCGCGATGGGTCCGGCCGGTGGGGTCGGCCCTCAGCTCCGCCTGCGGGTACGCGGCGCCGAGCGCCAGGGGCGGCACCGCCTCGAAGTCCGGCCTGCCCTCCGGGTGACGGCACGGTGGAGCGGCCACATGGTCTCCTGACGGGTGGAAGGCTTCGCTGACGTCCTCGGTGCCGCGCGGAGGCCGCGCCAGGCCGGCCCCGTTCGGATGCCGGTCCGGCACCGTGTGCGCATGGCGTCAGACGTTCACGCCGAAGTCGGTGGCGATGCCGGCCAGTCCGGAGGCGTATCCCTGGCCGACGGCGCGGAACTTCCACTCGGCGCCGTGGCGGTAGAGCTCCCCGAAGACCATCGCGGTCTCGGTGGAGGCGTCCTCCGACAGGTCGTAGCGGGCGATCTCCGCGCCGCCGGCCTGGTTGACGACCCGGATGAAGGCGTTGCGGACCTGGCCGAAGCTCTGGCCGCGGCTCTCTGCGTCGTGGATGGAGACCGGGAACACGATCCGGTCGACCTCGGCGGGTACGGCGGCGAGGTCGACCTTGACGGTCTCGTCGTCGCCCTCGCCCTCGCCGGTGAGGTTGTCGCCGGTGTGCTCGACCGAGCCGTCGGGGCTCTTGAGGTTGTTGTAGAAGACGAAGTGCCGGTCCGAGGGCACCTTGCCGGAGGCGTCCAGGAGCAGGGCGGAGGCGTCGAGGTCGTAGTCGGTGCCGGTGGTCGTGCGGACGTCCCAGCCCAGACCGACCAGGACGGCGGTGAGGCCCGGCGCCTCCTTGCTGAGCGAGACGTTGCCGCCCTTGGACAGGGAAACTCCCACTGCGTGCTCCTTCTCGGCAGGTGCGATCGAGGCCAACGGCACGGGCCACGATTCACGAATCTACATCACTGTAGAGAAAGTGGAAGGGGGACGCGGCCACCCCCGGGGTTCGGTCCGGTCGCGCGGTCCTCCCTCGCCAGTCCCGTGCATCGCCGATGGGAAGGCGATGGGCCATCAGCAGCACGAGCGCGCCCGCGACGGCCGAGCCCCAGGTCGCGACGTCGAAGAACTCCCGCCGGACCGGCCGGTCGAGAACGCGCGAGGTCGAACAGGTGCGAGGTCGAACAGGTGCGACGACAGCCGGCCGCCGACGAAGGCACCGGCGATGCCGGTGAACGTCATGCCGACACAGCCGCCTCGATCGCGACCGGGCAGGACGGCCGGGAGCAGCGCAGCTTCTACAATTTCGTAGAGGCCAGGACGGGCTTGTCGAGACTCGCCGGACGCCGCAGTGCCCCGGGATGCGTCTATACGATGTCGGCTCGGGAAACGGACGGCGGTGGAAGGGAGACAGGGCGTGACGGAACAGCGGCAGCGTCCCCGGCGACGGGGGCAGGGTGAGCTGGAGGCACTGGTCCTGTCGGCGCTCAGGGAGGCGGACGGACCGGCGACGGCCGGCTGGGTGCAGGACCGACTGGGCGGAGACCTCGCCTACACGACCGTCATCACCATCCTGACCCGGCTGCTGGCCAAGGGGGCGGTCACGCGGGAGCGCGCGGGGCGCTCCTTCACCTGGACTTCCGCGTCGGACCAGGCAGGGCTGGCCGCCCACAGGATGCGCAGGGTGCTGGACTCCGAAAGCGACCGGGAGGCCGTGCTGGCCAGTTTCGTGACCGGCCTGGGGCCCGACGACGAACGGCTGCTGCGGGAACTGCTGGGTCAGCCACGGAGCGAAGGGGAAGACTGAAGCCTCATGGGGGTGTTCGTCTTTCTGCCGCTGGTGCTGCCCCTGACGGCGTGGCCCATCGCGCGCCTGGCCGAGCAGCATCTGCATCCGCGGACCGCGACCCGGCTGCTGACCGGGGTGGCCGCTCTGATGGCTGCGTGCAGCACGCTGTGCCTCGGCCTGGTGATGGTGGTCGGCACCGCCCAACTGCCCGGCAACCCGCTGCCGGACGGCTGGTCCGACCCCGAGGTGCGCGAGGCGGTCCCGTACGACGAGGTCGTCGGCAAGGCGGCGATTCCCGCCCTGTGCGCGGTGCTGGTGGCATGCGGCCGGACGCTGTGGCGGCACGGGCGGGTGCGCCGTCGCGCCCACCGGGCGCTGACCGGGCTGCGGAAGACCGAGGTGGCCGTCCTTCCGGACGTGGTTCCCTACGCCTACGCGCTGCCGGGCGGCCGCCGGGACCGCGTGGTGGTGACCACGGCCATGCTGGACTGCCTCGAACCGGCCGAGCGCCGGGCCCTGTTCGCGCACGAACGGGCCCATCTGACCGCCCGCCACCACCGCTTCCTCCTCGCGGCCCGGCTGGCCGCGCAGGCCAATCCGTTTCTGCGTCCGCTGCGGACGGCGGTGTCGTACACCGCGGAGCGATGGGCGGACGAGGACGCGGCCCGGGCCGTCGGCAGCCGCCGGACCGTGGCGTGCGCGATCGGCAAGGCGGCCCTGGTCTCCCGGGGCACTCCGGTGGCGACCCTGGCCGGCGTGGCTGCGGCGGGCCCGGTGCCGCGCCGGGTGGCGGCGCTGCTGGGCCCCGCCCCCGCGGTACGCAGCTGGCCGCCGCTGTTCACGTCGGTGGGTGTGGCGGCGTGGGGCGCGGCGGCGGGGGCGGTCGTGTCGGCGATGTCCTCGGCGAACTCCGCCGTGACGATGGCCCTCATCCTGCACGCGGCCACGCCTCTTTGACGCGGGCGGCGGGCGTCAGGGGCGCTCGATGAGCAGGGCGGGTGTCCGGTGACGCTTCTCGCCGCGGCGGGCAACGCGAGCAGAGAGCCGACCAGCACCAGCCGGCCGTCAGGACGCCCTGCGGAGCCCGGCCATGCCCCTCCCCGCCCGGGCGCCGCATTCGGAACCGGCCCGCGTACCCCGCGGGGACCGCGACCGGCTCCCGGGCGTCCGCCGCGAGTCGCCAGAGCCGGTGAGTTGCCGGAGCAGGTGAGCTCCGGAGCAGGTGAGTTCCGGAGCCGGCCGGGTGCCGTCCGGGGCACCGAGGAGAGCGGCAGGCGGGGCGTTCGGCCGCGCCGGCGCTCGGGTACGGGGAGACCTGCACGATCCGCCCGCTCGGGCAGGCGTGCTCCGGTGCGGACCGGCGCCCGCTCGGCGACTCGGCGACCGACGCGGACGGGCGGTACAAGGTGGACGCGGAGGTCTGCGGGCGTTCGGCGCGGGTGCGGGTGGTTTCCGCGCCGGGGGACACCACAGGGCTCCGCCCCGCGGATCAGCCGGCGTCCGGCGCGGCTGCTCCGCTCCCCCGGATCGCGCCGGGCCGGCGCCGAAGAGGCGCCGGCCGGACGCGCGGTCCGGGTCGGTCAGAGGTCGAACTCGTGCGGCGGCAGATCGAGGGTGTAGCACGCCTCTCGGACCACGGCCTGCTCGTCCTTGTCGAAGTCGCCGTCGGCGCCGCCGATGACGATGCCGATCTGGATGACGGCCCGGGCTTCAGCCGGCTTCTTCTTGGCCTTGGCGATCTCCTGCATGACGCTCACCTTGCCGAAGTCGAAGTCGGCGGTGAGCTTGTTCAGGTTCTCCTCGAAACGGCGGCGCAGGTCGTCGGCGGGGAAGTTCTGCAGCACCTCGTTGGTGGCGATGAGCTGGGCCACGCGCTGCCGTTCGGACGGGTCGACGGTTCCGTCCGCGGCGGCGACCAGCGCGCACATCGCCATGCTCGCGTCGCGGAAGGCGCCGCTCTTCAGGTCGTTCTTCTTCGCCATGAGCTGGGTCTGCATCGTCGATGCGGACTCCTTGAGGCGGTCCCACAGGGTCATGAGAACTCCGTACGGGTCGGGAGGACGCCCGGACCGGATGCTCCGGGCGGCGTTTCCTCTACAGCACTGTAGAAGTTACCAGCAGGGAGCGGGTACCTGCGCCTCCCGCTCCCTGCTGCCGCGCCCTCGGCCCTCCGCCGGGGCGGCCCGGTGTCAGCCCTCGTCCTCCTCTTCGCCCTCGAAGAAGTCCCCGACCTCGTCCACGACTTCGGCCGCGACCATGCCGCCGACGACACCGACCGCGAGTCCGGCGGCACCCGCGGCGACGACGGTGCCCATACCGGGGCCGGAACGGTGGTGGCCGCCGTGGTGGTCACCGTGACCGTGGTGTCCGCCGTCCCCGTGCCCGGGGTACGGGTCACCGTGACCGTAGGCACCGTGGGAACCGTGACCGTAGGCGCCATGGGACCCGTGCGCCGCGCGCTGCTCGACCAACTGGCGGATCCAGCCGTCCACTTCGGCGTTCCAGTCACGGGAGTCGTGATGGCCGACGGTGAAGCGGTTCAGGGCGTCATGGCCGCCGGAGAAGAGGCCACCGCGCTTGTCGGCCTCCAGGACGACCTCCATGCCACCCGGGTGGGCCAGGAAGGTCACCTCGATCTCGTTGACCTGGTGCGCGTACTGCGGCGCCGGGGTGAGCTCGATCTCCTGGTAGAAGGGCAGCTGCTGGCCGGTGCCGCCGATGCGTCCGTACTCGAGGTCGGCGGACTTGAAGCCGAAGCCCAGCTGCCCGAGGGCCTCCAGGATCGCCTCCTGCGCCGGCAGCGGGGCGATGTTCAGCTGGTCCAGGTCGCCCTTGTCCTTCGCGCCGGCCACCGCCAGCTCGGTGCGTACGCCGAGGACGATGCCCAGGCCCTGTCCGTAGAGCTCGGTGACGGGTGTCTCCCACGGCAGCGTCACGGTGAACGGGACGCCGTGCTGCTCGCCCGCGCCGAGCCGGAAGCCTCCCCCGACGGTGAACCGCTCGAAGGCGACGACGCCCTCGCTCTCGCCCTCGTCGTGCTCGGCCTCCACCCGCGCCACGAGCTCCAGGGTGATGTGCTCGATGTCGAAGTCCGCGTCCCCGCCCTTGAGGTGAACCTGGCCGGTCAGCGCGCCGCCGGGGCGGGCGGCTCCCGGGTCGAGGACCGTGTCGACGGTGGGTCCGCCCACGCCCAGTGATCCGAGCAGTCGTTTGAACACCATGATGGCGTCCACTCCTTATGCGTGCGTGTGTCTCGTTCGGGTGCGGGGCCGCGCGCCGGGGCGGGCGCGCGGCCCCGCGGCTGTGTGCGCGGAGGCGCTACTTGGCCGCATCCAGCGCGGCGAGGGCCTGCGCCCAGCGGACGTACTTCAACTCGGCCAGGTCGGCTACGGTCTTGACCCCGAACGCCTCCTGAAGCAGCTCGCCGTCCCGGTCGGAAACACCCTTGAGCGCCCCCACCGGAGCGGCCAGGATCTCGGACAGACTCTTGTCCGCCCAGGCCTTGTCGAGCACCTTGTCCAGGTCGATCGAAGCCATGCGTGTCCTCTTCCGCGTGCGTGAGGCCCGGCCCTGCCGCGGGCCTTCTACAAACGAGTAGAAGCATAGAGCCGTGGCGGGCCGGGAGAAGCATGGTCAGCCCGCGGACGGGGGAAACGGCCGAAAACCCGCTCTTGCGAGGCCGCGCGCGGCGAGGTGCTCCCTGCAGCCGGGCCCCGTCCGAGACGTGCGGGCGGGGACGGGGAGAGGGACCGAAGGGTCCCGGCCATGGGCCCGGGTTTCTCTGGCGGGGCGGAGCGGACGGCGTGAAGGTGGTGGTGAGGGGGCTGGCGTCCGGGATCCGGGAGGCATCGTGGCCGGTCGGGTGGTTGTGGGTGTGGACGGGTCGGCGTCGGGCCTGGCGGCGGTGGAGGTTGCGGCGCACGAGGCGCGGCTGCGAGGCGCCGAGCTGCGGGTGGTGCACGCCTTCCTGTGGCCCGCGATGCATCCGCCGCCGGGTTCGTCGCCGCTGGGCCCGCCGGCGGGTGGTGTGCGGAGCGCGGTGGAGCGGCTGGTGGCCGAGGCGGTGGGGCGCGCCGGGTCCGCCGAGCCGGAGGTGACGGTCTCGACCGCCGTGGTGCCGGGTGAACCCCTGACGGTGCTGGAGGTCCAGTCGCGTGCCGCCGAGCTGGTGGTGGTCGGGTCCCGCGGGACGGGCGGGTTCACCGGGCTCCTGGTGGGCTCGACGGCGGTGCATCTGGCGGCGCACGGCCGGTGCCCGGTGCTCGTGGTGCGGGAGGAGCCGCGTGCGGACGGCCCGGTCGCGGTGGGCGTCGACGGCTCCCCGGCGGGAGAGCGGGCGGTGGACTTCGCCTTCGCCGAGGCCGCGCTGCACCGGACCGGTCTGGTGGCCGTGCACGCCCGGACCGCGCGGAACACGCCGATGCCCGCCGCGCGGGACGTTTCGGTGCGCTCCGCGGACGGACCGGCCGGTCTCGCACAGGGCGAGGAACGCCTGCTGTCCGAGGTGCTGGCCGGCCATCGGGAGCGCCACCCGGATGTGACCGTACGGCACGAGGTGGTGCACGGAGGGGCGCGCGAGGCGTTGATCGAGGCGAGCCGTTCCGCCCGGCTGACGGTGGTCGGCGCCCGGGGACGGGGCGGTATCGCCGGGCTGCTGCTGGGGTCGGTCAGCCAGGCACTGCTGCATCACGCGCACGGTCCGGTGGCGGTGGTGCGGGGCGCGGACGCCCGTCGCTGACACACGGCGGACAGCGGGCCGCGGTGGGCCCTGCGTGTGCGGGGGCGCCTGCGCGGCGGGAGGGTGCGCGCCGGTCGAGGGCGGGACCGCGCACGGCGAGGGCCATCGCGCGGGGAGTGCCGTCCGGTGGTGCCGACGGCCCCTGGGAACGCGTCACGAGCCCGGCCCGCGCGCCTGTCGTGCGCTGACGTGCGCTGACGTGCGCCTGTCGTGCGGTGGAGCAGCCCGCTGGGTGACACGGTGGAAGCATGGACGGGTACGGGTTCGACATCGCCCTCATCGCAGCGCTGATCGTGCTCAACGCGCTGTTCGCCGGCACCGAGATCGCGCTGGTCTCCTTGACGGAGAGCCAACTGCGCCGGCTGCGCGAGGGCGGCGGAGCACGGGAGACGCGGCTGGTGCGCCTCGCTCAGGACCCCAACCGGTTCCTGGCCACCATCCAGATCGGCATCACCCTGGCCGGTTTCCTGGCCTCTGCGACGGCCGCGGTATCGCTGGCGGAGCCGCTGGCGCCCTTCTTCGGGTTCGCCGGCGGGGCCGCGGAGCCGCTGGCCATCGCCCTGGTGACCTTGGTTCTGACCTTCGTGACCCTGGTGGCGGGCGAGCTGGCTCCCAAGCGGCTGGCGATGCAGTACGCGCAGCGGTGGTCCCTGCTGGCGGCGACTCCCCTGGACGTCCTGGCCACGGCGGCACGTCCTGCCGTCTGGGCGCTGAGCCGAGCCACCGACCTGCTCGTCCGGATGTTCGGGGGCGATCCGCGCGAGACCCGCAGGCCTCCGAGCACCGAGGAACTGCGTGACATGGTCGTCAGTCAGCGCGGCCTCACCGCGGAACAGCGCACCATCATGTCCAGCGCCCTGGAGATCCACGAACGCACCCTGCGCGCCGTGGTCGTCCCACGCCGCGCCGTGTTCGGCCTGCCCGACGATCTGCCCGCCGCTCGGGCCCGGCTCGACCTGGCCCGCTCCGGCCACTCCCGCGCCCCGGTCCTGCGCTCCGGCCGTATCGACGACGTCGTCGGCATCGTCCACCTGCGCGATCTGACCACCGCCGACGACACCGCACCCGTCACCGACCTCGCCCGGCCCGCGCCCTACTTCTCCGACTTCACCAAGGTCTCCGAAGCCCTCCGCCGCATGATGGCCGCCCACCAGCAGTTCGCCCTCGTCGTCGACGAGCACGGCTCCGTCGACGGCATCGTCACGATCGAGGACCTGCTGGAGGAGATCGTCGGCGAGATCTACGACGAGACCGACACCGACCTGACGACCGTCAGGACCCAGTCCGACGGGTCCCTGCTCGTGCCCGGCGGTTTCCCGGTCCATGACCTTCCCGACCTGGGCATCGACATCGGGGATCTCGCACACGGCCCGTACACGACCGTCGCCGGCCTCGTGCTGGCACAGCTGGGGCACCTGCCCGGGCAGCCGGGAGACAGCGTCCGGCTCGCGGACTGGACCTTTCAGGTCGCCGAGGTCCACCGGCACGCCATCACGGCCGTCCGGCTGCGGCGCCACCGGCCGCGGTGATCCGTACTCCGCCGGGCAGGGGTGGGCGGGGGACGCGCTTTGCGACTCCTTTACAGTTGGTGTAGAAGCAGGCGATCCTGTTTCCACCCACTGTCCACCTGTGCAACGAGAAGGAGCGACGTACCCCCGATGGGTGAGCCTCCCAGTACCAGCCGTGCCACGGCCCGCCGGACTCCCGCGATCGAGGGAGCGGGGGTGGCACGGTGACCGAGGTCCTGCTGCTCCTGCTGGCCCTCCTGCTCACACTGGCCTGCGCGGTGTTCGTCGCCGCCGAGTTCTCGCTGACCACCGTCGAGCGCGCCGACCTGGAGCGCGCCGCTGAGGCGGGCGAGCGTGGCGCGGACGGTGCGCTGAAGGCCGTACGGCGTCTCACGCTGCAGCTGTCCGGCGCCCAGCTGGGCATCACCGTCACCTCCCTGGTGATCGGCATGCTCGCCGAGCCGTCCCTCGCGGCGCTGCTGCGCGGCCCGCTGCGGGCGATCGGCCTGGGCGCTGCCGCCTCGTCGGTGGCGACGGTGCTCGGCGTGGTCGTCTCCACCGTCGTGCTGATGGTGGTGGGCGAGCTGGTGCCGAAGAACTGGGCGATCTCCCGGCCGCTGGCGGTGGCCAAGGTGGTCGCCGGTCCGCAGCGCGTGTTCACGGCCGCGTTCGGCCCGTTCATCGGGCACCTGAACGGCACCGCGAACCGTTTCGTCCGCCGCCTCGGTCTGGAGCCCGCCGAGGAACTGGCCTCCGCCCGTACCGCCGAGGAACTGGGCGCGCTCGCCCGGCACTCGGCCGCCGAGGGAGCCCTGGAGGCGGACTCCGCCGAGCTGTTCGTGCGGACCCTGCACCTGGGTGAACTGACGGCCCAGAACGTGATGACGCCGAGGGTCGACGTGAAGGCCCTGGAGGTGCACGCGACCGCCGCCGACGCCGCGAACCTCTCCCACGCGACCGGGCTGTCCCGCTTCCCGGTCTACCGCCACAGCCTGGACGAGGTGGTGGGGACCGTCCACATCCGGGACGTGCTCGCCCTGGAGCCGGGGAAGCGGGCGGCCACGCCGGTCACGGAGCTGACCGCGGAGCCGTTGCTGGTACCCGACAGCCTCACCGCCGACCGGCTGCTGGAGCGGCTGCGCGAGCACCGCACCATGGCCGTGGTCATCGACGAGTACGGCGGCACGGCGGGTGTGGCGACCGTGGAGGACATCGTCGAGGAGGTGGTCGGCGAGGTGCGCGACGAGCACGATCCCTTCGAGGCACCCGACCTCGTCCCCGCTCCGGCGACGCGGGACGGGCGCGCGGTGTGGGAGGCGGACGGCAGTGTCCGCCTCGACCAGCTCACGGACATCGGACTCAGCGCGCCGGAAGGGCCGTACGAGACGGTCGCCGGGCTCATCGCCACGCGTCTGGCCCGCATCCCCGGCAAGGGAGACGTCGTGCACCTCGACGGCTGGCAGCTCGAGGTGCTGGAGGTCGAGCACCACCGCGCCGACCGGATACGCCTCACCGAGTCGGCAGCCCTGCCCGCCCAGCTCATGGAGGAAGCCCGATGACCGCGCTGCAACTGGCCATCGGCGCCCTGACCCTGCTCACCAACGCGTTCTTCGTCGGTGCCGAGTTCGCCCTGGTCTCGGTGCGCCGCAGCCAGATCGAGCCGCGCGCCCAGGCGGGCGACAAGCGGGCCCGGATGACGCTGTGGGCACTGGAGCACCTGTCCGCGATGATGGCCACCGCCCAGCTCGGCATCACCGTCTCCTCGCTGGTGCTGGGCGCGGTCGCCGAGCCGGCGATCGCGCACCTGCTGGAGCCCGGCTTCGAAGCCGCTCACATTCCGCACGGCCTGGTGCACCCGATCGCGTTCGTCATCGCGCTCACCCTCGCCACCTATCTGCACATGCTGATCGGCGAGATGGTGCCGAAGAACATCGCGCTGGCGGCCCCGGTCCCCAGTGCGCTGCTGCTGGGCCCGCCGCTGGTGGCGCTGACGCGGGCGCTGCGGCCGTTCGTGTTCGGGATCAACGCCTTCGCCAACGCCCTGCTCAAGCTGCTGCGGGTGGAGCCGAAGGACGAGGTCGAGTCGGTCTTCACCGACGACCAGCTCGCCCGCATGGTCGTCGACTCCAGTGAGGCCGGCCTGCTCAGCCCGGCCGACGGCGAGCGGTTGCGGGACGCGCTGGAGCTGGGCACCCGGCCGGTCGGCGAGATCGTCGTCCCGGCGCAGCGGATGCGTACCGTCGACGACTCGGTCACCCCTGCCAGGCTGGAACGGCTGGCGGCCGAGGCGGGCTTCTCGCGCTTCCCGGTCACCGGCGCGGACGGCGTCGTCCTGGGGTACCTGCACATCAAGGACACCTTGGGCGCCACCGACCGCGACCGGCCCTTCCCGCGCTCCGCGCTGCACAAGGTCACCCGCGTGCGCATCGACACCCCGCTGGACGACGCCCTCACCGCCCTGCGCGCCGAGGGCAGCCATCTGGCCGCCGTCGTCGGGGAGAGCGGCAAGGTCATCGGCTTCGTGACCATGGAGGACGTCCTGTCCGAACTGGTCGGCCCGGCCGCCCCGGCCACCGCGTGAGAGCCGCCGGGCTTCTAGGAGCGACGGCGGCGCCTCGCGCGGTTCCGGCTCTGGGACGAGGAGGCGCAGGGGCCCGCCCCGAGGCGCAGGGGCGCAGGGTACGGCGCGCGGTGGGTGGCTGTTCAGTCCTGGTCGCCCGCCGACGTGCCGGAGCCGTCCGCCGGCTGGGCAGGAGGCGCCGCCGGTGCGGGCTCGGCCTCCGCCTGCGGCATCGGCGAGGCGCCGGCCCTGCCGCCGGGCGGCGCCGGCGGGGTGGAAACCGTCCCCGCCTCGGGACCGGTCGGCTGGAAACCGCGGTCGTCTCCCGGTGCGTCGAGCCAGGCGCGCTCCTGCGCGGTCAGCTCCTCGTCCGGCACGCGCTGATCGGACATGACTGGGGTCCCCTCCTCCTTGACGGGCTGGTGGCCGTGCGGCCGGACGGCTACGGCGCGTCGACCAGCTCCAGTACGTCGATGTTCTCAACGCGCAGGTACACACCGGCGGTTCCCGTGACCGGGGGTCCGAAGCTGCCGTCGCTGCCCATCTCGTAGGACCACTGGAGGAAGAGGTCCGAGGCGTGGGGGTAGCCGGACGCGTACGAACGGCTGTCGTACCAGCCGCCCACCCACGTGCCGTCCTTGAGCCGTGCGCGGACGAAGCACGGCCTGCCGTCGCCGGAATGGCCGAAGACGTGGTCCCAGGCCGTGGGAGCGGGGCGGAAGACGGCTGTCGTGCGGCGTCGTTGCCACCAGGAGACGGCCGCGGCGCCGGCGGCGGGCACGCCGAGGAAGAGCAGCCCGGCCCACAGCCCGACCGCCCGCGGCTGCTCGGCGAGGGCCGTGAAGAGCGAGCCGCCGTCCTTCTCGGGGCGGAAGGTGCCGACCAGGTGCGGGCCGACGGCCACGGCGTACACGGCGTCCAGTGCCACGCTCGCCGTGACGGCTCTCAACACCCGCTCGCCGAGTTGGCGTTCACCGGGCACCGGGCCCCGCCACCGCTCGCGCAGGTACTGGAACGTGACCCCCGGGAGGACGAGAAGCACCAAGAGGACGAACTGCTGGACGGAGGACGGCGTCTGCATCCGGCCAGCCTCGCACCCGGGGCAACCGGTGTCGCCGGGAACGCCGTTGTCGGGGCAGGGAGGCGTCCCTACCTGCTGAGCGGCCCACGTCCGCCCGGATGTCCGACGCCCGCTCCGCAGCCGTCGTTTCGCGTCCTCACCAATTCCGGCCCGAGGCGTGTGCCCGGATCGGGTCCGGGAGAATCCGTGAACGCGGCCTGCCCTTGCCAGCCGTGTGCTTGGCTTTTCACGGGGGTGGGGATGACGCACGCGGTTGCTCCCGGCGCGGAGCGGATCCGTCGGCTGCTGGAGCGGCAGCGGTACGCCGGTGTGCTGGAGGCGGTGGACCCGGACACCGCCGACGAGGAGACCTGGACCCTGCTTCTGCGCTGCCGCCTCGAGCAGGGGCTCGTACGCGATGCGCTCGTCCTGGCGGAAGCGGGCCGGCGGCGGTTCCCGGGAGACGGGGTCGCCGGGCTGTGGTGCCGTTTCGCCGCCCTGCACGCGACGGACGCCGTGCTGACTCCTGCGGTGCTCGACGCGTTCCTCCGTCACGGTGAGCACCGCGCCGCCGAGGCCGACGAGCACTCCCCCGCGGCCGCGACGGCGGCCCACCTGCGGGCGCAGGCTTTGGGACTGGAATGCGTCCTGCGTGGCCGACTGCCCGAGTCCGGCGGGCTGGTGGGCGAAGCGTGGGAAGTGGCAGCCGTCGGCTATCGTCGTGCCGGCCTGCCCGCGGAAGCGGACCGCGTCCTGCGGCGCGCGGCGTCGTTCCTCACCCGCGGCCCCGGCAGCGACGTACCGCGAGCCCGCCGGCTGCTGGTAGCCGCAGCGGGGGAAGCCGAACGGCGGGGCGACGCGCTCTCCCGCGCCGAGACGGCCTTCGCGTCGGCGGAGCTGGAGCTGGAGGTGTGGTTCGCACGGGAGTTCGGCGAGCAGGACGCCGACGTGGTGCCGCTCGCCGAAGCCTTGGAGAGGGCGGCAGACGGCCTGGCGGAGGCCGGAGGATGCCTCGCCGAAGGCCGGGCACTGTGGGTGATGGGCCGGCTGTGCCTGGAGTACGGCGTGCCCGACGGCGTACCACTCGCCGGGGAAGCCGCCATCCACTTCCGCCAAGGACTGGCCGTGGGGCAGGAGTTGGCGGTGTGGCAGGCACTGGAGGTCTGGCATCTGCGTCAGGGGGACGCTTCCGCCCGGGAGCGGGCCCGCGTCGAAGCGTCCGCACTCACCGAGCGCGTCGGGCACCCGCTGGCGGACGAGGCGCTCGCGATCAGTGACGTGGACAGTGCCTTCCGTGGCGCCGAACAGGGCCGCGCCGAGGCCCTCACCGCCGGCGCGGACCTGGTGACCGACCGGATGTTCCCCGGTCAGGCCGTGGTGCGCGCCTCGGTGCTGGCCACCATGGAGCTCACCGAGGAGGCCGTCGCCCTCCTGCGCGAGGTCGCACGCGAGCTGCGCGCACACCCCTCCCCCAGCACCCTGCTGCCTCAGGTGTCGCTCTCCCTCGCCAACCTGCTCGCCCGTACCGACAGCATCGCGGCCGACGCGGAGCTGGTGCGCGGCGCCGACGCCGCGCGTGTCGTCGGCGAACCCGCCGACGAGGCCCGATGCCTCGCCCTGCGCGCCTGGGTGTCCGTGCTCGCCCGCAAACAGGGGGGCTGCGGGGCCCTGTCCTCCGTCGAGTCCGACGGCCAGTTCGACCGTGCCGTGGAACTGCTGCTGCCCCTGCGCACGCTCGAAGCGCGCGACCACCTGATCTCGGTGTTCCAGCAGCGGGGCCAGGCCGCCTTCTTCGACAGCGACTGGGAGCGGTGCGGGCACTGGCTCACGCGGTCGGAGGAGCTGGCTCGCGGTCTGGGGCTGGGGTTCCAGCTCGCCTACACCCTGAGCTACCAGGCGCTGGTGCTGATGGAGATCGCCCGCACGGGTGGCCTGCACCTCTACGAAGAGGCGGACCGGCGGTTGCGGGAGGCGCAGACCGGGTACGTGGCGGCGGGCATCCGTGGGGAGATCTGGCGCCTGCTGTTCCACCGCGGCCTCTGTGCCCTGGAGTCGGGGGACCGCCATGCGCCCTCCCCCGAGGAACGTGACCGTCTCCGGGGACGCGCTGCCACCTTCCTCCTCGAGGCGGCGCAGGAGATCGACCGGCTCAGGGCGGCGTCCGCCACGGCGCAGACGCCCGCGCTGCGGACCCAGGTCGCGCGCATCGCCTCCGGCGGCGGCAAGAGCGAGGTGTACCGGATCGGGTTCGAACTGCACTGGCACCGCAGAGCCGACCCGTGCGAGGCGTTGCGATGGCTGGAGCGGGCGAAAGCCCGCACCCTGCTGGACGGGCTCACGGCCCTGACGCGAACAGCCGGGCAGCGGTCACCGGAACTCGCCCGCGAGCGCGACCTGCAGCAGCGGCCGGCGGCCACGGACGCCGGGGAACTGGCCCTGCGGGAGGAGATCGATCAGCTGCTGGCGTCTCTGCGAGGCGGCCCTCTGGACGCCTACGCACAGGTCAAGCTGGCCGAGCCGCCGCGGTACGGGACGCTGCGGGCGGCCTTGCAGGCGGAGCGGCGGCACACGCAGGGGCGTCGGCTCGTGGTGGCCGAGTACCGGTGCACGCCCAGCGAGACGCTGGTGTTCGGCCTGCGTGAGGACTGGGACGAGCCCGAGGTGGCGGCCGTACCGCTCGATCACGGGGCGCTCTCCCGGTTCGCCGGCCAATACGTCCACCGGCCCGGTGGCGTGCGGGCGCTGATGGAGGAGCGCACCGGCGCCGGAACGCGTGCCTGGGACGGCTTCGCCTCGCTCGTCGCACCGCTGTCCCGCTGGACGGAGCCCGGAGACGTCGTCTGCCTCGTGCCGCACGGGGTCCTGCACGACCTTCCTCTGCACACCCTTCCGGTCGCCGGTGAGCCGCTGCTGCTGCGTAACCCCGTGACCTACAGCCCGAGCAGCGCCGCCCTGCTGGAGCTGCTGAACCGCGGGACTCGCGGCACCGCCACACGCACCGGCACCGCGGCCGTCTTCGGTGACTCCCTGGGTGACCTGCCGATGGCTTCCGGCGAGGCTCGGGCCGTCGCCCGTCTGTTGTCGGTGGAAGCGGCCACCGGAGCGGAGGTCACCGGCGACCGTGTGCTCGGTGCACTGGGTTCGCGTTCCCTGGTCCATGTCGCCGGGCACGGGCGCCTGTCCACCGGCGACGGCTTCGAGCACGGCATGGAACTCGCCGACGGCACCCTGCGCGCCTCCGACCTGATCGGCAGGCGGGTGGCCGCGGGCCTGGTGGTGCTCAGCGGCTGCGAGACCGGCGTGAACGAGTACCGGGCGGGTGACGAACCGGTCGGTCTGACCCGGGCCCTGCTGCTGGGCGGGAGCCGGACGGTGATCGCCGGCCAGTGGCGGGTGGTCGACGGCTCCGCCGCCGCCCTGTTCTCGGTCTTCCACCGTCAGCTCGCCGCGGGGCACGGCAGCGCCGACGCCCTGCACCGGGCGGCACGGGCGGTGGCGGGCAGGCCCGCTGAGCGTCGGCACTTCTACCACTGGGGCGCGTTCGTCGCCGTGGGCGACTGGCTGTAGCCGGGCGGGCACCGCTTCGGTGACCGCCACGCCGTTCTTGTACGCCTTGCCCGGGACGGGTTGGCCGGAGGGGCGTGATGACGCCGGCCGGGTCGCGACGACATCGGCCAGAGGTGTCAGGCCGGGCGGATCACGCCCTTGACCGCCGACCGGCCGGCGAAGAACACCGACTCCTCACGGATGAGCGCTCCCGGCCCCGGGGCGTGGATCATCATGCCGTCGCCGCTCCAGACACCGACGTGTCCGAGGTCGTCGTGGAAGAACACCAAGTCACCTGTCTGGGCGTCAGCAAGTGGCACCTGCACTCCCGCTCCCCACTGGGCCTGACTGGTCCGGGGAAGTGCGACTCCGGCAGCCTTCCAAGCGGCCTGGGTGAGACCGGGGGCGTCGTACGATCCCGGCCCGGCCGCGCCCCATACGCAGGGCCGTCCGATCTGCGCGCGGGCGAAGGCGAACGCCCGCTCGGCCCGGGGACTGCGGCCGCCGTCCGGCGGCGGCCAGGGTTCGTCGTGAGCGCCGGGAGCGTAGGGGGCGGAGGGAGTTTCGGGTGCCCTGAGGGTGTCCGGGACCGGCGGGGCGGGAGCAGGTGTCTCCGGCACGCCGACGCTCCAGGCCGGAGCGGTCACGTCCGCCGGTGGGCCGGAGGTGGGGTAGGCGGTGAGATCGGCCGGCCGGGCCGTGGCAAGCGGTGCGGGCGCGCCGGTCACCGGACCGGCGTCGTGGGTGTCCGCCGTGCCGACGGGGAGATCCACCCCGTGAACGGGCGCGGAGGGGGCTGGGACGGCGGGCAGCGCCGCGAAGGGCTGGGGACCGGGCTCGGGTTCCGGGGAAGGTACGGGCTCGTACGGTGACCATGCCGCCACGGTGCCGTCGTGGAACGGCTGCGCAGCGGCGGTCCGGACGCTGTCGTCCCGCATGGACTCGTCCGCCGCAGCCGGTTCGGCCGGCCGGCCGGAGAGCTCCGGGAGGAACTTCATGGCCTGCGCCTGGGCCGATCCGCCGGTCAGTTCCCACGCGGCACCGGTGGGCTTCCGGGGCGCTTCGAGGGCGGCGCGGGGTTCCGCGGGGCGTTCCGCCTGGGGCGCGGAGGGTGCCGCCTGGGACGCGCGGCCGGGTCGCGCGGGCGGCCTCCGGTCCTGCTGCCACGCCGGCACCGTCGGGCCCAGCTTGGCACGGGCGACGTCGAACCACTGCCTGGCCAGCGCTCCGACCGCCGGCTCCACGTCCGCCTGGGACGCGTCGCGGGCGGCTGCCTCCCGCTGACGCGGTAGCGAAGCGGCGCGGGTCGGATTGAAGGTGCCCGTGTCGCTTTCGGCCCGGTCGTAGAGGCTGTCGATCCGCCGTCGGATCTCGTCAGGGCTCGGCTTCTCGCTCTCATGCGGCAACGCGGGCACCGTCCCACCGCGAGAGCCGGGCCTGGGGAGTGAGGGCTTCCAGGGCAAGGGAGCCGGTCCTGCCCGGGACGACGATCGCTCCGGGGCGCGAGCTTCGTTCCAGCGCCATGGAAAGGGCACTCCTTCCGTCCGGGAGCACGACCCCTCGATCCGTGGAAGTCGTGCACAGTGTGGCCAACTTAGCCAACTTGTGACCCTCCGGTGAAGATCGAAGCCCTTAAAATGCCTCACGCGCTTCTGTGACCTTCGCAGGAGGCGATTGCCCCGGGTCGCTTCACCGCCGTGGATCCGGCGGTCACCCTGCCCGCACTGGGCGGCACCCCGCTGTCGCCGGTGGAGCTGCGCGTCGCCCGCCCGGAGCCGGACGGCGACGAGGCCGCTGCGGATCCGGCCGAGACGGTCCCGCGCATGCGCGGCGCCCCACCGGAGGTCCCGCACATGAGCGGCGTCCCACCGGAGGCCCTGCGCATACGCGGCGTCCCACCGGACAGGGCCCACGAGGTGGCCCGGCGCCCTCTGCCGAACCCGTCCGACAGGGCTGCCGCGGTCCGGCGGTCCGCGCCGCCGCAGGCATCCTTGACCGGGCACTGGAGCATCCGGACTCGCCGGGCCAGTCCGGTGAGGGCTTCGGCTTCCCTCTCCCCCGCGCGAAGCCCCATCCGCTCACCGATGGACTCCCGTGCCGCTGGAACCGCCCGGCTTCACCGAACCCCGCTCAGGCCGTGCCCGTGCCCCGTTCCACCGTCTCCCCCTCGGTGCCCCGGAAGCCGATCTCCCCTCGACCCGACCGATGAGGTTGACTCGTGCCCCTGGCCCGGACCACGACAGGAGCTACCACGTTGACGTACGACATCGCCGCCCTGCGCTCCCGGTTCCCCGCGCTGGCCGCCGGGACCGTCCACTTCGACGGGCCCGGGGGCACGCAGACGCCACAGCCCGTCATCGACGCGATCGCCGACGCGCTCGCGCGGCCCCTGTCCAACCGCGGGCAGTACTCGCCGGGTGAGCGCAACGCCGAGACGATCGTCACCGGGGCGCGCCGGGCCGTGGCCGATCTGCTGGGCGCCGACCCGGCGGGGGTCGTCTTCGGGCGCAGCGCCACCCAGCTCACCTACGACCTCGCCCGCACCCTCGCCGGCTCATGGGCGCCCGGTGACGAGGTCGTCGTCACCCGCCTCGACCACGACGCCAACATCCGCCCCTGGGTGCAGGCCGCGGAGCGGGCCGGCGCCACCGTGCGCTGGGCCGGGTTCGACCCCGCCACCGGGGAGCTGACGGCCGACGACATCCGGGCCGTGCTGTCCGACCGCACCCGCCTCGTCGCCGTCACCGCCGCCTCCAACCTGATCGGCACCCGCCCACCGGTCGCCGAGATCTGCCGCCTGGTCCACGAGGCCGGAGCGCTCGCCCATGTCGACGGCGTCCACTACACCGCACACACGCTGGTCGACCTGCCGGCGCTGGGGGCGGACTTCTTCGTCTGCTCCCCGTACAAGTTCCTCGGCCCCCACCACGGCGTACTGGCCGCCCGGCCCGCGCTGCTGCGGACCCTGCACCCCGACAAGCTGCTGCCCTCCAGCGACGCGGTCCCCGAGCGCTTCGAACTGGGCACCCTGCCTTACGAGTTGCTCGCCGGTACCCGGGCCGCCGTCGACTTCCTGGCCGGCCTGGACACGAACGCCGCAGGCACCCGACGCGAACGCCTGGCCGCCTCCTACACCGCACTCGAGGCGCACGAGAGCACCCTGCGCACCCAGCTCGAGAAGCACCTGGCCGCGCTCCCGGGCGTCACCATCCACTCCCGGGCCGCCGACCGCACCCCGACCCTCCTGCTGACCTTCGAGCACCGCGACACCGCCGACGCCTACCGCTTCCTCGCCGCCCGCGACATCCACGCCCCCTCCAGCCACTTCTACGCCATCGAGACCTCCCGCCACCTGGGCCTCGGCGACACCGGCGGCCTGCGCATCGGACTGGCCCCCTACAACGACCCGCAGGACGTCGACCGGCTGCTGGCGGCGCTGGCCGAGTTCCTGGAGAGGTGAACCCCCACGGACCGCCCCCCGCTCGTCTGCCGTGCTCGACCGGCGCAAGGACCTGCCCTCTGATCCCGGCGCCGCCGCTGTCACGCCCGGGTGGCGGCGGCCGACGGGCGGGCGAAGAGGACCGTCACCGGCCCGCTGGGCGACCTGGGCCGGCACGGGGTCGCTGACGACGCCCTCCCTCGCCACCGCTCCAGCGCCGGGCGCGGCTCAGGAGCGGGGCTCCAGCACCTCCAGGGCGCCGGTGGCGGTGTCGTAACTGCGCAGGGTGGTGAGCCGGACCGCCAGCGGCGGCGCCGGCAACAGTTCAGGGACCCGGCGGCCGGCGAAAGCACCCGGGCGCCGGGTACGGCCGAGGGTGATGTGCGGGCTCCAGCGCCCAGGCGCGTGGAACGGGTTGAGCGTCTCGGGCGGGCTGTCGGAGGCCACCGCCTCCCACACCCGGCGGTGCAAGCCGGACAGCTCGAAGCCGCAGTCGAGAGCCCAGGCCAGCACCGAGGTCGGCCGCTCGAAACGGATCACGCCGGTGAAGCGCACCGGCAGCGGCAAGGCGGCGGCCACCCCGGAAAGCTCCCAGCGAATCGGGGCGGTCAGTTCCGGACAGGCGGCCAGGGTCAGGTGCGGGCTGTTCGTCGGTGAGGAGTGCCGCGCCTGGCTGGGCAGGCCCGCATCCGCCAGCCGCCGCCACGCCTCGCGAACCGCCTGATCCGCCGCCTCATCCAACAGGAGCTCGACCGTGCGCACCACCACAGCCTACCGACGGCCTGGTGTGTGCCCCATCTGGATCGGTGAGCCGAACCTGACGGCGGTGTGGCGATCACGGTCGCGGTCGCCATCGCGGCCCGCCCCCGCCTTCCGCGAAAGCGAAGGAGCGCCGCAAGAAGCGGTCGCCGCCCGGGCCCGGGCCACCCGCCTTCGCACGCCCGGTTCCGGGGGACGGTCGATCACCCCGGTTCACCCCCGCCGAACGGAACCCCGGCGCGCCCGGCCGCTGACGCACCGCTCGCACGGGACCTTCCCCCACCCGGCAGGACACAGCCCAGCCCTTTGGCGTGGCTGCCGAGCCGTGTCCTGCCCGGCCTCATCTAGCGGTCCTTCTCGGCTCAGCCGCCGCTCTTGCGCCGGAACGACCGCTGGTGCGCGGCCGGGCCGTGCGCGCCGCGGACCTTTGACGCGTGCGGGTTCGCTGCCGAGTCGGCGGCATCCGCCTGCATACCGCGCTTGCGGGCCAACGCCTCCCGGAACTTGCGCTTCAGGTCGTACTGGCCGTCGGCGTCGGGCGAGAGGGCGAGCTTCTCGTCGGTGGCCGAATCGGCGTCAGCCGGCTCCGAACCTTCTGGCAACTGAGACTCTGCGGCCATGGTGACCTCCTGGGCTCGGGCATGAAGACCACAGCTTGTCATGCCTGCCCGAGGCATGGGCGGTCGGTGGCACCTGCCGCCTTCGCCCGTGTTCCTGATCCGCCCGCGGGCCGGCGCAGACGCGGGTCCGGTTTCCTCCCCTACGGGGGGGCGGAAACCGGACCATCGGCGCCGCTGGGCGCGCTCGTCACTTGACCAGGTAGGCCCGGTGGACGGTCTGGGTCAGCGTCCCTCCCTTGGTGTCGGTGAGCAGGACCCGGAGCGAGACCGCGCCGGCCTTGGAGGGGCTCTTGACGGTCACGTACCGGCCGCTCGAGGTCGTGGTCACCTTGACGGACTTCCAGGTCCTGCCGTTGTCGGACGACACCTGGACGGTGATCTTCTTCAGGCCCTTCCCGGCGGCGGCACCCTGGACGGTGAACGGCACCTTGACCGACGAACCCTTCCTTGCGGTGCTCGTCAGGCCCAGGTCCGGGGTGAAGCGGACGACCGAGGCGTTGACCCGCTCCTCACCGGGCCGGGCCGGCCGCTGGGAGGTGAAGGTCCATACGGCGGTCACGCGGGTACTGGTCGCCGCGGTACCCATCGCGCGGTGGACATCGGTGGTCAGCTTGTAGCCGGCCCTGGCCGCGGGGACCGGGATGCCTTCTCCGTAGGGTGCGGACTTCGACTCCCAGATCTTCGTGCCGCCGCGGTACAGCACCGTCCTGGCGGTGCCCAGGGCCACGTCGCCCTGGTGGTCCCGGCCGTCGGCGAACAGCGGGATCTGCGCGGTCAGCGTGTCGCCGTCGCGCCGGATGCCGGAGTACGCCCCCCGCAGGGAGGGCCCGGTGACCGCGGTGTCGAAGCGCTCGCTGTAGCTCTTGCCCGGGCTGTACGTGCGGACCGGGGCGTAGTACGTCACCTCGTCGCGCTGCTCACTGGTGTACGAACCGAAGTACAGGCTCCACCGTGCGCCGGTGCCGCCCAGGTACTCCACCGAGGTGCCCGGCAGCGACTGGTCGAAGGCAACCGATCCGAGGTACGGGCCGCCGGCCGATTCCGGCGTCACGTTCAGCGTCCCGGTGCGGCCGGTGAGCGCGCTGCCCAGTCCCACGGTCACTTTGGCGAGTTGGCCGGTGGTCACCTTCTGGGCCAGCCCGTTGAACATCGAGCCCGTGCGGCTCCACACCATGCGGTAGTGGGTGTGCACGGAGCCCTTCCCGGGGGCCTGCCACACCGCCGAGGCGCCGGCCCTCACCTGGCTGCCCGGCAGCTTGGCGCCCAGGTGCGCGGTGCGGAAGCCCTTGAAGGAGGTCAGCCAGTGGCTCTGGTCGTACCACATGCTGTCCTTCTGGAGCGTGTAGCCCATGACCGCCGACTTCTGCACGGCCTTGGTGTCCGGCACGGTGACCGCGACCGGCCTGGCCTTGCGCGCGTCCAGGTTGACCGTCGTGTCGCGGTTCAGGGTGAGCAGCGGCTGCGCCAGCCAGTCCAGTCCGGTGATCTCCTCGCCGTTCGTCGTGGTGATCGTGGTGTCGAGGGTGTAGCTGCCGGCCGGCAGGCGCAGCGTGACCGTGCCGTCCGACTCGTACGGCCACTCCCAGACCCCCGTGTTGTGGGAGACGAGCATGGTCGAGTAGTCGGCGGTGGCCTTGCCGTTGCGTCCCGTGTGCCTGAGCGTGAGCTTGTACATGTCGACCTCGCGGACCACCTTGCCCGTGATCCGGACGCTCTGGCCGTCGTCCGCGGTCGCCGTGATCACTGAACTCAGCGTGCCGTTGTCGGCGGGCCGGCTGGTGTCGGCGGTGACCGCTGCCTCGGCCGTGCCGCCCGCGGGGACGGTCAGCGTGGCCGGGCTGACGGAGAAGGTGCCGTTACTGTCCGGGCTGCCGTCGAAGGTGTATTCCTTCGCCGACAGCCGCAGGGTCACCGGCCGGTCGCCGTCATTGCGGTACGTGACCGTCCGGGTCACCGGCTGGTCGTCGTCGTGCGGGGCCTGCTGGGTGCCGAAGTCGAGCGTGGCCGGGGAGGCGGTCAGTGTCTGCAGGATCGACTGCGCCGCGTCGACCCGGCCCGTGCCCTGCATCGTCGGCGCGAGGTCGGCGACCTCCTTGGTGGAGGCCGTGAGGACGGACTTGATGCGGTCGGCCGTCCAGTCGGGGTGCTGCTGGGCCAGCAGCGCGGCCGCGCCCGCGACGTGCGGGGTGGCCATCGAGGTGCCGCTCAGGGACACGTACCCGTCCTGGCCGGGGTTGCCGATGACGCCCTGTGCGGCCTTGGCAGCGACGATGTCGACGCCCGGTGCCGTCAGGTCCGGCTTCAGCAGTCCGTCGGCGGTGGGGCCGCGGCTGGAGAAGTCGGCCAGCCCGTCGCGCTTGTCCACCGCTCCCACGGTCAGGGAGGAGGCGGCGCTGCCGGGAGTGCGGACGGTCTGGGACATCGGGCCCTCGTTGCCGGCGGCGACCACGAACAGCACGCCCTTGTCGGCCGTCAGGGCGTTGACGGCCTGCTCCAGCGGGTCGATGCCCTGGGTGTCGAAGCCGCCGAGGCTCATGTTGATCACGTCGGCGCCCTCGTCGGCGGCCCACTGCATGCCGGCGACGATGCCGGAGTCGGTGCCGTAGCCCTCGTCGTCGAGCACCTTGCCGTCGAGGATCCGGGCTCCCGGAGCCACCCCCTTGTACTTGCCGTCCGACTTCTCACCGGATCCGACGATGGTGGACGCGACGTGCGTGCCGTGGCCGACGCGGTCGACCGTGTCCGCCGAAGCGCCGAAGTTCCGCTCGGCCACCTGACGTCCCGCCAGGTCCGGGTGCGTTTCGTCCACTCCCGTGTCGAGTACGGCCACCTTCACACCGGTGCCGTCGTACCCGGCCTTCCACACCTCCGGCGCCCCGATCTGCGGCACACTCCGGTCCAGCGCGGTGCGTACGGTGCCGTCGAGCCAGATCCTGCGTACGCCCGGCGCGGCCCGCAGCAGGCCGCCGGCGGACTCGTCGGTGAGGGCCTGCCACATCTCCACCGCGTCATGGCGGGGCTGCGCGACCGTGTCGGCGCCGATGCTGGGCAGTCTTCTGCCGAACTTGCCGTCGGCTTCCCGCACTTCGGCCCTGGTGGCGGTCGCGGCTCCCTCGAAGGCGACGATCAGCGGCAGGGTGGGGCGATGCGCGTCGTCGTAGTCGTTCTCCAGCAGGCGGGTGATGTTGAGCAGGCGCCGGTCCAGCGTCCCTTTACGCAGGAGCCGAGCGGTGTCCCGCGGCACCACGTATGTGTCCTCGCCGATCCGCCGCACGGCGATCGGGACGTCCTCGCGGCCCTCCCCGGGCCGCACGGTCGTCACTCGTCCCTCGGCATCCACCCCTATCCGGTCACCGGTGACCAAGGTGAGGGTGCGCGAGGGGAGGGTGCGTGAGACGGCACTCGCCGGCGGGCCGTCGGCACTTTGGCCGGCGCTGCTCGCCGGCGCCGTCACCAAGGCGGCGCCGAGCGCGATCGCGCACAGGGCCGACAAGCCCGTGCTGCGTGCTGTGCGCATTGTCTTCCCCCCTACATCGTTGCGGTGATGCGGAATTCAGCGCGGACATCCCGACGGAATAGCCGTCAGCAGATATGGGCGGCTGCGCATCACTCTTCACAGAAGCAGGTTTCCCGGCATTGCGCCACGACGGTTGCTTGCAGGGCGGGAAGAGAACAAGCCGGGTATGGCCGAATGGCGGGAATCCCGGCCGTACGGCCCAACTGTACGCCTCAACAGCGTAGTTGCCGCGCATTCCGTTGCGGGGAATACAGGCCGGGCGTTGTTGGCCACGTCACGGTGGCTGAATATCTGTCATGGTGCGCGGAAGTCGGGTCGTTCGGCCCCGGGGCGTTGAGTCGAACGCCCCGACGGAGGACGCATGATGGCCTATCGTGCTTTTGGTGCCGGCTCAGTAGAATCGAGCGCCTGGAATTTTCAGGCCGCACCGAATGCGTGGGCACCCGTGGGCGAGACGCAGCGCTCTGTCAGCCCGTCCGGAGAATGCCGAGGCGCGTCACAGTGTCACCGGCGTGTTCCGAATCGGCTCCTGCTCGGTGTGAGCAGGCAGAAGCATCGCTGTCGTGCGGCATGATCCCCGCAACATTCCGACTTCCGGGGGACTTCTCATGGCTTACACACCTCGTCCGCGCCGTACCGCCGCCGCACTGGCCGCACTCTCGCTCGGCGTCCTGGCGCTGACCGCCTGCAAGGGCGGAGCGGAGGAGGGCGCTGCCGCTCCGAGCGCGGCAGGGAGCTCGTCCGCCGCGGGTACGGACAAGGGCTCCGCCAAGCCCTCGACGGCAGGTCCGGGCAAGGGCGGCGCCGCCGACGGGAGCTCGTCCGGCGGTGCCGGCAGCACCTCGCCGTCACCGGAGTCCGGGGCCGACGACGACCAGGACGGGGGTGTGGGCATGTGCGAGACGACCGACCTGAGCTTCGATGTAACCGTCGCGTCCAAGCCGGTCAACCACGCCTTGCTGACCGCGAAGAACGAGGGCGGCGAGCCCTGCCTGCTGCCGGCGAACGAGCTGGTGATCACGATCCCGGGGCTCGACGGTGCCGCCGAGCACATGGGGCCCGACGGCAAGGACTGGCTTCTGCAGGCCGGCGAAAGCGCCTACGCCGGGATCATGTTCTCGCGCGCGGACACCGCGGGCGGCAAGAGCGCCGACAAGGTCGAGGTCGCGCTGACCGCTTCTGAGAGCCCTGTGACGGTGCCGATCGACGGTGGCCCCGTCACCGTCAACGACGGCCAGGTCACCAGCTTCTTCGGCTCCGCCGAGGACGCACTCACCTACTGATCGGTCCCGGCTCCGGGGTGCGTCGTTGTCGCAGGGCAGGGAGCGTGGCGCCGGCCAGGTGTTCCGGTGGGAGCGTCGATCACCCGCCGGATCACCGGGAGTGGCGGGTCGGCGTACAGGGGACGAAGCTGGAGGTGACCGACGCGCGAAGGATGCCGTTCGCCCGCCGGCACCGGCCGGGGTGGGCGCCCGGCCGCTGGTGCGGGTGGGGCGATCCGGTGGTGGGGCTCTCCTGCGCGGTGGCCGCGCCGACCGGTGAGAGCGGGACGCACCGCGGTGACTCGAAGTACAGGATGGGGGAACCGGAAGAGAAGCCCTGACGCAGGAGGGGCGGCCGGGTGCCCGCACGCCCGGCTCCTCACCGGAAGAGAGACCACGATGGCGCACGAAGACGACGCCCGGCAGGCCGTGCCGAACACCCCGGGGATGCGCACCGACACGGACGGCGTCACGCGCCGCCGTCCGCTGCGCAAGCGGCACGTCGAGGAGACGGTCGAGATCGCGGTGCCGGTGCGGACGGCGTACAACCAGTGGACGCAGTTCAAGACCTTTCCGCGCTTCTCGGGCGTGGTGCGCGGTGTCGAGCAGATCAGGCCCACCGTGACCGCCTGGACCCTCGGCTACGGGCCTCTGCGTCACCGTTTCGCGGTCGAGATCGTGGAGCAGGATCCCGACGCCTACCTGGCCTGGCGCGGTCTGGAGCAGAGTCCCTCTCATCAGGGCGAGGTGGAGTTCAGGCCGACGCAGTCCGGCGGCACCGCGATCACCGTCCGGATGCTCCTGGAACCGCGGGGAGCGGCCAGGATCCTCACCCGCTCGTCCGGGGCCGCCCGGCTGGCGGCCCGGGTGGTGCGCGGTGAGCTCATGGAGTTCAAGCGGTTCATCGAGGGACTGGGGCAGGAGGGCGGGGCCTGGCGCGGGACCATCCGCAACGGCCGCGTGCAGCACGATCACCCGGAACCGCCCAGGAGCCGCGTGGCCCAGTGGCCCGTCGGCTGAACGGTGTGCCGGACGAAGCAGGAGAAAGGCGAACCGATGCAGAACCCGCCCAGTGAGGAGCCGGAGACCACCCTCTCCGTGACACCGCCGAAGAAGTGGGCGGCCGGAGTCCCCGCGGTCGTGCACGCGCTGGAGTACTCCCTGGAGCAGACCTCCCCGCGCAAGACCGGGGTGGACCTGCTGACCATGAACCAGGTGGGCGGGATCGACTGCCCCGGCTGCGCGTGGGCGGATCCGGCCCCGGACCGGCGCCATCGCAACGAGTACTGCGAGAACGGCGCCAAGCACATCAACGACGAGGCCACCACGCGCCGGATCACCGCCGGCTTCTTCCGTGACCACAGCGTCCGGGACCTCGCCACCCGCTCGGACATGTGGCTCAACCAGCAGGGCCGGCTCACCGAGCCGATGATCAAGCGGCCCGGCTCCGAGCACTACGAGCCGATCGGCTGGAACGAGGCCCTGGAGGTCCTCGCGCAGGAGCTGAAAGGGCTGGCCTCCCCGGACGAGGCCGTCTTCTACACCTCGGGCCGCGCCAGCAACGAGGCCGCTTTCGTCCTGCAGCTGTTCGCCCGCGCTTTCGGCACCAACAATCTGCCCGACTGCAGCAACATGTGTCACGAGTCCAGCGGCTTCGCCCTGAGCGAGACCCTGGGCACCGGCAAGGGCACCGTCAGCCTCGACGACCTCCACCACGCCGACCTGATCTTCCTGGTCGGGCAGAACCCGGGCAGCAACCACCCGCGTCAGCTCTCCGCCCTGGAGGAGGCGAAGCGCAACGGCGGCCGGATCGTGGCGGTCAACCCGCTGCCGGAGGCGGGGCTGCGGCGCTTCAAGAACCCGCAGAAGCCGAGCGGGATCGTCGGGCGCGGCACCCAGATCGCCGACCGTTTCCTGCACATCAAGCCCGGCGGCGACCTCGCCCTGTTCCAGGCCCTCAACCGCCTGCTGCTGGAGGCGGAGGACGCCCGGCCGGGAACCGTCCTGGACCACGACTTCATCGACGCGCACACCACCGGCTTCGAGGAGTTCGCCCGGCACGCCCGTGCCGTCGACTGGGACGACGTGCGCACGGCGACCGGGCTGACGCGCGAGGAGATCGAGAAGGTCCGCGACGAGGTCCTCACGAGTGAACGCGTCATCGTCTGCTGGGCGATGGGCATCACCCAGCACAAGCACGGCGTGCCCACCATCCGGGAGATCGTCAACTTCCTGATGCTGCGCGGCAACCTGGGGCGTGCCGGCACCGGGGCCTGTCCGGTGCGCGGCCACAGCAACGTCCAGGGCGACCGGACCATGGGCATCTGGGAGCGGATGCCGGACACCTTCCTGGACGCCCTGCAGCAGGAGTTCGGCTTCGATCCGCCGCGCCCGCACGGCCTGGACTCGGTGAACGCGATCAAGGCGATGCGCGAGGGCCGCGTCAAGGTCTTCCTCGCCCTGGCCGGCAACTTCGTGCGCGCCGCTCCCGACAGCGACGTCACCGAGGAGGCGATGCGCTCGTGCCGGCTGACCGCCCACATCTCCACCAAGCTCAACCGTTCGCACACGGTCTGCGGCGACACCGCGCTGATCCTGCCGACGCTGGGGCGCACCGAGCGTGACGTCCAGGCCGACGGCGAGCAGTTCGTCACCGTCGAGAACTCCATGAGCGAGGTGCACACCTCGCAAGGCCGCCTCGAACCGGCCTCCCGGCTGCTGCTCAGCGAAGTCGCCATCCTGTGCCGACTCGCCCGGCGGACCCTGGACGGCGAGCCGGACATCCCCTGGGCCACGTTCGAGGGGGACTACGGCACCATCCGCGACCGCATCTCGCGCGTCGTGCCGGGCTTCCACGACTTCAACGCCCGGGTGACCCGCCCCGGGGGCTTCCAGTTGCCCAACCCGGTCAACGAGGGCGTGTTCAACAACAAGGTGGGCAAGGCCTTGTTCACCTGCAACGAGCGTGTGGTGCCGCGGGCCCCGGAGGGCCACCTGCTGCTGCAGACGCTGCGCTCGCACGATCAGTGGAACACCGTGCCGTACACCAACGACGACCGTTACCGCGGCATTCACGGCAGCCGCCGTGTCGTGCTCGTCAACCCGGCCGACCTGACCGAACTCGGCCTGGCCCGGGGCGATCACGTCGACCTGGTGAGTGTCTGGGCGGACGGTTCGGAGCGCCGGGCGGAGGACTTCGAGGTCGTGCCCTACCCGGCCGCCAAGGGTTCGGCCGCCGCCTACTACCCGGAGACGAACGTCCTGGTGCCGCTGGACAGCGTCGCCGACATCAGCAACCAGCCCACGTCGAAGGGCATCGTCGTACGTCTCGACCCCCTCCTCGACCGGACGCAGCCCACGCCTGCCTGACCGGCGGCACGATCCCGAGGGGGCCCGCGAGGACAACGGGCCCCCTCGGGCGTTCCGGCCGGGCCAGGCACCTCGGAGGCCGCCGCTCGCTGGTGGCCCGTGTCCTGCCCGCTGATCACCGTGCCGGTCGGAAAGCCGTGGATCCTTCACGGCCGGGCGGTCGCCTGCACCTCGAAAAAATTCGGGCGGCGGATGAAACCATCCCCGGCCGGTCGGCGGAATGCCTTCCCACATGGATCCGAGCAGTTCTCGATCGAAAGGGAAGACCGCCATGACCACTCGTGTTGCGGGCGCCACTGTGGCCGGGATCGCCGTCGCGTTGTCCGTCACCGCCGGGGCTCCCGCGTTCGCCGCGCAGCAGGCCGCCGACGATCAGGGCACGGTGTCGGTGCTGCACGCCGTGCCGGGCCTGACGGTGGACGTCTACGCCGGGGACAAGGAACTGATCCCCGACTTCGAGCCGGGCACGCTGACCGACCCGATGAAGCTGGACGCGGGCTCCTACGACATCAAGATCTTCAAGGACGGCGAGGGTCCGGACGGTTCGCCCGCCATCGAGAAGACGGTCGACGTTCCCGCGGGTGCGAACGCCACGCTGGTGGCCCATCTGACGGCCGACGGCGAACCGGCGCTGGACGCCTTCGTGAACGACATGTCCAAGGTCCCCGCCGGCAAGGCCCGGCTGACCGTGCGGCACGTCGCCGCCGCTCCGGCGGTCGACGTCCGCGCCGGCGAGAAGCCCGTGTTCGAGGACCTGGTGAACCCGAAGGAGGCCAAGGGCGAGGTGGACGCCGGTACGGTCTCCGCCGACGTGGTGCTGGCCGGCACCGACACCGTGGCGATCGGTCCGGCCGACCTGGACCTGGCCGAGGGCACCAACACGGTGGTCTACGCCTGGGGCAGCGCGGACGACAAGAACCTGAAGCTCACGACGCAGAGCCTCACCGGCATGCACTCGGCGCCGAGCGGTGTTCCGGCCGGCGAGAGCGGTGCGGCCGCGGCGCACAACGAGGGCCTGCCGCTCGGTGCTCTGTCTCTGGGCGCGGTGTCGGCCCTGGCCGCTGCGGGTCTGCTGGTCCGGCTGCGTTCGTCCGCTCGCTAGGGACCTCGTCAAGTGGGGTGCCGCCACCGTTCGTTCGGCGGCGGCACCCTGCCGCTTCTCTCGGTGAAGAGGTCTTTCCGCATGAGCAAGCCTTCGTCACGGCGCCTGGCCGTCGCCGGTCTGTTCGTCGCGCTGCTGGGGCTGGTCGTGTCCGCCGTCCTGGTCGTCGACGCCCGGTCCGGTGCCGAGGACTTCGGCCCCGCGCCGAGCGGTACCCCGTCGACCGGTACCCCGCCGGCCGCCCGACCGCAGCAGACCGCGCCGCCGGCGGTTGGGCCGTCGCGCGCTCCCTCCTCGACGGTTCCGGCGAAGGTGCCCGAGCCGTCGGCGCTGTCGCTGCCCCGGCTCGACGTCCGCGCGGCGATCCGTCCCGTGGGGGTCATGCCCGACGGGCAGGTGGAGGTCCCGAAGGACCCGAAGCAGGTCGGCTGGTACCGCTACTCCCCCGCGCCGGGCTCGGCCGCGGGTTCGACGGTGGTCGTCGGCCACGTGGATTCCGACGGCCGCGGCCTGGGCGTCCTGGTGGCCCTCAACGACGTCCGGCAGGGCGATCGGGTGCTGGTGAACCGCGAGGACGGCAGCGAGGTGGCCTACCGCGTCACATCCCGCCGCACCGTCGGCAAGCGGGACCTGGCGGCGTCGGGCGTCTTCCGCAGGGAGGGACCGGCGGTCCTGACACTGATCACCTGCGCCGGCCCTTACCTACCCGACGACGGCGGATATCAGAACAATCTGGTCGTCACAGCCGTGGAGGCGCCAACGTGACGTCGATATGGGGCGGTTCCCAGGTCCTGGCCGCCAGCGTGGCGTCTGTGAACTCCGTTTCCGACGACGACTTGGGCCTCGGCTTCGCCGACGGCGACGAGTCGTGCCTCAACGAGGCGTACCGCCGCTGGGGCGCGCTGATCTTCACCGTGGCGTCCCGGAAACTGGGAGATCCCGAGGAGGCGAAGGACGTCACCCAGCAGGTCTTCGTCGGAGCGTGGCGGGGCCGCAAGAACTACGATCCACAGCGCGGTTCCCTCAAGACGTGGCTCCTGGGCATCACCCACAAGAAGGTGGCCGACCAGCTCACCCGGCGCTCCCGGCACCTCAGAGACATCGAAGCGGTCGTCACGGCGGCCGCCTCGGACGTCCACCAGCAGGACGGCCCGGCGGAATCCGTGCTGGACTTCGTCCTGCTGGCCGACGAGCTGGAAAAGCTTCCCGAACAGCAGCGGACCGTGCTCAGAATGGCGTTCTACGAGGATCTCACCCAGGCGCAGATCGCCCAGCGCACCGGCTTGCCGCTGGGCACCGTCAAGAGCAACACACGACGCGGGCTGATCCGCATGAAGAACCGGTTGGAGGTGGACGGTGGAACACACGGATGAGGAGACACTGGCACTGATGGCGATCGGGGAGAGCCCGTCCCCTCCGGACGACGAGCACGTGCGTACCTGCGCACGCTGCTCGGAGGAGCTCGCCGCCCTGAGTCGCGTGGTCTCGGCCATGAAGACGCCCGCACCGCAGGAGCACGAACTGCTCGCGCCGCCGCCCGACCTGTGGGACTCGATCGCGAGCGAGCTGCACCTCGACCCGCAGGATCGGCTCACGCCCTCCGGGGACGCCGTCCAGGAGGATCCCGCCGCGCACTCGGCCGACGACGACAGCGGTCCGGCTCCGGCCCTCGCCCGGCCGAAGGCCCGGCGGCTGAGCCGTTTCAGCGTGGCGCTCGCCGCCTGCGCCGCGCTCCTCGGTGCCGCCGCGGGCAGCACCCTCACCTGGTGGATGACCCGGGACGCGGCGAGCGTGTCGGTGGCGGACGGCAGCCGCCTGGACTCGCTGCAGGCGAACTCGGCGGGCTACGCCCGGCTCAGCGAGAGCGACGGGCACCGCACCCTCAGGATCACGGTCGAGGGCCTGCCCCAGACCTCCGGCTACTTCGAGGTCTGGCTCATGGACCGCACCCACACCAAACTCGTCTCGATGGGGGTGCTCGGTCCCGACGGCCGCGCGTCGCTGCCGGTGCCGAACAACATCGACCTGGGCGAGTACTCAGTGGTCGACGTGTCCGTCCAGCCCTACAACGGCAAGCCCGACCACTCGGGAGACAGCCTCGTCCGCGGCCCCTACGCCGGCTGACCCCCGGTCCGGCGAACCGTCGTGGCCAGCGATCACCGCCGTCAGTCCCGCCGTCAGTCCCGGACCCGGCTCAGGCCCGGACCCGGCTCAGGGCCGGGGCGCTCTCCGGTGTGAGCAGCCCGGCGGCGCACAGCTCCCGTACCGCCGCGGGGGTGTGCCAGGCGTACTCCGCGATCTCCGCCGGGTCCACGACGAGCCGAACCGCGGGGATCCGGCACTCGAACAGCCCCATCCAATGCGGGGTGGGACTCTCCGCGTCGAGGAACCTGCCCAGCGGTCGCGGCTCGACGACCACCCCCAGCTCCTCGCGGACCTCGCGGACGGCGGCCGCCCTGTAGCTCTCCCCCGCCTTCACCGCACCGGCGACCAGCGCTTCGAGCCGCCCGGGGAAGCGCTGGCGGAGCGGGGAGCGCCGCACGACGAGGATCCTGCCGCTCGTGTCCCGGCACACGACGCCGGCGACGCGGTGCAGCCATCCGTTGCGTACGGCGGCAGCGCGTGAGGTGACACCGACGACCCGGTCCAGGAGGTCGACCCGGTCGACCTCCTCGCCGCCGGGCGCCGCCATGCCGGGGCCGGGGCCGGGGCGCTCGCCGGGGCCGGGGCGCTCGCCGGGGCCGGTCACGGGGTTCCTCACGCGTAGGGGCTGTCGGCGCCCGCGGCGGCGGGCCGGGGCGCGCGGGCCGGGCAGCAGCCGACCGGGCACAGCTGGT
>NZ_JBEXOM010000033.1:15158-62785 GCF_040611555.1 Streptomyces sp. NPDC006624 | reverse complement strand
AAACGCCCGGTTACATTCCGAACCCGGAAGCTAAGCCTTACAGCGCCGATGGTACTGCAGGGGGGACCCTGTGGGAGAGTAGGACGCCGCCGAACTCCTTTTAGAGCTCTGGCTCTTGGGCATCACAGCCCGAGAGCCAGAGCTTTTTTGCGTTGAGGTAAGGTCAGGGGGCATCGTTCGAACGTTTCCCACAGGAGGCACCCGGGTGGAGGTTCAGGAGACTCGCGTCCAGACGGACCGTGTGCTCACCATCCCGAACATCCTCAGCATGGCTCGTCTGGTCGGCGTGCCGCTCTTCCTGTGGCTGATTCTGCGGCCTGAGTTCGGTGGGCCCAAGAGTGACGGCTGGGCCCTCCTGGTACTGGCTCTGAGCGGTGTCAGCGACTACCTGGACGGCAAGCTGGCGCGACGCTGGAACCAGGTCAGCAGCCTCGGCCGGCTTCTCGACCCCGCGGCCGACCGGCTCTACATTCTTTCGACGCTGGTCGGTCTCACCTGGCGCGAGATTCTGCCGCTGTGGCTGACCGCCGTACTCCTTGCCCGGGAGCTGGTTCTCCTGGTGATGGTGGGCATCCTCCGCCGGCACGGCTATCCGCCGCCCCAGGTGAACTTCCTCGGCAAGGCCGCCACCTTCAACCTGATGTATGCCTTCCCCTTGCTCCTGCTCAGTGACGGAACTGGTTGGATCTCGTCACTCGCTGCTATTTTCGGATGGGCGTTCGCCGGATGGGGTACAACACTGTACTGGTGGGCAGGAGTCCTCTACGTGGTACAAGTCCGCCGTCTGGTTCGTGCGGACGCCATGGCCGATTGAACTCGCGGTTGACCCGGCCTGCGCGGTGCGATGGCCCGTTGTCGAAAAGTGCGGGACAATCCTCGCGGGGGAAGTCGGCTAGACCGTCGTCTCTTTGAGGAGGACGCTTCCGACATGAAGGCCGTCGTGATGGCCGGAGGCGAAGGCACGCGCCTTCGTCCCATGACCTCAAGCATGCCCAAGCCGCTCCTGCCTGTGGCCAACCGCCCGATCATGGAGCATGTGCTGAGGCTGCTCAAAAGGCATGGGCTCAACGAAACAGTCGTGACTGTCCAGTTCCTGGCCTCGCTCGTCAAGAACTACTTCGGTGACGGCGAGGAGCTCGGAATGGAGCTCACCTATGCCAATGAGGAGAAGCCACTCGGTACCGCCGGAAGCGTGAAGAACGCGGAAGAGGCGTTGAAGGACGACGCCTTCCTCGTGATCTCCGGCGATGCTCTGACGGATTTCGACCTCACCGAGCTGATCAATTTCCACAAGGAAAAGGGTGCGCTGGTCACGGTCTGCCTGACACGTGTGCCCAACCCCCTGGAATTCGGAATCACCATCGTCGACGAAGAAGGCAAGGTGGAGCGCTTCCTCGAGAAGCCCACCTGGGGCCAGGTCTTCTCCGACACGGTGAACACCGGCATCTACGTGATGGAGCCCGAGGTCTTCGACTACGTCGAGGCCGATGTGCCCGTCGACTGGTCCGGCGATGTCTTCCCGCAGCTGATGAAGGAAGGCAAGCCGGTCTACGGCTACGTCGCCGAGGGCTACTGGGAGGACGTCGGCACCCACGAGAGCTATGTGAAGGCCCAGGCCGACGTGCTCGAAGGCAAGGTCGACGTAGACATCGACGGGTTCGAGATCTCGCCGGGCGTGTGGGTGGCCGAGGGAGCCGAGGTGCACCCCGACGCCGTACTCCGCGGGCCCGTGTACATCGGCGACTACGCCAAGGTCGAGGCCGGCGCCGAAATCCGTGAGCACACCGTCGTGGGCTCCAACGTCGTGGTCAAGAGCGGTGCCTTTCTGCACAAGGCCGTTGTCCACGACAACGTCTACGTGGGGCCGCACAGCAATCTGCGCGGCTGCGTGGTCGGCAAGAACACCGACATCATGCGCGCGGCGCGTATCGAGGACGGGGCGGTCATCGGTGATGAGTGCCTGATCGGTGAAGAATCGATCGTTCAGGGCAACGTGCGGGTCTACCCGTTCAAGACCATCGAGGCCGGTGCCTTCGTCAACACCTCGGTGATCTGGGAATCCAGAGGGCAGGCGCACCTCTTCGGGGCGCGCGGTGTGTCCGGGATCCTGAACGTGGAGATCACGCCGGAGCTCGCCGTGCGTCTCGCGGGTGCGTATGCGACGACCCTGAAGAAGGGCTCGACCGTCACCACGGCCCGCGACCACTCACGTGGTGCCCGTGCGCTGAAGCGGGCGGTGATCTCGGCGCTGCAGGCCAGTGCCATCGACGTCCGGGACCTGGAGAACGTGCCGCTGCCGGTGGCCCGGCAGCAGACCGCGCGAGGCAGCGCGGGCGGCATCATGATCCGTACGTCTCCCGGGGTGCCGGACTCCGTCGACATCATGTTCTTCGACGGGCAGGGCGCCGACCTCTCGCAGGGCAGCCAGCGCAAGCTGGACCGGGTGTTCGCGCGGCAGGAGTACCGGCGGGCCTTCCCCGGCGAGATCGGTGACCTGCACTTCCCCGCCAGCGTCTTCGACTCGTACACCGGGTCGCTGCTGCGGAACGTCGACACGACCGGGATCGCGGACTCCGGGCTCAAGGTGGTCGTCGACGCGTCCAACGGCAGTGCCGGCCTCGTGCTGCCGAGCCTGCTCGGGAAGCTGGGGGTCGACTCGCTGACGATCAACCCCGGTCTCGACGAGTCCCGGCCGACCGAGACGGGCGACATGCGCCGGTCCGGGATGGTGCGGCTCGGGGAGATCGTGGCGTCCTCGGGGGCCGCGTTCGGCGTGCGGTTCGACCCCGTCGGCGAGCGGCTGTCGCTCGTCGACGAGAAGGGGCGGATCATCGAGGACGACCGGGCGCTGCTGGTCATGCTGGACCTCGTCGCCGCCGAGCGGCGCAGCGGCCGGGTCGCGCTCCCGGTCACCACCACCCGGATCGCCGAGCAGGTGGCGGCGTACCACGGGACCCAGGTCGAATGGACGACCACCTCGCCGGACGACCTGACGCGGGTCGGCGGCGAGGAAGGGACGATCTTCGGCGGAGACGGCAAGGGCGGCTTCATCGTCCCCGAGTTCAGCAGCGTCTACGACGCCACGGCGGCCTTCGTGCGGCTCATCGGGCTGGTGGCGCGGACGCAGCTCACGCTCAGCCAGATCGACGCGCGGATTCCGCGGGCGCACGTCCTGAAGCGCGACCTGGCGACCCCGTGGGCCGTCAAGGGGCTCGTGATGCGGCGTGTCGTCGAGGCGGCCGGAGACCGCTTCGTGGACACCACGGACGGGGTGCGTGTGGTGGAGACCGACGGCCGCTGGGTGATGGTGCTGCCCGACCCGGCCGAGGCCGTCACCCACCTGTGGGCCGAGGGTCCGGACGACGCCTCCGCGCAGGCCCTGCTCGACGAGTGGTCGGCGGTCGTGGACAGCGCCGGCCGGTAGAACGGGCTGCACGCGTGCGTGCCGGACAAGTGTCCCCAACGGGGCCTGTCCGGCACGCCGGTGGCCCCGTTCGGAGGTAGCGCCCGCGACGTGCGACGATGTGCGGCATGCCGCAGCAACCCCCCATTCGGAGCACACCCGCGCGGCCCCGGCGCCCGGACGCGTCCATGTCGTTGCTCACCAACGTCATGGACCACAGCCTCGACGACGGATACGCCGAGGCCGCCGAGCGGAAGAAGGCCGCGGGCGACGGCGGCATGCCGAAGACCCTCCGGGCGAAGCTGGGTCTCGCGGCCGGCCTTGTGCTCGCGGCCCTCGTCGTGACCGTCGGCGCGGCCCAGGCCCGGGTCGCCGCTCCGGTGGTGGCCAAGGAGCGGGAGGAACTGGTCGACCGGATCGACCAGGAGTCCGACGCGGCCGACGAGCTGGAGGACTCCGTCGACGAGCTGCGCGAGGACGTCAGCGCGCGGCAGCGCGAGGCGCTGAAGCACAGCGGTGGCAGCGCCGCGTCCGAGCTGGTGGGGATCTGGTCCGGTTCCGTCCCGGTGCACGGGCCCGGGGTGAAGCTCGTGGTGAACGACGCCAAGGAGGCCGGGACCGGGGGTGACGGCGGCCCTCGTGGCAGCTCCGGGTTCTCCGACACCGGCCGGGTGCGTGACCGGGACATGCAGCGCGTGGTCAACGGGCTTTGGGAGTCGGGGGCCGAGGCGATCTCCATCAACGGGCAGCGGCTGACGGCCCTGTCCGCGATCAGGGCCGCGGGAGACGCGATACTGGTCGACAACAAACCGCTGGTGCCGCCGTACACGGTGCTCGCGGTGGGGGACGGGCAGCGGCTGAGCACGCGGTTCCAGAACAGCGCGGACGGGCTGTACCTCGACGCGCTGCAGGAGAGCTACGGCATCAGGACAGGCATCTCCGCGGAGGACGACCTCCGGCTGCCTGCCGCGCCGAGCCTGATCGTACGTACAGCACTGCCGAGCACCGAGAAGAGCGAGAAGGGCACATCGTGATCGCCGTACTGGGCCTCATCGTGGGAGTCGTGGCCGGCCTCTTGGTCCGGCCGGAGGTTCCGGCAGTGGTCGAGCCTTATCTGCCGATCGCCGTCGTGGCGGCTCTGGACGCCGTCTTCGGAGGGCTGCGGGCCATGCTCGACGGCATCTTCGACGACAAGGTGTTCGTGGTGTCGTTCCTGTCGAACGTGGTGGTGGCCGCACTGATCGTCTTCCTGGGCGACAAGCTGGGCGTGGGCGCCCAGCTGTCGACGGGAGTGGTGGTCGTGCTCGGCATCCGGATCTTCTCCAACGCCGCGGCCATCCGCCGGCACGTGTTCCGGGCGTGAGACCGATGAGCGGACAGGACGAGAAGCGCACCGAGGACCAGGGCGGCACGCGCGCCGAGCGGCGCGAGGACAGCGGTGAGTCCGGGAACGGGCTGCGCAAGGCGCTGCCCCAGGAGGTGCCGGCCGCGACGGCGCCCGCCGCCCCGGTCGTCCCCGAGCAGGGGCACGCGCCGGAGGCGGACCCCGAGCCGGCTGTTGCGCCCGAGCCGGGGCTGACCGGGCGGCAGCGCCTGGTGCAGGGGCTGTGGCCGCCGCGGGTCACCCGCGCCCAACTCATCGTGGCGTTGCTGCTGTTCGGCCTCGGGTTCGGGCTGGCGGTGCAGGTGGCGTCGAACAGCGACGGCGACAGTGCCCTGCGCGGGGCGCGGCAGGAAGATCTCGTTCGCATCCTCGATGAACTGGATGACCGTACGCAACGTCTTGAGGACGAGAAGCGGGGTCTGGAGCAGCAGCGCGACGAGCTGGAGAACAGCTCGGACCAGGCCGAGGAGGCTCGGAGGCAGACGATCGAGAAGGAGCGGCAACTCGGCATCCTGGCGGGCACGGTGGCCGCGCAGGGGCCCGGCATCACCATGACGATCCAGGACACGAAGGGGACGGTCGAGGCGGACATGCTGCTCGACGCGATCCAGGAGCTGCGTGCGGCGGGTGCCGAGGCGATACAGGTGAACGGCGTGCGCGTCGTCGCCGGCACGTATCTCACCGATCCGGGCAAGGGCGTGAGCGTCGACGGGAACAAGATCAACGCGCCCTATCGTTTCAAGGTCATCGGCAAGCCGCAGGACCTCGAGCCGGCGCTCAACATCCCCGGAGGCGTGGTGCAGACTCTCGAGAAGGAACAGGCCACGGTCGCGATCGAGCGGTCGGGCAAGATCGTCGTGGACGCCTTGCGAGCGGTGAAGCGGCCTGACTACGCTCGGTCGTCCTCGCAGTGAGCGGGGGGCGCATGGGCGGTGTTCGGCGAGGGCATGAGGTTGCGGGGGGTCGGCGCACCGAATGGGTGGTGCGTGGTGGAAACTGTCTGGTGCAGACGGACGTTGTCAGGATGTCCGGGTCGGCCAGAGTGTTCAGTCAGGGTTCGTCCTGCCCCACGGGCGGGTCTGTTTCGGTCAAGGGGAATCGCCCGTGAAGTTGTTTGCGAAGTTGTTCGGCAAGAGCGCGCGAGAGGGTAGCGACAACGCCACCGCTCGTCATCGCGCACAGCCTGACGCGGAAGGCCAGCGGCCGCTCTTCCGTGACCAGGTCGGGGGCCCCGGTGGTGACGTTTCCGGTGGTCAGGGCGCGCCGTCGGTTGACCCTGCACAGGCCGGCGGCATAGGTTTCGGCCAACCGTCAGCCTCGGGTGCGGGTGCAGGCTCCGACCCGTACGCGTCCCATGCCCCTGGTGGGCAGCCGCGGCAGGAGGATCCGATGTCGGCCCTGGTGTGTACGAGGTGCGGTAACCGCAACGCGGAGAACAGCCGCTTCTGCTCCAACTGCGGCGCGCCGCTGCGGCCGGGGGCGGCCCCGGAGCGTCCGTCCGAGACGACCTCCACGATCTCCATCTCCGGTCTCGAGGCCTACGACAGCGAGACCACCGGCCAGACGCCGATGCCGACGCTGTCCCCCGAGGCGCAGGCCGCCGTGGACGCGCTGCCGCTGGGCTCCGCCCTCCTGGTCGTGCGCCGCGGGCCGAACTCGGGCAGTCGCTTCCTGCTCGACGGTGACCTGACCACGGCCGGGCGTCATCCGCAGAGCGACATCTTCCTGGACGACGTGACGGTCTCCCGGCGGCACGTGGAGTTCCGCCGCGGTCAGGACGGCTCGTTCACGGTGGCCGACGTGGGCAGCCTGAACGGCACGTACGTGAACCGCGAGCGGATCGACCAGGTCGCCCTGAACAACGGTGACGAGGTGCAGATCGGCAAGTACCGGCTCGTCTTCTACGCGAGCCAGCGGGGTTACTGACCCGGATTCCGTCCGGACAGACCCCGGCGAAGGTCCATCCGTCAGGGAAGGCCCATGCTTCGAACACCGAGCGGCGGTGCCGGACACGGCACCGCCGCCACGGACAGGCTGATGAGCATCGGCACCGTGCTCAACGTGCTGCGCGACGAGTTCCCCGAAGTCACGATCTCCAAGATCCGTTTTCTGGAGTCGGAAGGGCTCATCGAGCCGCAGCGGACCCCCTCGGGGTACCGCAAGTTCAGCGCGCATGACGTCGAGCGGCTCGGCCACGTCCTGCGGATGCAACGGGACCACTATTTGCCCCTGAAGGTGATCCGGGAGCATCTGGAGGCCATGGAGCGCGGCGAGGCGGCCCCGCTGCCCGCTGTGGGCCGTCCGCGTGACGGAGAGGCCGCCCCGGAGCCTGCCGAGGGGCCCACGGCCGTCAGGATCGGGCGCGCGGAGCTGCTGGCCGCCGCCGGCGTGGACGAGGCCGAGCTCGCGGAGTGGGAGTCGTACGGGCTCGTCACTCCACTGGAGGACGGGGTGTACGACGCCGAGGCGGTCACCGTGGCGGCGCTGGTCACCGAGCTGGGGCGGTTCGGGATCGAGCCGCGGCACCTGCGGATGATGAAGGCCGCCGCCGACCGTGAGGCCGGGCTGGTGGAGCAGGTCGTGGCCCCGCTCAAGCGGCATCGCAACCCCCAGACCAGGGCGCATGCGCAGGCCCGCGCGAAGGAGCTGGCGGGGCTGACGGTGAAGCTGCACGCCGCGCTGGTGCAGACGGCGCTCGGGGTGCGTCTGCCCTGAGTGGGCGGGCGTGGGAGGGGCCGGATCGGGCGCGCGAGCCCTGCCCGACTACCCAAACGTCCCGAGCACGGCCTAGGGTTGCTGTGTGAACGAGCTCGATGTCGTAGGTGTCCGGGTGGAAATGCCCTCCAACCAACCGATCGTGCTGCTGCGTGAAGTGGGAGGCGACCGTTACCTTCCCATCTGGATCGGTCCGGGGGAGGCGACGGCGATCGCCTTCGCCCAGCAGGGCATGGCTCCCGCGCGGCCGCTGACCCACGACCTGTTCAAGGACGTGCTGGAGGCCGTGGGCCAGGAGCTCACGGAAGTGCGCATCACGGACCTGCGGGAAGGCGTCTTCTACGCGGAGCTGGTCTTCGCCAGCGGCGTCGAGGTGAGTGCCCGCCCGTCCGACGCCATAGCGCTCGCCCTGCGCACCGGGACGCCGATCTACGGCAGCGACACGGTGCTCGACGACGCCGGTATCGCGATCCCGGACGAGCAGGAGGACGAGGTGGAGAAGTTCCGCGAGTTCCTCGACCAGATCTCTCCCGAGGACTTCGGTACGAGCAGTCAGTGAGCTGTGGTCCGGTCCTGAGGACGGGGTGTGAGGGCGGTCCGGCGGACGAGGTGGTCCGCGGCGGGGCCGCCCGACGTGTGCCGAGGGGTGAAATGCCCGCATGTGCCGAAGGCGAGTGAGAGCGTCTCACGGCCCGCGCCGAGCACATTCGGCTAGCCTTTCCCCGCGGTGGGGCACGGGAAACCACTCTTAGGGTGATTATCACTCGGCGTGGCGAGTGTGGCGATCGTTGACGCACCCCTGGTGACTGCCTACCGTCGAGAAGGCAGGTCAAGGACGGAGGTCGGCGTGAGAAGCAGCGGCGGCGGTACGGCTGGGGGTGGCCCCGAGCGCAGTCTCAGGGCGAGCGGTCCGTACCCTCCCACCGGCTCACGGCTCCGTTCGAGCGGGGGCGGATGTCCCCGGCCAGACGGCGCGGCAGATCACGCTCCGCAGCGACCGACGGCGGTGCCGAGCAGCGGAGGGACGACGTCCATGGCGTCCGAGCAGATCGGCTATCGCGGCCCGACGGCGTGTGCGGCCGCCGGCATCACCTACCGCCAGTTGGACTACTGGGCCCGCACCGGGCTCGTCGAGCCGAGTGTGCGTTCCGCCCACGGGTCGGGGACGCAGCGGCTGTACAGCTTCCGGGACGTCGTGGTTCTGAAGATCGTCAAGCGGTTCCTCGACACCGGGGTGTCGCTGCAGAACATCCGCACGGCGGTCCAGCACCTCAGGGAACGCGGTTTCAGCGACCTGGAGCGGATGACGCTGATGAGCGACGGTGCGACGGTCTACGAGTGCACCTCGCCGGACGAGGTGCACGCCCTCCTCCAGGGCGGTCAGGGCGTTTTCGGGATCGCCGTGGGCGTGGTGTGGCGGGACGTGGAGAGCGCGCTGTCGCAGCTGCACGGGGAGCGGATCGACACCGGCGAGACCCTGGTCGGGCCCAACCCGGCGGACGAGCTCGCGCGGCGGCGCAACCGGGCCGTCTGAGGCGGATCCCACGGCGTTGTGCCCGGGCGCAGGGACGTTTCCTCGTCCAGGCGCGAGCGACTCCTCAGGTGCCCTCGGGCGGCTCGCATGCGGTTTCCCCGGGCGGTCAGGGTGGCCGCCGGGGCGTTGTCAGTGGCGTAGGGCAGCATCGGAGATGTGAGAACCGCGCCCACGATCCTGCATCTCGACATGGACGCCTTCTTCGCCTCGGTGGAGCAGGCGTCCAAGCCGAGCCTGCGGGGGAAGGCCGTGGTCGTGGGCGGCCTGGGACCGCGGGGCGTGGTCGCCACGGCGTCGTACGAGGCGCGGGTCTTCGGTGTGCATTCGGCGATGCCCATGGGGCAGGCCCGGCGGCTCGCGCCCCACGCCGCGTATCTGGTGCCGCGCTTCCAGCTCTACAAGTCGATCAGCGAGCGGGTGATGGAGCTGCTGCGGGCGCTGTCGCCGCTGGTGGAGCCGCTGAGCCTGGACGAGGCGTTCGTGGACCTGGAAGCCGGGGGAGTGGCCCGCGACGAGGCGTCGGCCCGGCTGGTCGGGGCGCGGCTGCGCGCGGACATACGGGCGGCCACGGGACTCACGGGGTCGGTGGGGCTCGCCGCGTCCAAGATGCTCGCGAAGATCGCTTCGGAACAGGCCAAGCCCGACGGGCTGGTGGTCATCGAGCCGGGCACCGAGCGGGCGCTGCTCGCGCCGATGTCGGTGCGGACACTGCCGGGGGTCGGCCCCGCGACGGGTGACCATCTGCGGCGGGCCGGGATCACCACGGTCGGGGAGATCGTCGAGGCCGGCGAGGACGAGCTGGTCCGGCTGCTGGGGAAGGCGCACGGGCACGGGCTGTACGCGATGGCGCTGGCGCGGGACGACCGGCCCGTGGTGGCGGAGCGCGAGGCGAAGTCGGTGTCCGTGGAGGACACCTACGACGTGGACATCCACGACCGGCTGCGGGTGGGGATGGAGGTGCAGCGGCTCGCCGACCGGTGCGTGCGCAGGCTGCGCGGGGCCGGGCTGTCGGGGCGGACCATCGTGCTGAAGGTGCGGCGGTACGACTTCTCGACGCTCACCCGGTCCGAGACGCTGCGCGGGCCCACCGACGACCCCGCGGTGATCCGTGAGGCGGCCGCCCGGTTGCTGGACTCGGTGGACACCACGGGCGGGGTGCGGCTGCTCGGAGTGGGGGTCAGCGGTCTCGCGGACTACACCCAGGAGGACCTGTTCGCGCAGGCGGCCGGGGAGCGGACGGTGGCCGACGGGCCGGTCGAGGAGCATGCCGCCGCGCCTGCCGAGGAGCAGCAGGCGCCGGCCGAGCGGCGCTGGCCCGCGGGGCACGATGTGCGGCACGCCGAGTTCGGGCACGGGTGGGTGCAGGGGAGCGGCCTGGGGCGGGTGACCGTGCGGTTCGAGACGCCCGGTTCGACGCCGGGCCGGGTGCGGACCTTCCGGGTCGACGACCCCGCGCTGGAGCCCGCGGATCCGCTGCCGCTGGTGTTACGAAGACCCGGGGAGAAGCGCGGCGCGGGTGCCGCCGGTGCCGCGGGGGCGTCGGGGCAGGACGGGACGGCCGGGCCGCGGGTGGGCCTGTCCGAGGCCTCGCCGGGATAGGCGTCGCCTTGCGGCCGGGCGTCACGGCCGGGGGAGGGCCCGGGATCAGGTCGTCGTCTCGTCCCTGTCCGCCAGCTTGCCGAAGTCGTGGTCGCGCTCCGCGAGCGGGGGAGGGGCGGCGACGTCGAGGCCGTAGTGGTGGTAGAGCTGCAGTTCCTGCTCGGGGGAGAGGTGGCGGCCCACGCCGAAGTCGGGGGCGTCCTTGATGAGGGCGCGTTCGAAGGGGACGTGCAGGGCGCCGTCGATCAGTTCGCTGGGCTCGAGGGGGACGAACGCGTCCCTGCTGAACAGGCCGGTCCGTATGGCCGCCCACTCCGGTTCGCCGGTGGCGTCGTCGAGGTAGACCTCGTCGATCGTGCCGATCCTGGTTCCGTTGCGGTCGAATGCCTTGCGGCCGATCAGGTTGCGCGGATCGATCTCGGTACGCACGGGCCCTCCACGTGGTCGCAACTCATCCGTAAACACTACAAAACGGCACAACGGGGGAGGTGGCCACTCGAAGGTTCGTGCGTGGCCCTCGCTGGTACGCTGGCAGCGGCTGCTGACCCCGTGCGGGAGAGTCCTCCGGACACCACCGGAGGCGCCGAAGGAGCAAATCCTCCCCGGAATCTCTCAGGCACACGTACCGCACGGACGAGGTCACTCTGGAAAGCAGGGCGGGTGTCGACGGCTTCCGCTCTCACCGACGGTGAAAACCGGCGGCCCTCGGGCCGTCCGGTGAAGCTCTCAGGTTGAGATGACAGAGGGGGAGGCCGTTCGGGTACCCGCGCCGTGGTGCCCCTCGAAGGTCGTGTCAGACCAGGAGGCCTCCGCAATGACCGCCCATCGCATTCCGCTCTCCGAACTCGAAGAGGCAGTTCCCTTCGAGCAGCGCCACATCGGCCCCGACCACGAGGCCCGCGCCAAGATGCTCGCGCAGGTCGGCTACGGCTCGCTGGACGAGCTCACGGCCGCCGCGGTCCCGGCCGTGATCAAGAGTGCCGAGGCGCTCGACCTTCCGGGTGCCCGCAGCGAGGCCGAGGTGCTCGCCGAGCTGCGCTCCCTCGCCGACCGCAACCAGGTCCTCGGCTCCATGATCGGGCTCGGCTACTACGGCACGTTCACGCCGCCGGTCATCATGCGCAACGTCATGGAGAACCCCGCCTGGTACACGGCCTACACGCCGTACCAGCCGGAGATCTCCCAGGGCCGCCTGGAAGCCCTGCTGAACTTCCAGACCGTGGTCGCCGACCTCACCGGGCTGCCGACGTCCGGCGCCTCCCTGCTCGACGAGGGCACCGCGGCCGCCGAGGCCATGGCGCTGTCCCGGCGCATGGGCAAGAACAAGAAGGGCCTGTTCCTGGTCGACGCGGACGCGCTGCCGCAGACCATCGCCGTGATCCGGACCCGGGCCGAGCCGGCCGGTGTGGAGGTCGTCGTCGCCGACCTCGCGGAGGGCATCCCGGCCGAGATCGCCGAGCGCGAGATCAACGGCCTGCTGATCCAGTACCCGGGCGCCTCCGGGGCCGTCCGCGACATCAAGCCCGTCATCGACCAGGCGCACGAACTCGGCGCGCTGGTCACCGTCGCCGCCGACCTGCTCGCGCTGACGCTGCTGAAGTCGCCCGGTGAACTCGGCGCGGACATCGCCGTCGGCACCACGCAGCGCTTCGGCGTGCCGATGGGCTTCGGCGGGCCGCACGCCGGCTACATGGCGGTCCAGGAGAAGATGGCCCGCAGCCTGCCCGGGCGGCTCGTGGGCGTCTCCGTGGACGCCGACGGCAACAAGGCCTACCGCCTCGCCCTGCAGACCCGTGAGCAGCACATCCGCCGCGAGAAGGCGACCAGCAACATCTGCACCGCGCAGGTGCTGCTCGCCGTCATGGCCGGCATGTACGCCGTGTACCACGGGCCGGAGGGCCTCAAGGGCATCGCGCGGCGCACCCACCGCTACGCCACGGTCCTCGCCGCCGGGCTCGCCAACGGCGGGGTCGAGGTCGTGCACGGCTCCTACTTCGACACCCTGACCGTGCGCGTCGCGGGCCGGGCCGCCGAGGTCGTGGCCGCCGCGCGGGACAACGGGGTCAACCTGCGCATGGTCGACGCCGACCACGTCTCGATCGCCTGCGACGAGACCACCACCCGGTCCCAGCTGCGGGCCGTCTGGGCCGCCTTCGGCGTCGAGGGCGTCGTCGAGGCGCTGGACGCGTCCACGGAGGACGGCCTCCCGGCCGCCCTGCTGCGCACCGACGAGTACCTGACCCACCCGGTCTTCCACCAGTACCGCTCCGAGACGTCCATGCTGCGCTACCTGCGCCGGCTCGCCGACCGCGACTACGCGCTCGACCGCGGCATGATCCCGCTGGGCTCCTGCACCATGAAGCTCAACGCGACCACGGAGATGGAGCCGGTCACCTGGCCCGAGTTCGGGCAGCTGCACCCCTTCGCGCCCGCCGAGCAGGCGGCCGGCTACCTCACGCTCATCCGTGAGCTGGAGGACCGCCTCGCCGAGGTCACCGGGTACGACAAGGTCTCCCTCCAGCCGAACGCCGGCTCGCAGGGCGAGCTGGCCGGTCTGCTCGCCGTCCGCGGGTACCACCGGGCCAACGGCGACGAGCAGCGGACCGTGTGCCTCATCCCGTCCTCCGCGCACGGCACCAACGCCGCGAGCGCCGTGATGGCCGGCATGAAGGTCGTCGTCGTGAAGACCGCCGACGACGGCGAGATCGACGTCGAGGACCTGCGGGCGAAGATCGAGCAGCACCGCGACCAGCTCGCCGTGCTGATGATCACCTACCCGTCCACGCACGGTGTGTTCGAGGAGCACGTCTCCGAGATCTGCGCGCAGGTGCACGAGGCGGGCGGCCAGGTCTACGTCGACGGCGCCAACCTCAACGCCCTCGTGGGGCTCGCCAAGCCGGGCCACTTCGGCGGTGACGTCTCGCACCTGAACCTGCACAAGACCTTCTGCATCCCGCACGGCGGCGGCGGCCCGGGCGTCGGCCCGGTGGCGGTGCGCGAGCACCTCGCGCCGTACCTGCCGAACCACCCGCTGCAGCCCGAGGCCGGACCCGAGACGGGCGTGGGGCCCATCTCCGCCGCGCCCTGGGGCTCCGCGGGCATCCTGCCCATCTCCTGGGCGTACGTCCGCCTCATGGGCGGTGAAGGGCTGAAGCGGGCCACGCAGGTGGCCGTGCTGAGCGCCAACTACATCGCCAAGCGGCTGGAGCCGCACTACCCGGTGCTCTACACCGGGCCGGGCGGGCTGGTCGCGCACGAGTGCATCATCGACCTGCGGCCATTGACCAAGGCGACCGGGGTGAGCGTCGACGACGTGGCCAAGCGGCTGATCGACTACGGCTTCCACGCGCCGACGATGTCGTTCCCGGTGGCCGGCACGCTGATGATCGAGCCGACCGAGTCGGAGGACCTGGCCGAGCTGGACCGCTTCTGCGAGGCGATGATCGCCATCCGCGCGGAGATCGAGAAGGTCGGCTCCGGCGAGTGGCACGCGGAGGACAACCCGCTGCGCGGCGCCCCGCACACCGCCGGCGCGCTCGCCGGGGAGTGGGAGCACGCCTACAGCCGCGAGGAGGCCGTCTTCCCGGGCGGTGTCTCGGTCGCCGACAAGTACTGGCCGCCGGTGCGCCGCATCGACCAGGCCTTCGGTGACCGGAACCTGGTCTGCTCGTGCCCGCCGCTGGACGCGTACGAGGACTGATCGACCGGGCTGGTTCGAGGGAGGGGCTCCGCGATGCGGGGCCCCTCTCGTCATGCTTGGGGGGCAACGGCTCGACTTCACCGGCGCCGTGATCGCACCCGCGCGCCCTCAGGCCTGTGTGCGGACCGTGATGCCGCGTCCTGGCGGCGCGGGCACGCCAGGTGGCGGCGGTCGACGCGTGAAAGGCGAGCTGAGAGCCGTGCGGCGGTCGCCGGGCCGTTGTGAGGCGGCCTTGCCGATCCCTTCGCGGTGGACACCCTGTGTGATCGCGGGCGGCACGACTCCGTAACGTTCGCCCTTTCAGTCGAATGTTTCGTTCTGGGTCAAGTCCCCATGCTGACTTGAGATTCCCTGCGTTCGAGGGGTTGTCACCCTTTGGCCGATGTCTCTAGGGTGCGGCATCAACGCAGCTTTCTGGATCTCATTCGAAACTTTCGAGGAGCTCATGATGGGCGACCCGGCACTGTCCCGCCGCGGCTTCCTGGCGGCCTCCGCCGCGACCGGTCTGGGGATGACCGCACTGACCGCTTGCGGCGGGGACTCGGACGGAGGGTCGTCCGGGACGACCACGATCGAGTGGTGGAACATCTCCACCACCGAGCCGACCAAGAGTGTCTGGGCCGCTCTGGCCCGGAAGTTCGAGGCGCAGAACCCCAAGGTCAAGGTGAAGATCGTCCAGTTGGAGAACGACGCCTACAAGTCCAAGATGACGGCCCTGACCTCCTCCGGGAAGCTGCCCGACATCTTCCACACCTGGGGCGGCGGCGTGCTCAGGCAGCAGGTCGACGCCGGGCTTGTCGAGGACCTCACCGACCGCACCGCCCCCTGGGGCGACGGCCTGCTCCCCGTCGCCAAGGAGCCGTACCTGATCGACGACCGGGTCTACGGCATCCCCTTCGACATCGGCATGATCGGGTTCTGGTACAACAAGGCGCTCTTCGCGAAGGCCGGCATCAGCGCGCCCCCCACCACCTGGAGCGCCTTCCTCGACGCCGTCCGCAAGCTGCAGTCCGAGGACGTCACGCCCCTCGCCCTGGCCGGCAAGGAGAAGTGGCCCGGCATGTACTACTGGGCCTACCTGGCGATGCGCACCGCCGGCGCCGAGGCCCTGCAGAAGGCCTACGACGACAAGGACTTCACCGGTGCCCCGTTCGTCGAGGCGGGCGAGCACCTGCAGGACCTCGTGCGCCTGAAGCCGTTCCAGAAGGGCTTCCTGGGCGCCGCCTACTCCAGCCCCACCGGCCAGGCGGCCACCGTCGGCAACGGCAAGGCGGCCATGGAACTCATGGGCCAGTGGGCGCCCGTGGTGCAGGCCGACGCGGGCAAGGGGCTCGGCAAGGACCTCGGGTTCTTCCCCTTCCCCGCCGTCGAGGGCGGCAAGGGCGCCATCACCGAGGTGTTCGGCGGAGGCGGCGGGCACGCCCTGCGGCGGGGCGCGCCGCAGGCCGCCGTCGACTTCCTCGAGTTCTTCGCCTCCGAGGCCACCGACCGGGAGCTGGTGAAGAAGACCGGTGTCCTGCCGGTCGTGCCGGCGGCCGAGAGCGCCCTCACCGACCCCAACATCAAGGCCGTCCAGGCGGAGCTGAAGAAGGCCACCGGCTTCCAGCTCTACCTCGACCAGGCGTACGCGCCCGCCGTCGGCCAGGAGGTCAACGACAGCGTCGCCGCGCTCATCTCCGGATCCCAGTCGCCCGGACAGGTCGCCCAGTCGATCACCAGGACCGCGAAGGAAGAGCAGTAACCGGCGATGACCTCCACGTTCCTGCCGGACCAGAGGACCGGCCCCGGCGCCGGCCCGCCGCCCCCCTCCCCGGAGCGCACCCGGGGACGGGCCCGGCGGCGCACGCTGCACTGGCTGACCGCGGCCGGCTTCCAACTGCCCGCCCTGGTGCTGTTCATCGGGCTCGTGCTGCTGCCGATGCTGTTCGCCCTGTACGCCGCGTTCTTCCGCTGGGGCGGCTTCGGCATGCCCTCCGACTACGTCGGCGGCGAGAACTTCAGCCGGCTCTTCCAGGACGACGTCTTCCTCGGCGACCTGTGGCGCTGCCTGGTGCTGGTGGTGCTGTCGCTCGCCCTGCAACTGCCGTTCGCGCTCGCCATGGCCGTCCTGCTGAACCAGCGGATGCGGGGCCGGGCGGTGTATCGGATGCTGTTCTTCGCCCCGTACGTCCTGTCCGAGGCGATCACCGGAATCCTCTTCGGCATGATCTTCGCCCCGGACGACGGCTTCGCCGACCAGATCCTCGGCAAGGTCGGGCTGGACGGGCTGGGCGGGGAGTGGTTCGCCGATCCGTCCACGGTCATGGCGACCCTGTTCCTGGTCATGACCTGGAAGTACTTCGGCTTCCACATGATGCTCTACCTGGCCGGACTGCAGGCCGTCCCCCGGGAGCTGACCGAGGCGGCGCTCATCGACGGGGCCGGGCCCTGGCAGCGCTTCCGCAACGTGACGCTGCCGCTGCTCGCACCGACCCTGCGCATCAGCGTGTTCCTGTCGGTCATCGGGGCCATCCAGCTCTTCGACCTGGTGTGGGTGACCACCGCGGGCGGCCCCGACCACCACTCCGAGACCATGGCCGTGACCATGTTCCAGTACGGCTTCAAGCGCTACCAAGTGGGCTACGCCAGCGCGATCAGCGTGGTCATGTTCGCCATCAGTCTCGTCTTCGCCCTCACCTACCAGCGGTTCGTGCTCCGGCGCGACCTGGAAGGGGCCACCACGACCATGCGGGGTGACGGAAAGTGACGTCTCGTCGGAAGAGCCGCGGGGGCGGCGGGACCTGGGGACTGCACCTCGTCCTGGTCGTCGTCGGTGCCGTCATGGCCGTCCCCCTGCTGTACGCCGCCCTGTCCGGCTTCAAGTCCACCGACGAGCTGTCCCGCAACCCGGTCGGACTGCCCGAGTCGTGGATCACCTCCAACTACACGGGGATCCTCGGCTCGGGCGACTTCTGGCGGCTGATCGGCAACAGCACGCTCATCGCCGTGGGCACGACCGTCCTGGTCGTCGCGGTCTCCGCCCTGTCGGCGTTCTCCTTCGCGCGGTTCGCCTTCCGCGGCCGTGAGGTGCTGTTCACCCTGTTCACGATGGGGCTGATGTTCCCGTTCGCGGTGGCGGCCCTGCCCCTGTTCCTGCTGCTGCGGTCGCTGGGCCTGCTGGACAACCCGCTCGGCGTGATCCTGCCGCAGGCCGCGTTCGGGCTGCCGATGACCATCATCATCCTGCGCGGCTTCTTCCGGCAGATCCCCGGTGAACTGGAGGAGGCGGCCACGCTCGACGGCTGCACCTCCTTCGGCTTCTTCTGGCGGGTGCTGCTGCCCATGGCGCGGCCCGCGCTCGGCACGGTGTCGGTGCTCGCCGTCGTCACCAGCTGGAACAACTTCTTCCTGCCGCTGCTGGTGTTCACCGACGCGCAGTGGTGGACGCTGCCGATCGGCGTCCAGCAGTTCCAGGGGCAGTACTCGGCGGACTACGCCAAGGTGTTCGCCTATCTGGTGCTCGCCATGGTGCCGGCCCTGGCCTTCTACTCGGTCGCCGAGCGCCAGCTCGTCGGCGGCCTCACCGCGGGCGCCACGAAGGGCTGAGCGCACCGCGGGACGTACGGCTCTCCAACCACCCGACCGTGAGGAGTCGCACCATGCCCAGAACCCGACCACGCCTCGCACTCGCCGGGGCGGTCGCCGCCGCGCTGCTACTCGGGGGCATCGCGACGGGCCCGGCGGCACAGGCGGACGAGCGGCACGGCGAGGAGCGGACACTCGCCGAGCTCGCCCAGCGCCACGGCCGCTACTTCGGCAGCGCCACCGACAACCCCGAACTCGTCGACGCGCCCTACACGGCCCTGCTCGGCAGCGAGTTCGACCAGATCACGCCCGGCAACGGCATGAAGTGGTACGCGACCGAGCCCCAGCAGGGCGTGTTCGACTTCTCCCAGGGCGACGAGATCGTGGACCTCGCCCGCGCCAACCGGCAGAAGGTGCGCGGCCACACGCTCGTCTGGCACAGCCAGCTGCCCGAGTGGCTCACCGCGCGCGAGTGGACGGCCCCGGAGCTGAGGGCCGTGCTGAAGAAGCACGTGCAGACGGTGGTGCGGCACTACCGGGGCAAGGTGTTCGCCTGGGACGTCGTCAACGAGGCGTTCAACGAGGACGGCACCTATCGGGAGACGATCTTCTACAGGACGCTCGGCCCGGGGTACATCGCCGACACCCTGCGCTGGGCCCACCAGGCCGATCCGCACGTCAAGCTCTACCTCAACGACTACAACATCGAGGGGATCGGCCCCAAGAGCGACGCCTACCACCGGCTCGCCAAGGAACTGAAGGCCCAGCGCGTCCCGCTGCACGGCATCGGCCTCCAGGCGCACCTGGCCCTCCAGTACGGCTATCCGGCGACCCTGGAGGACAACCTCCGCCGCTTCGCCCGGCTCGGTCTCGACACCGCGCTCACCGAGGTCGACGTACGGATGCAACTGCCCGCGACCGAGGAGAAGCTGGCCCTGCAGGCCGAGTGGTACCGGGACCTGACCGCCGCCTGCCTCGCGGTCCGGCGCTGCGTGGGCATCACCCTCTGGGACTACACCGACCGGTACTCGTGGATCCCGGGGTTCTTCCCGGGCGAGGGCGCGGCCCTGCCGTGGGACGAGGACCTGCGCCCGAAGCCGGCGTACTTCGCGCTGCGGGGAGCGCTCGGGGAGAACTGAAGGGTGATCGCGGAACCTCCCGGCGTCCTCTGGAAGCGGGCCGAACCGGGAAGGCGTCCGGGCGATGACCGTGGTGCTGCCGGCGGTGACAGGCGGTGACGGGCCCCGGACACGCGTCGGGGCCGGTGCGCAGCGTGTCCTGCGTCCGGCCCCTCATGTCCGCGGGCGGGTCTCACCCGCCCGCCGGCCTTCAGGCGGCCGTGACCACCTGGCTGCCCGCGAGCGGGCGGTGCGGGGCGATGACCCGGCCGTCCGGCAGCAGCTCACCGGTGTCCTCGAAGAGCACCACTCCGTTGCACAGCAGGCTCCACCCCTGCTCCGGGTGGTGCGCGACGAGCCGGGCGGAGTCCCGGTCGGCGGAGTCGGCGGACGGGCACGGTGTCTGGTGCTGGCACATGGGTGGGATCTTTCGCTCTGTCGTAAGGGACGATGTGACGGGACTGGTCGAGTCGGTTGTCGTGTGTGTTCCGCGGCTGGAACTGTCGCTCATGGCCGCCCCCCGTGTGATAAGTCGTCGGAACCCAGTGTTGCCCCACGGGCGTCGATCCGCAGGGATTTCGCGGCACCGCTTCTCACAGGTTCATGACGCATCACCCGCGCGGGCGGTTCATCCCAACTCCACCGTCCCTTCGGGTGGTTCGCAGTGGCCGGATGGGGCTAGTCCGCTCGGGTCGGCGGCCGACCGGCTCGTACGTGCCATTCGATGCTCGTACGAGCGATCGTGTGAGCGGTGCAGCCGTCAGAGGAGCGGAAAACGGGGCGGGCCCCGCCACCGGAACGCGGTGACGGGGCCCGTGCGGTGTGGCGTTTCAGGCGGGTGAGTCGAGCAGCCGTGTGGGGCTGGCCCGGTGGGTCAGCACCGGGAGCAGCTCGGCGACGCGGTGCGGGCGGTGGGCCGCGATGCCGGGAGGCGCGGGGGCCAGCGGGACGAGCAGGTCGGTGGCGGCGGGGTGGCCGGCGGCGCCGTCCGCGGCGCAGTCCTCGTGGAGCCAGAGCGTCAGCATGTACAGGCCCGGCACGGACAGCAGGCGGGGCTGGTACGGCTGCGGCATCGTCTCGGCCAGGCGGAGGGCGCGCTCGGTCGAGGTGATGTACGGGCCCTCGAAGAAGTGGGAGAAGGCCCAGCCGTCCGGGGTCAGCATGGTCTCCGCCGCGGCCACGGCGCGCTCGCCGCTGCGGATCAGGAAACGCCACCCGGCCAGCCGCGTGACCGGCACGCCCTCGGTCGTGACCCGGTCGAGGTGGTGCACCGGCAGCGGAAGCTCGGGCGTGGTCGGTCCCTGGGCGCGGAGCAGAGAGGGAGTTCGGGCCTCGCGGACCGCGGTCGGGGAGGAGAGCGCAGTCAGGACGGAACGGAGTGCGGGCGCGGGAGCCTGGGGGACATGCAGCGGCATGGTGGGTCGCCTCTCATTCGAAGGCACGGTGGCGCGAGGGCGGGGGCGGACGGCGCTGTCAGCTCACGGAAGGGGCAGCAGGGCAGGGGCCGGGGTCTGAACGAGAGGGGGGTGGGGTCCGCCGAACAGCGCGTCGACGACCGGACCCATCGACCGTGGGCGCCAGCCTTGTGCCTTGTTCGCGGAGTTTATACGACACGGGTTCAGACTGTGTTTCGGCTAGCCGTTTCCGGTGAGTAGAACAAGAGCACATTCGGTCGGCGATACGCGAATGATATCCCGATTCCAGACGGTGCTCCGCAAGGGTGACCTCGGCGAATGTCCGCGAACCGGTCGGCCCGTTCTCGTCGGCGTTTTTCACGAGTTTTGGGACCCGAAAGCGGTACTGCGCGTCATGCCGGATGAATGTGCCACCGGTCACACGGAACCAGCGTAGCGGCCGGCGGACCCGTCCGGGGACGTTATCGATCGCTTTCGCTGGGCATCCTCCACCTGACCGGGACCCGGCCGCCGGGTGCTCGGCCGGCAGCATCCGAGGAGGGACGCTTCAATGGGCGAGAAGGTCGCGGCAGGCGGATTCGACCTGTCCGATCGCCAGCGCTACCGCGACAAGCTGCGTCAGTGTCTGACGGGCTTGGAGCGGCTTCTGGCGGAGAAGCGGTTCGACCGCCCGAAGAACCTGATGGGGCTGGAGATCGAATTGAATCTCGCGGGCGCCGACGGCATGCCGAAAATGTTGAACGGGCAAGTCCTCGAACGCATCGCCAGTCGCGATTTCCAAACAGAACTCGCCATGTTCAACCTGGAAGTGAACATCCCCCCACACCGTCTGGGGGACCGGGTTTTCGACCGGCTCGCCGAGGAACTCCGTACGTCGCTGGCATATGCCGACCGAAAAGCCGGAGAAGTCGACGCGGGAATCGTGATGATCGGCATTCTGCCGACCCTCGACCGCGACGACCTGGTCTCGTCGAACCTCTCCGACGCCGATCGCTACACCCTTCTCAACGACCAGATCGTGGCCGCCCGCGGCGAGGAGTTCACCCTCGACATCGACGGCGTGGAGCACCTGAGCTGCACCTCCAAGTCCATCGCCCCGGAGGCCGCCTGCACCTCCGTGCAACTGCACCTGCAGGTCACCCCGGCCCGGTTCGCCGACGTGTGGAACGCGGCCCAGGCGGTCGCCGCCGCGCAGATCGCCGTCGGCGCCAACTCGCCGTTCCTGTTCGGCCGCGAGCTCTGGCGCGAGTCGCGTCCCCCGCTGTTCCAGCAGTCCACCGACACCCGCCCGCCCGAACTCCAGGCCCAGGGCGTCCGCCCGCGCACCTGGTTCGGCGAGCGCTGGGTGGACTCGGCGTACGACCTCTTCGAGGAAAACCTGCGCTACTACCCGGCCCTGCTGCCGATCTGCGACGACGAGGACCCGCTGGAGGTGATCGACCGGGGCGGCACCCCCTCGCTCGCGGAGCTGGTCCTGCACAACGGCACGATCTACCGCTGGAACCGCCCGGTCTACGGCGTCGCCGACGGCGTCCCGCACCTGCGCGTGGAGAACCGCGTCCTGCCCGCCGGGCCCACCGTGATCGACGTCGTCGCCAACGCGGCGTTCTACTACGGCCTCGTCCGAGCCCTGGCCGAGGAGACCCGGCCGGTGTGGACCCGGCTGCCGTTCGAGGCGGCCGCCGCCAACTTCGACGCCGCGTGCAAGGACGGCATCGACGCGCGCTTCACCTGGCCCCGGCGCGGCCGGTACGGCGGCACCACCGAGGTCGACGCGGTGAGCCTGGTCCGGGACGAGCTGCTGCCGCTCGCCGAGGCCGGGCTGGACGCCTGGGGTGTCGAGCCGGCCGACCGCGACCTGTACCTGGGCGTGATCGAGGAGCGCTGCCGGCGCCGGGTGAACGGGGCGAGCTGGCAGGCCGCGACCTTCCGCCAGGCCCTCGACACCGGACTCTCCCGGCAGGAGGCCCTGGCCGCCACGACCCGGCGCTACCGCGAGCTGATGCACAAGGGGGACCCGGTGCACAGCTGGCCGGTGGGGCTGCCCGAGCCGCTGCCGCCGCTCGGCTGACGCGCCCGCGGGCCCGCGACCCGCTGCCGCCATACTGATCCGACACGTCGGTGAAGGGGAGGCAGCAGTGCAGGCGGAGGCGAGCCCGGTGGGCGATTCCATTCCCCAGCAGGGGCTCTCACGGCGGATGCTCCGCAACGAGACGCTGCTCGTCCTCGCGCTGTCGCTGGGGGCGAGCGCGGTGTCCGCGCTGATCAGCTTCATCGGCTCCGTCACCGAACCGGGCGGGCTCAAGGACCAGGCGGCCACGATGAACGCCTCGGCCGCACCCGGGCGGCCCTGGCTCGACCTGGCCTGGCAGCTCTTCGGGATCACCACCGCGCTCGTGCCGGTCGCGCTCGTCGCGCACTTCCTGCTGCGCGAGGGCGCGAGCCTGCGCACGATCGGCTTCGACCGCACCCGCCCCTGGCCCGACCTCGGCCGCGGCGCCGCGATCGCCGCGGTCATCGGCAGCACCGGCATCGCCTTCTACCTGGCGGCCCGCGGCCTCGGCTTCAACCTCACGGTGGTCCCCGAGGCGCTGCCCGAGGTGTGGTGGAAGTACCCGGTGCTGATCCTCGCCGCGATCCAGAACGCGGTCCTGGAGGAGGTCATCGTCGTCGGCTACCTGCTGCGCCGCCTCGACCGGCTGGGCTGGACCCCGACGGCCGCGCTGGCCGGAAGCTCGCTGCTGCGCGGCTCCTACCACCTCTACCAGGGCATCGGCGGCTTCATCGGCAACATGGTCATGGGCGTCGTCTTCGTCTACCTCTACCGCCGCTGGGGGCGTGTGGGCCCGCTGGTGGTCGCCCACTCGCTGCTCGACATCGGGGCGTTCGTCGGCTACGGGCTGCTCGCCGGCAAGGTGGGCTGGCTGCCGACCGCCTGACGAGCCGGAGCGCGATGCGGGGGCGTACGACGGTGTCGTACGCCCCTCCGGCTGTCCCGGGCCCGGCGGCGATCGGCCTCAGGCCAGCAGCTCGCCGTCGATGACGGTGACCGCCCGGCCGGTCAGCAGGGTGCGGTCGCCGCGCAGCTCCGTGCGGACGCGGCCCGAGCGGGGGGAGGCCTGGAGGCCGGTGAGGGCGGCGCGGCCCAGGCGGTGGGACCAGTACGGGGCGAGCGCGGTGTGGGCGCTGCCCGTCACCGGGTCCTCGTCGATGCCGACGTTCGGGAAGAAGCAGCGCGAGACGAAGTCGTAGCCCTCGTCCGGGTCCTGCGCGCGGGCCGTGGCGATGACGCCGCGGTCGGACAGGGCGGCGAGGGCTTTGAAGTCGGGGCGCAGGCCGTGCACGGTCTTCTCGTCGGCCACCTCCACGAGCAGGTCGCCGACGTTCGGGCCGGTGTACCGGACCGTGAGCGGCTCGGCGCCCAGGGCCTCGGCGAGACCGCCGGGCGGATCGACCGGGGTGAGCGGGGCCGTCGGGAAGTCCAGCGTCACGGAGCCGTCGTCCCGCGCGGTGGCGACCAGCACGCCGCTGCGGGTCGCGAACCGCACCGGGCCCCGGTGCGCGCCGGTCCCGCGCAGGACGTGGGCGGTGGCCAGGGTCGCGTGGCCGCACATCGCGACCTCGGTGACCGGGGTGAACCAGCGCAGCGCCCAGTCGGCCTCGCCGCCCTCGGGGAGGGGGTGGGCGAAGGCCGTCTCGGCGTGGTTGACCTCCATGGCGACATCGCGCAGCCAGGAGTCCTCCGGGAAGGCGTCCGCGCCGGGCAGGAGCAGGACCCCGGCCGGGTTTCCGGAGAAGGGGCGATCGGTGAAGGCGTCGACGATTCGGATCCGCATGCCCCGACGCTAGAGGCACGGTGAAGCCGCAGGCCAAGGCCAATCGGCGAGTCCTGGCCCGGTTCCGCCGGCCGGGGCTGCGGGCCGGTGCCTGCACGATCTGGGTCTCCGCCTGTCCCTCCGGCCGGGGCGCCGGTGTCCCGTGCCGGCGAACCTCGGCCGATCGTCACGGAAGCCGACCGCCGGGGCGGGGACGTGACTGAGCGAGCGGGCTGGCGACTCCGGCGCTCACGGAGGGCTCGCGCACCATGAACACGTCCACCGGATCCTCGGTCTCGACGGTGAACCCGTGACGTGCGTACAGCCGTCGGGCCGGACTGCCCTGCAACACGTTCAGCCGGACGAGGACGCCGCCGCGGTCACACCGCTCCAGCAGCCCGCGCAGCACGCCCGAGCCGATGCCGCTGCCCTGGAGGTGTGGGGCCAGGTAGAAGTGCTCCAGCCAGTGGCAGTCCTCCGCCGGGCGCAGTGCCACGCAGCCGGCGAACGCACCGCCCACCTCGATCACCCAGGTGTGGGCCGGGTCGAATCCGTCGCGCAGCCGCTGCCGCACCCGCTGCGCGTCGTACCGCCCGAGCCGGTCCAGATCCGCCCGCAGCACCCTCGCACGCAACTCGGCCACCGCCTCCACGTCGGACGACGACGCCGGCCGGATCTCCCAGACCCCCATGATCGCCACGCTACCGCGTCCGAGCAGGTGCGGCGTGCCGCTGGGAACACGGGACCGTCGCAGGCCGGGCGGTTGCCGCTGCTCCCAACGCTCCTCCGCACGCGGCAGGGTCTTGTCGAGCGAGCTGTTCCGATATATCGTTGAGGCATCGCGACAGATCAACGATGGAATGGAGAGTGGTTGCGATGCGTACCCACGGTTTCGAGCACGGACACGGACCGCGGCACGGCCGGGGCGGCTTCGAGGGCCTGCGGGCCGCGTTCGGTCCCTTCGGGCCGGGCGGCCCCGGTGGTCCCGGCTGGGGAGGGCCCGGTGGTCCGGGCTTCGGCCCCGGTCCCTGGGGCGGCCGCGGGCGGGGCGGGCCGAGGGGAAGGGCCCGGCGCGGTGACGTACGGGCCTCGATCCTGGCCCTGCTCAAGGACCGCCCGATGCACGGCTACGAGATGATCCAGGAGATCGCCGAGCGCAGCGGCGGGGCGTGGAAGCCCAGCCCCGGCTCGGTGTACCCCACGCTCCAGTTGCTGGAGGACGAAGGGCTGATCGTCAGTGCGTCCGAGGGCGGCAAGAAGCTGTTCTCGCTCACCGAGGCGGGCCGCGCCGCCGCCGAGGAAGGGCCCGAGGCGCCCTGGGAGGAGGCCTCCCGCGGGGTCGACTGGGAGGCCCTCGGCGAGATCCGCCAGGCCGGGTTCGGTCTGATGGAGGCCTTCGGCCAGGTCTGGAAGACCGGCAGCAAGGAGCAGCGCGAGAAGGCGCTCGGCGTCATCAACGACGCGCGCAAGAAGCTGTATCTGATCCTCGCCGACGAGGACTGACCGGCTCGCAGGGGGCGCCCCCGGAGCGATCCGGGGGCGCCTTCCGGGTGGGCTTCGCCCACACGTGTTCGATACTGACGACGGGTCGGCGCGGGTCCGTCTCGGGGTCCCTGCGGCTTGATGTCCTCCGCAAGGAGGAGATTGCGGCGGGGGATGTCCACTCTCCGTGGGACGCGAAGATGCTTCCCGCCGAGGATGACCCGGACCCCGGGGGGCTGATGGGGTGGGCACGTGCAACCCCAGATCCCCCGCCAGTCGGCCCATGAGCACGGCACTCAGCGCGTGGACAACGATGCCAGGCTCAGCGACGAACTGGCCTCGGTGGTCGGTGGCGCCCGCCGCCGGGCGGTCCGGGACGGAGACCGGCAGATCGACACGGCCCATCTGCTGCACTCGCTCCTGGAGTCCGGCCCCGAAGCGCGGGCCGTGTTCGGCGACGGACCGCCCCTCGCCCGGCTGCTCGGCTACCTCGTCCAGCGCAGCATCGGCTACGGACTGCGCTGGCAGAGCGGCGTCGAGGACTCCGGCGCCGGGCCCGTGGTGACGGGGAGCGCGGGCTTCTCGCCGCTGGCCGCCGCCGCGATGGAACGCGCCTGCGCGCGTGCCGCCGAGCGGTGCCGCGCGGCGCGCGGCGTCGACCTGCTCGACGCGATCCTCGTCGACCCGCAGGCCCGCGCGGTCGAGGTCCTCCAGCGCGCCGGGATAGACCCGGGCGAGGTGCGGGTCCGGCTGGCCGACGGGACCCCTTGGCCTCCGGAGTGCGTGGGGGGCGGCGAGGCGGCGCACTGACCGGATCCGCGCCGTCCAGGCAGTGAGACAGGTGCCATGAGGGGTGACGCTCCTGTCATGGCCTGTCATCATGTGCCGGTGCTTACGTCTGACAGCAGCCCGAGCGGGCACGGCAGGGGCGTCGGTCTGGGTCTCGCGCTCGGGTCCGCGGTCGCCTTCGGCGGATCCGGTGTCGCGGCCAAGCCGCTGATCGAGGCGGGCCTCGACCCGCTGCACGTGGTGTGGCTCCGGGTGGCGGGGGCGGCCCTGGTGATGCTGCCGCTCGCGGTGCGCCACCGCGCCCTGCTGCGCCGCCGCCCCGGACTGCTCGCCGGCTTCGGCCTGCTGGCCGTCGCCGGTGTCCAGGCCTGCTACTTCGCCGCGCTCTCGCGCATCCCCGTCGGAGTGGCGCTGCTCATCGAGTACCTGGCGCCCGCGCTGGTGCTGGGCTGGGTGCGGTTCGTGCAGCGGCGGCCGGTGACACGGGCCGCCGCGGTCGGAGTCGTCCTCGCGGTCGGCGGACTCGCCTGTGTCGTCGAGGTGTGGTCGGGGCTCGGCTTCGACGCCCTGGGACTGCTGCTCGCGCTCGGCGCGGCCTGCTGCCAGGTCGGCTACTTCGTCCTGTCCGACCACGGCGGCGACGCCGGTGAGGAGGCGCCCGACCCGCTCGGTGTCATCGCCTACGGCCTGCTCGTCGGGGCGGCCGTGCTCACCGTCGTGGCCCGGCCGTGGAGCATGGACTGGTCCGTGCTCGCGGGCACCGCGCGCATGGACGGCACGCCCGTCGCCGCGTTCGTGCTGCTGGCCTGGATCATCCTCGTCGCCACGGTCGTCGCGTACATCACCGGCATCGTCGCCGTGCGCCGGCTCTCCCCGCAGGTCGCCGGGGTCGTGGCCTGCCTCGAAGCGGTCATCGCCACCGTCCTGGCCTGGGTCCTGCTCGGCGAGCATCTGTCGGCGCCGCAGATCGCCGGGGGCGTGGTCGTGCTGGCCGGCGCGTTCATCGCGCAGTCCTCGACGCCCGCGAAGGGCTCCGGGGACCCGGTGGCGAGCGGAGGCCCGGAAAGGGAGTTGTCCCGGCGGGGGACCGCGGCCTAAGGTGCCGATCATGCCTTCCGACGCGCTCGTCCTTCCGCCTCCGGCCGCCTGAGGCGGGCCCTCCGGACACCGTGCCCGGCGATCTCACCGCCGGGCCGGACGGTGCTGCCCGCAGACGAAGTCCGCGGACCCCGCTGATCACACCTGATCCGGGGCCCTTCCCGAACTTCCGCGCACCCGCCGCCGCTTCCCGAGCGTGCGAGCCGTGCGCCTCTGCGGAGAGAACTCGTGTCGAACACTTCCTTCGGCCTGCCCGTCGGGCGAGGCCTGCTCTATCTGATCGTCGCCGGTGTCGCGTGGGGCACCGCGGGCGCGGCCGCCTCCCTGGTCTACCGGGCCAGTGACATGGGGCCCGTCGCCCTGTCGTTCTGGCGCTGTGCCGCAGGACTGGTGCTGCTGCTCGCCGTCCGCCTGGTGGCGCCGTCCGGCGGAGCGGCCGTCACCGAGCCGCTTCCGCGCCGGGTACGGCGGGCCGGGGTGACCGGGCTGGGGCTCGCGGTGTTCCAGACGGCCTACTTCGCGGCCGTGTCCGCCACCGGGCTCGCCGTCGCCACCGTCGTCACCCTGGGCGCGGGGCCCGTGCTCATCGCGCTCGGCGCCCGGGTGTTCCTGGCCGAGCGGCTCGGACGCGGCGGCGCCGTGGCCGTCGTGGGCGCGCTCACCGGGCTCGCGGTCCTCGTCCTCGGCGGCGGGGACACGGCCGTGCGTCCCTGGGGCGTGCTGCTGGCGCTGGTGTCCGCGGCCGGGTACAGCGTGATGACGCTGCTCACCCGGCGGTGGGGGCGGGACGGCGCGGCCGACGCCTCCCGGACCACCGTCGGCGCGTTCGCCGTCACGAGCCTGTGCCTGCTGCCGTTCGCGGCCGCCGAGGGACTGGTGCCGCACACCGGGGACCCCTCGCGGCTGCTGGTCCTGCTGGCGTACGTCGCCGCCGTGCCCACGGCCCTCGCGTACGGGCTGTACTTCGCCGGTGCGGCCGTCGTGCGGTCGGCCACCGTCTCCGTGATCATGCTGCTGGAGCCGGTGAGTGCGGCGGTGCTCGCCGTCGCCCTGCTCGGCGAGCGGCTGACGATGGCGACGGTGGCCGGAACGCTGCTGATGCTGGGGGCGGTCGCGGGGCTCGCGGCGGGGGAGCTGCGGTCGCCCGGGCGGCGGGCGGTGCCGGTGACGACGGCCCCGTAGCTCACCTGCCGCGCAGGTAGTCGGGCAGGTCCGTGTCCGCTGCCAGGGCCGGGTCGGGGACCGGGGCGCCGTAGGTCTGGTGCACCGGGACGACTCCGGCCCAGTGCGGGAGGGCGAGGTCTTCCGGTTCGTCGTTGACGCCGCCGGTGCGCAGCTTCGCGGAGACCTCCTCCAGGTCAAGGCGGATCACGGCGGTGGCGGCCAGCTCCTTGGGGTTGGCCGGCCGGGAGTCGGCCGAGCGGCCGGGCACGACGTGGTCGACCAGGGCGTCCAGGGCCCGGCGCTTCTCCTCGGGGTCCGTGACGTCGCGGGCGACGCCGTGCACCACCACCGAGCGGTAGTTGATCGAGTGGTGGAAGGCCGAGCGGGCCAGCACCAGACCGTCGACGTGGGTGACGGTCAGGCAGACCGGCAGTCCCGGGTCGGCCTGGCCGGCCGCCCGCAGCGGGCGCGAGCCCGTCGAGCCGTGCACGTACAGCCGCTCGCCGACCCGGGCGTACAGCGTGGGCAGCACGACGGGCGCGCCGTCGCGGACGAAGCCGAGGTGGCAGACGTAGGCGCCGTCGAGTATCGCGTGCACCAGGTCCCGGTCGTAGGAGGCCCGCTTCGGCGAGCGCGTGGGGACCGTGCGGTCGGTCGGCGGGTAGGCGGTGGCCGGCTGCGGCGGCGTGGTCCCCTGCATGTGCGCTCCTTATTGCACTAGTGCATACTGTGTTTTGTGCTAGGAGAGTATCCGATCAGTGGGCGCCGCGCAGCGGAGATTTCCGCGAGCATCGAGCGGGCGGTGGGGGCCGGTGAGCTGCGGCCGGGTCAACTGCTGCCTCCCATGAGGGAGTTGGCGGAGCGGCTGGGGGTGAACCCGAACACGGTCGCGGCCGCGTACCGCACCCTGCGGGAGCGCGGGGTCATCGAGACCGCGGGCCGGCGGGGCAGCCGGGTGCGGCCCGCGCCGGCCACGACCGGCCGCGATCACATCCGGGTGGACGTCCCGGAGGGCGTGCGGGACGTGGCGAGCGGCAATCCGGATCCGGCGCTGCTGCCGCCGCTCGCGGACGCCTTCGCGGCGGCGGCCGCGCAGGGCGACCGTGCGCCCGTGCTCTACGGGCAGGCCCCCGTGGAGCCGGAGCTGGAGCGGCTCGCGCGGGCCGGCCTGGCCGCCGACGGCGTCCCGGACGGGCCGCTCGCCGTGGTCTCCGGCGCGCTCGACGGGGTCGAACGGGTGCTGGCGGCCCACCTCAAACCCGGCGACGCCGTCGCCGTCGAGGATCCCGGCTGGGGCCGCACCCTCGACCTGGTCCCGGCACTCGGGCTGCGCACGGTGCCCGTCGGCGTGGACGACGAAGGGCCGCGCGCCGCGGACGTGCGCCGGGCGCTGGAGGCCGGGGCCCGCGCCCTGATCGTCACCTGCCGGGCGCAGAACCCGACCGGTGCCGCGGTCAGCGCCGCACGCGCGCGTGCCCTGCGCTCGGTGCTGCGGGAGCACCCCGAGGTGCTGATCGTCGAGGACGACCACGGCCACGGCATCGTCGACCTGCCCCTCCGCCCCCTGGCCGGCGCCACCCGGCACTGGGCGTTCGTGCGTTCCGCCGCCAAGGCCTACGGACCCGATCTGCGCCTCGCGGTGCTCACCGGGGACGCGGTCACCGTCGACCGGGTCCACGGCCGTCAGCGGCTCGGGCCCGGCTGGGTCAGCCGGCTGCTGCAGCGCGCCCTGGTGCGGCTGTGGGCCGACGGCGCGGTGGACGCGGGCGAGGTGGCGGCGGCGTACGGGCGGCGCCGGAACGCGCTGATCGACGCGCTCGGCCGGCGCGGTGTGGCGGCGCACGGACGCAGTGGGATGAACGTGTGGGTGCCGGTGCCGGACGAGACCGGAGCCGTCGCCCGGCTGCTGCACGCCGGGTGGGCGGTCGCGCCGGGTGCCCGTTTCCGGATGAGCGCGCCGCCCGGGATCAGGGTCTCCGTCTCGACGCTGGCGGAGTCCGAGATCGGGCCCTTGGCCGACGCGATCGCCTCGGCGGTGGGGCCGGGGCCGGTGCGGGGTTATGTGTGAGCTGAGGTTCAGGTGTTCAGGGCGCCCGGCTCTACGGGCCGGGCCGGTTCCAGGGGCACCGGGGGCTCGGACTGGGTGCCCTGCGCGTCCGGGCCGCCGGCCCCGGAGCTGCGCGCTTGGGCCGCCGTGCCCGGAGTTGCGCGCCCGGCCCGCCCCGCCCGGGCTTGCGCGTACGGCCGAGCCCGCCGGGATCCCGGGCCCGCCAGGATCCCGGGCGTGCCCGCCCGTACTCCCGCCCCGGCCGCTACGCCCGCGGTTTCGGCCGCACCTGCGTCAGTGCCGCGCCCGTCAGTACGATCGCCGCGCCGACCGGCGTCGACCAGGTCAGTGACTCGCCGAGGAGGGCGACGCCCGCGGCCGTGGCGATCACCGGGATGAAGTACGTGACCATCTGCGCCGTCGTCGGGCCGACTTCGGCCACCAGGCCGTACTGGAGGAGCACGGCGAGGCCCGTGCCCAGGGCGCCAAGCGCGGCGATCGCCAGCAGCGGCACCACCGGCAGACTCGTCGGCAGGGACGTGAACAGCGGTGTCACGACGGCCAGTTGCACCGTCGCGAGCAGCAGCTGCGCGCCGGTCATCGACAGGTGCGAGTGGCCGGTGCCCGCCAGAGTGCGCCGGACGTAGATCCAGCCGACCGGGTAGCTGAGGGAGCCCAGCAGGGCCAGGCCCGTGCCGGTCGCGTCCAGGCCGCTGAAGCCCTGCCAGGCGCCCAGCACCGTCAGCACGCCCAGGAAGCCGAGCCCGAGCCCCGCCACCCGCACCCGGGTCGGGCGGTCCTCCGACAGGGCGACGAGCGACAGGGCCATGCCCCACAGCGGCGAGGTCGCGTTGCAGATGCCCGCCAGCGTCGACGGGATCGTCAGCTCCGCGTAGGCGAACAGCGAGAACGGCAGGGCGTTCAGCAGGAACGCGGCGACCGTCAGATGCGCCCAGGTGCGCGCCCCGCGTGGCAGCCGCTCCCGACGCACCACCATCGCGGCGGCCAGCACCGCCGTACCGAACACCAGCCGGCCGAAGGTCACCTGGAACGGCGCGTAGCCCTCGGTGCCCACCTTGATGAGCAGGAAGCTGAAGCCCCAGATCAGCGAGAGGGCGGCGAAGCGCAGACGCCAGTCGAGACGGGGGCGGGGCGGTACGGGCGGGGCGGTGGCGGCCCGGCCGGGCGTGGTGGCGACGGTGGTCATGACAGCCACGATGCGGTACGAAAACCTCGTAGCACAATCGAGATTTCGCACCCGGTATTGCGTAGCATCGCTTACATGTTGAACCTGGAGCGCCTGCGCACCCTCGACGCCCTCGCCCGGCACGGCTCGGTCAGCGGCGCCGCCGAGGCGTTGCACATCACGACGTCCGCCGTCTCCCAGCAGATGTCCAAGCTGGAGCGGGAAGTCGGACAGCGGCTCCTCGCCAAGAACGGCCGGGGCGTGCGGCTCACCGACGCGGGCCGGCTGCTCGCCGAGCACGCCCAGCGCATCCTGTCCCAGGTCGAGCTCGCCCAGGCGGACCTCGAGGCACAGCGCGGCCAGGTCGCGGGCGAGCTCAGGCTGGCGGCGTTCCCGACGGCCGCGCGCGGCCTGTTCCCGCACGCGCTGTCCGCGCTGCGCGAGCGGCACCCCGCGCTCCGGCTGCGCTCCAGCGAGCTGGAACCGGAGCAGGGCATCGCCGGGGTGGTGCGCGGAGACCTCGATCTCGCCGTGGTGCTCGACTGGTACAACAAGCCGATGGCGCTGCCCGAGGGCCTGGTCAAGGCGTCGATCCTGGACGACCCGGCCGACGTCGCCATGCCGGCGGACCACCGCCTCGCGGGGCGCGACGAGGTGGACCTCGGTGAGTTCGCCGACGACGAGTGGATCACCTGGGGCGACGGCGAGTTCTGCCACGAGTGGCTGATGTTCACGCTCCGCTCCAAGGGCGTCGAGCCGATCGTCGGCCACCGCGCCGCCGAGACCCACACCCAGCTCGGGCTGGTCGCCGCGGGCCTCGGTGTCTGCATCGCCCCGCTGCTCGGCCGCCACCCCGTGCCCGAAGGGGTCGTGACCGTCCCCGTCCGGCAGCGGGTCCGGCGCCACGTGTACGTCGTCTGGCGCGCGGACGCCGACCGCCGCCCGTCGATCCGGGCCGCGGTGGAGGCCCTGCGGGCGGCGGGGGAGAGCGTCGGCTGAGCGCGGCCCTACCGCGCCCCCAGCTTGCGGAAGTCCCAGGAGACGATCTTCTGCGGCGTCAGCCGCACCCAGGCGTGCCGGCCGTCGTGCGGCATCTCCTCGATGCCGAAGTTCTTCCGGGCGAACAGCGTCTCGGGCACGTCCAGTTCGGCGCACAGCTCGCCGGTGCGCGGGATCTCGCCCACGAACTCGACCGTGCCCGACAGCTCGGCGCCGCGCAGCTCGTCGTACTCCTCGCCGGTGTCGACGACGATCGCCACCCGCGGGTCGCGCCGCAGATCCGCCCACCGCTTGCTGCGCACGACCGAGTACAGCCACATCGAGGTGCCGTCCCAGGCGAACCACAGGGTGCTCACGTGCGGGGCGCCGTCGGCGGACACCGTGGCGACCCGGCAGGTGCGCTGGGCGGTCAGGAAGTCGTCCAGCTCGCCCGGCGTCATCATGATCTTCCGGCCTCTGCGCTGCTGCGTGGCGGTCATGCTCCCCCTCTTTCCTTCTCTCACGTGATGTCAGAGGAGATCCTCTGACATCACGTCAGAAAAGCATGGCTCCGGGACACCGGCGGTGCGGGTGGCCGCGCCGATCGAGGTTACCGGCGGGGACCTCGCGGTACGGCGGCGGCCGCACGGGCTCTCGCCGCTGCACGGCACCGGCGTCGGCCCGCCGCTGCCCGCCCTCGGCCCCCGCCCGCTGATCGTCACCGGGGTCTCGGCCGACGCGGCGGTCCCCAACGCCGGGTCCGGCGCCGCCGTCGAACCACGGCTACGCCGCCGTCGAACCACGGCTACGCCGCCGTCGAACCACGGCTACGCCGCCGTCGAACCACGGCTAAGCCGCCCTCGTGCCCGCGGATGCCGTCGCGGGGGTGCCGGCCGACCACACCCCCGCGATGCCCCGTCACCCGCTCGCACTGGTCGCTGCCGTCGCGACCGCGGACGAGGTGCCGGCGGGCCTGAGACGCGCGCCCGGTCAGGCGAGCGTGATGGAGTCGCCGTCCACGGTGACCTTCTTCGCCTCCAGCGGCTTGACCGCGGGCCCCTTCTTCACACTGCCGTCGAGCACCGAGAACTGGCTGCCGTGGCAGGTGCACGAGAGGATGTCGTCCTTGAGGTCGACCATCGGGCAGTTCTGGTGGGTGCAGATCGTGGAGAAGGCCTTGTAGTCGCCCGCGGTCGGCTGCGAGACCACGACCTTCTCGTCCTTGAAGACCTTGCCGCCGCCCTCCGGGATGTCGGCGGTCTTCGCGAGTGCCGCGCCGCCCGCACCCGCTCCCGCGGACGAGCCACCCCCTTCGTTCGTCGCGCCGCCGCCCGCGGCGCCCTGTTCGGTCGACGCGTCGGAGGCCTTGTCGTCCGAGCCGCACGCCGTCAGCGCCACGGTGAGCCCCGCCGCGCCCACCGCCGCCACGACGGCACGGCGGTTCGGTCCCGACGACGGCTGAACTGATTCGCTGGTCATGCTGACGTTCCTTCCGCGGATTCGTGATCTGCCGAGAGGTACGGCCCTCGCGTACCGGCTGTTCAGACACTGCCGGAATCCTGACCCGTGCACGCGAGGACGTGGGTAAAGCGGAGCTGTCGGTTCGCCGTCGGGTTCCGGCCCCCGCGCCGCGAGGCCGCCGCCGGAGGATCCGCCCGCGTCAGTAACCTGGGGCGATGCTCAAGGAAGTGATCGCGACCCGTTTCATCGCGCCGCTGCGCGAGGGCGGTTCGCTGCCGGGACTGGTGGAGGCCGACGACCTCGGCACGTACGTCCTGAAGTTCACCGGCGCGGGACAGGGCCGCAAGACGCTGGTCGCCGAGGTGGTCTGCGGGGAACTCGCCCGCCGGCTGGGGCTGCGGGCGCCGCGGCTGGTCACCGTGGACCTCGACGCCGAGCTGGGGCTGGGGGAGCCCGACGAGCAGGTGCAGGGTCTGCTCCGGTCCAGCGCGGGCACCAACCTCGGCATGGACTTCCTCTCCGGGGCGCTGGGCTTCGACCCGCTCGCCTTCCGGGTGGACCCCGAGGAGGCCGGGCGGATCGTCTGGTTCGACGCGCTCGTCAACAACGTCGACCGGTCCTGGCGCAACCCCAACATGCTCATGTGGCGGGGCGAGTTGTGGCTCATCGACCACGGGGCGACCATGATCTGGCACCACAACTGGCCGGGTGCACAGGCGTCGGCGGCCCGCCCCTACGACGCCTCCGACCACGCCCTGGCGCCCTTCGCACCGGACGTCGCCGCCGCGGCCGCCGCGCTGGCGCCCCGGGTGACCGGGGACCTCCTCGCCGACGTCACCGCCCAGATCCCGGACGCCTGGCTGGCGGACGAGCCCGGCTTCGCCACCCCGGACGACCTCAGGCAGGCCTACGCGCGAGCGCTGCTGAGCCGGGCCGGAGCCATCCACGAACGCATCCAGGGGATCAAGTGAACGACCGGCACATCATCAGGGGCGGCACCCGGGACCGCCAGATCTACGAATACGCCGTGCTGCGCGTCGTCCCACGCATCGAACGCGGCGAGTGCGTCAACGCCGGCGTCCTGGTCTACTGCCGCGCCGAGTCCTACGTGGGTGCCCGCACCCACCTGGACGAGGCACGCCTGCTCGCCCTCGACCCGCAGGCGGACGTGGCCGGCGTGCGCGCCGCCCTGCGGGCCGTGGAGGGCATCTGCGCGGGCGGCCCCGCCGCCGGCCAGGCGGCGGCCGACGACCCCGGCCGCCGCTTCCGCTGGCTCGTCGCCCCCCGCTCCACGATCGTCCAGCCCGGTCCCGTCCACACGGGCCTGACCGTGAATCCGGCCGCGGAGACGGAACGGCTGCTGGACCTGCTGGTGCGGTAGCCGGCGAGAGCGGGCCGCGCCGGGCTGTCAGCGCTGTCGGCGCTGTCGGCGGCGGGGGGCGCGCGGGGCTGTCAGCGTCTCCGGCGGCGTCTCACGACGTAGGCGGCCATCAGTGCGGCGCCCGCGGCGAAGGTCAGGCCCAGGCCGATGTCCCAGTCGCTCGGGCCGGCGGCCACCGCGCCTCCGATCCCGCCGCGCACGCCCCGCGACGCCGTGGCGGTGACGGAGGCCGTGGCGCCGGGCGCCGTAGCGGTGGGCGTCGGCGTCACCGAGGCGGTCGGGCGGGCGGAGGTCGTGGGGGAGATGATCCCCGTGTCGCGGCGGGGCAGCGCCTCGCACGCGATGCCGTCGTCCGGGCCCTGGTCCTCGTCGAGCCGGTACGGGTCGCTCGGATCCGCGTCGAACACGGCCTGGGCGTCCTCCTGGAAGGCGAAATCGCGGCAGTCCCGGTCGGGCTGGGCATGAGCGGGGGCGGACAGGGGCACGATCGCGGCGATCGCGAACAGCGTGCCGATGACACCGGTACGGCGGCGACGGCGCATGGAGCGCCTCCTTTCCGGCCACGGGTGGCTCGCGCTCCGACGCTATGGCGGCACCGGACGCGGCGACCCGCGGGCGTGGGCCGTTCGGGTGTGGCGAAGGGCCCCGCCGGGCAGGTGGGCGCGGGTGATGGATCACATGCCGCTTCCGGCCGTTGACACCGGGTGCCAGGGCTTCTAGCGTCACCTCCACGGAAGGTACTAAGCGGTCGCTCACCTGAGGAGAACGAGACATGTCCACCACTGAGCAGCGGGTCGCCGTCGTGACCGGTGCCGCGCGCGGGATCGGTGCCGCCACTGCCGTACGGCTGGCCGCGGAAGGCCGTGCGGTCGCCGTGCTCGACCTCGACGAGGCGGCCTGCAAGGACACCGTGGAGAAGATCACCGCGGCCGGCGGCAAGGCGATCGCGGTCGGGTGCGACGTCTCCGACGAGGCGCAGGTCGAGGCGGCCGTCGCGCGGATCGCCGAGGAGCTCGGCGCCCCGACGATCCTCGTCAACAACGCGGGCGTGCTGCGCGACAACCTGCTGTTCAAGATGAGCGTCTCCGACTGGGACACCGTCATGAACGTGCACCTGCGCGGCGCCTTCCTGATGTCCAAGGCCTGCCAGAAGCACATGGTGGACGCCGGGTTCGGGCGGATCGTCAACCTCTCGTCGTCCTCGGCGCTCGGCAACCGCGGCCAGGTCAACTACTCCGCCGCCAAGGCCGGACTCCAGGGCTTCACCAAGACCCTCGCCAAGGAGCTGGGCAAGTTCGGCGTCACCGCCAACGCCGTCGCCCCCGGCTTCATCGCCACCGAGATGACCAAGGCCACCGCCGACCGCGTCGGCATGGGCTTCGAGGACTTCAAGGCCGCCGCCGCCACCCAGATCCCCGTGGCCCGCGTCGGCGAGCCGGAGGACATCGCCAACGCCATCGCCTTCTTCACGGGCGAGGCGGCCGGCTTCGTCTCCGGCCAGGTGCTGTACGTGGCCGGCGGACCGCTCGACTAGAGGACGAACGACATGACTTCCGCAGAACTCTCCGGCAAGGTCGCCCTGGTCACGGGCGCCAGCCGCGGCATCGGCTACGGCGTCGCCGAGGCGCTCGTCGCACGCGGCGACCGGGTCGTCATCACCGGCCGCAACGAGGACGCCCTCAAGGAGGCCGTCGAGCAGCTCGGCGCCGACCGCGCGGTGTACGTGGCCGGCAAGGCGCACGACGAGGCCCACCAGGCCGTCGCCGTCGAGCGCGCGATGGAGGTCTTCGGCCGCGTCGACTTCCTCATCAACAACGCCGGCACCAACCCGGTGTTCGGCCCGATCGCCGACCTGGACCTGAACGTCGCGCGCAAGGTCTTCGAGACCAACGTCGTCTCCGCGCTCGGCTTCGCCCAGAGGGCCTGGCACGCCTGGCAGAAGGACAACGGCGGCGCGATCGTCAACATCGCCTCCGTCGCGGGCCTGTCGCCCTCGCCGTTCATCGGTGCCTACGGCGTCAGCAAGGCGGCGATGATCAACCTGACGGTGCAGCTCGCGCACGAGTTCGCGCCCAAGGTGCGGGTCAACGCGATCGCCCCGGCCGTCGTGAAGACCAAGTTCGCCCAGGCGCTGTACGAGGGCCGCGAGGAGGAGGCCGCCGCGGCCTACCCGCTCGGCCGCCTCGGCGTGCCCTCCGACATCGGCGGAGCGGCCGCGTTCCTCACCTCCGAGCAGTCCGACTGGGTCACCGGCCAGACGCTCGTCGTGGACGGCGGCATCTTCCTCAACGCCGGCACCGGCTGACGGCGGCGCGCACACGGTCGGGTACGGGCGCCCTGCTATGCAGGAGGGCGCCCGTATCGGTGCAAAAGCCGCCGATTGCGCCATGACAACGTCGTCAGATGTTTATCGATCAAGGAACCGTGAACCGGGGAGGGTCAGCAGGCTCAGCACTGCGGTATGGTCTGCCGACCCTTGGTATGGCAGATCGAGGAGCGTGCGCGTGTTCAACCGGAACCGATGCCTGCGGCGGGTGGCGGCCATCGCGTCCATATCGACCCTTCTCGCCGGGTGCGGCGTGCTGTCGTCCGACACCCCGGACGACGAGGGGCCGATCGTCGTGGGCACCACCAGTTCTCCCAGCACGCTCGACCCTGCCGCCTCGTGGGACAGCTCCTGGGAACTGTTCCGCAACATCTACCAGACGCTGCTCAGTTACCCCACGGGTGCGACCGAGCCGCAGCCCGACGCGGCCGAGAAGTGCGGCTTCAGCGACGCCTCGAACCAGGTGTACCGCTGTGAGCTGCGCGAGGGGCTGAAGTTCTCCAACGGCGACGCGCTCGACGCCCGGGCCGTCAAGCACTCCTTCGACCGGATCCGCAGGATCAACGTCAACGGCGGCCCCGCCGGTCTGCTGGGCAGCCTGGAGCGGGTCCAGGCGCCGAACGACCGCGAGGTGGTCTTCCACCTCAACAAGCCCGACGCCACCTTCCCGTTCGTGCTGGCCACCCCGGCCATGTCGATCGTGGCCCCGGACGCCTACCCCCCGGACGCGCTGCGCGAGGACAACGACGTGGTCGGCTCCGGGCCGTACTCCCTCGGCTCGTACGAGGAGGGCAAGGAAGCCGTCCTGAAGCGCAACGACTCCTACACCGGATTCGCCAAGCGCCAGAACGACGCGGTCACCATCCGCTACTTCCAGGACTCCGCCACCATGGTGAAGGCGCTGCGCGACAAGCGGATCGACGTGACCTACCGCGGTCTGGCCGCCGGTGACGTGGTCGACCTGCAGAGCAAGACCTCCAATGAGGAGGAGATCCAGCTCGTCGAGGGCACCGGCACCGACATCAACTACCTGGTGTTCAACCCCAAGGACAGCTGGGCGAACAAGAAGGCGGTGCGCCAGGCCATCGCGCAGGTCGTCGACCGGGCCGCGATCGCGCACAAGGTCTACAAGGACACCGTCGACCCGCTGTACTCGATGGTCCCCAAGGGCCTCACCGGCCACACCACGGGCTACTTCGACGACTACGGCGACCCCGACGTGGCCAAGGCCCGCAAGATCCTCACCGAGGCCGGCATCAACCAGAAGGTCCCGCTGACCTTCTGGTACACCAGCGACCGCTACGGCTCCGAGACCGCCGCCGAGTTCAAGGAGCTCAAGCGGCAGCTCGAGGCCTCCGAGCTGTTCACCATCAGCCTCAAGAGCCGCCCCTGGAAGACCTACGTCGAGGGCTACCAGAAGGGCGAGTACCCGGTGTTCGGGCGCGGCTGGTTCCCGGACTTCCCGGACGCCGAGAACTTCATCGCGCCGTTCGTCGGCGAGCAGAACGCCCTCGGTACGCCCTACCCGGCCCCCGAGATCACCGGCGACCTGCTGCCCCGCTCGCGCCGCGAGAGCGACCGCGCGAACGTGGAGAAGGAGTTCGAGGAGGCCCAGCGGATCCTCGTGGACGACGCGCGGCTGCTGCCGCTGTGGCAGGGCCGGCAGTACGTGGCGGCCAGCCGGGACATCTCGGGCGCCGAGCGGGCCCTGGATCCGTCGACGATCATGATGCTGTGGGAGCTGCACCGCAAGACCGCCTGGTAGGCGAGCGGGCAGCGGCTTCCCGGGGCACGGTGTCAGTGGTCGCCTGTAGGTTCTGAGGCCTGCAAGTGACCACACATCGTGAGGACGTTGACGTGACCGACATCGCCATGCTGCCCGAGTCCTGGCGCGGGGTTCTGGGTGACGAGCTGCAGCAGCCCTACTTCAAGGAGCTGACGGAGTTCGTCGAGGACGAGCGGGCGAAGGGTCCCGTCCATCCGCCGCGCGAGGAGGTCTTCGCCGCGCTGGACGCCACGCCCTTCGACGAGGTGAAGGTCCTGATCCTCGGTCAGGACCCGTACCACGGCGAGGGCCAGGGCCACGGCCTGTGCTTCTCGGTCCGGCCCGGGGTGCGCATCCCGCCGTCCCTGCGCAACATCTACAAGGAGATGCAGGAGGAGCTGGGCACCCCGATCCCGGACAACGGCTATCTGATGCCGTGGGCCCGCCAGGGCGTGCTGCTGCTCAACGCGGTGCTCACGGTCCGCGGCGGCGAGGCCAACTCGCACAAGGGCCGGGGCTGGGAGAAGTTCACCGACGCGGTCATCCGCGCGGTGGCCGGGCGCCCCGACCCGGCGGTGTTCGTGCTGTGGGGCAACTACGCGCAGAAGAAGCTCCCGCTGATCGACGAGTCGCGGCACATCGTGGTCAAGGGGGCGCACCCCTCGCCCCTGTCGGCGAAGAAGTTCTTCGGCTCCCGCCCGTTCACGCAGATCAACGAGGCGGTGGCGGCACAGGGCCACGAGCCCATCGACTGGACCATCCCGAACCTGGGGTGAGCACCGGCAGGTGCGGAGCCCCCTCCGGCGAGGCCGCGGACGTACGGAGCGGCCTCAGCCGGATCGCCCCCTCCTGCGGCTAGCGTCGGCGAGACAGCCGGCGAGGGTGCGGAGGGCGCGGTGGCGGAGCGACAGGGGCAGACGGCGCCGGACGCCGTGCTGACGCGGATCGGGCAGGTCGTGATGCTGCACCACGCGGGGGACCGCGAGGAGGCCCGGCACCGGTTCCTCGACCTGTGGGCGGAGATCGGCGAGCACGGCGACCCCCTGCACCGCTGCACCCTCGCCCACTACCTGGCCGACACCCAGGACGAACCCGCGGACGAACTGGCCTGGGACCTGCGGGCGCTGACAGCGGCGGAGGAGGCCGGGACGGGGGCACTCGCGGTCCGCGCGTTCTACCCGTCCCTGCATCTGAACCTGGCCGACGTCTACGACAGGCTCGGCCGCGGCGACGCCGCCCGCAGCCATCTGCGCTGGGCCCGCGAGGCCGCTGCCGCCCTCCCCGACGACCGCTACGGGCAGGGCGTGCGGGCGGCCATCGGCCGGCTGGCGTCCCGGCTGGGCGGAGGCGGCGGTGGCATGCGGACGCCGCCGCGGCAGCGGCCCTGACGGCGCCCGGCCGCGGGGCGGGGCCGGTGGCTCCGCGGTCAGGCCTCGGGCCTCGGGCGCGGCGTCTGGTCCTCGCCCGGGGCGGGCTGCCGGCGCTCACCTGAGGCACCGGAGGGTCGGCGTCCCGCCTGGGGAGGGGGCGGCGGTTCGGCGTCCACCGGGATCAGCGCTGTCCGGCGTGCCGGTGCGTGGCCGTGCCTCGGTGTCCATGCGTGTCCCTGGTGGCCGGCGCCGAGCCGGGTGGCAGCGGTCCGACGAGCCCGCGCGTGGCCGTGCCTCGGTGTCCATGCGTGTCCCCGCTGGCTGGCGCCGAGCCGGGTGGCAGCGGTCCGACGTCCCGCTGTGGAACCGGCACCGGGGTCCGCAGCCCGCTGTGTTGTTGCGGTCCGGCGCACACCGGAGCAACCCGGGTCCCGTGTCCCCCCCCGGGGGCGCCCGCCCACCGCAGCGCGCAGCAGCGCACCCCGCCTGCCACCGCCGTCCAGCGTGTCCCCACGCCACTGCCGTCCGGCGCGGCCTGACGCCACTGCCGTCCGGCGTGCTCTCACGCCACGAACCCGACGGCCCCGACGCTTCGGCCACCCCTGACCGGGCTCAGCGCCCATACGTGTCACGGCAGATCGTCGCCTCCGGGCTGTCCGCCCGCCAGCCGCCGTAGCGTCTGCCCAGCGCGCACACGTCGGAGCTGCCGGGGGCCTGCCGCTGGACGTCCTCGCGGATCGGCTTCGAGAGGTCCGGCAGGTCGGTGCGCCGGCGTCCGGGGGCGCGTGGCGCGGGGGCGGGGTGGTCCGGGCGGGGGCGGGCGCCGGTCGGCGGTCGCCCCCGCTCCGGTGGGGCGGCCGCAGGCGGCGCGGCCGGACGGGACGCCGGGGCGTCCGGCTCCGGGCGGCGGGACTCCTCGATGAGCTGCAGCGCCTCCCGGGCCGGTGCCTGCACGATCTGGGTCTCCGCCTGTCCCTCCGGCCGGGGCGCAGGCGGCCGGGACGGGGCCGCCGTCGGCCCGGGTGCGGAGGGGCGCGGGACCGTCGTACAGCCGGAGAGGGCCGCGACAGCCACGGTCACCAGGAGTGTCGCTGTGGTGGTCGTTCGATGCACCCGCGCAACTCTGCTGCGTCCGGCCCGCAACCGGACGGCGGACGGGCGCAGGATGCCCCGCACGGGTGATGTCCGGCCCCGCAGGGAGGGCGCCGGCCCGCGGCGGCTGACGTCAGTCGCCGGTCGCGCCGTCGATGCGCTCGCGCAGCAGGTCGGCGTGGCCGTTGTGCCGGGCGTACTCCTCGATCATGTGGGTGTAGAGCCACCGCAGGTTGAACCGCTCGCCGGTGCGCCGGTGCCTGCCCTCGGAGATGTCGTCCAGGCCGAAGCGGGCCGAGTGGCGCCGGGCGGTGGCGATCTCCGACTGCCAGGCCGCGTACGCCTCCTGCCAGGTGTCGGTCCCGGCCAGCCGGAAATCGCCGTCCGGGTCCTCGTCGCTCCAGTGCAGCGGCGGGGCGTCCTCGTCGGCCAGCACCCGGCGGAACCAGTGGCGCTCCACGTCCGTCATGTGCCGCACCAGCCCCATCAGGGACATGTCCGAGGGGGGCACCGCGGCGGACCTGAGCTGCTCGTCGGTCAGTCCATCGCACTTCCACGCGAGGGTCCGCCGGTGGAAGTCCAGCCACCCTTCCAGCATGGTGCGTTCGTCGGCTGTGGTGGCGGGCACGCGGCGTTCGTCGGTCATGCACACATCCTGTCCGAGCACCCCCTGACGCACCACCAGGTTTCAGCCGCGGAGCATCCCGTCCAGCAGCTCCCGCAGCCCGGCCCGCACGTCCTCCAGGCTCGGCGTCCGGGTGCTGAACGACCCCGCCACGCACTGGAACATCAGCCCGTCCGCCCAGGCGATCAGCGACAGCGTGTGCCGGGCCGGGTCCCGCGAGCCCATCCCGGTGACCAGCGCGGTGAGCTGGTCGCGGAAACGGGCGCCCGCCGCGTCGAAGTAGGCCCGCAGCTCGGGGCGGCGCGTGGCCTCCAGGGCCAGTTCGTAACGGGCGAGGGTGAGGGCCCGGTGCCGGGTCAGGGCCCGGTGCGCCGCTAGCGCCAGGGCGTTCACGAGGGAGTCGGTCCCGGCGCGGGGGCCGGGCATCTCGTGCAGGGCGAGGACGCGTGCCTCGCGGTCGGCCAGCCGCCGCACCGTCAGTTCCAGCAGGGCCTGCCGGGTCCGCGCGAGGTTCGACGTGGAGCCCTGGGGGAGTCCGGCCGCCTCGTCGACCGCCCGGTGGGTGAGACCGCGCATCCCGCGCTCGGCGAGCAGGGCGAGGGCGGCGTCGGCGACGAGGTCCGAGCGGGAGGGGCCGGAGGTGGTGCGTACGGACATGGCGTCACGCTACCCCTCTCACTACGGCTGTAGTAGCCTCGACGGCGTACTACAGATGTAGTCACCAGTCGAGGAGGAGCCATGGCCGAGTCGAGGCGGGCCGTCGTGATCGGCGGCGGGATCGGAGGGCTCACCGCGGCGGCGGCGCTGCGGACGCGGGGCTGGCAGGTGACCGTGCTGGAGCGCGCCCGCTCACTGGAGCCGGTCGGCGCGGCCATCTCGCTGGCGCCCAACTCCCTGCGCGCGCTGGACGTCATCGGCCTCGGCGACGAGATCCGCGACCTCGCCGCCTGGGCGGGCGACGGCGGAGTGCGCACGCCGAGCGGCCGGTGGCTCTCGCGCTCCTCCGCCGACGCCGTCGCCGAGCGCTTCGGCGGCCCGCTGGTGCTGCTGCACCGCGCCACCCTCATCGCGAGCCTGGCCTCCCGGCTCCCCTCGGACGCCGTCCGCACGGACGCCGCCGCGACCCTCGCCGACCCCGGTGACGCCGGCCGGCCCGCCCGCGTGCGCACCGCGGACGGGGAACTTGAGGCCGACCTGGTGGTGGGCGCCGACGGCATCCGCTCCGCGGTGCGCCACGCGCTCTTCCCCGCCCACCCGGGGCCCGTCTACTCCGGCTTCACCACCTGGCGGCTCGTGATCCCCGTCCCCGGCGCCGAGTTCGCCTCGCACGAGACCTGGGGCCGGGGCCGCATCTGGGGCACGCACCCGCTCAAGGACGGCCGTGTCTACGCCTACGCCGCCGCCGTCACCCCGGCCGGCGAGCACGCGCCGGACGACGAGCGGGCGGAGCTGCTGCGGCGCTTCGGCGACTGGCACCACCCCGTCCCGGCCGTCCTGGCCGCCGCCCGCCCCGAGGACGTCCTGCGCCACGACGTGCACCACATCGCCGACCCGCTGCCCGCCTTCCACCGGGGCCGGGTCGCCCTGCTCGGCGACGCCGCGCACGCCATGCCCCCGACCCTGGGCCAGGGCGGCAACCAGGCCATCGAGGACGCGGTGGTCCTGGCCCACCACTGCGACGACCTCCCGGCCTACACGGCCGCCCGGCTGCCCCGCACGACGGCCGTCGCACGCCAGGCCGTGCGGGTCGCCCGCCTCAACCTCATGAGCGGCCGGGTGGGCATCGCCGTACGCGACAGCGCCATGGCCGCGCTCTCCAAGGCCGCGCCCGACCTGTTCCTGCGCGGCTTCGACGGCATCGCCGGCTGGCGTCCCCCGCGGCCGCACTATGCTTCCGGGCAGGCCACGGCAGGCAACCGTTAGAGGAGAGCACCAGGTGAAGGTCGGCTGCATCGGACTCGGCGACATCGCGCAGAAGGCCTACCTCCCGGTCCTCGCCTTCCAGCCGGGCGTCGAGCTGCATCTGCAGACCCGTACGCCCGCCACGCTCGACCGGGTCGCCGAGGGGCTGCACATCCCGCCGGAGCGGCGGCACACGACCCTCGACTCGCTGCTCGCGGCCGGTCTCGACGCCGCCTTCGTGCACGCGCCCACGGTCGCCCACCCGGAGATCGTGACGCGGCTGCTGGAGGCGGGCGTACCGACCTACGTCGACAAGCCGCTCGCCTACGCACTCGACGACTCCACGCGGCTGGTGGAGCTCGCCGAGGAGCGGGGCGTGAGCCTGGCCGTGGGCTTCAACCGGCGTCACGCCCCGGGCTACACCCAGTGCGCCGACCATCCGCGCGAGCTGATCCTGATGCAGAAGAACCGCGTCGGGCTGCCGGAGGAGCCGCGCTCGATGATCCTCGACGACTTCATCCACGTCGTCGACACCCTGCGGTTCCTGGCGCCCGGCCCGATCGACGACGTGACCGTGCGCGCCCGGGTCCGCGACGGCCTGCTGCACCACGTGGTGCTCCAGCTCGCCGGTGACGGCTTCACCGCGCTCGGCGTCATGAACCGGCTCAGCGGCTCGGCCGAGGAGATCCTGGAGGTGTCCGGGCAGGACACCAAGCGGCAGGTCGTGAACCTCGCCGAGGTCGTCGACCACAAGGGCCAGCCGACCGTGCGGCGGCGCGGCGACTGGGTCCCGGTGGCCCGGCAGCGCGGGATCGAGCAGGCGGTGCTGACGTTCCTGGACGCGGTCCGCGCGGGCAGGGTGCTCAGCGCCCGGGACGCGCTGGAGACCCACGACCTGTGCGAGCGGGTCGTACGGGCGATTCAGGAGCCGGACGCCTGAGCCGCAGCGCCCGGACGCCCTCCCCGGCGGCCCAGGCGGCGAGGATCAGCATGGCCGCGTGCACGGTCCAGTCGCCGAGCCGCACGTAGGGCGTGGTGCCGTGGGCCAGGGGGATCTCGTGGACGCTCGTGGCGGAGGCGTCGGTGCCGAGAGGCGCTCCGATGCGCCGTCCGTCCGGACCGTAGACGGCCGAGACGCCGGTCAGCGTCGAGTGGACCATGGGACGGCCGGTCTCGGCGGCGCGCAGGGCGGCGAGGGTGGCGTGCTGCGCGGGGGCCCAGCTCTGCTGGAACGTGGAGGTCGCCGACTGGCCGACCAGCACGTCGGCGCCCTCCGCGGTGAGGTGGCGCGTCATGTCCGGGAAGGCGGTCTCGAAGCACACCATCGGGCCGATGCGCAGGCCGTCGCCCACGTCCATGACGACCGGCTGGGAGCCGCGCCTGCGGTCCTCGCCGGCCGCCTTGCCGACGGAGGTGGCCCAGCCGAGCAGGGAGCGGGCCGGGACGTACTCGCCGAAGGGCACCAGCCGCATCTTGTCGTAGCGCTGGCCGGTCAGGCCGTCCGGCCCGACCAGCACGGAACTCTTGTAGATGCCGGGCTTGTCGGAGCGCCGGGCGTCCACGTTGACCAGGATGCCGGTGTTCGTCTCGCGGGACAGGTCCGCGAGCCGCCGGGCGAGGTCGGGCCGGTCCCCGAGGTCGAAGCCCACGCTGCTCTCGCCCCAGACGATCAGGTCGAGGTCCTGCCCGGCGAGTTGCCGGGTGAGCTGCTCCTCGCGGGCGAAGCGGCGCTCCGCGCTGCGGGGGCCGTCGACGACGCCCGGCTGGACGACCGCGATGCGCACCCGGCCGTCGACCGCGGGGCGCGGCGCGAGGGTCCAGACGGCCGAGGTGACGGCGGCGGTGGCGACGAGTCCGGCCACGGCCGGCACCCGCGCCTCGCGGACCGCGATCAGGACGGCGACGGCGACGTTCAGGGCCACGATCAGGAAGCTCAGCAGCCACACCCCGCCGACCGAGGCGAGCCGCAGCGCCGGTGCGACCTGCCACTGGCTGCTGCCCAGCATTCCCCAGGGGCCGCCGAGCCCCTGCCAGGAGCGGACCAGCTCCGCGGCCAGCCAGCCCGACGGCAGGACCAGGAGCGCCACCACGACCCGGCTGCGCGCGGGGCTGCCGCCCAGCAGGCGCCGCACCAGCCAGCCCCACGGTGCCCACAGCGCGCCGAGCAGGGCGGCGATGACGAACGTGAACACGTGCAGGCTCGGCAGCAGCCAGTGGTGCATGGCCAGCATGAAGCCGAAGCCGCCGCACCAGCCGTCGTACAGGGCGCGCCTGCCGGTGGCAGCGGTGCGCAGCAGCAGGAGCCAGGGCACCAGGGCCACGTAGGCCCACCACCACAGGGCGGGGGCGGGGAAGGCGAGGACCGGGAGGGCGCCCGCGACCGCGGCGGCGGCCGAACGCCGCCAGGGGGAGGCGAGCCAGTGGCCGAGCGTCTTCATAGGCGCCTCCTACCCCGCGGTGCCTCCAGTGTGCGCCCTGCGGACGATCTAGGACAGGGGACGCCGGGTCAGTGGACCACAGGTGCCGCCGGCCGCTACGGAAGGCGCCGCCACTTCTCCCGGACGGTGACCTCGCTCAGCCGCCAGCCGTCCTCCGTGCGCAGCAGCGCGAAGGCGTACCGGCCGCTACGGAAGGCGCCGCCACTTCTCCCGGACGGTGACCTCGCTCAGCCGCCAGCCGTCCTCCGTGCGCAGCAGCGCGAAGGCGTACCGGCC
>NZ_JBEXOM010000033.1:0-15063 GCF_040611555.1 Streptomyces sp. NPDC006624 | reverse complement strand
CGGCCGCCGCGGACGACGTCGGGCGCGGCTCCGGCCGCGGCCATGGGGCTGACGTAGTCGGCCTGCACCCGGGCCGTGTCGCCGGTGTCCTGCTCCCAGACGCCGAAGCTGACGCGGCGGTTGACGATCAGATGCTGCCGTACGGGGAACGACTCCATGCTCTGGGCGAGCCAGGCGGCGACCGCCCCCGCATCGCCCTCGATGCCGCCCGCCGAGCGGTAGTCCGCCCGCCCCCTCGGGGCGAACAGTCTTCGGTAGGCGTCCCAGTCGCCGTCGTCGACCGCCACCGCGTAGTCGGTGATCAGGTCCTCGACGGCCAGCCGGTCCCGGACGGCGGCGAACTCCACACGCTGAGTCATCGGCTCAGTGTTGGGCATGACGGGAGCCGAGCCAAGGGCCGTACGGTGACATTCGCGGGCCGCTGGGGCGGCCGTGACCGGTCCGCCCGGCGCGGGCGCGTGCGGGACGGGGGAGGAAAGGGGCGGTCAGGCCGCCTTGACGACGCCGCCGCGGATCGCGGCGGCCCACTCGACGACCAGCAGCTCGTACTCCGCGCGCTCCTCGGCCGTCAGGGTGCCGCCCGTGCGCCGCCAGAGCGCACGGATCTCCTCGTTGACCTCGGCAGCGGACCGCACGGAACCAGGGGTCACGAAATCGGGGGACATGCGGACAAGCCTAGGGGCAGCCACTGACACCCCGCTACCGGACAGCTACCCGATCGCTATGCGGTTGGTCACGAGACCCGGGTCACAGGCGCCGTGTCAGTGCGCCGGCTCGCCCGCGTGCGGGCTGATGGCTCCCGTGGTGACCAGCACGATGATGACGATGCCGAGCGCGATGCGGTACCAGACGAACGGCATGAAGCTCTTGGTCGAGATGAACTTCATGAACCACGCGATCACGGCGTACCCGACGCCGAAGGCGATGACCGTCGCGAAGATCGTCGGCCCCCACGAGACATGGCCGCCCTCTGTGGCGTCCTTCAGCTCGAACAGGCCCGAGGCGAGCACCGCGGGGATGGCGAGCAGGAAGGAGTAGCGGGCCGCGGCCTCGCGCCTGTAGCCCATGAACAGGCCGCCGCTGATGGTGGCGCCGGAGCGGGAGACGCCCGGGACGAGCGCCATGGCCTGGCACAGGCCGTAGATCAGGCCGTCCCGCACGCCCAGGTCCTCCAGGGCCTTGCGCTGCTTGGGGGCGCGGTGCCGGCCGCCGTTCTCGTCGCGGGCCGCGAGCCGGTCGGCGACGCCGAGGACGATGCCCATGCCGATCAGCATGGTCGCGGTGATCCGCAGATCCCGGAACGGCCCCTCGATCTGGTCCTTCAGCGTCACACCGAGCACACCGATCGGGATGGAGCCGACGATGACGAGCCAGCCCATCCGCGCGTCCGGGTCGCTGCGCAGCGTCTTGTCGGTGAGCGAGCGCGTCCACGCCGACAGGATCCGCCCGATGTCCTTGCGGAAGTAGATCAGCACGGCGGCCTCGGTGCCGATCTGGGTGATCGCGGTGAAGGCCGCGCCAGGGTCCTCCCATCCCGAGAAGGCCGCCGTCAGGCGCAGGTGCGCGCTGGAGGAGACGGGGAGGAACTCGGTCAGCCCCTGGACGAGTCCGAGGATGAGTGATTCGAACCAAGACATGAGGTAGCGGAGTCCAAGTGCCGATCGTGGGACGGACGACGGGCACACCGGTCCGCCGATCGCGAGGACGGGTGATCAGGTGTGCCGAGGGGGAAGCGTAGCGCCCTTGGGTGACCGCTCGGACACGGGGGTTTGTACGTCCGGTGCGGGCTGCCGCGGATCAGGCCGCCGTCGGGCCCGTCACCGTGCAGCCGGGTGGCAGCGGGCGGGCCGTGAGGTCCTCGTGGCGCACCTCGTCGCCGCAGGCCCGGCAGCAGGAGACCGGCGCCGACCTCGCCCGGGGAGCGGGACGCCGCCGGTCGACGTGCACGGCGGGGCCATCGCCCGCGGCCGTCCTCCCCCAAGCCCTCGGCTTCGCTCGGGCAGGGGGGCCTCAGAGCCGGCTCAGGCGGTGCCGCTTGCGCCAGGCCACCACCACGCCGGCCAGTGCGGGCAGGGCGATGCAGGCCAGGGCGATCAGGAAGGCGGGGGAGGTCGGAGTGGACGCCCGGGCGCCGGCGACCGCGTAGGCGGCGGTGTTAGGGATCGAGCCGAGGCCCGTGGCCAGCAGGAACGGCAGCAGGCCCATCCGCGAGAAGGAGGCGCAGTAGTTCGACGCCCAGAACGGCACACCGGGGAACAGCCGCAGCGCCAGCATCGAACGGAAGCCGTGCCGGCTGAGCTGTCCGTCCGCCGCCTTCAGCCAGCGGCCCCGCAGCAGGGGCCGCAGGGCGTCCTGGCCCAGCGCCCGGCCCAGGCAGAAGGCGATCCCGGCGCCCAGCACCGTGCCCGCCAGGGCCACGCCCAGGCCCAGCTGCGAGCCGAAGAGCGCACCCCCCGCGAGGTTCAGCAGCGGCCTCGGCACGAACGCCACGGTGCACAGCCCGTACGCCACCGCGAACACCACCGCCGCGGCCGCACCGCCCAGTTGTGGCGGCAGGCCCTGGGTCAGCAGCCGGTGCGGCTCGAACAGCAGCACCGTGCACGCGCCCGCGGCGAGCAGCGCGACGAGCAGCGACAGCCGGGACCACGGGGAGAGCAGCACTCTGGAGCAGCGGGCGGCGAAACCGCCGGGTACGACGGGCGAGGCGGTCGTGGCCGGGGACGCGGCGACGGCGAGTTCCGCGGTGGCGTCCCGGGGAGAGGCCGTGGCCGTGCCCCCAGAGCGGGTGGTGGCATCGAGCATCCGGTGACACTAACCGACATATGTGTGTGATCGCCGTATGGCTCGTCTCATCGCCGTCACAGGAACCCCGGCGCGGCGCCCCGCGCGGACCGGTGAAAACCATTCGACGTGGGAAAAGACGTCGGCGAGGATCGATGTCATGTTCCGGCACGCCTTCGCCCTCGCAGCATCCGTGGTCACGGATGCCCCGAAGGCTGCCGTCGTGGTCGTCACGGCCGTCGCGGACGGCGCCCGAAGCTGACCCTCCCCGGTTCGTCCGGCGGACCCCGCAAGGGGAGGGTCGGGCAGGTCCCCGGGGTCCCTCTCACCGACCAGACGCTTCGAGGTACAGCCATGTCCAAGACGGCCTACGTCCGTACGAAACCGCATCTCAACATCGGCACGATGGGTCATGTCGACCACGGCAAGACCACCCTGACCGCCGCGATCACCAAGGTCCTCGCCGACCGCGGCTCCGGCGCGTTCGTGCCGTTCGACCGGATCGACCGGGCGCCCGAGGAGGCGGCGCGCGGCATCACCATCAACATCGCGCACGTCGAGTACGAGACCGACACGCGGCACTACGCGCACGTCGACATGCCGGGCCACGCCGACTACGTCAAGAACATGGTCACGGGCGCCGCGCAGCTCGACGGGGCGATCCTGGTCGTCTCCGCACTCGACGGGATCATGCCGCAGACGGCCGAGCACGTGCTGCTCGCCCGGCAGGTGGGCGTCGACCACGTCGTCGTCGCGCTCAACAAGGCCGACGCCGGGGACGAGGAGCTCACCGACCTGGTCGAGCTGGAGGTGCGCGACCTGCTCACCGCGCACGGCTACGGCGGTGACAGTGTGCCCGTCGTACGCGTCTCGGGGCTGAAGGCGCTGGAGGGGGACCCGCGGTGGACGGCCTCGATCGAGGCGCTGCTCGACGCGGTGGACACCTACGTGCCGATGCCGGAGCGGTACCTGGACGCGCCGTTCCTGATGCCGGTGGAGAACGTGCTGACCATCACCGGGCGGGGGACCGTCGTCACCGGCGCGGTGGAGCGCGGTGTGGTGCGGGTCGGGGACCGGGTCGAGGTGCTGGGCGCCTCCGCCGAGACGGTGGTGACCGGGCTGGAGACCTTCGGCAAGCCCATGGAGGAGGCGCAGGCCGGGGACAACGTGGCGCTGCTGCTGCGGGGCGTGCCGCGGGACGCCGTCCGGCGCGGGCACGTCGTCGCGGCACCGGGGAGTGTCGTGCCCGCCGGCCGCTTCACGGCCCGGGTGTACGTGCTGTCCGCGCGTGAGGGCGGGCGGACCACCGCGGTGTCCACCGGGTACCGGCCGCAGTTCTACATCCGCACCGCTGACGTGGTGGGGGACGTCGACCTCGGCGAGGCGGCCGTGGCCCGCCCCGGCGACACGGTGGACATGACCGTGGAGCTGGGACGGCGGGTGCCGCTGGAGGCGGGGCTCGGGTTCGCCATCCGTGAGGGCGGGCGGACCGTGGGGGCGGGGACCGTGACCGCGGTGGGCTGAGGTGGCGGGGACCGTGCGGCCGGGCCGGCCGCACGGTCCCCGCGGCCCCGCCCGGCCCGACGCCCCCGTCACAATGGGAGCGTGAAGGACGCCATCCCCGTGAGCCGGACCACCGGCCACGGCACCGCCAAGCTGATGCCCGACGTCGACCGGGAGCGTGCCTGGCTGCTGACCGTCGACGGGGCGCCGCAGTCCTACGTCGACCTCGACGACCCCGCGCACCTGGAGTTCGAGTACGCGCGGCGGCTCGGGCACGTGCTGGACGTGCTCGCCGAGCCGGGGCGCGCCCTGGACGTGGTGCATCTCGGCGGCGGGGCGCTCACGTTGCCCCGGTACGTCGCCGTTACCCGGCCGGGCTCACGGCAGGACGTCGTCGAGGCCGACGCCGGGCTGCTGGAACTGGTCGCCGAGCACCTGCCGCTCCCCGAGGGCGCCCGGGTCGCGCTGCACGCGGCGGACGCGCGCGCCTGGGTGGAGAAGGCCCCCGCGGGCTCCGCGGACGTCATCGTCGCCGACGTCTTCGGCGGCTCCCGGGTCCCGGCGCACCTCACGTCCCTCGCGTACGTGCGCCAGGCGCGGCGGGTGCTGCGGGCGGGCGGGGTGTACCTCGCGAACCTTCCCGACGCCGCGCCGTTCGCCTTCCTGCGGTCGCAACTCGCCACGCTGGCCGCCGTCTTCGAGGAACTCGCGCTGATCGCGGAGCCCGGGGTGCTGCGGGGGCGGCGGTTCGGGAACGCCGTGCTCGTCGCCGGGCACCAGCCGGTGGACGTCGCCGCCCTGACCCGCCGCACGGCCGCGGACGCCTTCCCGGCCCGCGTCGAGTACGGCGACGGACTGCGGGAGTTCATCGGCGGGGCGCGGGCGGTGCGGGACGAGGACGCCGTGCCGTCACCCGAGCCCCCCGACGGGGCGTTCGGCATCGGCTGACGGGGCCTCGGCGGCACCGCCCTGCGTGACGTAGGTGGTGCGGCGGCGCAGGTTGCGGACGTCCGGCACGCACAGCACGGCCGCCGTCACCAGGACGACCAGGCCGGCGCAGCCCCACAGGGCGGCCGTGCGGCCGAACGCCGTCTCCGCGGGGCCGGCCGCGGCCGTGGCCAGCGGCACCAGGGCGACGGAGCCGAACCAGTCGTAGGCCGAGACGCGGGAGAGCTTCTCCTCGGGGATCTCCTGGTGCAGGGCCGTCATCCAGGACACCCCGAACACCTCCACGGTCGCGCCGGCGACGAACATCACCACGAACAGCCAGCCGATGGGCACCGGGACGGCGAGCGCGGCCGAGGGCAGGGCGAGCGGGAAGACACAGACCGTGCCCGCCAGGAGCAGACGGCGCGGCTTCCAGCGGGTCATCAGCACCGCCCCGGCGACGGTGCCCGCCCCGAACGCGCCGAGGGCGAGACCCCAGGGGCCCGCGCCGCCGAGATGGTCGCGGGCGACGAGCGGACCGTAGACCGCGTCGGCGGCGGCGACCACCGCGTTGGCGATGGAGAACTGCACCACGATGCCCCACAGCCACGGACGTCCGGCGAACTCCCGCCAGCCGTCCCGCAGATCGGCGAGCAGACCGCCGCCCGGCGCGCGGGGCGGTATGTGGCCGACGTCGAGCAGAGCCCGCAGCGCCCCGGCGACCGCGAAGGCCGCCGCGTCCGCAGCGAGCACCCAGCCGGGCCCGATCGCGGCGACCATGGCACCGCCGAGCGCGGCACCGCCCAGGGCCGCGCCCTGCATCGCCATCCGGAACACCGCGAACGCCCGGCCCGCCTGTTCGCCCTCGACGGACGACATCAGCATGCCCTCGGCGGCCGGGCCGAAGAAGGCCTGGCCGGTGCCGCCGAGCGCGGCGAGCAGCAGCATCTGCCACAGCAGCGGGTCCCCGGTCAGCACCAGGGCGGCGAAGACGGCCTGCGAGAGGCAGTTCAGCACGTTGGCCGCGACCATCACATGGTGCCGGGGCAGCCGGTCCGCCACCGCGCCGCCGATCAGCAGGAACAGCACCAGCGGGAGCGTCCGCGCCGCCGCGACCAGGCCGACGTCACCGGCGCCACCGCCCGACTCCAGCACGGCGAAGGCCGAGGCGACCAGGGCGCCCTGACTGCCCAGGCTGGTGACGACCGCGGCCGCGGTCAGCAGGGAGTAGTTGCGGCCGGCCCAGGCGGGCCGGCGGGAGTGCCGGGTGGGAGGGGTGGAGGACGTCACCGGCTGACTATGGCCGCAGCGGTGCCGTCCTGCCAAACCGTGCCCCGCGCGGGTCAGCCTCCGGTCGGTTCGCCCTGCAGCCGGACGGTGCTGAGGATCTTCATGATGGTCTCCTTGGGCACCTCGTCCTTGACGCCCTTGGCCCCGTAGAAGTTCCACGAGACGAAGTCACCGGCGGAGTTCTTGAAGCCGAACGTGACCGCCTTGCCGTCGCTCGCGCACTTGCCCTTGTCGGGGGTGTTCTCCGACCAGGCCCAGGCGATGCTGCCCTTCACACCCGAGGCGGTGGTGTACGGCTTGGCCTTCTCGTCGTTCTTGACGCTCTTCTTGTCCGGCTGCGTGTAGCCGCCGTAGACCCACCAGGCGACCTGGTTGACCGCGACCTCGTCGGTGTTCTTGGCGCCGTCCGCGCCCTTGGTGCCCACACCGGCCAGGGAGGTGGTCTCGCTGTTGCCGTCCTTGTCGTCGTCGCTCGTGCACCACTCGGACTTGTAGAAGGCCGGCGCCGACATGACGATCAGCGGCTTGCCCTCGTCCGACTTCTTGTCCTCGAAGCCGACGGACATCGTCGGCGACTCCACCTCCCAGTCAGGCGGGACGTCGAAGGCCGTGCCCCACTTGGGGTTGATGACGACCTTCCAGCCCTTGACGGTGGGCTTTGCCTCCTCGCCGCCGCGGGGGTTGTCGGCCGAGGCGGACGCGCTCGGCTCCGCCGACGGGCTCGCGGAGGTCTTGGTGCCCTTGTCGCCGCCCTCCGCGGTGTCGTCCTTCTCGCCGCCCAGCACCAGGAAGCCGGTGACACCGGCCGCCACGACCACTGCCGTGGCCGCGACGACCGCGATCAGCTTCGTCCGGTTGCCGCCGCCACCGCCCTGCGGGGGCTGCGGCGCGCCGGCGGGCGCGGGAACGCCCCACTGCGGCTGCTGCCCGTACGCGGTGGGCTGCTGCTGATAGCCCGGCTGCTGATACGGATTCGGCTGCTGGTACCCCGGCTGCTGGTAGGGGTTGTTCGTCTGCGGGTTCTGCTCGCCCCCGGGCGGCTGCTGTCCTGGCCACATGGGCAGTCACCCTAGCCGCGTCCCGGCTCGATTCGGTCACCGCCCGTGGACGGGCACGTAGCAACTCGGGAACGGTGCGGCGCGCGGGGCCGTGCCGGGCCGCGGTGCGGCGGTCGTCACACGGCCTGTTCAGGGCTCTCTACTCGTGAGTAACATGCGGTCATGAGCGCAGACCAGATGTCCATCGGCGAGATGCTCGCCGCCACGGTGCCCATGGCCCGGACCCTGAACCTCGAGTTCCTCGAGACCACGCCCGAGCGGGCCGTGGTCTCCCTGCCGGACCAGGGCGAGTACCACAACCACGTGGGCGGCCCGCACGCCGGTGCGATGTTCACGCTCGGCGAGTCCGCGAGCGGGGCGATCGTGCTGGCCGCGTTCGGGGACCAGCTCTCGCGCGCCGTGCCGCTGGCCGTGCGCGCCGAGATCGCCTACCGGAAGCTGGCGATGGGCGTGGTCACCGCCACCGCCACCCTCGGCCGTCCGGCCGCCGAGGTCGTCGCGGAGCTGGACGCCGGTGAGCGCCCCGAGTTCCCGGTGACCATCGCCATCCAGCGGGCCGACGGCGCCGTCACGGGCGAGATGACCGTCGTCTGGACCCTGCGCCCCAACGGTTGATCGGGCGGTGACGCACGGGAGCTCCGGCCGGGGGCCGGTGCCGGTGGCCGTGCTGGTGCCGGTGCTGGTGCCGATGGCGACGGCGGATCAGGCGGCGAGGCCCCGCCGTGCCGGGTGCGCCGTGTCCAGGGCGGCGACGTACTCCCTGAGCCAGGCCCTGAACTCCGGCCCCAGGTCGGGGCGTTCGCAGGCCAGCCGGACCACGGTGCGCAGGTAGTCGGCCTTGTCGCCGGTGTCGTAGCGCAGGCCCTCGAAGACGACCCCGTGCACCGTGCCGCCCGCGGCCAGTTCCTGGAGGGCGTCGGTGAGCTGGATCTCGCCGCCCCGGCCCGGCGGGGTGCGCTCCAGCACGCCGAAGACCGCCGGGTCGAGGACGTAGCGCCCGATGACGGCGTAGCGGCTCGGGGCGAGGTGCGGGGCCGGCTTCTCGACCAGACCCGTGACGCGGACGACGCCCTCCTCGCCGGTCGCCTCGACGGCGGCGCAGCCGTAGAGGTGGATCTGCTCCCGCGGGACCTCCATCAGGGCCACCACGCTGCCCAGGCGCCGGTCGCGGACGCCGAGCATGCGGCTGAGCAGGCTTTCGCGCGGGTCGATCAGGTCGTCGCCGAGCAGGACCGCGAAGGGCTGGTCGCCCACGTGCCGATGGGCGCACAGCACGGCGTGGCCCAGGCCGAGCGGGTCGCCCTGGCGGATGTGGTGGATGCTCGCCAGCCGCGCAGGGTCGCGCACCGCGTCCAGCCGCACGGTGTCGCCCTTGGCCGCGAGGGCCTGCTCCAGTTCGAAGGCGTGGTCGAAGTGGTCCTCGATGGCCCGCTTGTGCCGGCCGGTGACCATCAGGACGTCGTCGAGTCCCGCCGCCGCGGCCTCCTCGACGACGTACTGGATGGCCGGCTTGTCGACGACCGGGAGCATCTCCTTGGGGGTCGCCTTGGTGGCGGGCAGGAAGCGGGTGCCGAGACCGGCGGCGGGGACGACCGCCTTGCGGACGGTGCGAAGCGGGGCGGCCGGGGCGGAGGGGTGGGGGGCGCTCATGCGGCTCATGCTGGCGCGCGCGGATGAGAGCGGGCCGAGAGCGGCATGGGAGTGCGCTGTGGAGTGGGAGTGCGCTGAGGGGTGGGAGGCGCTGCGGAGTGGGAGATTTCGTGGATCAACCGCCTTTGCTCGCACACAACTGCCGGACTCCGTTGGGTTCTTCTCGGAAGCCGGTGCGGATACCGGTGGTAACGCCATGGCATTTCCGCCGAGCTGAACGCGAGCCGTCCGAACTGCTTGGCACCTCTCAGTCGCCTGTGCGAAAGTGAGCCGCCTCACAACCGAGTTCCGCAGCTGAAGCGGCACAGGTATGCACCCCTCACGCGCCTGCTTTCCGACGGACGCGCATTTCGCATGCCGTCCTGCGGCTGGAAGGAAATGGTTCCGTGCGATCCCCCCACCCCCCACGTCCGCCGTATCCGCCGCGCCCCGGTTCGGCTGCCGCGCAGTCCGACCGCGAGCTGCTCGCCCGGGCCGCCGACCCCGCCGAAGGGTCGCGCGCCGTCGCCGTGTTGCTGGCGCGGCACTGGCGGCCGGTCCACGAGTACGCCGTCATCTGTCTGGCCTCCTCGCAGGATTCCGCGTCCATGGCGGCCGCCGCCGCGTTCCGCCGGGAACTCGCCCGGCCGGGCGGCGGCGCCCTGCGTCCCCGCCTGCTCGCGGCCGTGCGGGACACGGCCGGGGAATGGGCGGCGGACGACGGCATTTCCGGATTACTGCCGGAACTGCGCAGTACCGCAGGGGCCCGCGGTCTGCGTGCCGCCCCGCCCCCGCCCCGCGAAAACCGGCGGCTCGCCGATCGCGCATTCCGCGCCCTTCCGGGCGCTTCGCAATGCCTGCTCTGGCACACGGAGGTCGAGGCCGAGCCGCTATCCGTACCGGCCGGTCTGCTGGGCGTGGACCCGGGCATTGCCCGAACCGCCCTGGAGCAGGCGCGGGAACAATTCCGGACCGGCTGTGCACGGGCGCACCGGGAACTCGCGCCGACACGGGAATGCCGCTACTACAACCGCCTGCTGGACGTGCCGATGCGCCGCGGCGGCGCCCTGCTGCCGGACGTGCAGCGGCATCTGATGACCTGCCGCTACTGCCGGTACGCCGCCGAACAGCTCAGCCATTTCGAGGGCGGTCTGGAGGACCTGCTCGCCGAGACGGTGCTGGGCTGGGGCGCCCGCCGCTACCTCGCCTCACGGCCGGGGCGCGCCGGGAGCCCGGACGCCGTTCCCGCCGGGGGCCGGCACCGGCTCCGGGCCGCCCGTGCGGCACGCCCCCTGCCGGAGGGCGGGCACGCCGCGCCGCCCGGCAGGCACACCAAGGCCCTGGCCGTCGCGGTCGGGGTGACCTCCCTCGTGCTGCTCGCCACGCTGTTCGCCGCCCGCGGCTGGTCGGACGAGGGGACCACCGCCGCCCCGCAGGCCGGCTGGGGCCTGGTCAGCGGTGACTCCGTCGACCCGGACCCGGCACGACCCTCACCCACCGGCCCGGACGCACCGGAGCCGTCGCCCAAGACCCCGGGCACCCCCGGACAGCCGCCCGCTCGATCCGACACCGACGACACCGGCTCCGCCGCGGACACCGGTCCCGCCACCGTCCCGTCGGCCGCATCCGTGGACCGTCCCGCCGAAGTGGCCCGGGGACGGCTGCGCAACCTCGACCGGGACCTGTGCCTCGACGTCCGGGACGGCCGCCTGCGCGCCGGCAGCCGCATCGTGCTGAACGACTGCTCCACCGGCTCCCCGCAGTGGGCGTACCTGGACGACGGGACGCTGCGCCTCGCCGCCGATCCGGCCCTCTGCCTCGGATCCGGCCCCGACGACGGTTCGGTGCTGCTCGCCGGCTGCCTGACGCAAGGCGCAGTGGTGCGCTACGACCTGACGGTGCGCGGTGCGGTGCTGCCGCGCGGCGGCAAGGGGCAGGCGGTGGTCCCCGGGAAGGGCCGGGCCGTGACCGTCGGCGGGCGCGACGGCTCCGACGCCCAGCGCTGGACGCTGGAACCGGCGGTCCCGTACGGGGACCCGTCCGGGGACTCGGGCGGGGAACGGACCGGGGAGGCGCCCCGCGAGCGCCCCGACGGGCAGCGGGAGCAGCAGCGGGAGCGGCCGTACGGGGACGCGCCGTCCGTGCCCCGGCCCGGGCCGTCGCAGACCTCCTCGGGGGAACCGGCGCAGGAGCGGTACGAGACGCGGTTCGCGCAGGTGGACTGCTGTGAGGACGCACGGCCCTCCGCTCCCGCCGGCGATACCGGGGGCCAGTCGGGGACCGAGGCGCAGCCCGAAGGCGATGCCCGGTCGGGGACCGAGACACAGCCCGACAGCGAGGCCGAGCCGGGGACTGGGGACGAGCCGGGGACCGGGGCGCGGCCTGGGGACGGGGAGTAGCCCGGGACCGAAGCCCAGTCCGGGACCGAGGACCCCAGGGCCAAAGAGGACCCCAGGACCCCAGGACCCGGGACGACTTCGGGACCGGGCCAACGCCCGGCACCGTCACCTCGCCCCACCCGGCCCCCTGTCCTGGAACGGGTCGTAGCCGTCCTCCGCGGGGGCCCGGGGTCGGGGTCGCCCACTCGGGTCGCCCACTCGGGTGGCCCCGAGGGCGAGGCCGGTGTCCGGCGGGGTGCCGCGCCCGGCCTGGCGCATAGTGCGTCGCATGAGCGACACCGCCCCCCGGTTCCCCCGGCGATCCGCCCTGCTCCTGCTCGGCACGGCGATCGCCGCCGCCGCTCCGTCCGGAGTCTCCCGGGCCCGGGCGCGGGCGCGGGACGCCGCCGCCCCGCGCCCGGCCCGCCGCGTCGACGGGCTGCTCGCCCGGCTCACCCTCGACGAGAAGATCTCCTTGCTGCACGGCGCCACCGACCCGGATCCGCTCGGCCAGGCGGGCTACGTGCCCGGAGTGAAGCGGCTCGGCATCCCGCCGCTGCGGCTCGCCGACGGCCCGGCCGGCGTCCGCGTCACCCGGCACGCCACCGCCCTGCCCGCCCCGGTGCTGCTGGCCTCCACGTTCGATCCGGACCTGGCCCGGCGCTACGGACAGGTCATCGGGCGGGAGGGCCGTGCCCTCGGCCAGGACGTGCTGCTGTCCCCGATGGTCAACCTCATCCGCACCCCGTACGCGGGCCGCAACTTCGAGACCTTCAGCGAGGATCCGCTGCTCTCCGCCCACCTGGTCGCCGCCGAGATCGAGGGAATTCAGGGCGAGGGACTCGTCGCGACCGTCAAGCACTTCGCCCTGAACAACCAGGAGCGCGACCGCATGTCGGTCGACGTGCGCGTGGACGAGCGCACGCTGCACGAGACGGAACTGCGCGGCTTCGAAGCGGCCGTCGCCGCCGGCACCGGCGCGGTGATGGGCGCCTACAACAAGGTCGACGGCACCTTCGCCTGCGAGCACGAGGCGCTGCTCACCGGCATCCTGCGCGAGCGGTGGGGATTCACCGGCTTCGTCATGAGCGACTGGTCCGCCGCGCACAGCACACGCGCCTCCCTCCTGGCGGGCCTCGACCTGGAGATGCCCGACGGCACCCACTTCGGCACGGCCCTCGCCACGGCCGTACGGGACGGCGGCGTTCCGGAGGCGTACGTCGACCGGGCCGTCCGCCGGATCCTGACCGTCATGGACCGCTTCGGCCTGCTGGGCGGCTCCCCGCCGCCGCGCCCGGACCGCGACGCCCGGGCCGGGGCGGCCGTGGCCCGCGAGGTCGCCGAGGCCGGCGCCACCCTGCTGCGCAACGTCCGCGGCACCCTGCCGCTCGCCGAGGGCACGACCGTGGCCCTGATCGGGCCGACCGCCGCCCGGCCCCTGGTCAGCGGCGGCGGCAGCGCCCATGTCGTGCCCGAGCACGCCGACAGCCCTCTGGACGCCGTCCGGCCGCGCGCCGCACGGGTCACCTGGGCCCTGGGCGAGGACGCCTTCGGCAAGCCCTTCCCCGCGGACGCGTTCGACCCCGCCTTCGACACCGAGGCGCAGCGCGTCGCCGCCGGGCGGACCTGGACCTACGAGGGCACCCTCACCGTCGCCGAGGACGAGGAGTGGACCCTCGTGCTGCACTACACCGGCACGCCCCCGCACCGGCCCAGGGTCCTGCTCGACGGCGAGGACCTGTTCCCCGTGGCGCCCGGCTGGAGCGAGTACTTCACGGGCGGCCTGCTCACCCACGCGGAGGACGGCCTGTCCGTGCGCCGCAGGACCCTGAAGCCGGGCAGGGGCACCCACCGGCTGTCCGTCACCGCGCAGGGCCACGACACCGGCGGGCTGTTCCGGCTGCGGCGCATCACCGCCGCGACCCGTGCCGAGGACGTGGCACACGCCGTACGGGCCGCCCGCGCCGCCCGGGACGTCGTCCTCTTCGCCTACGAGGACGCCATCGAGGGCCAGGACCGCACGACCGTCGCCCTCCCGGGCAACCAGGAGCGGCTCATCGAGGCCGTGACGGCGGCCAATGCGCGCACCACCGTCGTGCTCAACACCTCGTCCGCCACCTCGATGCCGTGGCTGGAGCGCACCGGCGCCGTGCTGCAGATGTACTACCCGGGCCAGGAGGGCGCCGCCGCGACCGCCGCCGTCCTGTACGGCGACACCGACCCCGGCGGCCGGCTCACCCAGACCTTCCCCACCGGCGACGACCGGCACCCCGTGGCCGGCGACCCGCGCCGCTACCCGGGCGTGGACGGCACCGAGCTCTACACGGAGGGCGTCCACGTCGGCCACCGCTGGTACGACGCCCAGGACGTGCGGCCGCTGTTCCCCTTCGGCCACGGCCTGTCGTACACGTCCTTCGCCTACGGGGATCCGGACGCGCGGTGGACGGCCGACGGCCTGGAGGTCGCCTTCACGGTCCGCAACACCGGGACGCGCGACGGCGTCGACGTGCCGCAGGTGTACGCCGGGCCGTCCCCCGACCTCCGTCTCGGCCAGCCCGTCCGGGTCCTGGCCGGATACCGGCGGCTCGCGCTGCGGGCGGGCGAGGAACGGCGGGTCGGCGTGCGCGTCGAGCCGCGGATCCTGTCCTCCTGGGACCCGCGGGCCCACGACTGGGTGCTCGGCACCGGCCTCCGCACCCTCTGGATCGGGGCCTCGTCGGGGGACCTGCGGCTGCGGACCACCGCACGGGTGACCGGCCCGGACCGCTCCGCCGGGTGACGCACGGCCGACAGGCGCCCGGCATCGAACCGGAACAGACTGGTACTCCTCCTGAGGCCGCCGCAGAACCCAGGGAGCCACCCATGCCCGAGGCACCGCGCCAGGACGACCCGACCGCACCGACCGCACCGACCGACGAGGAACTGCGCATCCTCGACGCCCACTGGCGGGCCGCCAACTACCTGGCGGCCGGTCAGATCTACCTCCTGGCGAACCCGCTGCTGACCGAGCCGCTGCGGCCCGAGCACATCAAGCCGCGGCTCCTGGGGCACTGGGGCACCTCACCCGGGCTGAACCTCGTGTACACCCACCTCAACCGGGTCATCGGCAAGCGCGGCCTGGACGCCCTGTGCATCTGGGGCCCGGGCCACGGCGGGCCGTCGGTTCTCGCCAACTCCTGGCTGGAGGGCAGCTACACCGAGAAGTTCCCGGACGTGACACGGGACGCGCAGGGCATGGAGCTGCTGATGCGGCAGTTCTCCTTCCCCGGCGGCGTCCCGAGTCACGTCGCCCCGGAGGTGCCCGGCTCCATCCACGAAGGCGGTGAACTCGGCTACTCCCTCGCCCACGCCTATGGTGCGGCGCTGGACAATCCGGATCTGCTGGTCGCGTGTGTGGTCGGCGACGGGGAGGCGGAGACGGGTCCGCTGGCCGCGTCGTGGCATTCCGACAAGTTCCTCGATCCGGTGCACGACGGTGCCGTGCTGCCGATCCTGCA
>NZ_JBEXOM010000032.1:0-64802 GCF_040611555.1 Streptomyces sp. NPDC006624 | reverse complement strand
CCTGCGCCCGCTGGTAGCGCGTCGCGCTCCGTGCGGTGTCCCGGGCGACGGCCCGCAGGAGAAGGGCCAGGACGGGGGCTCCGGCGAGGAAGACGGCCGCGAGCCACCAGTGGATCAGGCCGAGGGCGACCACACCGCCGACGGGGCCGGCGAGGGCGGCGGCCAGGGCCGCACGGGCCGCGGGTGCGGTCCCCGCCTCGGCGGCGTTGCCGACCAGGCGCGCGACGAGGTCACCGGAGCCGAAGCGGTCGGCGGCGCGCGGCCCGGTGGCCAGGACGTGCCCGGTCAGCCGCCGGCGCAGCCATGCCGTGCTGCGGGCGTCGACGGTGCCGGTCAGGACGGTCCGGGCGGCGTCGAGCAGCGCGATCAGCAGGACGAGGCCGGCGCAGTACAGCACCCAGCGGGTCGCCGGGGCCCGCGCCAGCAGCAGGTCGAGGGCCCGGCCCAGCGCGGCCGGCAGCAGCAGCCCGGCACCGGTCGCGGCCGTGCTCGCCAGGGTCAGGGCCGCACAGCGGGCGCCGCTGTGGCGGGTGGCCGTACGCAGCAGCACCCGGGCGTGCCCGGCCGCCGGGTCGTCGTCGGCAGGCGTGGTCATACGGGCCTTCCGTGGGGCGGGTGGACCCCGGACGATGGGGCGGACGGACCCCGGGCGGCCCCTCCCCGTGGGGAGTGGGCCGCCCGGAGCCGTACGCGCACCGCAGGTCAGAGACAGAGCGTGATGCTCGCGGCGCTGACGCAGGAGAGCAGGCTCAGCGTGCTGTTGCCGCCGCCTTCCGTCCGCTCCTCGGTCTCGATGGTCTGCAGGTCGAGCAGTGCCATGGTGTGTCCTTCCGTGGGTTGTCCGTCCGTGGTCGTCCGTGGGGACGGGGTGGTGTCACGACTCCGCGGGATCGCGGAACCGCGTCAGGTGGGCCGCCTCCGGGGCGGCGGGAGGAACGGCAGATGGGCGCCGGACGCCGGGTCGAGGGCCGCGCCGAGCGCCAGCAGGCACCCTGCCGTTCCGGTGGCGAGGTCCATGGACAGCCGCATCATCTGGTGGCCGGGGAAGGCCAGTTGGCCCTCGTAGGCCATCGCGTACCAGCCGAGTCCGGCGATCTGGGCGGCCAGCCGGTCCGCGGTGGCGCCCGGCGTGGTGGTGCGGCTGAGGTGCAGGATCATTCCGGCGCGGCCCTGGAAGAGACCGGGCTGCGCGTAGAAGCGCGAGGTGGCGGCGGCGAGGACGCCGGACCGGGCCGCCTCGAACTCCCCGGCGAGGCCGGGCGCGTGGGCCACGAGGTCGTCGAGGACCATGCCCACTCCGGCGCTGCCGTCGCCGAGGTAGGGCAGCGTCCGCCAGCCCTCGTCGACCTCCAGCTCCCCGCTCTCCCGGGTCACACAGGACTCCAGGTCCCGGCGCAGGGCCACGGCCGCCGCCTCCCGCCAGGGCGCGTGGCCGGTCCACTCGTACTGCCGCAGCAGGAACAGCGCCGGTCCGCTCACGCCGCGCAGCAGCCCGGCGCGCCGCCGGGGTGCTGCGGGCAGCGGCTCCGCGAGCCGCTCCACGAGGATCCGCCCGGCCTCCTCGGCCCGCTCGCGCAGCTCCGTCTCGCCCGTGGTGCGGGCCAGGTGCCCGAGGACCAGCCCCAGTCCGGCCAGTCCGCCGTGCAGGTCTGAGGAGAGGTTCCGCCACCGCTCCGCGAGGATGCTCCCCACCAGGTCGAGTGCCCGCTGCCGGTGCCCGAGCCGGTCCAGGACCAGGGCGGCGCCCGCGAGCCCGTCGTACAGGCCGAGCGGTGTGCCGGCCGGGACCGGCGAGGTCCGCTCCAGCAGCCAGCGCTCGCCCTCCTCGAAGCGTGCGGCGCCGATCGCGTCCAGCGCGTACAGCACCCCGGCAGCGCCGTGGGCGAGGCCCAGCCCGCCGCCGTCCGAGAACTGCGCGACGTCGCCCGGGAAGAGCCGGTCGTCGCGCTCCGGGGTCGCCGAGGCGAGGATCGCCTTGACCATCGAGTCGCGGCTGTGGGGCCAGTCGCCCGGGTCCACCCACGCGGAGGGCACGGCACGCCCGCGGCCGGACGCCTCCCGGGTGATCTCCGCGACCGCCTCGTCGAGGAACTCCCGCGGTACGTCCGGGAACTGCTCCCGGATCACCTCGGCCAGATGCGCCGCCTTGCCGCGGTCGACCACGAACAGCGTGGTCACCGGCAGGAACAGGGCCAGCCGCAGACAGGCCAGCGCGTAGCGGTCGACGTCGGCGCCCCGGCGGTCCGGCGGCGCGAAGAAGCCGGGGTGGGCGACGACCTGGCGGCCGTTGTCCTCGGCCGGGGCCGCGGCCTCGAAGTCGAGCAGGAAGACCGACTCCTCGTCCGGCGCGACCATGATGTTGAAGACGTGCAGGTCGTTGAAGACGATGCCCCGCGCGTGCACCGCCGCCACGGCCTCCTCCACCCTGCGGTGGATGCGCAGCGCCCAGGCCGTGTAGGAGGCGACGGCCGCCGGGTCGGGGTCCTGCGCGAGCAGCGGATGCCGCTCGGCGAAGAAGGAGTTGAGCGGCCGGCCCGGGAGGAAGTCCATCACCAGGAACCGGTGGCCGCCGAGCTCGAACCAGTCGCGCACCTCGGGGACCACGCCCGTGCCCGCCACCCGCTCCAGGGCCGACTTCTCCCGTTCCAGCCGGGCGACGGCGTCCGCCCCGTCGGCGGCCAGCCCCGCGTGCGGCCGGCCCTCCTTCAGCACGACCCTGCGCCCGTCCCGGGTGTCGGTGCCCGCGTACACACCGCCGCCGTTGGAGAAGTGCAGCGCCTTCTCGATGCGGTACGGCAGTTCGCCGACCGTCGTGGTGTTCCGCGCGTCCAGGTGCGGCCGGAGGAACTCCGGCAGGGTCACCCACTCGGGCACCTGGAACGACGGCGACCGCCGGTCCGGCACCAGCCGCCCCTCGCCGTCGCGCACCGCGGGCACCAGCGAGCCCCGCTCGTCGACGACGAAGGACCGCGCGAAGGCGCCGTAGCGCACGTACAGCGGACCCTCGCCCCAGCGCAGATCGGTGAGGACGTACGGCCCCTCGAACCCCTCCAGCAGCGCGCCCAGCTCGCGCAGCACCCGGTGCAGCTGCTCCTCACCGGCCGGGTAGAGGGTGACGAACTTGCCGCTGCCGTCGCGGGGCGCGTACTTGGTGTTGCGCAGGTGCAGCAGGTGCGGGCCGGGCACGAACTTGAAGGGGATCCGCCGCTCGACGCAGTAGTCCCACACGATCCCGGCGATCTTCTCCGCGTTCGCGCGGGTCGCCGAGGCGTGGATCTTCCAGCCCTGGGAGGGGCCGGGCACCGGCTCGCCGTCCGGGCCGAGCGGCGTCATCGTCAGCCAGTCGCCCATGCGGGCCGACGACCAGCCCTCGGGCACCGGCCGGCCGGCCGTCTCGTAGAGGTGCGGGGCCGTCCCCGGCCCGCCGCCCGTCAGCCGGTCCGGCGTCTCGTAGAAATGCCGGTCGGCGAGCGCGTACACCTCGTACCGCTTGTCCATGCGTCCCCCTCCGTGACGAGCACCGAGCCTTCCAGCAGCCCCAGGGGCCGGAACAGTCACGGCTGTCACGACACGACCGTGCGGAACGCATGCGTCAACTCCTGTTCGGTTTCTTTCGCGCTCCGGCGCCGGTGCCGTCGGCCGAACGCTCCCAGGGGCTGCGCGGGTGTCCCATAAGCGCTGTAATGGCCAACGTGGTCAGTCCGGGCGCCCGAGAACGCGAGACGCGAACGCTGCGTGCCGAAGGTGCTCTCAAAGCGATCGCGGCCGACCCGGAGTCGCCCGAACGGGTGCGCCGCGTCCTCGAACAGGCACTCGTCTTCGCCGGAGCGGCGTTCGCCGCCCTCTACGCCCCGAGCGAGGACGGCGAGCTGCTGTGCCTGATCGAGTCGGTCGGTGTGCCCAGGACGCTGTACGGGGTGCGCGACAGCTATCCGCGCGCGGGGCGGTCCCCCCTCGCCGAGGCCCACCGCGACGGGCGGCCGGTGGCGCTGAGCCCGGCGGAGTTCGCCGAGGACGCCCAGTCGCGCCGGGTACCGTCCCCGGCCTTCCACCTGGTCGCCCTGCCCGTACGGGGCGACGGGGGTGGCTGCCTGCTCGCCGTGAGCGAGCGCCCCGACGGGTTCGGCGCCGACGACCGAGCCTGCCTGGAGCTCGTCTCCGACGCGGTCGCCTTCACCGCCCCCGCCGAGCCCGCCGAGGGCGGCGAGCTGCCGCCGGGCGCCTTCAGCCTCGCCATGGACACCGGCCGCGTCCGCGTCGCCGACGACCTGCTGGAGCTGTTCGGCATCGACCGCGCCGCGTTCGACGGCCGGGTCGAGACCCTGCTCAGCCTGACCGTGCCGGAGGACCTGCCCTCACTGATGTCCGTGGTGGAGGCCGACCACATGTCCATCGGCGACCGGGAACTGGAGTTCCGGGTGCTCCAGCCCGCCGGGCCGCCGAAGTGGCTCCGGCTGAGCGGGCGGCTGCTGCCGGGCGGCGACGGCCGGCCGGCGCGGCTCGTGGGCACCGTCGCCGACGCCTCCACCCTGCGCTCGGACGTCACCGACGTCGCCCGCGTCCAGCGCCTGGCCGCGGCGCTGGCCACCGCCGTCACCGTGCGCGACGTCGGCAAAGCGGTGGTCGCCGCCCTGCGCCGGCCGCTGAGGGCCGACCGGATCGCCCTGGCCGAGCTGGAGGGCGACCGGCTCGTCGTCACCGTCCTCGACCCGCCCGAGCCGGAGGCCTGGCCCGAGCTGTGGCGGTCGGAGTGGCGCGGGGAGTGGCCCGACGCGCCCGTGCGCGCCATGCCGACCCTCGCCGCCGCGCTCCGCGAGGGCCGCGCCCGCATCTGGCCCGCCGGCAGCTCCCTGGAACCCGCCCTCGCCGACGTCGGCCCGGGCGGCCTGGCCGTCCTGCCGCTGCCCGCCGGCAACCGCATGGCCGGGGCCTGCCTGATCGGCTACGACACCCCGCACGACTTCGGCGCCGACGAACGAGCCCTGCTCACCGCCTGCGCCGGCCTCGCCGGACAGGCCCTGGTGCGCGCCCGGGCCTTCGACGCCGAGCACGAACTCGTCGGCATGCTCCAGCGCCAGCTGCTGCCTCGCCGCCTGCCCCGGCTGCCCGGCGCGGTGGCCGTCGCCCGCTACCTGCCCAGCACGGCCGGACTGGAACTCGGCGGCGACTGGTACGACGTCATCCCGCTGCCCGACCACCACGTCGCGCTCGTCATCGGCGACGTCCAGGGGCACAGCGCGGGCGCCGCCACGCTCATGGGCCAGATGCGCACCGCCCTGCGCGCCTACGCCGTCGAGGGGCACCCCCCGGACGTGGTGGTCGCGCACGCCAACCGGCTGCTCGTGGACATGGAGAGCGACCTCTTCGCGACCTGCGCTTACGTCGACGTCGACCTGGAGGAGGGGTACGCCTGGTGCGTGCGGGCCGGGCACCCGCCGCCCGTGCTGCGCTACCCCGACGGGCGGACCGAGATCGCGGAGGCCGAGGGCGGCCCGCCCCTCGGTGTGCTCGGCCAGGCGCAGTTCCCCATGAGCCCGCTGCGGCTGCCGCCCGGCACCGTGCTCGCGCTGACCACGGACGGGCTCGTCGAGACGCCCGACTCCGACATCGACGCGGGCCTGGAGCGCCTCGCGGGCGAGCTGGCCGAGGCCGCCCCCGTCGACCTGGGTCTCGTCGCCGACGCCCTCCTGGGCAACGCCCCGCGCAGCGACGACGTCGCCCTGCTGCTCCTGCGCTACGACGGCATGGAGCTGCGTCCGCTGCGGGAGAGCTGGACGGTGTGGCGGGTGCCGCAGGCCGTCGGGCACGCCCGCCGCTTCGCCCGGCGCACCCTGCGCTCCTGGGGCGTCACCGAGGAGTACGACGCCGCCCTCGTCGTCGTCTCCGAACTCGTCACCAACGCCCTGGTGCACACCGACGGCCGGGTGCGCATGGACCTCACCCTGATCAACAACCGCCTGCGCATCGCCGTCGCCGACGCCTCCCCCCGCACCCCGGTCCGCCCCACCAGCATCAGCTGGGAAGCCACGGGCGGCCGGGGGATCCTGCTCGTCGAGGCGCTCTCGGCGACCTGGGGGACCCTGCCCGTCAGCGGGGGCAAGCAGGTGTGGGCGGAGCTGGTGCTGCAGGGCTGAGCGCCGGCCCCCGCCGCGCCGCTCAGCCGCCGTACGGCTCAGGCGAGCCGCTTCAGCATCTCCTCCGCGAGCGGTGCCGAGGACGCCGGGTTCTGGCCGGTGACCAGGTTGCGGTCGGCGACCACGTTCGGGGCCCACGGCTCACCGGCCCGCACGGTCACGCCCGCCTCGGTGAGGCGGTCCTGCAGCAGCCACTTCGCGCGGTCGGCCAGGCCGCCCTGGACCTCCTCGGCGTTGGTGAACGCCGCGACCTCGTAGCCGGCGAAGACGTTCGCGCCGTCGGCCCCGACGGCGGCCAGCATCGCGGCCGGCCCGTGGCAGACCACGCCGAGCGGCCGGCCCGACTCCAGGGCCCGGGCGAGCAGCCGGCCGGAGTCGGCGTTCACGGCGAGGTCCTCCATGGGGCCGTGGCCGCCGGGGTAGAAGACGGCCGCGTAGTCGTCGAGCCGGACGTCCTCGAGCCGCACCGGGTTGCGCAGCTCGGTGAAGGACTCCAGCGCCTTGGCGATCCGGTCGGCGTTCTCCTGGCCCCCGTTCACCTCGGGAGCCAGGGAGGCCCGGTCGACGGGGGGCACCACACCGCCGGGCGTGGCCACGACGACCTCGTGGCCGGCGGCCCGGAAGGCCTCGTACGGGGCGACGGCCTCCTCGGCCCAGAAGCCGGTGGGGTGCGCGGTGCCGTCGGCCAGGGTCCAGGTGTCGGCGCCGGTGACGACGAAGAGGATCTTCGACATGGTGGTGCATCTCCGTGGGGGACGTGCCGCGGTCGGACAGTGCGGCGGTGACTCGGACACTCACGACCATAGGACCCCGGACTGCGGGTCTTCCAATGGCAGGGCCTATGGCAGCCATAGGTTTTCTCATGGCGGTCGGCGGTAGGGTCGGATCGCGTGAGGCCCATCGACCCGCTCGGCGCGACCGGCACACCGGCGCCGCCCGATCTCAATCTCCTCCGGACCTTCCTGGCTGTCCACCGCTCGGGCTCCTTCACGGCCGCGGCGAAGCTGCTGGGCCTGTCCCAGCCGACCGTGACCACCCAGATCCGCGCACTGGAACGGCAGACCCGCCGGGAGCTGTTCGAACGACTGCCCCGCGGCGTCGCTCCCACGGCCGTGGCCGACGAACTCGCGGCCCGCATCGCCGCTCCCCTCGACGCGCTCGCCGAGGCCACCGGGCACGGCCCGCCCGAGGAGTCGCGCGCCGAGCCGGTCCATCTGGCCGGGCCCGCCGAACTGCTCTCCACCCGCGCCCTGCCCGCCCTGGCCCCGCTCGTCGTCGGGGGAGTACGGCTGCGGGTCGCCATGGGACTGACCGACCCGCTGCTGGAGGAACTGCGCGCCGGCCGCCACGACCTGGTGATCGCCACGGCCAGGCCGCGCGGCCGCACCCTGTCCGCGGTGCCGCTGGTGGACGAGGAGTTCGTCCTGGTCGCCGCCCCCGCCTGGGCCGACCGGATCGAGCGCCTGGCGGCCGAGGGCCCCGCCGCGCTGCACGACGTCCCGCTGATCACGTACGCCGAGGACCTGCCCATCGTGCGCCGCTACTGGCGGCACGTCTTCGGCCGGCGCCTGAACTGCCGCGCCGCCGTCTCCGCGCCCGACCTGCGGGCCGTCCTGGCGCTGGTGACGGGCGGTGCCGGGTTCAGCGTGCTGCCGCGGTACCTGTGCGCCGGGGAACTGGCGTCCGGCGCCCTGGTCCTGCTCGACGCCCCCGAGGACGCGCCCATCAACACCGGCTTCCTCGTGCAGCGGCCCGGCACCTCGGACAACCCGCACGTCACGCTCGTCCGCGACCGTCTTCTGGAAGCCGCGCGCACCTGGTGACCGTACGGCTGCGGCGGGTACCCGGGCCGCGCAGGGCGGAGTCGGCGGGGATCCGGCACACCGAGTGCTCGCGCGTCGGCCGCGGCCACCCCGTGGGCTCGTGTCCCTCGGTGACCTGTGAACCGACCGGCGCGACAGGGGAGTTCGGGCGGTGCGGCACGGCGGTGCGGCACGAACGCCCTGGGGCAGGTTTGTTCGGTTTGTCTCAGGGGACTCGAACACCAGACTGACGCAGAAGGAAGATGATGAGCAGTGACGTCCATGGACACCCCTGAGAAGCCCGTCGTACGCCGGCCCGAGACCGGCTGGTCGAAGGCACGCCGACTGCGCGGCAAGGCCGCGCTGCGGACCTGCCTCCCCGCCGTCGAGAACCGGGCCACCCCCGGGACCGCGCGGTCCGGGCCGGAGTGGAACATCGTCCGGGGTGAGGACTGACCGCTCCACCGCGGGCGGCCGGGTGACGCCCCGGCCAACCGCACGCGTCGGCCACCTGAAGAAGTGATGTTCACAACCGCCGGATCGCGACTAAGGTGAGCCGAATGAAGGCTCTCGTGCTGTCCGGCGGTGCAGGAACACGGCTGAGGCCGATCACCCACACGTCCGCCAAGCAACTCGTGCCCGTGGCCAACAAGGCCGTGCTCTTCTACGGGTTGGAGTCGATCGCCGAGGCCGGCATCACCGACGTGGGCATCATCGTCGGGGACACCGCCGCGGAGATCGAGGAAGCGGTGGGCGACGGGTCGAAGTTCGGCCTGAAGGTCACCTACATCCCCCAGGAACGGCCCCTGGGACTGGCCCACGCGGTGCTGATCGCCCGTGACTTCCTCGGTGACGACGACTTCGTGATGTACCTCGGCGACAACTTCGTCGTCGGCGGCATCACCGGCCTCGTCGACGCGTTCCGCAGCAACCGGCCCGACGCCCAGATCCTGCTCACCCGGGTCGCCGACCCCCGCGCCTTCGGCGTCGCCGAACTCGACCCGTCCGGCCAGGTGATCGGCCTGGAGGAGAAGCCCGAACAGCCCAAGAGCGATCTCGCGCTGGTCGGCGTCTACCTGTTCACGCCCCTGATCCACGACGCGGTCCGCGCCATCGAACCGTCCTGGCGCGGCGAACTCGAGATCACCCACGCCATCCAGCACCTGATAGACACCCGCGCCGACGTGCGCTCCACGGTCATCAAGGGCTACTGGAAGGACACCGGCAACGTCGGCGACATGCTCGAGGTCAACCGCATGGTCCTCGAAGGCATGGAGCGCCGCATCGACGGCGAGGTGGACGACGCCTCGGAGACCGTCGGACGGGTCGTCGTGGAGGAGGGCGCGCGGATCATCGGCTCCCGCGTCGTCGGACCCGCCGTCATCGGTGCGGGCACCGTCGTCCGCGACTCCTACATCGGGCCCTTCACCTCCGTCGCCGAGAACTGCCGGATCACCGACAGCGAACTGGAGTTCTCCATCGTGCTGCGGGACTCCTCGATCCAGGGCGTCGGCCGGATCGAGTCCTCGCTCATCGGCCGGCACGTCGAGGTGACGCCGGCCCCCAGCGTCCCCAGCGCCCACCGCCTCGTCCTCGGAGACCACAGCAAGGTGCAGATCACTTCATGAACCTCCTCGTCACCGGTGCCGCCGGGTTCATCGGCTCCCGCTACGTCCGCGCGCTGCTCGCCTCGGACCCGCCCGACGCGCCGCACATCACCGTGCTGGACAAGCTCACCTACGCCGGCACCCTCGACAACCTCGAACTGACCCACCCCCGGCTGGAGTTCGTCCAGGGCGACATCTGCGACGCCGAACTCGTCGACAAACTCGTCGCCGGCGCCGACCAGGTGGTGCACTTCGCCGCCGAGTCCCACGTGGACCGCTCCATCACCGGCGCCGCCGACTTCGTGCGCACCAACGTCCTCGGCACCCAGACCCTGCTGGACGCCGCCCTGCGCCACGGCACCGGCCCCTTCGTGCACGTCTCCACCGACGAGGTCTACGGCTCCATCGAGTCGGGCTCCTGGCCGGAGACCCACCCGCTGCAGCCGAACTCGCCGTACTCGGCCTCCAAGGCCTCCTCCGACCTGCTCGCCCTGGCCTACCACCGCACCCACGGCCTGGACGTGCGCGTCACGCGCTGCTCCAACAACTACGGCCCGCACCAGTTCCCCGAGAAGGTCATCCCGCTGTTCGTCACCAACCTCCTCGACGGGCACAAGGTGCCGCTGTACGGCGAGGGCCGCAACGTCCGCGACTGGCTGCACGTCGACGACCACTGCCAGGGCGTCGACCTCGTGCGCACCAAGGGCCGGCCCGGCGAGGTCTACAACATCGGCGGCGGCACCGAACTCACCAACAAGGAACTGACCGGGCTGCTCCTGCGGGCCTGCGGCGCCGACTGGGACCGGGTGGAGTACGTCGAGGACCGCAAGGGCCACGACCTGCGCTACTCCGTCGACTGGTCCAAGGCCCGCGACGAACTCGGCTACCGGCCCCGCCACGACTTCACCGACGGCCTCGCCGAGACGGTCGCCTGGTACCGCGACAACCGTGCCTGGTGGGAGCCCCTGAAGCGGCGCGTCGCCCAGGAGCGCGCATGAGGTGGCTGGTCACCGGCGCGGGCGGGATGCTCGGCCGGGACGTCGTGGAGGAACTGACCCGGCGCGGCGGGAGCGTGGTGGGCCTCGACCGCGCCGCCCTGGACATCACCCGCCCCGACGCCGTCGACGCGGCGCTGCGCGAGCACACCCCCGACCTCGTCGTGAACTGCGCCGCCTACACGGCCGTGGACGACGCCGAGACCGACGAGGCCCGCGCCCTGGAGGTCAACGGCCTCGGGCCGCGCCTGCTGGCGAGGGCCTGCGCCGCCCACGACGCCCGCCTCGTGCACGTCTCGACGGACTACGTCTTCTCCGGACAGGCCCGCACCGCCCCCTATCCGGAGGACCATCCGACCGGCCCGCGCACCGCCTACGGCCGCACCAAGCTGGCCGGCGAGCAGGCCGTGCTGGAGGAACTGCCCGGAGCGAGCGCGATCGTGCGCACCGCCTGGCTCTACGGGGAGCACGGCACCAGCTTCGTGCGGACCATGATCGATCTCGAAGCCCGCCGCGACACCCTCGACGTCGTCGACGACCAGCGCGGGCAGCCCACCTGGAGCGCGGACGTCGCCGAACGGATCGCCGACCTCGGTCCGCGGCTCGGCCCGGACGCGCACGGCGTCTTCCACGCCACGAACTGCGGTGAGGCCACCTGGTACGAACTGGCCCGCGAGGTGTTCTCCCTCCTCGGCGCCGACCCGGACCGGGTGCGCCCCACCAGCAGCGCGGCCTTCCCACGGCCCGCGCCCCGCCCGGCGTACAGCGCCCTCGCCCACGGCCGCTGGCAGGAGATCGGACTGCCCCGGCCCCGCGAGTGGCGCTCCGCCCTGCACGAAGCACTGCCCCGCATCCGCAAGGAAGGTCCTCTCCGTGAAACGCCATGAGTTCCTCCGGGAACTGCACAAGGTCAGCGCCAATCGCAACTACCTGGAGATCGGCGTCAACGACGGGCGCAGCCTGCGCCTGTCCCGCGTCCCCAGCATCGCGATCGACCCCGCCTTCAAGGTGGTCTCGGAGCTGAAGTGCGACGTCCACCTGGTGAAGGCCACCAGCGACGACTTCTTCGCCCGCGACAACCCCCTGCAGCACCTCAAGGGAGGCCGCCACCCGCTGCGCAACCTGCGGCGCGGCCGCAGCCCCTTCGGCTACTGGCGCCGCACCACGCTCGACCTCTCCTTCATCGACGGCATGCACCTGTTCGAGTACGCCCTGCGCGACTTCATGAACGTCGAGAAGCACTCCGACTGGTCCAGCGTCATCGTCTTCGACGACATGCTGCCGCGCAGCGTGGACGAGGCCGCCCGGGACCGGCACACCAACGCCTGGACCGGCGACGTCTACAAGATCACCGAGGTGCTGGCGCGCTACCGCCCGGACCTGGTCGCGGTCCAGGTGGACACCGCGCCCACCGGCCAGCTGGTCGTCTTCGGCGCCGACCCGAACAACCGGGTCCTGCACGACAAGTACGACGAGATCATGGCCGAGTACAAGGTGCCCGACCCGCAGAAGGTCCCCGAGGCGATCCTCGAAAGGGCCGGTGCGGTCCGCCCCGAGACGCTCCTCGAAGCCCGCTTCTGGCGCCCCCTCGTCCAGGCCCGCAACCGGGGCCTGCCCCGCTCCGTCGGCTGGGAGCCCCTGCGCCGGTCCCTGGAGCAGGTCGGCGTCAGCCGCTGAACGAGGACGCCGGCCGCCCCGAGGGGGCGGCCGGCGTTCCCGTACGGGCTCCGCGGTGGGGTGTCAGCCGCTGCGCAGCCGCTCGTAGTACGCCCGGCAGGCCTCGTACGACGGCAGCAGCCCCTGCCATTCCGCCTCGGCGAGGGTCGGGGCCTGCTCGTCCTTGGGGGAGAGGACCGGAGGGACGGAGTCCGGCCACTCGATGCCCAGGGCCGGGTCGAGCGGGTGGATGCCGTGCTCGCGGTCCGGGGCGTATCCCTCCGAGCACAGGTACACCACCGTGGCGTCGTCGGTCAGCGCCATGAAGGCGTGGCCCAGCCCTTCCGCGATGAACACCGCGTGCCGGGTGTCGTCGTCGAGCCGTACCGCCTCCGACATCCCGTACGTGGGGGAGCCCACCCGGATGTCGACGACCACGTCCAGGACCGCGCCGCGGACACAGGTGACGTACTTGGCCTGGCTGGGCGGCACGTCGGCGAAGTGGACACCGCGCAGCACGCCCCGCCGGGACACCGAGCAGTTGGCCTGGGCCAGCGAGAGGTCACGGCCGGTGGCCTCGCGGAACTCCTCGCCCCGGAACCACTCGTGGAAGCTGCCCCGGTCGTCCGGGAAGACCTTGGGCTCCAGTACCCAGGAGCCCTCTATCCCCAGCGGTCGCATCCGTCACTGCCCTCCGGTCCTGATACGGGTGACCACCTTGCGGCGCGTGGCGCCGAGCACGCGCCGCGCCCCTCGCGCCAGCCGCAGCGCCGCGCCCGGCCGCGGCACCGGCCCCACGAGCACACTGCCCGCCGCGACGCGCAGGGAGAACGGCAGCCCCGTGAAGCGCGGGCGGTCGCCGCCCGGGGTCAGGCACAGTGCCACCCGCCAGACAGCGCCCAGGAGATCCCCGGTGGGCAGGTCCGCCTCCAGCACCGAGCCCGTGCCCCGCGGGGCGGGCGACAGCGTGGCGGTCGCGTCGAAGAAGCGAGTGGCGGAGACGAACCGCAGCACCACCGGCGTCTCGCCGGGGACGTGCACCGGGAGCGGGACCCGCAGCCGGCCGCCGGAGACGCCGATGTCCGTCAGCCGCACCGCGCGGAGCCCGAGGCGCCTGCCCCGCGCTCCGCGCTCCAGGGAGAGGTTGCCGTGCGGGGTCGTCCAGTACGGCAGGACCGCGCGGTCGCCGACGACGCCCACACCCGGCGCGGGGCGGTCCTCGCGCGGCACCGGGCCCAGCCGGCACTCCTTGGTCCAGCCGCCCAGCTTGACCCGGACGACCGCGTCCCAGACGCCGTCACCCGGCAGGTCGGCCGGGTCGATCCCGGCGGTCGCCCGCAGCACCAGCCGGACCTGCTCGCCGCCCCCGGCCGGCACCCTCTCGCGGGTGAGCTCGACCGGCTGGAAGTACTGCGCGGCGCTGGAGCGTTCCCGCAGCAGCAGATCGGCCGTGGCCTGCCCGAAGCGCGCGGCCGTCTCGGAGGCGACCCAGGCCACCGCCCCGGCGACGTCCTTCGGCACGTCGTCCAGCGGTGCGGCCTGCGCCTTCGCGGGGAACAGCATCGGCTCCCCGGCGGACACGTACTCGGCCGTGAAGGAGACCCCGAGGGAGCCCTTCCGCCACTCGATCGCGACGGGGGCCGCCTTGGGACCGATGCCCGCCTCCCACTCGGCGAAGGACACCACGTCGTCGTACCGGCCGGCCGCCGTCAGCGCGGCGACGACCTGCTGCGTCGGCTGCAGCCCGGCCGCCACACCGGGGCCGAACCGCTCGACGACGACCGCGTGGATCTCGGCGAAGAGCTCCCTGCGGTAGTCGTCCGGCAGGTTCAGCAGGCGCCGGGCCCGCAGCCGCTCGACCATCTCCACGCGCAGCCAGCGCCGGAAGAGCCGGTCGCGCACCGGGCCGGGCTCGGTGTACCGCTCGACGACGTCGAGGGCCTCGCGCAGGTTCTTGAAGTAGCCGACGGGATCGAAGCGTTCGAAACCGGCGTTGGAGCCGTCGTCCCGGCGGATGTGGTAGTAGCAGACGTAGTCGCTGAGCACGGAGACGTTCTCCGCGCGCAGATACGCCTCGGCGATGAAGACATGGTCCTCCAGCCGCCGTCTGCCCTCGGGGAAGCGCAGCCCGATGCGGTCCAGGAAGGCCCGGCGGACCATCTTGTGCGGGGTGAGGCTGTCGATGAGGGGGGCGTTCTCGACACTGGCCCGCGGGTGGTTGCGGCGGAACAGCTCCACCGGCACCCCGCGGCCCTTGCCGGCCATCTTGCCCACGATCACGTCGGCGCCGTTGGCCACGCCGTAGTCGTACATCCGCTCCAGGGCCTCGTCGCCCAGGTAGTCGTCGTTGTCGACGAACATCACGAACTCGCCCCGGGAGGCCTCGATGCCGACGTTGCGGGGCTTGCCCGACCAGCCGGAGTTCTCCTGGTGGACGACCCGCATCCGGGGGTCCTCGGCGGCGAGCCGGTCGAGCCGGGCCGGGGTCCCGTCGGTCGAGCCGTCGTCGACGAAGATCACCTCGTACTCGTCGGGAGGCAGCGACTGCCGCTGCAGCGAGGAGATGCAGTCCTCGATGTAGATCCCCGGGTTGTAGACGGGGACGATGACGCTGACCTTGACCGGCATCGGGTTTCCGGGCCCCTTCGGGTCGCTTGCCGTAGACGTCCTGTTGTCCTGCGTGTTGCCCGATGCTAACCCGGTCGGCGATTTCGCCTCACCTTTCGAGACCTGGCCGTGATCAACTCCGCGCCCGACGGGCAACTGGCCTGCTCCGCCTGTCTGTTCACGGTCAAAGGGAGGTCAGTCGGCGACGTCCACGCCGTAGCGCCGGGCGAGGGCGTCCAGGCCCTCGTCGTACCCCTGCCCCACGGTGCGCAGACGCCACAGCGGGCCGCGGCGGTAGAGCTCGGCGAGGATCAGGGTGCGTTCCGTCGTCGCGGCGTCCAGGGTGGCCTGGACCAGGGGCGCGGCGCTGGTGCCCGGCCCGGAGCTGATGTGGATGGCGCCGACGTCGCCGAAGACGGCCGAGCCGTCGAGGGCGGCGGCGACCACCACCTTGCGCGCCGAGGGGGGCAGCGCGGCGAGGCCGACGCCGATGGTCTGCTCGGTCGGTCCGTCGCTGTGCAGCCGCACCGTCCCGCCCGGGTTCTCCGGGGCGCCGTAGAAGACGAAGTCCTCGTCGAAGCAGACCTGTTCGTCCTCGTCGACGACGAAGGCGACCACGTCGATCTCGCACGGCGTCCGCTGGGCCCAGGACGCGGTGACGGTCCAGGGCACCCCGCACGCCGGGCCGCTCGGCTGCGGAAGATCGACGACGCCGCCGCGCGGCAGGACGAGCGGGGCCGCCGGTCCGCCGCCCGGCCCGGAGAGCGGTGCGACGACCGGGGCGTCGAGCCACGCGGCGTCGTGCGTGGGGTACGCGAGCGCGGTGATCCGCTTCATCCGGCGGTCCCGTGCGCCGCCTTCCAGCAGGACGACGTCGGTGACGCTCGCGGAGAGGTTGATCGCCGCCGCCCCGCCGAGCTCGGTGATCCTGCGGCGGGCCGCCACCGCCTCGGGGTGCGTGCCGCCGAGCACCAGGACCCGCCGGCCGGACAGCGGAAGGTCCGGGGCGACCCGGCGGGCCGGGCGCGCGGGCCCGGACGGCGCCGGCTCCGGCCGGCCTGCCGGGGTCTCCCGCACGGGCGCGGTGGCCTGGCCGGCCGGACGGGAAGGGGCCGGATCGCGCGGCTCGGCGGGCCCCGCCGGCGAGGGGATCACGCCCTCCGCGGACCGCCCCCGCTCGTGGCGCGTCCCCGGGCGGACGTCGGCCAGGAGCCGGACGAACGTGGCCTCGTCGAGGACGGGCACCCCTTCCGCCCGGGCCCGGCGCGCCTTCCCGGAGGCGGAGGAGGAGTCGTTCGTGACGAGCGCGCTGGTGTGCCGGCTGACGGACGTCATGACGTTCAGCCCGGCCTCATTCGCCCGCCGCTCCAGCTCCGCGCGCGCCGTGCGCGTCTCACCGGTGAGCGCGATCTTCATGCCCTGCACCAGCGGACCGCCCGGCTCGGCCCGGCCGGGATTGCGGTACGCGCACGGCGTCTTGGGTGTCCTGGGCGCGAATTGGGGGTCCTGGCGCGGCGGGCAGGGGACGAACGGCAGCGGCAGCTCCAGACGGGCCGCCTCCCGCAGCGAGCCGCGCAGCACCCCCGCCAGCACGCGTGCGTCGTCGAGCGCGTCGTGGGCGCGTTCCTGGCGGACGCCGTAGTGGGCGGCGAGCGTGCCCAGCCTGAGGTCCTCGGTCGGCGGGTCGACCCGCCGGTTCAGCGCGAGCGTGCACAGGCGCCGGGCCACCGGCAGGCGAGCGCCGGCGCGAGCGAACTCGTGGGCGAGGAAGTCGTAGTCGAACTGGGCGTTGTGCGCCACGAGCACCCGGTCCCGCACCATCGCCCCGATCCGCGCCGCGACCCGGCCGAAGTCCGGCGCACCGCGCAGCCTCTCGGCCGTCAGCCCGTGCACGTGCACCGGCCCGGGATCGCAGCCCGGGTCGAGGAGCGTGGAGAACTCGTCCGTCTGTTCCCCGTCGGGCCCCAGCGTCACCACCGCCACGGACAGCACCCGGTCGCGGCGGGCGACCAGGCCCGACGTCTCGACGTCGACCACCGCCCAGTCGTGGGCGTAGTCGCGCAGGGCGGAGGGATCGGCGGCGGGGGAGAGCAGAGACATGGGCGAAGGATGGAGGGATCTTCACCGAACGTTCAACCTGGATGGCGATTCATCCGCATAAGTGGATATCGTGCGGCACCCTCTAGGGTGAAGGGGTGCGTCTGCTCCTGATGTCCGACACCCATCTGCCGAAGCGCGCCAGGGAGCTGCCCGCGCGGCTGCTGGCCGAACTCCCGCGCGCGGACGTCGTGTTCCACGCCGGCGACTGGGTCGACACCGCCACGCTCGACCTGCTGCAGGACCGCAGCCGCCGGCTCGTCGCCGTCCACGGCAACAACGACGGACCGGACCTGCGCGCCCGCCTGCCGGAGGTGGCGTACGCCGAGCTGGACGGACTGCGGTTCGGCGTGATCCACGAGACCGGCGCGAAGCAGGGCCGGGAGCAGCGGTGCGCCGCCCGGTTCCCCGACCTCGACGTGCTGGTCTTCGGGCACAGCCACATCCCCTGGGACACCACGGCCCCGGGCGGCCTGCGCCTGCTCAACCCGGGCTCCCCGACGGACCGCCGCCGCCAGCCCTATTGCACGTACATGACCGCCACGCTCGCCGACGGCCGGCTCACCGAGGTCACACTGCACCGGCTGCCGCCGCGCACACCGCGCACGCCGCGCACGCCGCGCTGAACAGGCGCGCCGAGGTGCGCCGGTGCGGCGACAGGTGCCCGTCTCGGCCCGGCGGGGGCCGTCGCGGAGTGTCCGGTCCGCTCGGTCGCGTGGGTCCGGGCGGTGGCAAGGGCCACACGGGCACCGATGTCCGCCCGCTCGGTCACGCGGATCTGGGCGGCCGCCAGGGCCATGGGCACGGGCACCGATGAGCCCGTCGCCGGGCCGCACGCGACTCGGCGAGCCGGCCCGGCTCAGTGCGGGCGGGGCGGGTGTACCGCGCCTTGCGTGGCGGTGAGGGGCGCGCCGGTGCCGCCCCAGCGCAGTGCCACGATCTCGGCGGCGACGGAGACCGCCACCTCCTCGGGCGTACGGGCGCCCAGGTCGAGCCCGACCGGGGAGCGCAGTCGCGCCAGCTCCCGTTCGGTCAGCCCGGCCTCGGCGAGCCGTGCCGCCCGGTCGGCGTGGGTGCGGCGGCTGCCCATCGCGCCGATGTACGCGGCCGGGCGGCGCAGCGCCTCCGTCAGCAGCGGCACGTCGAACTTGGGATCGTGCGTGAGGACGCAGATCACCGTGCGCTCGTCGGTGTCCGTGTCGCGCAGGTAGCGGTGCGGCCACCGGGCGACCACCTCGACGCCCTCGGGGAAGCGCCGGGGCGTGGCGAAGACGGGGCGGGCGTCGCAGACGGTGACCCGGTAGCCGAGGAAGTCGCCGATCCGGGCCACGGCCGCCGCGTAGTCGATCGCGCCGAAGACCAGCATCCGCGGCGGCGGGGCGAAGGACTGCAGGAACACGGCGACGGCGTCCTCCCGGCGCTGCCCCTGAGGGCCGTAGTGCCGCAGGCCGGTCGCGCCGAGGGCGAGCTCGCCGCGTGCGTCCGCCGTCACGGCCGCGTCCAGGCCGCGCGCGCCGAGCGTGCCCAGCACCCGGTCCGGCCAGACGGCGAGCGACGCCCCGCGCCGCGCGGGTCCGTCGGCCACCGTGGCGACGGTCACCGGTTCGCCCGCCGCGACGGACTCCGCGACCGCGCCGAACGCCGGATCCCGCCCGGGCGTCACGGCCCGCACCAGCACCGTGATCTCGCCGCCGCAGGTCAGCCCGACGGCGAAGGCGTCCTCGTCGCTGTATCCGAAGCTCTCGAGGCGGGCCTCCCCGTCCGCGACGGCCTCCCGCGCCAGCTCGAACACCGCGCCCTCGACACAGCCCCCGGACACACTGCCCACGACCTCCTCGTCCGGGCCGACCGCCATCGCCGCGCCCGGGTCGCGGGGCGCGCTGCGGCTGACCTGGACGACCGTCGCCAGCCCGAACGGCAGCCCCGCCGCGTACCAGCGGCCGAGCACCGGGAGAACGTCACGCACGAGCCGCTCCTTCCGCGCACCGCACCGGGTACCCCGGCGGCGGCAAATTCCGTTGTGCCCCGCCGGGCACCTCTGCTGGACTGCACAGGACACCGACGTCATCGATTCCCAGGAGCCGAGATGCGCACTGCGTTCATGTCCCCCCAGGCCGGAACAGCTCTCTCTCCGAAGGACATGACGCTTCGTGCACCTGCTCAACCTCGGGATTCTCGCCCATGTCGACGCCGGTAAGACCAGCCTGACCGAGCGGCTGCTCCATTCGGCCGGTGTGATCGACGAGATCGGCAGCGTCGACGACGGCAGCACCCGCACCGACACCCTCGCGCTGGAGCGGCAGCGCGGCATCACCATCAAGTCCGCCGTCGTCTCCTTCCCGCTCGACGGGGTGACGGTCAACCTCATCGACACCCCCGGCCACCCGGACTTCATCGCGGAGGTGGAGCGGGTGCTCGGCGTGCTGGACGGCGTGGTCCTCGTCGTCTCCGCCGTCGAGGGCGTGCAGGCGCAGACCCGGGTGCTGATGCGGACGCTGCGGCGGCTGCGCATCCCGACCCTGCTCTTCGTCAACAAGATCGACCGCGGCGGGGCGCGCCCGGAAGAGGTGCTGCGGGAGATCGCCGCCCGGCTGACGCCCTCCGTCGTCCCGATGGGGACGGCCACCCGTCCCGGCACCCGCGCCGCCCGCTTCACCCCGGGCCGCGGACCGGCCGCCGCCCTGGACGTCCTGACCGAACACGACGACGCCCTGCTGTCGGCGTACGTGGAGGACCGCGTCACGGACGCTCTCCTGCACGGCTCCCTGGCCGCCCGCACCCGCGAGGCCCTGGTCCACCCCGTCTACCTCGGCTCCGCCGTGACGGGCGCCGGCGTCGAGGAACTGCTGTCCGGCATCCGCGCGTTGCTGCCGACGGCCGGCGGGGACGCCCACGGGCCGGTCTCCGCCACGGTGTTCAAGGTCGACCGGGGCCCGGCGGGGGAGCAGGTGGCCTACACCCGGATGTTCTCCGGCACCCTGCGCCTGCGCGACCGGATCCCCTTCGGGGCGGACGGCGCCGAGGGCCGGATCACCGGCATCAGCGTCTTCGGCCACGGCACGGACACCCGCGCGGACGCCGTCACCGCCGGCGGGATCGCCCGCCTCACCGGGCTCGACGGCATCCGCATCGGCGACGCGATCGGCGAACCGCACAAGGCGTACGAGCACTTCTTCGCCCCGCCCACCCTGGAGACGGTCGTCGTCCCCGGCCCCGACGTGCACCGGGGAGCGCTCCATGCGGCGCTGACCCGGCTCGCCGAGCAGGACCCGCTGATCGGCCTGCGCCACGACGAGCGGCGGCGGGAGACCTCCGTCTCCCTCTACGGCGAGGTGCAGAAGGAGGTCCTGCAGGCCACCCTCGCCGACGAGTACGGCCTCGACGTCACCTTCCGCGAGACCACCCCGCTGTGCGTCGAACGGCTCGTCGGCACCGGGCAGGCCGTCGAGTTCAACAAGCGGGACCCCAACCCGTTCCTCGCGACCGTCGGCCTGCGCGTCGAGCCCGCACCGGCCGGCTCGGGTGTCGCCTTCCGTCTGGAGGTCGAGCTCGGCTCGATGCCGTACGCCTTCTTCAAGGCCGTCGAGGACACCGTGCGCGAGACCCTCGGGCAGGGCCTGCACGGCTGGCAGATCCCCGACTGCACGGTCACCATGACCCACTGCGGCTACTCGCCCCGCCAGAGCCACGCCCACCAGGGCTTCGACAAGAGCATGTCGAGCACCGGCGCCGACTTCCGCGGTCTGACCCCGCTGGTGCTGATGTAGGCGCTGCGGCGGGCCGGCACGCGGGTGCACGAGCCCCTGCACCGCTTCCGCGTCGAGGCCCCGGCCGACACCCTGGGCGCCCTGCTGCCGGTCCTCGCCCGGCTCGCGGCGGTCCCGGAGACGACCCGCAACCGGGACGACCGCTGCGTCCTGGAGGGGACCGTGCCGGCGGCCCGGGTGCACGCCCTCGGGCAGCGGCTGCCGGGGCTCACGCGGGGCGAGGGCGAGCTGGAGAGCTTCTTCGACCGCTACGCGCCCGTCGCGCACGGCACGGTCCCCGAGCGCCCGCGCACCGACCACAACCCGCTGAACAGGAAGGAGTACCTGCTGAACGTGACGCGGAGGGTGGGTGGCTGAGGTGCGGGCGCCGGCCGGACGGCAACTTACTCTGGAGTCAGGGGTGTTGACGGTGTCGTGATATCGCCGGACTGTAATGGACATGCCGACTATTCGAGCGCGTCTGCTGGTCGTCCTGGCCGTCCTCCTCGGCTCGCTCCCGGTGGCGGGCGTCCCACCGGCCGCCGCCGCGCCGCCCTCCGGCTCCCTCTGGTTCGACGACCCCGCCGTCACCGTGCACGACGGCCGCCTCACCGACGCCCACGGCCGCGAGATCGTGCTGCGCGGCTACAACGTCTCCGGCGAGACCAAGCTCGCCGAGAACAACGGCCTGCCCTTCGCCTCGGTCGCCGACGCCCGCACCTCGGCGGCCGCGCTGCGCGCCCTGGGCGGCGGCAACACCGTCCGCTTCCTGCTCTCCTGGGCCTACGCCGAGCCCGAGCGCGGCCGGGTGGACACGGCCTACCTGGCCGCCGCCACCGACCAGATCAAGGCCTTCCTCGACGCCGGCCTGCGCGTCTACCCCGACTTCCACCAGGACCTCCACTCCCGGTACCTGTTCGACGCCGACAGCTGGTACACCGGCGACGGCGCGCCCCGATGGGCGGTCGACGCCGGTGACTATCCCGACGAGTCCTGCGGCATCTGCCTCTTCTGGGGGCAGAACATCACCCAGAACGAGGCGGTGAAGCGGGCGTCGTACGACTTCTGGCACAACGCGCACGGCGTGCAGGACGCCTTCCTCGCCACCGCCGGGAAGACCCTGGCCCACCTGCGCCGGCACCTGAGCGACGACCAGTTCGAGGGCATCGCCGGCTTCGACCCCTACAACGAGCCGCACGCGGGGACGTACGACTCCGGGCAGACCAGCCGCGCCTGGGAGAAGGACGTGCTGTGGCCGTTCTACGAGAGGTTCCGGGCCCGCATGGACGCGGCCGGCTGGCGCGACAAGCCCGCCTTCGTCGAGCCGAACCTCTTCTGGAACGCCAACCTCGACTTCCAGCGGCAGGAGGGCGGCCTGCTCGACGCCGGCGAGCTGGGACCGCGCTACGTCTTCAACACCCACTTCTACGACCAGAAGGCCATCTCGGGCGTCTTCATGTGGGGCAAGGCGGCCGACGGGCAGTACGCGAACGACTTCCGCACGGTCCGCGACCGGGCCGCCGCGGCCCGGACGGCCGCCGTGGTCAGCGAGTTCGGGCACCCGCTGGCGGGAGCCGTCGCCGACAAGGCGCCGACCGTCCTGAAGGCGATGTACCAGGCACTCGACTCCCGTCTCAAGGGCGCCGACTGGTGGAACGACCCGGCGGCCTCCGGACCGGTCCTGTCCGGCTCCCAGTGGCAGTGGGACATCTACCACGGCCGCCACCGCGAGCTGATGAACGGCAACCCGGACAAGGTCCGCACCGAGGGCGACGCCTGGAACGACGAGGACCTGTCCGCCGTGCGCCTCGACGACTCCGGCAGGCCCGTGCTGCGCCAGGACGCCCGGCTCCTGGATCGCCTCTACCCGAGCGCCACGGCGGGTACGACGGTCGGCTTCACCTACGAGGACCGCTCCCGTGACGGCTCGGCCACCCTGACCTGGAACCCGGTGCCGCGTTCGCTGCCGCACGTACGGCAGCTGGTGGGGTCCGGGCAGTACGGGCTGCTGCTGTGGCGCTCCAACGGCACTGCGGCGCCCACCGAACTGCATCTGCCGGCGAGTTTCCCCGCCGCGTCCACCACGGTCGTCTCCGACCTCGGCACGGTGCACGCCCCGCCCGCCTACGGCTCCACGACCCCCGTCGGCGTGGCACCGGAACCCGGCGGCACGGGAAGCCGCCGCCTGCTGCTCACCGCGCCCGACGCGGGCGTCGCGCACTTCGCGCTGGTGACCAACGGGGCGACGGCTCCCCCGGCGGACCTGCTCGCCGCCGCCCGCTCCGAGCTGGCGGCGTGGGCGGCGAGGGAGGTCAGTTAGCCGCCGGACCCGTCCAGTCGGACCGGACGTGACCGAGCCGGACGCGCTGCGGATGGTCACCGACCGGTACGGACACGACCTTCCTCCCGGTGGCGAAGTCGATGGCCGTGACCTGGTCGGTGCCGCTCTCGGAGACCACGCAGGACCTGCCGTCACCGCTGACCGTGGCCCAGTAGGGCTTGGAGGCGGTGACGAGCGGGCCCTCCTCCAGCGTGGCGCGGTCGACGACCGTGGCGTAGTCGTCCATCGTGCCCGCGACGCACAGTTTGCGGCCGTCGGGGCTCATCGAGATGCCGTGGTGGCGCGAGTCGTTGACGAACGAGGTGCGGTCGTCGCTGGTCGCCGGGTTCTTCGGCAGGGTCTTGGTGCGGGTGATCCGGTCGGCGGCGACGTCGTACTCGAAGAAGCCGTTGAAGAAGGACACCTGGAAGTACAGCTTCGACTCGTCGGGCGAGAACACGGCCGGCCGCACCGCGTCGGAGTGGTCCTTCAGGCCGAGCGCGTCCAGGTGCGGGCGCATGTCGATGACCTTGACCTGCTTGAACGTGGTCGCGTCGACGACGGTGATGCGCCGGTCGCCCTTCGTCCAGTCCAGCCAGGGGGCGTCGGTCTGGGTGTTCACGTCGCCGATCGCCATGTTGTAGAGGTACTTGCCGTCCCGCGTGAAGATGTTCTCGTGCGGCTTGTCGCCGGTGGCGAACCTGCCCAGTTCCTTCCCGGTGACGATGTCGAGCACATGGACGGTGTTCGAGGTCGACGCCGACACCGCGACCCGTGTGCCGTCGGGGGAGACGGCCATGTGGTCGGAGCGGTAACCGGACACCGGGAAGCGCCAGTTGACGGCGCCGGTGGCCAGGTCGATGGAGACGACGTCGGCGAAGCTCGGCCGGGACACGACCACGGAGGTGCCGTCCGGCGTGGAGTACATGTCGTCGACGAACTGGTCGTGGCCCTCGCCGACGCTGTTGCGGATGGCCATGAAGTAGATCCACTTGATCGGGTCGGCGTTGATCTCCGCCATCCGCCGGTCCTTGTCGGGGATGACGTCGATCCGGCCGATCTTCCCGAAGTCACCGGTCGATCCGATGACGTCGGCGGTGCCGTCCCAGTTGTTGCCCACGAACATCACCTCGCGCAGCGCGGCGGAGGAGTCCGGGGCGGCCTGGGCCGCGGGCACGGCGGCGGTCAGGGCGAGGGCGGCGGTCAGGGAGCACAGGTGCCGTCGTCGGAAGACGGGCATGGCTGATCCCTCCTCGGAGGTGGGGTGAGGAATCTGAACACGCGTGCTTTCACAGTCAACTTACTGCAAAGTAAGGAGGGGGCGGCCTTCTCCACAAGACCGCGTGCACGACAAAATCGGTGTTCGACCGAAGAGCGTGTGTGTACGAGGGAAGGGGGAGCCCGTTGCCGGGCAGGCTCAGAGCACCGACCGGCCGTTACGGCGGCAAGACCGCCGCGGAGCGGCAGGCCGAGCGGCGCCGGCGGTTCCTCGACGCCGGGCTCCAGCTCTTCGGGGACACCCCCGGCTTCCGCGCCACCACGGTCGCCGCCCTCAGCGAGGCGGCCGGGCTGTCCACCCGTCAGTTCTACGAGGAGTTCCGCACCCTGGAGGACGTGCTCGCCGCGCTGCACCTCCAGGTCAACGGCTGGGCGGAGGCGGCGGTGCGGGAGGCTGCCGCGGGCGCGGCCCGGCTGCCGCTGGCCGAACGCGTCACCGCGATCTTCAGCGCCTACGCGGGCAACCTCGCCGCCGACCCGCGCCGGATGCGCATCGCGTTCGTCGAGATCATCGGCGTCAGCCCGCGCCTGGAGGAGCAGCGGCTCGCCCGCCGGGCCGGCTGGGTCGACCTCATCTGTGCCGAGGCCGAGGCGGCCGCGGCGCGCGAGGACGCCGCACCCCGCGACTACCGTCTCGCGGCGACGGGTTTCATCGGCAGCGTCAACGGCCTGCTCCACGACTGGAGCGCCGGCTGGGTGGACGCGACGCTGGACGAGGTGGTCGACGAGTTGGTCCGCCAACTGCTGGGGATCCTGCGTCCGCCCGGCTGGGAGGCGCCGGGGTGACGACGCGGGAGGCCGAGGCGACACCCGCGGTCCCTCCGCGCGTCGCGCTCACCGGCCTTGGGGCGACCTCACCCGCACGGGGCCTGCGGAGTGGAACGCGGCAGCCGCAGCACTCCGTCCACCGTCCGGCCCGCTCGTGCCTCCTCGCTGAGCACCGTGAGCCGCTCCAGGAGGGAGTGCCCTTCGCACAGCACGGTCTCGTGCCCGCCGTAGGACTCCAGGTTGACCACGGCCGCCTCCACGTGGCCGATCTCGGCGACCAGCAGGGGCACGCCTTCGGCGCCGCGTGCGAGCGCGGCGCCGGCCCGGGCGTAGAGCAGGGGCAGCAGTGCGGCTCCGCTGGCGTTGCCGATCGTCTGCGGGTCCGCGTCGCTCTCCGCTTCCAGGCACCGCCGGGCGTGTTCGATCACGCGGGTCAGGGTCCGGAAGTCGGCGCGGGTCAGCTCGAATGCGAGGAGATCGTTCTCCGGCGGTGGTGCGGGTGCAGGCCGTCTTCGTCTCCGCCCCCAAGGCATTGCTGGCCCCCATCCCATCCGATCGATCAAGGCGGTGCGTGCTGCCGGGAGGTCCCGCGCCGGTGCGAGCCGACGCGGGCGTCCCGTCGCGCGGCCGGTAGAGCATCGTCCCGCCGCACGGATGGTGCGCGGTTACCCGGGACGGCAGGCCGGCACTCCTGCGGCAAGCCAAGGTCGGACGTTTCACGCAGACCTTGTGACGGAAGGCCGACGCAAACGATCGAGAGCAACCGGCCTCAGACTACTGCGCCTGCCGGAAATTTTCTTGTCACATGACAAATTGTCAGGCCGGGGTGACGCCGGCCTGCCGATGACGCCGGCCTGCCGAGGTACGGGGGAGGCGGTGAGGGCGAGGTGCTCCGCCTGCGCGAGGGCACGCCCCGCGGTCCTGGAGCCCGGCCCTCACCGCACCGGCGACATCACGGCGTGCAGCGCCCGGGTGCGCGCAGCACGCACCGTCCGCACCGCGCCCGGGGGCACGGCCGCTCCTACGCCCGGGGGCACGGCCGCTCCTACTCGTCCCAGGCCTGGACCAGGGTCTGCTCGGTGATCTTGCCGTCGCGCAGCGAGAGCATCGACTCGGACAGGACGCGCACCCCGTCCGCGTACCGGCAGCTCTCGCTGTAGGCGGCCTGATCGCCCTGGATGACGCAGTTCTCCAGCTTGTGCGACATGTCGCGGCTGTAGACGTCCTCCAGCATCCGGCCGATCTCCTCCCGGCCGTGCAGCACCTTGGGGTGGCTGGGCTGGGTCATGCGGTCCACGATGCGCAGCTCCGCGTCGTCGGCGTAGAGGGAGAGCAGGATCTCCGGCGTCTGCCCCTCCACGCCCCGGCGCAGGGTCTCCCGGTCGAAGCCGGGCTCTGCCGCTGTTCCCATGACGACCTCCTTCGACGGGCCGCGACCCGGTCGGCAGCGGGCCGCGGAAGGCCTCTCCTCCCGAGGCTCCTCCGGCCCGGCGGCGTCGGCAAGCGCTGGGCCTGACGGGTGAGGGCGGCCGTCCGCCCGTGTCCGCCGGGGACCCGCCCGCGTTGCGCTGGGCATGATCTCAACACGACGTATCGCCGCCGCCGTTGGTCTCGCCGTGGGTGTCACCGGCCTCGCCGCCCCGATGGCGCAGGCGGCCGACGCGGAGGCGAAGAGCCGGCTCAGCCCGGTCTCCGCACTCGACTCGCTGGCCGTGAGCGACATCCCCGCCGCGCACAAGGACGAGATCCCGCGGCCGTCCTCCCAGCTGGCCGGGCTCAACCGCCTCAACGACCTCAAGCAGCTGAACCAGGTCGCCGGACTGGTCTCCCCGGTCTTCGGTTTCGTCCCCAACGTGCGCTGACGGCCGCAACGCGCCGAGGGCCGCCCCGGCCGGGGCGGCCCTCACGCATGCCGGGGCGCTCAGTCCGCCGCGGCCAGGAACTGCGTCGCCGCCAGCTCGGCGTAGAGCGGATCGGCGGTCACCAGCTCACGGTGGGTGCCGACGGCCCGCACCCGGCCCGCGTCCATCACGACGATCCGGTCGGCCATCGTCACCGTCGACAGCCGGTGCGCCACCACGAGCACCGTGGTCGTGCGGGCCACGTCGGCGACCGTGTCGCGCAGCGCCGCCTCGTTCACCGCGTCCAGCTGCGAGGTCGCCTCGTCGAGCAGCAGCAGCCTCGGGCGCCGCAGCAGCGCCCGGGCGATGGCGACGCGCTGCCGCTCGCCGCCGGACAGCTTGGTGCCGCGGTGCCCGACGAGCGTGTCGAGACCGTTCGGCAGCCGGTCCACCAGCCCGTCGAGCCGGGTGGTCTTCAGCACCCCCGTGAGGGCGCTCTCGTCCGCCTCCGGGTTGCCCAGCAGCAGGTTGTCCCGCAGGGAGCCCGACAGCACCGGCGCGTCCTGCTCCACGTAGCCGATGGCGGCGCGCAGGGCGGTCAGGTCCCAGTCGGCCAGGTCCCGGCCGTCGAGCGTGATCACCCCGGAGTCGGGGTCGTAGAACCGCTCGATCAGCGAGAAGACGGTGGTCTTGCCCGCCCCGGACGGGCCCACGAACGCCGTCATGCCCTGGGCGGGCACGGTGAACGTCACCCCGTGGTGGACGTGGGGCAGATCGTCGGCGTAGCGGAAGCGGACGTCCTCGAAGGCCAGTTCCGCGGGCCGGGCGCCGGTGGCGGGCAGCGGCGCGTGGGAGACGGCCGGCTCGGCGGGCAGCCGCAGCGCCTCCTGGATGCGGGTGAGGGCCGCGGCGCCCGTCTGGTACTGCGTGACGGCGCCGACGACCTGCTGTATCGGCGACATCAGGTAGAAGACGTACAGCAGGAACGCCACCAGCGTGCCCACGTCGACCGCGCCGGTCGCCACCCGCGCGCCGCCCACCGCGAGCACCGTGATGAACGCGATCTGCATGGCCAGCCCCGCCGTGTTGCCCGCGGCGGCCGACCACTTGGCGGCCCGCACGCTCTGCCGCCACGACTCCTGCGCCGCCTCGTGCAGCGTGATCTCCTCGCGGTGCTCGGCGCCGGACGCCTTCACCGTGCGCAGCGCGCCGAGGATCCGCTCCAGCGAGGCACCCATCACCCCCACCGCGTCCTGTGCCCGCCGGCTCGCCTTGTTGATGCGCGGCACGATCACACCGAGGACCACGCCCGCGCCCAGGATCACCGCCAGCGTGACGCCCAGCAGCACGGCGTCCACCAGGCCCATCATCACCACCGTCGCCACGAGCGTGAGCCCGCCCGTGCCGAGACCGACCAGCGAGTCGGTGGTGACCGCGCGCAGCAGGGTCGTGTCGGAGGTGATGCGGGCCATCAGGTCCCCGGGCTCGCTGCGGTCCACGGCCGTGATGCGCAGCCGCAGCAGATACGACGACAGCGCCCGCCGCGCGCCGAGCACGACCGACTCGGCGGTGCGCTGCAGCACGTACGAACCCAGCGCCCCCACCGCGGCGTTGGCCACGACCAGGGCCGACATCGCCAGCAGCGCGCCCGTGATGGCGCGGTCGTGCGACAGGTCGTCGATCAGCCCTTGCGCCACGAGCGGCAGCAGCAGCCCGGTCGCCCCGGTGACCAGCGACAGCACGGCGCCGGCGGCCAGCGCCCAGCGGTGCGGGCGTACGTATCCGAGGAGCAGTCGCCAGGCGGGCGCGGCGGTCTCGGTCTCTGCGATGCTCACGTCGCTCCTTCGGCGTCGGGCGGAGCGTTCAGGCTACGTCGGTGCCGACCCGTGCGGCCTGCCCTTTTCGGGTAGCGGCAGGTGGCCGGTCCGCGCCCGTTACCGATCAGTCGCGCGTAGGGTCGGGAGGGAACGGACCCCCGGCCGACGAAGGAGTCAGCGCATGGCCCAGGAAGTACGCGGTGTGATCGCACCAGGCAAGGACGAGCCGGTGCGGATCGAGACCATCGTCGTGCCCGACCCCGGCCCCGGCGAGGCCGTCGTGCGCGTCCAGGCCTGCGGGGTCTGCCACACCGACCTGCACTACAAGCAGGGCGCCATCAACGACGACTTCCCGTTCCTGCTCGGCCACGAGGCCGCGGGCGTGGTCGAGGAGGTCGGCGACGGCGTCACCGACGTGGCGCCCGGCGACTTCGTGATCCTCAACTGGCGCGCGGTGTGCGGCAGGTGCCGGGCCTGTCTGCGCGGACGGCCCTGGTACTGCTTCGACACCCACAACGCCCGGCAGAAGATGACCCTGACGGACGGCACCGAGCTTTCCCCGGCCCTCGGCATCGGCGCGTTCGCCGACAAGACGCTGGTCGCGGCCGGGCAGTGCACCAAGGTCGACCCGGCGGTCGCGCCGCAGGTGGCCGGGCTGCTGGGCTGCGGTGTCATGGCCGGCATCGGCGCCGCGATCAACACCGGCGACGTGGGCCGCGGCGACTCGGTCGCCGTCATCGGCTGCGGCGGTGTCGGTGACGCGGCCGTCGCCGGGTCCCGCCTGGCCGGGGCGGCGACGATCATCGCCGTCGACATCGACGACCGCAAGCTCGAGACGGCCCGCTCCATGGGCGCCACCCACACCGTCAACTCGCGCACGACCGACCCCGTCGAGGCCATCCGCGAACTGACCGGCGGCTTCGGCGCCGACGTCGTCATCGAGGCCGTGGGCCGCCCGGAGACCTACAAGCAGGCGTTCTACGCCCGTGACCTCGCCGGCACGGTCGTCCTCGTCGGTGTCCCCACCCCGGAGATGAAGCTCGAACTGCCCCTGCTCGACGTGTTCGGCCGCGGCGGGGCGCTGAAGTCCAGCTGGTACGGGGACTGCCTGCCCTCCCGCGACTTCCCCATGCTGATCGACCTGCATCTGCAGGGACGCCTGGACCTGGGCGCCTTCGTCACCGAGACCATCGGGCTGGGCGAGGTGGAGAAGGCGTTCGAGCGGATGCACCAGGGCGACGTGCTGCGCTCGGTGGTGGTGCTGTGATGACGACCCGTATCGAACACCTCGTCACCTCCGGGCAGTTCACCCTCGACGGCGGCACCTGGGATGTCGACAACAACGTCTGGATCGTCGGCGACGACCACGAGGCGGTCGTCATCGACGCCGCCCACGACGCCGACGCCATCGCCGAGGCCGTCGGCGACCGCCGGCTGACCGCGATCGTGTGCACCCACGCCCACAACGACCACATCGACGCCGCCCCCGCGCTCGCCGACCGCACCGGCGCCACCATCTGGCTGCACCGCGACGACCTGCCGCTGTGGAAGCAGACCCACCCGGACCGCGAGCCCGACGCCTGGCTGGCCGACGGCCAGGTCATCGAGGCCGGCGGCGCCGACCTGCGGGTGATCCACACCCCGGGGCACGCGCCGGGTGCCGTCTGCCTGTACGACCCGGGACTGGGCACCGTCTTCACCGGCGACACGCTCTTCCAGGGCGGCCCCGGCGCCACCGGCCGTTCCTTCTCGCACTTCCCGACGATCATCGACTCGATCCGCGACCGGCTGCTCACCCTGCCGCCCGGGACCGAGGTGCGCACCGGCCACGGCGACTCCACGACCATCGGCGCGGAGGCCCCGCACCTCCAGGAGTGGATCGCCCGGGGGCACTGATCCGTGTCGCCCGTAAAAGGCGACAGAAGATGTCCGGCTTCCCCGGCACCCTGAGAGCGGCACACAGTCGAGGGCACGGGAGGCCGGACATGTCAGCTTCACTCGAGGGCAAGGTCGCACTGGTCGCGGGAGCGACCCGGGGCGCGGGGCGGGGGATCGCCGTGGAACTCGGCGCGGCCGGCGCCACCGTCTACGTCACCGGCCGCACCACCCGCGCCCGCCGCTCGGAGTACGACCGCCCGGAGACCATCGAGGACACCGCCGACCTGGTCACCGAGGCGGGCGGCCGGGGCATCGCCGTCCCCACCGACCACCTCGACCCCGCGCAGGTGCGCGCCCTGGTCGACCGCATCGCGGAGGAGCGGGGCCGCCTCGACGTCCTCGTCAACGACATCTGGGGCGGCGAGAAGCTCTTCGAGTGGGACGCCCCGCTGTGGGAGCACGACCTCGACAACGGCCTGCGCCTGCTCCGGCTCGCCGTCGAGACGCACGCCGTCACCAGCCACCACGCCCTGCCGCTGCTGCTGCGCCGTCCCGGCGGCCTGGTCGTCGAGGTCACCGACGGCACCGCCGACTACAACGCCGGCACCTACCGCGTGAACTTCTTCTACGACCTCGCCAAGGCCTCCGTCCTGCGCATGGCCTTCGCCCTGGGGCACGAACTCGGACCGCGCGGTGCCACCGCCGTCGCCCTCACCCCCGGCTGGATGCGTTCGGAGATCATGCTGGAGGGCTTCGGGGTGCGGGAGGACAACTGGCGCGACGCCCTGGAGCAGGTCCCGCACTTCGCCATCTCGGAGACCCCGCGCTACGTCGGCCGGGCCGTCGCCGCCCTCGCCGCCGACCCGGACGTGGCGCGCTTCAACGGCCGCTCCCTGTCCAGCGGCGGCCTCGCCCGGGAGTACGGCTTCACCGACCTCGACGGCAGCCGCCCGGACGCCTGGCGCTACCTGGTCGAGGTCCAGGACGCGGGCAAGCCCGCCGACACGACCGGCTACCGCTGACCCGTACGCTTCCGCCCACGGTGGGAAATGTCACTGATTCGTCCCAACCCCCGCCGGCCGCACAACCGAAGCGGCCGCCCGTCCGTCTAGGTGGCAGGGATCGCAACCATGTGACCACTTCCGCGAAAAGGCAGGACCCACCATGGGGGACGTACGCAGACGGGGCGCCGTCGCACTCGGGATCACCGGACTCGTGGCTCCGCTCACGCTCGCGCTCGGTGCCACGCCGGCGCAGGCCGCGAGCTGCACCACGCAGACCGGCCCGTACCAGAAGCAGGTGGAGAAGTTCCTCGGCCGCCCGGTCGACGGCAAGCAGTCCGCCGCCGACTGCAAGGCGATCCGCGCCTTCCAGACCAAGCACGGCATCTCCCCGAACATCGGCTACGCCGGTCCCATCACCTGGGGGGTGATGGACCTGATGCAGAAGCAGAAGGCCGTCGGGAGCAATCCCAACAAGGACGGCAAGTGCCCGGTGAACAAGGGCCGGATCGCCTGTGTGAACCTGACGCTCCAGCTGAGCTGGATCCAGGACGGCAAGAAGCTCGTCTACGGCCCCGTCCCGGTCCGCACCGGCCGTGACGGCTACGAGACGCGCACCGGCCTGAAGAAGGTCTACTGGCGCAACATCGACCACGTGTCGACCATCTACGACGTGCCGATGCCGTACGCCCAGTTCTTCGACGGCGGCCAGGCCTTCCACTCGGTCGGCGTCAGCATGTGGAACCCGCCGGGCTCGCACGGCTGCGTCAACATGACCAAGACCGACGCCAAGAAGTACTGGTCGCTGCTGAAGAAGGGCGACGACGTCTTCGTGTACGGCCGCAAGCCGGGCACCTGATCCCTTGCTCCCTCCGAATCCCCGGTGACGGGCCCGTATGAGGCCCGTCACCGGGGAGCGGGAGACGTGAACAGGCTCACGTTTACCGGCAGATGGACGTGATCAGCAACACTGTCCGGAATGCCCGATTTCCTCGTGATTACTCACATCGTCTTCACCTTGGGCGACGTATGCTTCACAACATGTCCACCACTGTTGAAACCTCTTCCGAGCGATCGGCTGACGAGGTCAACGAGGAGATCCGCGCGCTGTGGCGCCGGTCGGGCGGGACACTGAGCGTCGAGCAGCGCGAGGAGTACCAGCGCCTCGTCATGGAGTGGGCCACCGCGGCCCCGCAGTCGTCGCCGGCGGCCTGACCCCCAGACGGAGTCCGGCCGCGCCCCGCGCGCCCCTCCCTCATCCCCAAGTGGCCGAGTAGTGCTGCCGGTACGCCTTGCGGTCCTGCTCCGCCCGGATCCACCGGGTGGCCACCAGCGCGAGGAGACTGCCCGCGATGACGAGCAGGCCCGGGCCGACGTTGCGCGGGTCGGCGAGACGGTTCACCAGCGACGAGACGTCCTCGCCCGTCACCGGCACCGAGGAGCCGGGCGAGGCCGCCGCCGCACCCTGCGACGCCGACGGCGCGGGCGCGGCTCCGGTGCCGCCGGTCTGCTTGGACACGATCAGCTTGACCTTCAATTCGGTCAGCGCCTTCGTCACCGGCTGGAAGAACGTCGTCCCGCCCGCCGTGCAGTCGCCGCTGCCGCCCGAGGTCACGCCGAGCGCGATGCCGTCGGCGAACATCGGGCCGCCGCTGTCGCCCGGTTCGGCGCACACGTCGGTCTCGATGAGGCCGGTGACCGTGCCCTCGGGGTAGTTGACCGTGGCGTTGAGCGCGGTCACCTCACCCTCGCGCAGACCGCTCGTGCTGCCGCTGCGGAAGATCCTCTGCCCGACCTCCGGATCGGCCAGGCCCGTGATCCGCACGCCCTTGCCGTCTCCGATCGACACCACGTCAGCGCCCTTGCCCGCGCGGCCGCCGTCGTACTTCACCAGGGAGTAGTCGTCTCCGGGGAAGCTCCCCCGGAGCGAGGTGCCGACCTGCTCCCGGCCCCGGTCGTCGGCGAACCAGTCCGAACCGTCGGGTCCGCAGTGCCCGGCCGTGAGGATGTAGTCGCTCGTGCCGTCGGTGACGTTGAAGCCCGCCGAACAGCGCCCGGCGGTCGACAGGATCGGCTGCGCGCCGTTGAGCCGCGTCGTGAACGTGCCCTCGGTGCGCTCCATGCGCACGAAGCCGCCGATGCTCTCGGCGACCTCGGTCAGCCGCGACCAGTCGGAGGCGGAGACGGTCTCGTCGCCCCGGACCACCACCGCGTTGTTCTTGTAGTCCAGCGCCCACGAGGTCCCGGGCACCCTCGGCGCCGAACGCAGCGTAGCCGTCGCGGACTTGAGGTCGCTCATGCTGTGGCGGACCATCTTCGCCCGGGCCCCGGCGCGCTCGACCTCCGCCGCCGCCCGTTCGTCGGTGACCGCGACGACCGGCCGCCCGGCCGAGTCGACCCAGCTGCCCGCCGTACGCGTGGACCCCAGCCGCGACACGAGGTCCGTCCCCTTGCCCGCCGCCGGTGGCGCGGTGTACGGCACGCCGATGGACGGTCCCGGGGGCTCGCTCGCCACGGCGGTGGTGACCATCGCTCCTCCGAGGAGGAGTCCGCCGACGGCCGCCAGCCGTGTCACTCGCCGGACGACCCGTCGTCGTGCGTGCCTCATGCATGGCTCCCGAACCCGAACATCACGCTTCGAACACCGCGGGACCCCCGTCGAATCGAGTGCCCTTCCTCCCATACGGGGCGCAGGCGCGCGGTGTTCACCGCAGGAGTGATCTCTTCAGCCGTGAGCCGTCAGCCGTGAGCCGTGAGCCGTGAGCCGTCAGCCGGCGACCGGGTCGGCGAGCAGGGCCCGGCTGCGCGCGTCGCCCCAGACCGAGGCCGGATCGACGTAGGGCCGCAGCAGGGCGGTCAGGGCCGGGTCCGCGCGCCCGTTCAGCTCGTCGGATGCGATCTTGCGGGCGATCCCGGCGAGGAAGTCCGCCACCTGCACACGCGCGTCGTCCCGTGCGACGACCAGCCGCACCCCGGCCAGCCCCACCCCGGCCCGGCGCGCCGTCTGCTCGATCCAGGCGATGCGGTCCGGGGTGAGCATGTTCTGCCGGTCGTGCACCAGCGTCACCGGCCGGCCGTCGCCGCTCCAGAGCGCGGCGGTCCGCACGATCGCCGGGAGCAGCGGGTTGAGCACGGGGATCAGGGGCGGGCCGTCCGCGCACCCCGCCCGGTAGGACTCGGCACGCGGCCGGGTCGCGGCCAGCCGCTCCAGGATCCGCGCCGCGTCCGTCCCCGGATGGGCGCGGGCGAGGGAGTCGGCCGTGCCGTAGAAGATCTCGACCGGGTCCCCGTTGGGGCGGACCCGCAGCAGCCGGTTGGCCGCGTCCAGGAACGCCCGCCAGCCCTCCTCCCCGAACGTCCGGCGGCCCTCCCGGAACAGGGTGACGGCCCCCTCCGGGTCGTCCAGCAGCAGGCTCACGGCCCGGTCCACCACGAAGTACGTCTTCTCCATCAGGTGCACCCGCGCCCGCCCGTGGATCGGCCCGTCCGTCGCCAGCAGCCACTCCAGCACCGCGCGGTGCTTCTCCCGCAGCAGATGGTTCGCCTTGTACTCCTCCGCAGGGGACCGGATCCGGTCCCGGGTCTCCCGTACCGCCGCCGCGGCGGCCGTCACGGACAGCGACACACTGGCGTGTGCGAACACGTCCGTGTTGCCGCCGGTGAGGTTCTCCCCGTCCGACCCGGACTCGTCGCAGGCGATCTCCAGGCAGGGACGCGCCGCCCCTGCCCGCTCCCCGTCGGCAAGATTCCCGCTCACTGCACGGCCCCCTATCGTGTGCCCATGACCAGGATCCCGCACGAGACGTCCGGTGAACCGAATCCTCTGCAGGCCCTCTCGCTCGATGACCTCCGTAGGCGTACGAGCATGAAGTGGCGCACCTATCCCCAGGACGTGCTGCCGCTGTGGGTGGCCGAGATGGACGTGCCGCTCGCCGGACCCGTCGTCCGTGCCGTCACCCGCGCGATGGAGCTCGGCGACACCGGCTACCCGGCCGGTACCGCCTACGCCGAGGCGCTGGCCGCCTTCGCGGCGAAGCGGTGGGACTGGGACGGGATCGCCGTGGAGCGCACCGCGATCGTGCCGGACGTCATGCTGGGCGTCGTCGAGATGCTGAAGCTGGTCACCGGGCCCGGGGACGCGGTGGTCGTCAACCCGCCGGTCTACCCGCCGTTCTACGACTTCGTCGCGCACCTGGACCGGCGGGTGGTGGAGGCCCCGCTCGGGCCGGAGGGGCGGATCGACCTCGACGTCCTGGAGGGGACGTTCCGGCGGGTCGTCGCGGACGGGCGGCGGGCCGCGTATCTGCTGTGCAGCCCGCACAACCCGACCGGCACCGTGCACACGGCCGAGGAACTGACCGCCGTGGCCGCGCTCGCCGGGCGGCACGGTGTGCGGGTCGTCGCCGACGAGATCCACGCGCCGCTCGTGGTGGGCGGCGCGGGCTTCGTGCCGTATCTGAGCGTGCCGGGCGGTGGGCGCGGCCTGTCCCTGATGTCGGCGTCGAAGGCGTGGAACCTGGCCGGGCTCAAGGCGGCCCTGGCGATCGCCGGGCCGGACTCCGCCGCCGACCTGGCCCGGATGCCCGAGGAGGTCGGGCACGGCCCGAGCCATGTCGGCATCCTCGCCCACACCGCCGCCCTGCGCGACGGCGGCGCCTGGCTGGACGACCTGCTGACCGGCCTCGACGCCAACCGGCGGCTGCTCGCGGAACTGCTGGCCGAGCACCTGCCCGCGATCCGCTACCGCCCGGGCGACGCCACCTACCTCGCCTGGCTCGACTGCCGCGCACTCGGACTCGGCGACGACCCGGCCGAGACCTTCCTGCACCGCGGCCGCGTCGCCCTGAACTCCGGGATCCCCTTCGGCACCGGCGGCACCGGCCACGTCCGCCTCAACCTGGCGACCTCGCCGGAGGTGATCACGGAGGCGGTACGGAGGATGGCGGCGGCGGTGGGCTGAGCACCGGCCCGCCCTCCCCGCCCCTGTCGCCACAGCGGCCTGCCGTCGGGACTGCGTGCCGGAAACGTAGACTGCCCGTCATGGACACAACCGCGCTGGACAAGCTGGGCGAAGGCAAGTACCTGCTGGTCACGAGCTACCGCAAGAACGGTACGCCGGTGTCCACCCCCGTCTGGGTGGTGCGCGACGGGGACGCGCTCGGCGCCTGGACCGCGGCCGACTCCTGGAAGGTCAAGCGGATCCGCAACCGTCCCGACGTCCTGGTCGGGCCCTGCGACCTGCGCGGCAACCCCACCGGGGACCAGGTACCCGCGACGGCGGAGATCTGCGACCCCGCGACCACCGCGCGCTACCGGCGGCTGCTCGCCCGCAAGTACGGCGTCATGGGCCGGCTGACCCTGCTGGGCAGCCGGCTGCGCCGGGGCCTCGACGGCACCGTGGGCATCCGGATCACCCTCACACCCTGAGATCCGGCAAGCACTTTCCCTCGGGGCTCGGCGTCGCCCACGAGGCCCACGGCGGCGACCCGCGCATGCGCGACGCGCTGCCCGGCCCCGTCGGCCCGGACCGGCCGACGGGCTCCGCGGCGGTGACCCGTGCGGCGGCCACCGCACGCGACGGAGCGCCGGCCCTGACCGTGGGCCTGGCGGCCGACCGGAGCTTCGAGACCGGACGGCCCGTGCGCACCGGCACCCTGTTCACGGACTTGGCGACCGCCTGAGGCTCCGTCAGCTCCAGGCCCGGTACGGCTCGTCCAGCAACTGGAAGACCGGCTCGCCCCGTACCGGGTCCTTGGCGGTGGACAGCCGTACGCGGTCGCCGCTGTGGATGCCGATCGGCGGGCCCATCACCCGGCCGCGCACGATGAAGCCCTCGGTCATCTCGACCAGGGACACGTTGCGCGCCGCGGGCGTGTTGCGGTGCACCACCGTGGAGTGGCGCACCGTGCCCGTGCCCTCGCTGCGTTCGGTGCGCAGATCGGCACCCCGGCAGACGGGGCACAGCAGCCGGTGGTACATGGCGGTGCCGCACCAGGTGCAGCGCTGGAAGAGGAGGGCGTCCCTGTCCGCGCCCTTCGGGTCGAGGAGACCCGTCGCGGGGCCGGCTGCCTGCTGAGCGACGCTTCCTGAGGGGTGGTACACGCTGGTCAACTCCCTGCACTCGGCCGGAAATCCGTGGGCGCGGGCGACCGCGCACACGGGTGCGCGGTTCGCCGTGCCACCGTGCACGCAGCACAGAGTATGGCACTCAGTGCCACTCGTAAAGGCACTCCGTACCCTCAAAATGCGGAGGCTCAGCCGCGCCCCAGCGTCGACTCGATCTCCTGCACCACCCGCCACAGCGGCGCCCCGCGCCGCGAGACCACGACCACCACGTCGTCGGGCTCCTCCCCGGCCGGAGGCGCCGGCACGTCCCCGAACGAGGACTGCACGTACGCCAGCGCGTGGTCCACCGCGGCGTCCGCCTCGCCCCGCCCGTCCGAACGCAGCCAGGAGCGCAGCGCGTTGTTGTGCGCCGCGACCACGGCCGCCGCGATCACGTCGGCCTGGAGCGTCCCGTCCCGGCGGGCCGCGAAACGCCGGCGCAGATACGCGGCGAGGGCGCGCTCGTAGCGCCACACCACCGACAGTTCGTAGGCGCGCAGCCCGGGGACCTCCTTGGTGAGGCGGTAGCGCTGCACGGAGAAGGTCGGGTTCTCCGCGTACATGCGCAGCACGAGCCGGGCCGCGTCGCACACCCGCCGCACGGGCTCGTCGTCGTCCGTGCCGGCGGCCAGGAAGGCCGTCATGTCGGCCAGGCACCGCTCGTGGTCGGGGAAGACCACGTCCTCCTTGGAGGGGAAGTAGCGGAAGAACGAGCGCCGCCCCACCCCGGCGAGCGCCACGATGTCGTCGACGGTGGTCTGCTCGTACCCCCGCTCCAGGAACAGCTGGAACGCCGCCGCGACCAGGGCGTCCCGCATGGGCGGCTTCCCGTTGCCCGCGTCGGCTTTCTCGGAGCTCATGAGCGCGAACGTAGCACCCGGAGGGCCCCACATGGCACTCAGTGCACTGTTCAGGAGGTACTGAGTGCTCTCCGGCGCCGGCCGGACCCCCGTTGAGTCGCCTGCGCCCCGGCCGCGTATCTAGCGGCAGGACGATCCTCGACGTCGGGCACCCGCGCGCCCGGACGGAAGGAGAGCAGCGTGTCGACACCGTCCGGGCCCGGGCGGCCGCACGACGGCCCGCCCCTCGAACCCATCCGCGTCCTGCGGCCGCGCCGCACCGACGCGCTCGCGGAGCTGATGCGGGAGTACCACGAGGAGACGGACCGCGCGGCCGGCGCACCCGGCGGCTACGAGTCCGTTGCCCTGCCGAGGCCGCCGGCCGGCTCCGAGGCCCTCACCCAGGAACTGCCGCCCGTCGCCCCCTCACCCGGTCCCACCCACGGACCCTTCCACGCCCCCTCCCACGGAGGGGACCGCGCCGGGCGCCCCGGAAGCGGACTGCGCCGCGCCGCCGTCGCCCTGGCCGTCGTGGCCGCCGCGGTGATCGGCTTCGGCGGCGCGCTGCTGCTCCGGGAGAGCGGGACCACCGAGGACGACGCCGCACCCGCCCCCCGGCCCACACCGTCCGCCGCCGCCCCCGAACCCACGCCCACCCCGCCCGCGACCGCGCCCGTGGACCCCGACGGCGCCGGCACCCTGCGCGAGGGAGCCACCGGGCCCGAGGTGACCGAACTCCAGGAACGCCTGCTGCGCATCCCCGACGTCTACCGCGACGGCTCCACCAGCGGCCGCTACGACCCGACGCTCACCGCGGCGGTCGCCCGCTTCCAGCTCTGGTACGGCATCCGCGGCGACGAGACGGGCGTCTACGGCAACGACACCCGCGCCGCACTGGAGTCCCGCACGGCACCGGTCACCGGCTGACCGGCACCACGGGCTGACCGGCACCACGGGGTGTCCGGCACCGCGCTCGCCGGTGTCGCCCGCGGGGGCGGTCGGTGCCGCGCGCCGGTGTCGACCGCGGGGCGGTCGGTGCCGCGCGTCGCCCGGCCGCGGCAGTGATGCGACCATGGCGGGCATGGACGAGTTCGTCGACCGGCTGAACCCCGACATGTGCCTCGTCACGGCCGCCGCGCGAGGGGAACGGGCCGGCTGCCTGGTCGGATTCGCCTCGCAGTGCTCGCTACGGCCCGTGCGGTTCGTGGTCTGGCTGTCCGAGCTCAACCACACCTTCCGGGTGGCCCGCACCGCCGAGGTCCTCGCCGTGCACCTGCTCACCCGCGAACAGCACGGCCTCGCCGAGCTGTTCGGCGGCCACACCGGCGACGAGGAGGACAAGTTCCGGGACGTACGGCTGCGCGAGGCGTACGGCGGGGCCCTCGTGCTGGAGGACGCGGCGGCCTGGTTCGTCGGCCGGATCCTGACGCGCTGCGGCGGCGGCGACCACATCGGCTTCGTCCTCGACCCGGTCGAGTGGGGTGCGCGCACGTCCTGCGACGGTCCCCTGCTGCGCCTCTCCGACACCGTCGACATCGCACCCGGTCACCCGGTCGACTGACGTCGCCCCCCGGCCGTCGAACGCCCGGCAACAGCTCGGAAAAGCACGGCAGCCGCGGGCCCGCGCTGCCGCACCCTGGGCGGGGGCGGCGCACGGGCCGCCCGCTCCGCCGCGAACCGAAGGCCAACCCCATGAACGGCTCCCGCATCCCCGGCCTGGTCCTGCCCGTCCTGTTCCTGCTGGCCGTGATCATGGGGCTGTGGTGGTACTGGCGGCACCGCGGCGACTCGTGAACCCCGGCACGGCCCGCCCCGAGCGCCCCTACCCTTCCCGCACCTCCGGCACCCGGACGTCCACGACGCACACGTCGTCCCGCCGCTCCTGCGGCAGCATCTTCGCGAGCAGCGGCCCCAGTGACGCCGGCGCGTCGGCGTGCGGCGCCGCCACGGCCTCGGCGAGACGCTCCAGGCCCCGGTCGATGCTCTCCGGCGGATGCTCGACCAGGCCGTCGGTGAACAGGATCAGCCGGTCACCCGGTTCGAGACGGCACTCGGCCTCCTCGTAGACCGGCGCTGCGGAGGCGCCGAGCAGCATGCCGCGCGGGCGGTCCAGGTACCGCACCTCACCGCCGCGCAGCAGCAGCGGCGGAGTGTGCCCGGCCTGCGCCCAGACCAGCCGGCGGTCGCCGGGGGAGTAGCGGGCCATCACCATCGTGGCGGTCGCGTAGGTGTCGCGCGAGTGCAGCAGCAGCGTGCTCAGCCGGTGGAGGGCGCCGGTCAGCGAGGAGCCCGTGAGCACCATGCCCTTGGCGGTGAACCGGAGCTGGGCCATGGTGGCGACGGCGTCGACCCCGTGCCCGGCGACGTCCCCCACCACCAGCAGGGCGTCCCCGTCGGGCAGTTCGAAGGCGCTGAACCAGTCGCCGCCGACGTGCACCCCCGACTGGGCGGGCAGGTACGCGACCTCGACGCGCAGCCCCGCCAGATGCACCGGCCGGTTGGACATCGGCAGCAGCGCGTGCTGGAGCCGGGAGGCCAGGGTCCGCTCCGCCCGCAGCACGTCGTGCTGTGTGACGATGGCCCGCTCGCTCTCGATCAGGGCCAGCTCCGCCCGCCGCCGGGCCGTCATGTCCTGCACGAAGCCCTGCACCTCGACCGGTGTGCCGTGCGTGTCGGTCACCGCCTCGGCCGCGAGCCGCAGATGCCGGATGCCGCCGTTGGTCCGGATCCTGAACGGTACGTCGAACGCCCGCCCCTGCTGGACGAGTTCGCCGACGGCACGGGTCAGCGCGGGGGTGTCCTCGGGCAGCGCGAGTTCCGGCACCCCGGTCAGGGGGACCGGGCCGCGCGAGGGGTCCCGGCCGAGGAGGGCGAACACCTGGGTCGACCAGGAGGCCTCCTGGGAGGCCAGGTTCCACTGCGCCCAGCCGAGGCTGCCGAGCCGCTGCAGGTCCGCCAGCCGCTGTTCCTGCCGGTCGGAGGAGCCGCGCCGGACCCAGGAGACGACCAGCGCGTCGCCCAGCGGCGCCACCCGCGCCGTGTACGTGAACAGCTCGGCGACGCCGTCCACGACCTCCTCGTGTGCGAACGGCTCGCCCTCGTACCGCTCCCCGGTGGCCAGGACCCGTACCAGGCCGCGCCACAGCGGCTCCGCAGGAAGGGCGGGCCGGAACTCCAGCAGCCGCCGCCCGGCGGGCTCCTCCCCGGCGCGGCCCAGCAGGTCGCCCGCCTGGGCGGTGGCGGCCTCCACCCGGAAGTCCTCGGGTTCGCCGGAGACGGAACGCAGCGGCGTGAGCAGCATCGCCGCGACCGGCAGCGCCTCGAACAGCGCCTGCACCGCGTCCGTGGCGGCGTCGGCGGACCGCTCGGCCGGGGTGTCGAAGGTCCGCAGCCGGCCGGCGCACAGCAGGGCGACCCCCCGCAGATGCGCGCGGTCGCGCGGGGTGAAGACACCGTCCCGTCCGCGCAGCACGCCGATGCAGACCTCGGCGGAGCCCGCGACGCCCACGGGCAGCCAGGCGCGCGAGCGCCACCGGTCGGGAGGGTCGCCTATCAGCAGGTACCGCCGCTCGTCCGCGGCGTGGTCCTCGAGCCAGCGCGGCTCGCCCGCCCGCAGTGCGTCCAGCGCCGCGATCCCGCTCAGTGGCGGTACCTGGCTCCACTGGGCGGCCAGCTTCTCGTCGACACCCGCGTGCCCGGTCAGCTCCAAGCCGCCGTCGGCCCGGCGGGCGTAGATCAGGATCGCGTCGGCCGCCATGTCCGTCGAGAGGTGCTCCAGCAGGCACCGTGCCAGATCCTGCGGCGTCATCACGCGGACGAGGGCACGGGCGAGGCGGCCCAGGGCGGCGGCGACGTCGTCCGGCGCGGCGGCACCCTCCAGGGCGGCGGCCTCCGTGCGGGGTGTCCCGGCACCGGCGGACCCGGCCGCCTCGCCCGGGGCGTGCCCGGCGGGCGCCAGGCCGCCGAGCGTGATCCAGCACTCCTCCAGCAGGGTGTGACGGGCCGCCTTGGCCTGCTCGCGCAGCCGCTCGCCCGCGGCGTCGGCGGGACATCCGGTCAGGGCCATCACGGCGCCCTTGGCGCGTTCCACCACGGCCGACGTCGCCGCCTGGTCGCGCAGCCGGTCCAGCTCCGCGCGCTGCCGGGCGACGATCTTGGCCAGTTCGACCAGGTCCGGTGCGGCCCCGGGCTGCTCCGGTGTCACGGGCTCGCTCGTCACCCGTCGAGCATTTCACACCTGGCCCGATTCGAAGAGCGCTGTGCGGGCGGGAGCCGCTCGGACGCCACTCTCGCCTCATGCGTCCCGTAGGCCCGCCCGGGAGGACCGTCAGTCGCCGTTGCGCGGATACAGCCACTGCCGCAGCAGCCGGCTCAGCCGCGGCATCACGAGGTACGTCAGCACCGGCAGCAGCACCAGCGGGAACACGGCGGCCCGCAGCGGCAGCGGCCAGCCGGCGGTGTACGGCGTCACGAGCCACTGGATCAGCAGCACGAAGGGGTAGGCGCCGAGCAGGGTCGTCAGCACCATCTTCCAGCGGGGCGGCGCCTGCACGGTCGTGCCCGGCAGGCTGAACCAGGTCTCCATGCCGGTCGTCGACTGGCGCGCGCTGCTGACCTCGGTGGCGATGTCCTGGATCCGCCGGTGCCAGTGGGCCCGCTCCTCGGACTCCAGCCAGGCGGCGAGCCGGTACCGGTCGGACCAGCGCAGCACCGCGTGGTAGCGGTGCCCGTCCTCGGGGGTGAGCCAGGAGACGCCCTCGTTGCCCGGGAACCGCCGGGCGCAGCGGGTGATGCCGCGCGTCCACTCCTCGAACTGCGGCTCCCGGCCGGGGCGCACCTGCCAGGTCAGAACCGTGGTCACCGGCTCCGCGCGGCGCGCTTGCGTGGTGCTCATCGCATTACGCGTGCCACGTACGCCGCGGGTCATGCCTCCCGGGGCGTCACGCGTGGCGGTGGGCCTCGACCAGGGCCTGGGTGACGACCCGGACGCTGCGCGCGATGTGCTGCAGCTGCATGACCTCGGCCGCGTACAGCTTGATGGTGTGCTCGATGACGCCTTCGTGCAGGCCCAGCCCGGGAAGGTCGGCGCGGGCGGTCTGCAGGGCGGTGCGGGCCACCCGGATCTCCTGCTGGACCTGGATCTGGGCGTGCCGGGCGAGGAGGACGGGGTGGCGGACGAACACGGGGTATCCGGCGTAGCGCGCGGGCACCAGCTCGCGCAGCCACTTGGCCGCCGAGCGCTCCCAGTCGTAGCTCCCGGGGGTCTTCACCTGGCAGGGCCAGTCCGGGCTGATGCGCGTGGACGTCAGGGGCATGATCATCGCTTCCGGGTGTGCGGCGTCGTGAGGGTGGACGACGGGTCGGGGCGGCCCCGGCCTAGGGGATGACCGGGGCCGCCACGGACACCCGGGACGCCGGAGCGGGTAGGACCCGGCCTCCTCGGGTGCGGAACGGATCCGGACGAGCCGGGTCGCGATCCGTGAGCAGTATTTATATATGCCTTCCGGTTTGCAAGACGCATGAAAACATTCATGCGCGCTTTGTTGCGGGTGGTCCCGTGGTGCGCCCGGAGGCGGAGCGCTCAGTCCTTCAGGAAGAAATGGTGCTGGTCGGCGACCTGCTCGTACTCCTCCAGGCGGGCCTGCGTCCGTTCCGGGTCGGCGTCCGTCATCGCCTGCAGCAGCGCCGAGCACATCACGCCCGGGGCCGCGTAGGAGTCGAAGACCAGGCGCGAACCGGTGCCGGTGGCGAAGGCGACGTCGGCCTCGTCGGCGAGCGGCCCGAGGGCCAGGTCGGTGATCAGGGCGACCTTGAGCCCGGCGCCCCGCGCGACCCGCACGGCCGTCAGGGTCTCCTGGGCGTGCCGCGGCATCGAGAACGCCAGCACCCACGTACCACCCGCCTCACGTGACTGCAGCAGTGCGTCGTAGGCGACGCTGCCGCCCCGCGTCACGAGCCGTACGTCCGGGTGGATCCGGCGCGCGGCGTAGGCGAAGTACTCGGCGAGCGACACGGAGATGCGCAGGCCGAGGACGGTCAGGGGCGTGGAGGAGGACAGCTTGCGGCCGATGTCGATGACCGCGTCCGGGTCGGCAAGGTCGCGCCGCAGGTTCTCCAGGTTCTCGATCTCGGCGTCGACCGCCGCCTGCAGCTCGTTGCCCCGGTGTTCCTCGGCCGGGCCGCCGGCGAGGGTGCCGAGCGCGATCGACTGCAGCTTCTCGCGCAGGGCCGGGTAGCCGCTGAACCCGACCGCGGAGGCGAACCGCGTCACCGACGGCTGGCTCACCCCGACCCGGTCCGCGAGATCCGTGATCGACAGGAACGCCGCCTCGGTGATGTTCTCGATCAGGTACTGCGCGATGCGCCGCTGCCCCGGGGACAGCCGGGGCCGGTCGAAGAGAGTGCGCAGCTGGGAGGACGGGGAGACCTCCGTCTCCGGGTCGGTCTTCCCCGAACTGATCGCGGATGCCTGTGCGCGTGCCTGCTGCGGCGATGGCACCGGTGCGCCTCCTTCGTCTCCCACGGACGTTCAACATAGCTCACGCACCGTAGTGACCAGCGGCTTCTTCGCTGGTGCACATGAGCCGCCCGCCGGGGGGATACCCGGACGCCGGGCGGGAACCCGCCGCCCCGAGATCGCGAGAGGAGCCATGACGATGACCGTCCCCGAGGAGAACCGTCCGAAGACCGGGACCACGGACGAGGTCCTGGAGCAGCACGACGAGAACCGCGACCGGCCGGCCGGCGCGACCGGGCGCACGATGCGCGAGGCCCTGGAGGAGGCCGAGGTCCGCCCCGACGACTTCGACGAGCGGTAGCCCGCCTCCCGGAACCGCAAGCGAACCGACGAGCTACCGGCAGGTGAGGCCGCATGGGCGCACTGAGTGCGCTGGAAGAGACACTGGAGAACCGATGGGAGGCGCTGTGGGCCCGCATCCGCGACCGCGAGCCGGTCGAGGTCCTGGAGGCCCTGCGCCGCGAGTGCGACGGCAACGCCGTGGTCTCGTGCGAGGGCCGGGTCATGGTCCCCAACGCCTACGACGTGGAACTGCCCGAGGACGTGCACGAACACCTGGCCCGCAGCGGCACGGACGTGGGCCAGGCCCTCACCGACAGCCTGGCCCGCCACGCGGAGCGCCGCGGCTACGAGTGGGCCGGCCCGCTGGCGGTCCACGTGGCCCGGTGCCCCGAGGTGCCCAACGGCCGCTACCGGGTGTCCAGCAAAGTCATGCCGCACGTCAGCGCGGACGGCTTCTTCCGCGCGACGCACTGAAGTACCGCACGCCGCACGGCACCTGACGGGTACTCAGCGGCGATAGACCGTGATCGAGTGCCCGACGTGGTCCACGGGGCGGCTGCCGCCGATGAGTCCGGCCAGCCGCCCCGTGGCCTTCGCCGCCGCGGAGTCCGAGACGACCAGCAGCCCCCGCACCTCGCGGAGCGGCACCCGCCGGGGATCGCAGGCCTCGATCCCGTAGAAGGCTGGAACCCCGCTGCCCTTGTACACCAGCCACACCCGCTCGCCCGGATACCGCTCCCGCAGCCGCTCGGCGAGCCGCCCCAGGTCCTGCCCCCAGTCCACGTTGGAGTCGTGCAGCCACTCCCGCGTCCGGCCGGGCCCCCCGAACGCCTCGTTGGAGTACGGCAGGTAGTAGGGGAACGTCCGCAGCGAACTGACCGCGGTGAACGCCACCAGCAGGGCCGCCCCGGCGGACGCCCACCGCCGCCGCAACGCCGTCACGCACCCCGCCGCCACCGCGAGGAACAGCGGCAGGAACACGGCGTACCGGGTCCCGAAGTCCCGCGCCCCCTGCATGGCCGCCGCCAGCAGCACCACGGGAGCGGCCAGCACGTACGGCGCGGCGGGCCGCAGCCGCCGGATCGCCACCGCCGCCGCCGCCCCCGCCGCCCACAGCGCGAGCATGCCCAGCGGTGTCTTCACCAGCAGCGCGGCCGGCAGGTAGTACCAGAGCGAGCCGTCGTACAACCGCCCGAACAGGAACCCCTGCCACGGCCGGTTCTCCAGCGCGAACTGCATCCGCATGCCGTCCCGGTAGGCCTCCGGGAACGGAAGGAGGTGCACCAGCAGGCCCCGCAGTCCGCGCACCACGGGCACCGGCTGCTCCGGATCCCAGCGCAGCCGCGGATCGACCATCAGGTACACGGCCCAGACGACGGCGACCGCGGCCACGGCCACCATGGCCGCCGCGGCGACCGCCCGCCCGAGCCGCCTGCCCGCCGAGGACGCCCGCCACACCGACACCGCGGCCAGCGCCATGACCACCGGCACGGCGGGCAGCGCACTCATCTTCGTGGCCAGGGCGGCACCCAGCGCCGCCCCCGCGAGCGGCACGTACGTCCGGGGCCTCACCCGGGCCCGCCACGTCAGCCACACCGACGTCAGCACGAACCCGGCGGCCGGGACGTCGAGCGTGGCGAGCGACCCGTGGGCGATGACGTCGGGGGAGAAGCAGTACAGCGCGAGCGCCGCCAACGCCGCGTACCGCCCCGCCAGTTCACGGGCGAAGGCGAACACGACCAGCCCGAACAGCAGTGTCAGGGCGATCACCGGGAGCCGGGCCCACAGCATCAGCCGCCAGGGATCGTTGCCCGACTCGTACAGCAGGTGCCGCCCCAGCCGCCCCTGGTCCCCGGTGAACCCCGTGCCGGCCCGCGGATCCGCGAGGACGGCACCCGCGCCGATGACGAGCTTGCCCAGCGGCGGATGCTCGGGGTTGTGCCGCAGCCGGTGCTCGCGCACGTACTCCACGGCCGCGCCCACGTACACCGGTTCGTCGATGGTCGGCGTCTGCCGCACCGCCGTCGTGACCATCGCGAAGGCCATCTGCGCCAGCAGCAGGACCACCGCGAGCGCCACCGGCCACCGTCCGCCGGGCCACCGTCCGCCGGGCCACCGTCCGCCGGGCCACCGTCCGCCGGGCCGCCGCCGCACGGCGCCGGCCGGTGCCGGGGGAGGAAGCGGCACCGGCCGGGGCACGGCGGGGGCGGTCCACAGGTCCCTCATGGACCCACTCTGCATCAGCCCCCGCCGCGCACGGCGTCACCGCCGCACGAGTCGCACCGACAGGCCCTCCGGCGTGTGGACGGGCACGGCCGTCAGCGTGTCGGACCGCAGTTCGACCCGCTCGAACCGGCCGCGCAGCCCCGGAGCGGACAGCACCGGCACGGTCGTCCCCGCGGCCGGGGGCCGCTCGGTGTCGAGCCGCAGCGACAGCACGGCGCCCCGCCCCAGCAGGGCCCGCCGGCCCACCGCCAGTGCCGGGCCGTGCTGCCGGCGGAGCGTCAACTCCAGTGTGGAATCGCCCTCCTGCACGTACGAGCCGCCCACCCGCAGGGTGTCCCCGGCGCGCAGCGTGCCGCCCGTGACGCGGACGTCTCCCCGGCCCAGGGCGTGGGCCGAGGCCGCGACCAGCGTGCCGTCCGCCACCACCGTCCCGCCGCGGTAGGTGTTGCGGCCCGTCAGCGTGAGCGTGCCCGTGCCGCGCTTGGTCAGCCCGCCCTCGCCCTCGATGTCGTTGCGCCAGCTGTCGGCCGCGTGGAAGCCGCCGGCCCGCGCGTCCAGCGTCACGGTGACGTCCTGTGCGAACGCGCCGTAACCGTCCGCCGCCGCGAACAGGTTCAGCCGCCCCCACTGCTCGAAGCCGTCCAGCAGCACGTAGCCGGAGGGCAGCGCGGTCGTGCGCAGCACCTCCCGGCGCTGCCCGGCGGACAGGTACGGCAGCCGCGTCTCCAGCAGGACCTCCGCGCCCTTGGGCACGGTCATCGGCTCCTTGCGCCCGCGGCGCGGCAGGACGTAGGTCAACCGCGGTCCGACCGCGCGGGCGTTGGCCTCGCGGTCGGCGTAGGCGTCACCGGCGTCCGCGTGGGCGTAGGCGTACAGGGTGTCGGGGGTCGTGCCGGTCGCGCGCGTGAGGTAGTCCAGGGCCTGGGCGCGGGCCGCCGCCTTCAGCTCGGCGTTCGCCGGGTCCGCCAGCGCCGCGGCCGTCAGGGCGGTGGCCATGACGCGGCCGCCGATGACGTCGACGGTGGAGTGCATGCCCGCGACGATCCGGGTGTGGCTCAGTTCGAACGCGCGCGTCACCAGCTCCTGGAACCGCTCGGGCACCGCGTACGCGAAGGCCAGGGCGGCCAGGTGGAAGGCGTTGGTGTGACCGCTGGGGAAGCCGCCGTCCTCCTCCGGGTGCTCGGAGCGCTGGCGCAGCAGCTGCGGGGCGACGACCACGTCCGAGTCGTACACCGGGTAGCCGAATGCGTCCTTCCGGCCGGTGTCGACGACCTCGCTGTCCTCGTTCATGCGCCACGGACGCGGGTACTGGAACGCGAACTTGCCCGGGTTGCCCGAGGCGAACGGGCCGCGCACGGTGTCGACCAGCCGGGCCACCCGGCCGAGGTCCGAGTCGTGGGAGCCCGCGCCGAGCGCGGAGCCGGCCGGGGCGTCGGCGGGCAGGGTGTCGCTGATCTTCCCGGGGGGCGTGCCGTCCGGGGCCGCGGTGATCGACGTGACCGCCTTGGCGCCCTCCCGGTACGGTCCGGCGAGCGGGCCGAGACCGGCGATCACGGCGTAGCTCTGGTGCTGGCGGTCGTGGAGGAACGCCTCCTTCGCCTGCGCCTCGGTGCGGGCCCGGGTGATCCGGGCGCAGTAGCGCATGTTGGCGCGCAGCACCTCGCGGTCCAGGACGCGGCCGGTGTTCCAGGCGTCTCCGGTCTTCCAGACCTCGGCCATACCGCCCAGGATCCGGACGACCGCGTTGGTCTCGGGGGTCTGGTTGGCCAGGACGTTCGACGTGTAGTCGTCGACGAAGGCGGGGAAGCCCGTGGCCGCCTTGGCGTCCGCGGCGGCCGCCCAGGTGACGAGGGCCGGGGCGGCGAGCACGCCCGCCGAGGCCCCGAGGGAGGTCTTCAGGAATCCCCGCCGGTCGACGGCGGTGGCGGTGCGGGTCCCGGCTGATGACGGCATGGGTGCGCCTCTCTGGAGTCTGCGGGGGATCTCTGCGGCGGTGCTGCGGCCGGACGGCCGACGAGGTGGTGCCAGGTGCGACGGCTGATGCCTGTGTGACTGCCGTGGCACCTGTGACGAGTGAAGATCTACGGCCGTGCGGTGACCCGTCGCGGTGGGTCCGGCCACGGGCCGGTGTCCGGAACGTGAACGGCCCCCGCCCGGCTCACCGGAACGGCCGGGCGGCGCCCTTCACAGCAGGGCGCGGGCCAGCCTCAGGGCGCCCTCGACCGGCGGCACGCGCAGGCGCCGCGGCCGGGACCCGGGCAGGGCTTCGGCGAGCGCCGCGGTGAACGCCTCGTACAGCGCGGGCTGGGCGAGCACCGTGCCGCCCGCCACCACCACGTCGTCCACGGCGGCACCGCGCGCGGCGAGCCGTACGACGAGCGCGGCGAGGGCCCGGCCGCCGTCGGCGACCACGGCCCGGGCGAGCGGTGAGCCCGCCTCGGCGGCGGCGAACACGACGGGGGAGTGCCGGCCCCACTCGGCGGAGACGTCCGCGGCGGCCTCCAGGGCCGCGCCGAGCGCGGGCACCTCGGCCACCCCGAAGGCGGCGACCAGACCGGACGCCAGGGCGTCGGGCCGCTCGCCGCGGTCGTGCGCCGCCCAGACGGCCCGGGCGGCCTCGCGGACGAGTCCGGCCGCGCCGCCCTCGTCGCCGAGCACCGCGCCCCAGCCGCCGACCTGGACCGGACCGCCGTCGGGCGACCGCCCCACGGCGACCGAACCGGTACCGGCGACCAGGCCCGCACCCTTGTCGAGACCGGCGGCCGGGACGAGCAGCTCGGCGTCCCCCACGACCCGTGCGGGCACCCCCAGCCGCTCGTGCAGCGCGGCCCGGATGCCCTCGCACTGGCGAGGTGTCTCGCAGGCGTGCCCGCCCACGGCGACGGCGGACGGGCGTGCGCCCGCGGGCAGTGCCTCGTGGACCAGCGCGGCAAGCCAGCCGGCCGCGGCCCGGGCGTCGTGCGGCCGCCATCCCGTACTGAGGCGTACGTGATCGACGACCGCCGCACCGCCCGCGTGAGCGCGCAACCAGGTCTTGGTGCCGCCCACGTCGATACCGACCGCGTAAGGCGTGGAGTCCTGCACGGGTCCTCTTTTCGTCGCGCGGTCACGGCGAGCGGCAGGCGAACCGCGCGCCGGACCACGGCAGTTGAAGAGGTAGGGAAGCCCCGGGACGGGCTTCTGCGGGGCACGGCAGGCGAGTACCGTGAAGTTCGTTAGGAAGTTAACTAACGAAGTAGGGTGCGTCAAGAGGCACGGAATCACCGCTGCCGCGCCACTCTTGCGGCTCGCCGTGTCCGGCCGCAGCACGACCTGGGGAGACCATGCAGCTGAGTGAGAGTGCCCGTGTGGTGTTCGACGTACTGGCCGGGACGGGCACGGCCACCCGCCCCCAGCTGGCGGCCGGTGCGGGCCTGTCCAAGCCGACCGTCTCCTCGGCCGTCGCCGAACTGGAGGCCGCGGAGCTCGCCGCGCACTCCGGCCGGGCCTCCGGCTCCACCGGCCGCAGCGCCGCCGTCTACCGGCTCGGCCCGGCCGCAGGCGCCGTGCTCGCGGTCGACCTGGGCCCCGCCGAGACCCGGGTGCGCGGCTGCGCCCTGGACGGCACGCTGCTCGCCGAGGGCACCGGCTCCCGGTCCGATGCGGCCGGCACCGTCCGCGAGGTCCTCGACGCACTGCCCGCCGGGGCTCCACTGCGGGCCGTCGTGGTCGCCGTCGGTGACGTCACCACCCGTGACCGGGAGGGCGCCGGGGAACGCCCCGCCACCTCCAAGGCCGGCCCCGCCTTCGACGCCATGGCCGTCGCCCTGCCCGAGGGCGTGCCCGTCCACCTGGAGAACAACGTCAACTGCGCCGCGCTCGCGGAGCTGCACGAGGGCGCCGCCGTCGGCCGCGACACCTTCGGCTACCTGCGCATCGGCGTCGGCATCGGTCTCGCCGTCGTCATCGGCGGCCGGGTGCTGCGCGGTGCGAACGGCGCCGCCGGTGAGGTGGCCCGGCTGCCCTACCCCTGGGACGACGACCGCGCCCCGCGCCACGAGGGCCTGGAGCAGCGCATGGGCTCGCGCACCCTGCTCCGGCGGGCCGCCGAGGCCTGGCGGGACGGCGACGGGCCGCGTCCGCGCACCGCGGAGCGGCTGCTCGCCCTGTCCGCGCAGGGGCACGCCACGGCCCGTGCCGTGGTCGGCGCGCACGCCGCCGACGTGGGCCGGCTCGCCGCCGCCGTCGCCGCGGTCCTCGACCCCGGGCTGATCGTGCTCGGCGGCGGCACGGGCGCGGATCCGCAGCTCCTGCCGGGTGTGCGGGCCGAGCTGGCCCGGCTGAGCTGGCCCACCGAGGTGGTCAGCAGCGTCGTGGGCGACACCGGCACGGTGGCGGGCGCCAGCAGGCTGGCCGTCGCCCATGGAATTCAAACCGTGACCGGAGCCGTGCGAGCGAGGCATTGACGGCTGCGCCATCGGTCTGCCAATGTCCGGACAAGCGCTTTCTAAGTCGGCCGGGACGCCGACTCCGGGTAAGCCTCCCGCTCGTACGCGACGTACGGCAGCCGCACGAGGGCGAGCTCGTGCGACGCTCGGCCGCCGAGGCCGGGGACCCCACCCGTGAAGGCGACGCGGCCGGGCGAGGCCGCGCCCCGGGAAGCGACATTCGACATCTCCTGCACAATGCACCCGTGCCGCCTCGGCTGGCGCCGTGCTTCCTCCGTCACGAGAAATGGGATCGAACATGATCAGTGTGGGTGTGCGGCGCTCCCGCCGGCTCGGCCGCGGCGGCATACGCCGCGTGGTTCCCCTCGCTGCCGTGGCCACGGCAGGTGCCCTTCTGCTCTCCGCCTGCGGGTCGGGCTCGGGCTCGGGCGGGACCGAGAAGTCGCTGACGTTCTGGGTCTCCACGGTCCCGGGGCAGGACGCGGGCTGGAAGAAGATGGTGGCGCAGTACAAGAAGGAGACCGGCGTCGCCGTCAAGCTCGTCAACATCCCCTACGACGGATACCCGGCCAAGCTGCACAACGCCGCGCAGGCGAACTCGCTGCCCGACGTGGCGGCCGTGCCGGCCCTGGACCCGATCTGGGCGAACAAGCTGATCGACCTCGGCTCCATCGCCGGCAACAAGAGCTACAAGATCAACCCCAACTTCATCGCCAAGGACTCCTCCGGGAAGGTGCTGTCCATCCCCTCGGACATCACCGCCTCCGGTCTGTACATCAACAAGTCGCTGTTCGAGAAGGCCGGCGTCGACTTCCCCACCTCGCCCGAGAAGACCTGGACCTGGACCGAATTCGTCAAGGCCGCCGACAAGGTCCGCGACAAGACCGGCGCCAAGTACTCGCTCACCTTCGACCAGTCGCCCTCCCGGCTGCGCGCCATGGTCTACGAGCTGGGCGGGAAGTACGTCCACGCCGACTCCTCGGGCAAGTTCTCCGTGGACGCCGCCACCCGCAAGGCCGTGAAGCGCTTCGTCGCGCTGAACGACGACAAGACCATGCCGAAGTCGGTGTGGACCAGCGGCGCCGACCCGTCCGCCATGTTCCAGAGCGGTGACGTGGTCGCCTACTGGTCCGGTGTGTGGCAGGTGCCCGCCTTCGCCGAGAGCATCAAGAAGTTCGAGTGGGCCAGCGTCCCGACCCCGGCCGAGCCCGTGCAGGCCAGCGACGTCAACAGCGGCGGCATGATGGTCGGCTTCAACAACAACGAGGCCGCGGCCGGCGCCGCGAAGAAGTTCATGTCCTGGCTGTACGAGCCGGACCACTACCGCGAGCTGTGCGAGACCTCCGGGTTCCTGCCCGTCGAGACCGGCCTGGACCCGAAGTACCCCTTCACCTCCGAGGCGGCCCAGGCGGCGTTCAAGCTCTACAACGAGTCGATCCCGCTGTACGAGCCGATCTCGGGCTACTTCAACACCGCGCAGACGAACTGGGTGCTGAAGGGCAAGAGCCTCACCGAGGACCCGACCAAGACGGAACTCGGCAAGGCGATCAACGGCCAGCAGTCGGTCGACAAGGCCCTGGACAACATCGTGGCCGGCTACAACCAGCAGGTCGGCGGCGGATCGTGAGCCGGGGGCCGGGCGGCGGGTCCGAGCACCCGCCGCCCGGCCCCGGCCGCCCGCGCGACACCGGGCTCACCGCCTGAGCCCACCGGAACCCCTCACCAGCACGGAGTCAGGAAGATGACCAAACGCGCCCCGGACGTGTCCGTGAGCCCGCCCAGGAGACGCAGCCGCCACACCCTCGCGCCGCTCGTCCTCATCGCGGCCAACGTCGTGCTCTTCGCGCTGTTCTTCGTCTGGCCCGCGGTGATCGGGCTCGTCTACTCCTTCACGAACTACACGGGCGTGGGGGCGTTCCAGTTCATCGGACTGGACAACTACAGCAACCTCCTCGGGGACTCCACCTTCTACGACGCGGTGACCCGGACCCTGCTGTACACCGTGCTCTTCGTCCCGCTGAACTTCGTGTTCTCGCTGCTCATCGCCAACGTGCTGGTGAGCAGGCACGCCAAGGGCGTGTCCGTCGCCCGCGTCTTCTTCTTCATCCCGTGGCTGCTGTCGCCCATCGTCGTGGGCGTGCTGTGGCGGTGGCTGTTCGGTGAGAACTTCGGCCTGGTCAACTACCTGATCGAGAAGGCCGGCGGCAGCGCCGTTCCGTGGCAGTCGAACGCGGACCTGTCGCTGCTGGTGGTCGTGGTGGCGGCGTCCTGGGCCTGGACGGGCTTCTCCATGCTGCTGTTCATCGCGGCGATCAAGAACGTCCCGACGTCGTACTACGAGGCGGCAGCGCTCGACGGCGCCGGCCCGTGGCGCCAGTTCGTCAGCATCACCCTGCCGAGCATCGCGCCCACGTCCTTCATCGTCATCCTGCTCAACACGATCCACGCGATGAAGGAGTATCCGCTCTTCGCCTCCCTCAACAACGGCGGGCCCGGGACGTCGAACAACCTGCTGGTCCAGTACATCTACCAGACCGGCTTCAAGTCCGGGCAGATCGGCTACGCGAGCGCCGCGTCGTTCGTGCTCATGCTCATCCTGATGGCCGTCGCGGTCATCCAGCTGTTCGTCAACCGGCGGGTGGAGAACCGATGACAACCACTGACATGCCCCGCCCCGTCGACGCCGGACCCGGCCGGGCCGTTTCGAAGAAGCAGCCCCGCGGCGCGTCCCGCGGCGGATTCCGGCGCGCGGTGCCCGCGACGACACTGCTGTGGGTGCTGGCGGCCCTCTACGGGGTGCCGGTGCTGTGGTTCGTCCTCAGCTCCTTCAAACCGGCGGGAGACCTGTTCTCCCTTCCGCTGACGCTCTTCCCGTCCGACCCCACCGTGTCGGGGTACAAGGCGGCGTGGGACAGCGCCAACTTCTCCCAGTACTTCATCAACACGACCATCGTGTGCGTGATCGCGACGATCCTCACGGTGGGAGTCAGCTGCTGTACTGGGTACGCGCTGGCCAAGTACGACAACAAGTGGCTCAAGGCCTTCTTCATCGGCATCCTGGCCACCACGATGCTGCCGTCCGAGGTCATGCTCGCCCCGCAGTTCCTGGTGGTCCGCGACCTCGGCCTGTACAACTCGCTCGCCGGCATCATCCTCCCCGCCGTGCTCACCGCGACCGGGTGCTTCATGTTCCGCCAGTTCTTCCTGACGGTCCCCGACGAGCTCCTCGAGGCCGCCCGCATCGACGGCGCGCGCGAGCTGTCGATCTTCCTGAGGATCATGGTGCCGATCTCCCGGCCCATCATGCTGACGCTGGCCATCCTGTCGTTCCAGTGGCGGTGGAACGACTACATCTGGCCGCTGCTGATGCTCAACGACCCCGAGAAGTTCACCGTGCAGATCGGCATCCAGAGCCTCGTCGGGGCGCAGAACATCAACTGGTCGGTGCTGCTGGGCGGATCGGTCATCTCCATGGTGCCGCTGATCGTCGTCTTCCTGGTGTTCCAGCGCTACGTCATGAACGCCGACATCAACGCCGGACTGAAGGACTGACGACCGTGCCCACCCCGCCCGACCACGACTTCGTCGACCACGACTTCGTCCGCGCGGCGGCCGCCGCCGCCGACCGGCTGGCCGCCCCGCTGGCGGCCCGCCCCGGCGCAGAGCCCGCCGGTGTGCCCCATCGCACCCTGGCGAGCCGGGTGAAGACCCTGCTCGCGGCATACCGGTCCCCGGACTCGGCACTGCACGGCAGCGGGCAGGCCGTCGCCGCGGCGATGACCCACCTCCGCGCCCTGCGCGCCGCACAGACCGGCACCGGCCTGTTCGCCGGCGGCGACAACGTGCAGTCACCGCCGGACTCCGCGTTCACCGTCAACGACGTGTGCGACGCGCACGTCCTCGCCGCGGGCGGAGGGCCCGGGCTGCGCGCGGCCACGGCCGCGCTCGCCGAGATCGCCGGCGCCGCCACCGAGAGCCTCCTGACCGGTGGGGTGCACACCCCGAACCACCGCTGGGAGCTGTGCGCGGCGCTGGCCCGCCTGCACCGGTCGTTCCCCGACGGCCGGCTGCTCGACCGCGTCGGGCAGTGGCTCGCCGAGGGCGTCGACATCGACGCGGAGGGCCTGTACTCGGAACGCAGCGCCAACTACGCGGCCCACGTGACCAACCCGTCGCTGCTGCTGCTGTCCGAGGTGCTCGGCCGCGCCGACCTGCTCGACGCCGTCGAACGCAACCTCGCCGCCACCCTGGACCTCATCAGGCCGGACGGCACGGTGGAGACCGTCCACTCGCGACGGCAGGACCAGCACGGCCCGTTCCCGCTCGCGCCCTACCTGCCGCACTACCGGCTGCTCGCGATCCGCACCGGCCGCGGCGACTTCAGCCGCGCGGCGCGGCAGGCGGCCCACGGCGGCATCGACGACCCCGGCCTGCTCGCCGGGACCCTGCTCACCCCGGACCTGTGCCACGTCCTGCCGGCACCGGCGGCGCAGGTGCTGCCGCGCGAGCGGTACCTCACCACCGCGCGCCTCGCCGCACGCGCCTCGGACACCGCGCACACGGTGGTGTACGGCGGCTCCGACGTGCCCGAGCACCGGCGCATCCGCTCCGGTCTCGCCTGCAACCCCACCTTCCTGCGCCTGTTCGCCGGCGACGCGGTCCTCGACGCGGTCCGCCTGTCCCGGGGCTTCTTCGACCTGGGCCCGTTCCGCGCCGCCGGCATGCAGCGGCTCGCCGACGGCCGCTACCGGCTCACCGAGACCCTCTCCGCCGCCTACTACCAGCCGCTCGCGCCGGACCGGCGACGGGACGACGGCTCCTACCGGATGGCGGACGAGGGACGCTTCTCGGCCGCGATGGCCTTCGCTGACCGGCCCCGGGACGAGGTCTCCCACACGACCCGCGTCGAGGTGGACCTGCGGGAGGACGGCGCCGACCTGCGCATCGACATCAGCGGGCCCCGGGTGCCCTGGGCGCTGGAGCTGACCTTCCGGCCGGGTGGCGTGCCGCAGGGCGCGGTTCCGATCGGTGACGGGCGCTGGTGCCTGACGGCCGGGCCGATGACCTACCGGGTCGGTGACGACGAGATCCGCGTCCGGGCCGCGGTCGAGGCGGGGGAGCCCCTGGCCGGGCCGGACCGGGGCGACCTCCTGCGGTACGACCCGGGGCAGGACCACACCGTGGTGGGCGGCACCGATGCCACGAGCGGGAACCGCGTCCACATCGGTGGGCACGGCCCGCAGACCCTGACCCTCGCACTGCGCGCCCGCCGGCGCGCGCAGGAGCCTCCGCAGCGGTGACGGGACATCAGGGCGGGCGACGCGCACGGGGAACCGGCACCGATCCCGTCCGGCTGGGGGCGGCTCACACGGCGCGGGCCGTGCCCACCGCCTCCGGTGCCCGGGCGGCGAGTTCCTCCAGGGGCTCGCCGCTGAGCCGGCACACCCTCCACTCGTCCAGGAACTCCACGCCGAGCGACGAGTAGAAGCCGATCGCCGGCTCGTTCCAGTCCAGCACCCACCACTCGAACCGGTCGTAGCCCTCGCGCCGGCAGAGCGCGGCGAGGGTCGCGAGCAGCGCCCTGCCGTGGCCACCGCCGCGCGCCCCGGGCCGTACGTACAGGTCCTCCAGGTGCATGCCGCGCGTGCCCGTCCAGGTCGAGAAGCGCGGGAACCACAGGGCGTAGCCCACGGCCTCGCCCGTGCCGTCGTCCTCGGCGATCAGGGCGTAGGCGGCCGGGTGCTCGCCGAACAGGGCCTCGCGCAGCTGTTCCTCGCTGGCGCGGGCCTGCTCCTCGGCCTTCTCGTAGGCGGCGAGTTCGCGGATCATCGTCCGGATGGCGGGGACGTCGTGCACGGTGGCCGGTCTGATCATGCGGTCGATCCTGCCTCATCGGCCGGGGGAGGGGAAACGGCCCCGCGGCAGCGCCGACTGCGGCACCACCAGGTCGGCCCGGTCCCGGGTCGGGGCGATCAGCTCGGCGTTGCGCTGGTCCGTTCGCTCCACCCACGCCACCGCCTCGTCGTGCGCCTTGCCGAACTCCTCGTGCCGGGTGACCAGGCGCCGCAGGCGTTCGTGCTCGGGGAGTTCGCAGAACCACACCTCGTCCAGGAGGGGGCGGACGCGGGCCCAGGCGCCGGTGTCCAGGAGCAGGTAGTTGCCCTCGGTGACGATCAGCCGGGCAGGTGGAGGGACCGGGATCGCCCCGGCCAGCGGCTGCTCCAGGACGCGTTCGAAACCGGGGGCGTAGACGGTGTCGCCGCGGGGGTCGTCGCGCAGGCGGCCCAGGAGCGCCGCGTATCCGGCCGCGTCGAACGTCTCGGGCGCGCCCTTGCGGTCCCGGAGCCCGAGCCGCTCCAGTTCGGCGTCCGCCAGGTGGAAGCCGTCCATGGGCACGTGCGCCACCCAGGGCTCGTCCGTCCCGTTCAGTTCCCGCACCAGGTGCTCGGCGAGCGTCGACTTGCCCGCGCCGGGGCTGCCGGCGATGCCGAGGAGCGCGCGCCGGCCGGGCCGGGGCAGGGCCCGGGCGCGCCGGAGGAGGTCGTCGAAGGTGAGCGGCACACCGCAGAGTGTGTCACCCTCCGCCGCCCGTGCCGCGGGGAGTCGTCCGCCGATGTGGCGTGCGCCACTCAGTGGATGCCCCCGCAATGGGGAAACGGTCCTGTATGACGCAGCTCGGTCTACCCGACGACATCCAGGCCTGCCTCTTCGACCTAGACGGGGTGGTCACCAAGACGGCCGCCGTGCACGCGGCCGCCTGGAAGGAGATGTTCGACGCCTTCCTGCGCGCACGGGACGGCGAGGACTACCGGCCGTTCGACGCGGCCGACTACGACGAGTACGTCGACGGCCGGCCGCGCGCCGACGGAGTGCGCACCTTCCTCGCCTCCCGCGGCATCGACCTGCCCGACGGCGACCCGGACGACCCGCCGGGCGCCGAGACGGTCCACGGGCTCGGCAACCGCAAGAACGCGCTGCTCCTGGAGAAGATCCGCACCGAGGGTGTGGAGCCCTACGAGGGCACGCTGCGCTACCTGGAGGCGGTCCGCGCGCACGGCCTGCGCACCGCGATCGTCTCCTCCAGCGCCAACTGCCGGGACGTGCTGCACTCGATCGGCGCCGAGCACCTCTTCGACGTACGCGTCGACGGTGTCGTCGCCGCCGAGCGCGGACTGCCCGGCAAACCGCGTCCCGACACGTTCCTGGCCGCCGCCGCGGACCTCGGTGTCCAGCCGTCCGGGGCGGCCGTCTTCGAGGACGCCCTGGCCGGCATGGACGCCGGCCGCGCGGGCCGCTTCGGGTACGTCGTCGGCGTCGACCGCGTCGGGCAGACCGACGCCCTGTACCGGCACGGGGCCGATATCGTGGTGAAGGACCTCGCCGAACTGGGGGACGCGGAGTGATCGCGCAGCGGGCCTACACCGTCGAACCCTGGAGCGTGCGCGAGTCGGAACTCAACCTGGACGTGCTGGCCCAGAGCGAGTCCGTGTTCGCCCTGTCCAACGGCCACGTCGGCTGGCGCGGCAACCTCGACGAGGGCGAACCGCACGGACTGCCCGGCTCCTACCTCAACGGCGTCCACGAACTGCACCCGCTGCCCTACGCCGAGGCCGGCTACGGCTACCCCGAGTCCGGCCAGACGGCCATCAACGTCACCAACGGCAAGCTGCTGCGCCTCCTCGTCGACGACGAGCCGTTCGACCTGCGCTACGGGCGGGTCGTCGTCCACGAGCGGACCCTCGACCTGCGGCGGGGCGTGCTGGAGCGGGTCTGCGAGTGGACCTCCCCGGCCGGCTCGACCGTCCGGGTGCGCTCCACGCGGCTGGTCTCCCTCACCCAGCGCGCGATAGCCGCCGTGGCGTACGAGGTGGAGCCCGTCGGGGGCCGGACCCGGGTGGTCGTCCAGTCGGAGCTGGTCGCCAACGAGAGCCTGCCCGAGCCGGACGGCGACCCGCGGGCCGCCAAGGCGCTGAAGTCGCCGCTGGAGCCCGAGGAGGACCTCGCGCTGGGCCGCAGGCTGCGCCTGGTGCACCGCACCCGCCGCAGCGGCCTGCGGGTCGCCGTCGCCGCCGACCACGTCGTCACCGGGCCCGAACGGACCACGACCGCCGGCGAGAGCAACGCGGACGTGGCCCGGCTGACCGTCACCTCCGTGCTGGAGCCGGGGGAGCGGCTGCGGGTGGAGAAGCTGGTCGCGCACGGCTGGTCCGGCACCCGCTCCCGGCCCGCGATGAGCGACCAGGTCGAGGCGGCCCTCGCGGCGGCCGCGCACAGCGGCTGGCAGGGGCTCCTGGAGGAGCAGCGGGCCTACCTCGACGACTTCTGGGCGCGCGCCGACGTGGAGATCGACGGCGACGAGGAGATCCAGCAGGCCGTCCGCTTCGCCCTGTTCCACGTCCTGCAGGCCGGTGCCCGCGCCGAGCAGCGCGCCATCCCCGCCAAGGGACTCACCGGGTCCGGCTACGACGGCCACGCCTTCTGGGACACCGAGGCGTTCGTGCTGCCGCTGCTGACCTACACCGCGCCCAAGTCCGCCGCCGAGGCGCTGCGCTGGCGCCTCGACACGCTGCCCGCCGCTCGCGAGCGCGCAGCCCAACTCGGCCTGCGCGGCGCCGCGTTCCCCTGGCGCACGATAGAGGGCTCGGAAGGCTCCGCGTACTGGCCGGCCGGTACTGCCGCCTTCCACGTGGGGGCCGACATCGCCGACGCCGTGGTCCGGTACGTGACCGTCACCGGCGACGAGACCTTCGAACGCGAGGTCGGCGTGGAACTGCTGGTGGAGACCGCCCGGCTGTGGCGCTCCCTCGGCCACCACGACGACCGGGGCGTCTTCCACATCGACGGCGTCACCGGGCCGGACGAGTACAGCGCCATCGCCGACGACAACACGTACACCAACCTCATGGCCCGGGCGAACCTGCTGGCCGCCGCCGACGCCTGCAAGCGCCACCCCGACGAGGCGGCCCGGCTCGGCGCCGACGAGGAGGAGATGGCCGCCTGGCGGGACGCCGCCGAGGCCATGCACGTCCCCTACAACGACGAACTGCGCGTGCACGAACAGCACGCCGGCTTCACCCGCTACCAGCGCTGGGACTTCTCCCGCACGGGCCCGGACCAGTACCCGCTGATGCTGCACTTCCCCTATTTCGACCTGTACCGCAAGCAGGTGATCAAGCAGGCGGACCTCGTGCTGGCGATGTACACGTGCGGCAGCTTCTTCGAGGAGTTCTTCGGAGAGGAGCAGATCGCCCGCAACTTCGCCTACTACGAACCGCTGACCGTCCGGGACTCCTCGCTGTCCGCCTGCGTCCAGGCCGTCATGGCCGCCCGGTCCGGCCATCTCGACCTGGCCGCCGCCTACACGGCCGAGGCCGCGCTGATGGACCTGGGCGATCTGGAGCACAACACCCGCGACGGACTGCACATCGCCTCGCTGGCCGGCACGTGGATGGCGCTGGTCGCCGGCTTCGGCGGCATGCGCTGCACCGACGGCACCCTGAGCTTCTCGCCGCGGCTGCCCGAGCGGTACGGCCGCCTGGCGTTCACCGTCGGCTTCCTCGGCCGCCGCCTGCGCGTGGAGCTGACCGCCGACCGGGCCACGTACCACCTGGTCTCCGGACCCGCCCTGACCCTGCGTCACCACGGCAGCGAGCTGACGGTCGGCGAGGACGCGCCCGCGGTCCGCTCCATCCCCGTGCCGACCCACCGTCCGGCCCCGGCCCAGCCCCCGCACCGCGCCCCGCACACACGCTGACGGCCCGGCCTCCGGTCAGGCGCTTGGCCGTATTCCGCCCTGCACCCCCACCGCACGCGAGTTAGTTTGTCCGTGTTTGTGACTCTGTGGCCCGACCGGGTAAGGGGCGGAACATGGCCGACGGCTCGAACGCCATCCTCGTCCGCAGGCGGCGGCGCGAGCAGACGGCGTCACGCGCGACCGGCGGCGGGCGCGGCGACCGGGCCCTCGCGGTACTGGCCGCCGCCTTCACCGTCGCGCAACTCGCCCTGGTACGGCCCGTGCTGGGCCTGGGCTGGGACGAGATCGTCTACGTCAGCCAGGTCACGTCCCACACCCCGGCGGCCTTCTTCAGCGCCCCGCGCTCGCGGGGCGTCTCCCTGCTCGTGGCGCCGGTGGCGTCCTGGTCGTCGTCCGTCCCGCTGCTGCGGGTCTACCTCGCCCTGCTGTCCGGCCTCGCCCTCTTCCTGGCGCTGCGCGCCTGGCGGGGCCTGTTCCCGACCCGCGTCCTGGTCACCGGCGGCGCCCTCTTCGCGTCCCTGTGGATGACCCTCTTCTACGGGCCGCAGGCCATGCCCAACTACTGGGTCGCGATCGGCGCCCTGATCAGCGTGGGCTGCTTCCTGCGCGCCCGGGAGGAACGTTCCGCCCGGGGGGCCGTGTGGGGCGTCGCCGCGGGCGCCGCCCTCATGGCGTGGATGCGCCCCACCGACGCGGTCTGGGTGACGGTCCCGCTCCTCGTCCTCGCCCTGGCGCGCCGCCGCCCGCGACTGCTCCTCGCGCTGGTCGCGGGCCTCGCGGCGGGCGCCGTGCAGTGGATCGTCGAGGCCTACGCCGCGCACGGCGGGCTGCGGGAGCGGCTGTCGGAGGCCTCCCGCATCCAGGGCGGGCTCGGCTGGCAGTTCGCCGTCGACGACCAGATGCGCAGCCTGGGCGGACGGGCCCTGTGCCGGCCGTGCACCGGGCCGATGCCGGACCCGCCGGTGCTGATCTGGTGGTTCGTGCTGCCCGTCCTGGCGGGTCTCGCGCTGGTCGTCGCCGGCCGGGCCCGGCGCCTGGGACGCACTCTGATCCCGCTGGCCTGCGCCGCCACGGCCGCCGTGCCGTACCTGTTCATGATCGGCTACGCCGCGCCCCGCTTCCTCCAGCCGGCCTACGCCCTGCTCGCCGTCCCGGTCGCGGACGCCCTGTGGCACCTGGTCAGGACGCCGGACGGGCGTTGGCGCACGGTCACCGCATCCCTGGTCGCGCTCGGCCTGGCAGGGCACCTGGCGGTGCAGACGGCCGTCCTGCACGGCGCCGTCGTCCGCAACACCGACAGCCGCCGCGACTGGGACCGCACGGCCGCCGCCCTGCACCGCCTCGGGGTCCGCCCGCCGTGCCTGCTCACCGGCCACGAGGCCATCCCGATCGGCTACTACACCGGCTGCTCCTCCGGAGCGATTTCCGGGAACAACGAGAACACCACCGTGGCCGGCATCCTGCGCACCGCCGAGCGCCTCCCGGTCGCCCATCTCGCGCCCACCGGCACCACCCCGCCCCGCTACGCCCGCGCCTGGCCGCTCCACCGGATCCCGGACCTGGACGTCCGCATCGCACCGCGCCCCTGACCCGCGAGCCGCGTCCCCCGACCCTGCCAGGGGCATCCGCCGAGGTTAGAGCGCGCGTAACGGGAAACGCGGAACGGGCGGACGAGACGAACGAGTCGTCGCACCACGACAGGGAGGCAGGAACGATGGGCACGGAACCGATGCGCCCCGAACCGATGGCGGACGATGTGTACCAGCCCACCGGGAGCAACGAGGAGCAGGAGGACGCCGCGCCGCTGGACCTGCAGGACGCCGTCGACGAGCGGACCTACGACGACACCCTCGACGAGGGCTACTCCCCGCCGGAGAAGCCGCTCGGCGTCACCAAGACCGGCACCACCGCCGCCGAGCAGCACGAGGGCGAGACCCTCGACGAGCGGCTGGCCCAGGAGGTCCCCGACGTGACGGCCGAGCCGGTCGGGGACGGGGTGGGCGACAGCCCCGACGGCGACGGCGAACCGGTGGACCCCGAGGCGGGCACGGAACGCGCGGGCCGCCTGGTCGCCCCGGACGAGGGCGCCCACCCCGACACCACGAAGGACGCCGTCGCGAGCGACGTGGGCATCGACGGCGGCGCGGCCGGCGCGGAGGAGGCCGCGGTGCACGTCGTGGCGGACGACACCGCGCTGCCCGGGGACGAGGACGACAGCGGCATCTGAACCGGCTGCCCCCGTGTGAGGCCACCGCGTCCGGCGCGTACGGCGCCGGACGCGGTGGCCTCACACGTGCCGAGGGCTAGGGCAGCAGCTTCTCCATGGCGGCAGGTCCCTCCGCCTCCAGCTTGCGCCTGGCCCAGTCGAGGTTCTTCGGGGTGAGGTCCTTGCCCGAGGCGAGGACCAGGTCCTCCGGCGACACGTCGGTGCCGGTGCGGGCGTGGAGCAGACGGTCGGGGGTGGTGCGGTCCTCGGGCGGCCGGGACGCGGGGGGCTGTGACGTCGACATGTTCTCTGCTCCTAGGGTCCGGATCGCTGGTGCGGCCCCGGTGCTGAAAAACGGGTCCGCTATCACCATTCCCCGCGGGAGCCCGGTGTGCATCCGGAGGGTGCGGACCCGGCCCCACGGAAGGCCGGGCACCCCGTTCGGACGCTCCCCGATGTCGCACTGCCGCCCCTCGGGCCACGGTGGTCACACGTGTCCCTGCGAACGACAGGAGCTTTTCCATGCGTACACGTGTGACTGCCGCGGTCGGCCTGGCCTGCGCCGCCCTTCTGGCCACGGCCGGTACGGCGAGCGCCGACGACGGAGTGATCGGTGTCGCCAGCCACAGCCCCGGCGTGCTCTCCGGCAACGTCATCCAGTTGCCGGTGGAGATCAACACCAACTTCTGCGGTAACTCGTACAACGGGCTGCTCAGCCCTGTGTTCGGCGTCAAGTGCTCGATCGAGGACTGACGTACCGGTCGTACGGCCTCCCGGCGGCGGGCGGGGCCGCGGAGCCCCCGGCCGCCCCGCGGGAGGGGGGGTCGCCGGCGGGGGGGGGGGCGGGGCCCCCCCCGGCCGGCGCGGCCGCGGCCCGCCCCGGCGCGGGCGCGCGCCCC